>JAIOPV010000262.1 GCA_021413735.1 Planctomycetota bacterium
TCGCGGGTGCTGGCGTGAAGCGTGGCTTCGTGTTGGGCAAGACCGACAAGACGGGCGGCTTCGCGACGCAGCGACCAGTTAGCCCGGCGGATGTGGCTTACACGGTTCTCGACGCGATGGGCATCGACCCGCGGAAGCAACTGAAGGCGCCCGACGGTCGGCCCATCGAGGTTCTCGATCAGGGCGAAGCGGTGAAAGAACTCTTCGTGTGAGAGTGGATTGACACCGTTAAGCGGTGGTCCCAACGGGACCGCGGCCTGTGTGCGGTGGTCCCGTTGGGACCACCGCTTAACGTTTGGAGCCTCCGATGCGTCGCGTCTCGATTCTTGTTGTCGTTTCGTTCGCGTTCGTCACATCGGCCCCTTCGCAAGACAAGAAGCCACCCGAGAAGAGGGACCTACCGAAGGTTCTGTACGCCATTCCGCTCATCGCAAAGCCGGGCGAAAAGCAGAAGATCACGCTTCGAGGCAAGCATCTCGCCGCCGTGAAGGAAGTGAAGGTGACCGGTTCCGATGCCGCGAAGGTCAAGTTCCTCGCGGCGAAGGCTGCGGCTGTGCCGAACAACTACCCCGCCGAACGCATCGGCGATTCCGAAGTCGAGATCGAATTCGAACTTCCCAAGGATGTGAAGCCCGGCGAGGTGAAGCTCACAGCGATCGGGCCGGCGGGCGAGTCAGCGGCTTACACATTGCTCGTGCGAGATGAACTACCGGTCGTTGCGGAGAAGGAACCGAACGACGGCTTCGATCAGCCTCAGCCGATTACAGTGCCAAGTGCCGTGGAAGCGACGATCAAAGGCGAACGCGATGTCGATGTCTACAAGATTGAAGGCAAGGAGGGCGACAAGTTGCGGATCGAAGTGCAGGCCGCACGTTATGGTTCGCCGGTCGATGCGGTGATAACGCTCTACGATTCTGGGCGAGCAGTGGTCGATTCAGCCGACGACACCGCAGGCAGTTCCGATCCGGTGTTGGTCGTCACGCTTCCGAAAGACGGAGCGTACTTTCTCTCCGTGATGGACGCCAACGATCTCGGCGGCGCGAACTTTGGTTACCGACTTGTGGTGCGTCCCGCGAAGTAAGTCACCCCGGAAATCAAGCGAGCGGCGACCTGACAGTCGCCGCTCGCCACATTTTCGCGTCACTTCACGCCGATCACTTCTTGGTGCCGCCAAGCGTGACGGGGATCTTGTAGACCTCGTTTAGCCGTGCGTGGGCCTGACTTCCCGAAGCTGTTTGCGGATACTTCTCGCACACGTGCTTCAAGGTCGCGATCGCCGCTTCCTTCTTCCCAGCTTCCTCCTGCGTGCGACTAATCTCCATGTTCATCGCCCCCGCCGTGTTCTCGTCCGTCGATGCCGCGATAACCTGCCGATACATCCCAATCGCCTCGTCGTACTGCTTCAGTTGACGATGAGCAGACGCCATGTGCGTGTTGTTGTGGTACGAGTAACCACACGCGCGATACTTGTCGATGCTCTCCTTCCAACGACGCGCACCGTAGAGCGTGTTCGCGATCTCGACCTGATACGTCACGGCTTTCGCAGCGTCGAGCTGGCTGAGTTCGTTGTAAACGGCGATGGCCTGATCTGGCTTGCCACCCTTGCGATACACGAGCGCCGCCTCGTTGAGCCACACGGGTGCGGTCTTCGCATCCGCGGCAAGCTCACGATAAATCGCCACGGCTTTGTCGGTCTGCGGTGGGGTTTCTTCGTAATAACTGTGCGCAATCGCTGCCTTCCCGGCGACCGCATCCTTGTACTTCGCATAAGTCGCACGAGCCAGCTCTCGCTGCCCGGCAGCCTTGTACCACGTCGCAATGTGACTCAAGATGCCGTCGTCGGCGCCGAGACCCGCGAGCATCTCGTCGAACACAGCCTTTTGCTTATCCAGTTGCCGGGCGTGCCGACGAATCTCGGCAGTCGCGTACCACGCTTCCACCGCGTGCGGCTTCGTCTTCGGGTCTTTCAGCCATTCCGCAACTTGCGTCTTCATCCACGCGCAACTCGCATCAGCCAGCTTCTCGCCGAGCTTCTTCGTGGCTTCGTCCGTCGATCCCGTGAGTGCGTGAATCGTCTGGGGCAATCCCCCGAGATGCGGGTGCATCAGGTGACTCGTCAGTTGTGCTGGCGTGCAGGTGGTCGAAAGCGCCTTGAGTCCTTCGTCGAAGTTCCCCGTTGCGAAGATGATCTGCGTGTATTGCCGGGCAGCGGTCACGCACGGCTCAACCGTTAGCCCCTTGCGTTCCACATCGTATGTGAGCTGACGCAGCAGGCTCACGCGGGTGGCGTCGTCTTTTTCGTTGGCCGCGATCTCGGCCATATCGAGCCGTGCCCACACCGACGCAACGTGATTGGGATATGTCGTAATCACCTTGGTGTAAGCCTTCTTCGCGGGCTTGACGTCACCGGTGCCCATGTAAGTCTGAGCGATCAGGATGGCCGCGATCGGTGCTTCCGGCGAATCCGGGAAGTAGTCCAACAGCGATTGGTAGCCGTCCTTGATGGCGGCGACCTGCTTCCGCAAGCTCACGAGGCAGTGCGAATACTTGAGCTGTGCATATGGCGCACCCTCGCTCTTTTCGTAGAGCTTGAGGAACTTTTCATACTCGTCGGCGGCGGCCTTGAACTGATTCTCGCGGTAGAGCCGTTCGGCCGCGTTCAACTGGAATCGCTCGGCTTCCTTGAGCACCTTCCAGCGTTCAATGGACATCTCATGCTCGCGCGGGCCAGCCGTGGCCAGCGTGGAACCCAGCCCAATAGCGAGCACGGCGATGGCCGCCCGAATCAAGGTGAGGCTTGTTGTGCTTGACGCCACTTGTCCTGCTCCACGTAAGCGTAAAAGAGAATGTTGATCCCAAGCTGATAGCCCGATTCCCAGATCGGTTTCTTGGCTCCGGCGTGGTCGTCACGCCACAAATCGCTGAGTGCGCCGGGGTGATAGTACACCGCCCAGCGCCCGTCGATCTTCCAACCCAGCGCGACGGGCTTCGGTGCGTGCGAAACCAAAATCGGTAACAACGGCAGTTCATACGGTCGCTGATTGATGCGGTCGTCTCGCGGAATTTCGACCGGGTTCACCCCCGTGATGCGAGTCATCTCGTTCACGAAAGCGTTGTGGAAGCCGTGACCCCCGAGGTTGTCGCCGAGAACCATGCCGTGCTTGTCGAGCAGATATTCGCGGAGAATTTTGCGTTCGTTCTCGGCCGGTGCGAACGTGTTCGCGCCACCGATGTAAATGATCGGGAACGGCTTCTTGGCAGCAGCGCGAGCGAGAGTCGCGAAATCGATCGTCTTGTCTTCTTCGCTGATCTTCACGAGCGGTTCGCGAGCCTTCAGTTCGGCCAGCAAGTTGCGGTCACCGCCGATGCCGAAGTTCTTGTTCCACGACTTATCACTGTGCTGAAGGCGAATCAGTTCGTACTTGCCCATTCCGGTACCGCTGCCGAAGCCGCCACCCTTGCCGTTGCCTTGACCAAGACCGCCCGGCCCTTGACCAGCCTTGTAGCGTTCCGCGGTTTCTTCCGAGAGCTTGAGTTCGATCTTGTCGATCGGCGGCGGTGCTGCGAACAGAATCGAACTGTACGGGTTGATGACGTACTTCTTGCGCACGACCTTTTGCACTTTCACGGCTGTCGGCTTGATCGAATCATTTCCGCCGCCCGCCGGCAACTCGGACTCGATTTCGTCCCCTGCGAATGCGAACTGATGGACCAAGAAGTACACGAGGAGGAACAACAACGAGTACACGGTCAGCAGCGACAGCGATTGACGAACACGCCGACTCTGTGCGATTCCAACCCCGAGCATGACAGCGAGGAGAATGAGGCTCGGCACCTTCACGGCTCGGAAATGCTTGCTGAACACCAAAACCTGCGTGATGGGAGAAGCAAGCGTCGGACCGGCTTCGACGGTGGCAGGCATTGAGGCCAACCGCTCATCCCACTTCAGGTGAAGCACCCCAGCACCGGAGTCTCCAGAAACCACCCGCTCATCCCACTTCACCCCGGAGCGATCCGGAACATCCGGCATCCAGGCGAGCGCGGCCACTGGCAGGAGTAACACAAAGCAGAGTGCGCTCGGCACGACACCGTAAAAGGGCGATGCTGGGTTGAACGGATTCCACCGGTCCCTTGGGTGCGGGGCTGCCACTTCCGCGAACGTTGACCGCGTGAGAGCGTGCTTCACTCGCTGATGACTCTCGATCTTCCTCGCGGCCCATTCGAGGAAGTAAACCGTCCAGATCACGCCGATCCCGTACAGCACGAACCAACCACCCGGATCGGCAATCCACGAAAGGATGCGAACCGGGTTCACGCCGAAGACAGAAAGGCCGCTCAGGTCGCCGAGTTTGCCGGCCTGTGCCAGCATCATCACGACAACGAGGATCGACCAGAGAACGACGTACACTCCCGTCGCGAGCGCTGCACGGAGGGGAGTTAGGCGAAGACGATGCACGGGATACTCTCAGCAAGGCGGGGTGTCGGGCGGTCGTTTAGCGTCAGCCCCAACGGAGCGACGCCCATTCCGAACGGTCCCAGCGGGACCGTCGCGAACAAGCACCATTCAACACGGATCACTTGAGCAGATCGTCGTCGTTCGTCTTGAACGGATCCTTCGTCTTGGGGCTTCCCGTCTTCGTGCCGCTTTCGCCACTCTTGATGAGGTAGTCGTCCTTCGGCGAGATCTTCGGATTGGTCGGCGTCTTCGGCGTTCCCTCTGGCTTCGGCGTCGGCTGAGGAGCAGTGTTCGGCGAAGCCTCGTCGGTCTTGTCAGCAGGTGGAACGACAGGGGTCGCGGTCGCGGTGTTTTTCTTGGCCCCTTCCAACATGAAGGGAATGAAGGTCAGCACGCCGAACACAATCGCGAAGAGAACGCTGGCCTGGAGCGAAGCCTTGAACAGACCGCTCTTGCCCGAAAGCCCGAGCGACTCCTGCGGCGTCTGGCTCCGAACGTGACGACGCGGATCGTTGGAGGCCGTGAGTTGGCCGTTGGGCAGTTCGCCGTGTTTGGTCTGGGTGTTTGCTTGCATGTGGAGTGTGGTTGAAAGAAGTCAGGGGCGGGAAGATGGCGCCGGCAGCATTGTGAGAGCGGCCTCCATCGTACCCGAATCATCGCGAAGGGCAACGGGTGCCTTTTGAGAAAAAGTTCCGATTGCGCAGGATTTGCCGCTTGCATTCTTGAGACCCGACAGGCAAACTAAAACCCGCGGAACAAATGAGAGCGATCTTCCAACCGCGGGATTCCTGCTGCCCCGCACGGATCGCTAACCGTTCGAGAGCTGCCCTCGGCGAATGGTGTTCCGCTTCCAACATCTGCTTGCACGCGATTCGAGCCCCGACATACCGCTTCGGGATTCGTCTGGTTCGTCCTATTCGGAGCCGACCTCTTCATGAGCACCGTCGTGAAACGATTGCGCCTCGCTGTCCCCGCATTCGCGCTGGGCTGTCTTCTCATTCCACTGATCGACACCCACGGTTCCCCACTGCCCGACGCTCAGGACAAAGCAAAGGCAAAGGACAAGGACAAAGAAAAGGACAAGGGCGGCCCCGAACGCGGCTCCATTGTCGAGGATCGCACTGCCCGCAAGTTGCTCGAAGCTGGCGACGCTCGCCTCGAAGCCGGTGAACCCGCCAAGGCGATTGAAGTGTGGCAATCGGTCATCGAGCGCTACCCACGAAGCAAGGTTCGTTTCGACGCGTTCCTGAAACTCGGCAACCACTTGCTCACCAAGGAGCGGGCGTTCGACCGGGCACGCACTTACTTCGAGTCCGCTTCGGGCGAAGACAACCCCAACGAAGAACAACGCGCCGAAGCGACGCTGAAAACCGGCGTCTGCTATTTCGAGGGTCGCAACTACGGCAAGACCTTCAAATACATGCGCGACGTGATCGAAAAGTATCCGGTCAGCCCGCAGGTCAATCAGGCTTACTACTACATCGGCCTCGGCCACTTCCAACAGGGCCACTACAGTCGGGCAATCACCGCTCTGGAACGAGTCGGCACCGCGTTGCCGCCTCCTGAAATTGGTCCGGACGGCAAGCCGAAGTCGACGGCGGAGCTGCTCGAAGCGAACAAGCGGCTCTTCATTCGGATCGAGGACGCGGACCTCGCGGCACTCGAAGTCGGCAAGACGGTTCCCGTGAAAGTCGAGAGCACGAGCGGCGACGTCGAAACTGTCGAGTGCGTGGCGATCGGTCGGAACGTGCGGGTTGTGGTTGGCACAATCCCGACGGCTCTCGGCAAGGCGGATCCTGGCAACGGCCGCCTCGAACTTCGCGGAAACGATGTCGTGAAGATCACCTACCGCGACATGCACACCGCTGCCGGAGCCAAGGAAAACCTGGTGGTGAAGAACATTCCCGTCGTCGGCACCGCAACCGCCGCGATCACCGACGGAGCGTATGCCGAGACGCTGCAAGGCGTCGTGCTGGGTCGCGGGGTTCACCTGCAAGTCGTGGACGCCGACTTCGACCTGACCGACGGTGCCGACATCCTCAAGGGCACGGTCGAGGTTTATCGCGAGAAGACTCCAGAAGAGATCGCCGCCGAAGCCGGTCCGGGCGGCGTCGCACCGATGCCGCCAGCGGGCACGAAGCCAGACCCCAACAAACTCGATCGCTTCAAGAAGATCGACAAGGTCGATGTCGTGCTGACCGAAGCGAAGATCATTCGCATCGCGCCTGAGAACACGCCGTTGATCCTGATTCCGGTCGAAGAGCCGAAGAAGGACGGCGAGCCAGGTAAGGACGAACCGAAGAAGGAAGAACCCAAAAAGGAAGAGCCCAAGAAAGAAGAGCCAAAGAAGGAAGACGTGAAGCCGCCGGAACCACCCAAGGACGACGGCACGATTCACTCGGGCACCTTCCGGGCCGTGGTCGCCTTGGAGAAGTCCGAGACGCCGAACCTCACGGATCAGATCCTTCAGGCACAGCCGAACGACCTGATTGTCTTCACGTACATCGACGCCAAGAACTCGACGGGTGAATCGCGAACGGTCGTCTTCAAGGCTCGCGTGGTCGAAGGCAGCCTCGGCAGCGTTCGCGTTTCGCAGACGCAGATTTCCGATCAGGAACTGCGAGTGAAGACGCAACTCAAGACCGCCAGCGCTCTCACGAACATCGGCAACCGCTACAAGGAATTCGGCCTGAAGCAGCACGCCGACACGAAGTATCAGCAAGCCATGACCATGTGCGAAGAGATCAGCACCGAAGCTCAGAAGCTCGGTGGCCGCACACTGGAAGAAACCTACGTCCAGCTCTGGAAGATCTACTTCGAGATGGACAAACTCGACCTCGCAGCCGCGATGAGCCAGCGGCTCCAACGCGACTTCCCAAACAGCGAGTTCGTGGACGCAGCGTTGCTATCGCTGGCAACCGTCGCTCGCAAGCAGAACCAGTTCCAGCGAGCCATCGGCATCTACACGAGCGTTCTGCGACTGGAGAAGAGCCCGCTTCGCGGCGAAGCTCAGTTCGGTATCGCGGAGTGCTACGAGGAGATGGCGAAGGCTGTGGAAGGGCAGCAATCTGCGCAACTCTACGACCAGTCGTTCCAGGAATACAAGAAGGTGTTCGATCAGTTCCCGGATAGCGGTCGCGTCGGTGAAGCGGTCGCGAAGATGGCCAACTACTACTACGTCCAGAAGGACTACGCCCGAGCCATCGACGTCTTCGAGACGGTGCTTCGCACGCACCCGGACGCCAAGTTCCTCGACGTGATTCTGTTCAACTACGGTCGGTGTCTGTATCGCCTCGACAAGAAGGCCGACGCCCGCAAGCAGTTCGACCAGATGATCGCGGACTTCCCAGAAAGCCCGCTGGCCCCAGACGCCAAGAAGATTTCCGAAGCTCTCCGCAAGGGCGGGAACTAAGGCGAGCGGGGGACGTAAGTCCCCTGATGCATCGCGATCTCCCAGGACAAACAAACACAATCAGGGGACTCACGTCCCCCGCTCGCCAAATAGACACAGACACCAAGACTCTCGGTACCACATATGTTCACCCGCACGTTCTCGTTCACGGCGTTGTTTCTCGCCCTGCTCGGAGTCGCGGTTGCGCACCAGCAACCGGCCCCCGTCGACAAAACCAAACCAACCGTGCCCGATGGCGAAATCGACGCCGTCGGCAAACAAGCCGCCGCGCTGGAAGCACAGCTCGCCAAGACGAGCAGCACCAGCAAAGAAGGCGCGGAACTGCAACTCAAGCTCATCAACCTCTACCACGAGAACGGCCGACCATTCGGTCTCGTTCGCACGGCACAATCCTTCGTCGGCCAGCACGTCACGCACCCCGCGCACAAAGACGTGATGCTGAAGCTCATCGACGGTCTCCAGACGACCGGCCGCAACAAGGAACTCATCGCCACGGGTCGCCAGTTCCTCACGCGGCACCCGGCTGATCCCGCAGCTGCCGACGTCGAACGCTGGCTCGCTCGCCTCATCCGCAAGACGAACGACTACGCCGGCACCGTCGTCATTCAAGAAGCACACTGGAAGCGACTCGGCCCGACCACCGAAGGTCAGCGATCCGGTCGCGATGCCATCGGGCTTTACTACGCGATCAACAATCCGGATGCGCTCGGCAAAGCTGCCGCGCTTGGCGAAGAAATGCTCGACAAGCTCCCCGCTGGTGGTCCCGCGACCTCGGCTGGCTGGAGCGCGTTCGATGCACAGGAACGGCTCAGCCAGTGGGCCAAGGCCAACCTCGTCGGGGCGAAGTTGCTCGCCAAAAGCCCGCCCTCAAGCCCGTACTACCTGCAACTGCTGCACTCGCGCATGGGTGAAAACTACAGCCGACTCGGGCAGCGCGTGAACGCCATCGAAAGTTGGAAGAAAGCGCTCGCGGTGCCGAACAACCCGCCACGTCCCGATCTGCACATGCGAATGATCGAGGAGCTGGTTCAGACCAACCCGAAGGTGCCTGAGTTCGAGCCGGTCGTCAACGATTACAACGCGAAGTTCCCCACGCAACCGAATCGCTTTGCCGCACAGATTCGACTCGCGGGCGTCGCCCTCAACAACAAGGACGCGGCCCGTGCTGAGCAGATTCTCGTAGCGGTTCTGCCATTCGACGCTCGCTCGCACAGTGCTTCGTCGGCTTACACGAGCCTCTTCGGTGCCGACGCCGACATGAACGTGAAGAAGGCACGCCTCGCCACTGCGGAACAAACCCTGCGGAATGCCATCGCCAAGAATCCGTCGCCGTATCACGTTGCCGCGTTGCGGTATTCGCTGGCGCTGGAACTGCTCCGCGATCGTGCCCAGAACATCCCCGCAGCGAAGGCCGTGGCTCGCGAACTCGCCTTCCAGTTCCCTTACAACGACGGCTACACCGCCGGTGCCGTGAACTGGCTGCTCGACGCTCCGACCGATGAAGCCGAGTTCACCGCCGACCTCGGCCGCGTGATCGAAGCACGCCGGAAAACTCCGTGGATCACGACCTACCGCGGCACGCTCGCGGCGTGGGCACAGGGTCGGCTCGCGAACAAGGATCTCGTCAAGCGAGCACAGGCTGTGCAAGCGGCACTCGCGGCTTCCGACAAGGAACCGATCAATGCCCAATGGGTCGCGTTTGAAACTGCGGTTGCAGCGGGCGTGTGGTCACCGCAATCCGCGGCGGCCCGCGTGAAGTTGCTCGCTCACGTCGCGACTCTTCCCGACGACGTGGCCAACGACCTGTTCTACCAGCAGCAGTATTACCTTCGACACTACGGGCCGAACGCGGCTGAACAGATCAAGAGCATTGACGTCGCGAAGGCATGGGTCGCACGGTTGCCGAAGTCGTTCGATGCTGCGGTCGCCTATCTGAATCACGCCACCGACTACGCCAAGCCGGACGCTTTCCGTGCCGCGGCTCCCGTCGTGCTCGCAATGGAACCTCCAGGCACATACACCGATACCGCACGTCGGTTGTTCGTCGTTTCGGGGCACTTCAAGGACAACGCAGTCGCCACGCAAACGTGGGCGTGGACGAAGAAGATGTTCGAGAAGCACGGCTACGACAACAGTTCCGCCGCCGGCATGGGCGATACCATGGCCGCGCTGGGCATGAAGGCCGAAGCCAAGGAATGTTGGGACAAGGCGCTGACCGGCAATCCGGACACGCAAGACTACGTTCAGTGCGCTTCTCGGTTGCTCGCGCTGCAACCGGACGACGCCGCGAAGATCGCGTTCCTCGGCACGCTTCTCGCGAAGGAAAGCGGCTGGCACTTCAGCTTCGCAATGTGGCGAGCCGATCTGATGGTGAAAGCGAACGACATCGACGGAGCGGCGAAGTTGCTCCTGCCCGCCGCCGAAAAGGTTCGCGACATCCCGTTCGGTGCCTCGGCTCCTGAAGGTGAATGGCAGACGCTCGCGAACTGGGTCAGTGCCTATCGCGCTTACGTGCCACCTCCGCCGCCGAACCCGGCGACCCCCGTTGACCCCAAATTGCCGAAGGCACCCATCATCACGCCGGCCGACAAGCAGAAGCTCTACACGCTCGTTCGCGACCTCAACATCTACCGCGCGTCGATGGTTGCTCAGGCCGCACTGCTCGAACTCGACGACGCAGCAAAGATGCCGCCAATGAAGCGGTTGCTCGCCCTCAGCGGAGCCACCCAACTTGGCTACGGCGACGCGACCGACTTCGACTACCTGACGCCATACGCCCAGGCCGCGATGGGTCGCAAAGACTACATGGGTGCGGCCACCCTCATGAGCGCAATGCTCGGCACCTTCCCCGGCTTGGACGAAGGCCGACGCAAGGGCGGCCGCGATCTGCTCACGCAGGCGTACACTCGCCTTGGTGCCGCTGGCGGTGCAGTCATCGACGAAAAGAGTCCAATCGCGCCGCTCCTCTCCGCGGCGCTGCAACTTCGCCTGGGCGACCAAAAGCTCGCGTTCGAGACGTACCTCGCGAACCAGAAACTGTTCGATGAACACCGAACGGAAGTGCCGGTCGATCTGCTCATCTTCGTGTGCGATAACCACATCGCAGCCGGCGGCGACGACAACCACACTCGTGTCGAGGACATCCTCCGGGCGTGGCTCATCAAGAACGTCGATATCAAGGAAGTTGATGATGTCGAGAAGGCTCGCGTGCAGTTGCTCCTCGGCCGAAACTACTTCAAGGCGAAACGATTCGACCTTGCCCGAGCCGAGTTCACCACGCTCATCAACAAGTACGCCAAGACGCCGCAAGCCGTCGATGCCGAGTTCGGTATCGGCGAAACGTTCATGGAACAGAAGGTCTACGATCAGGCGGAACAGGCATTCGAGCGACTCGCCGGCAGTCGCGATCGCGACGTCGTGATTCGTGCCGAGTTCCTTCGCGGTGTGCTCGCTTCCAGACGCGGCGACCGCGAAGAGGCACGAGCCATCTTCCGCGGTGTGCTGGAACGAGTGCCGAACATCGAACTCGCCAACCAGGCGCTTTACAACCTGTCCGAAGTGTACGGTGCCGAACAACGGTATGTCGATCAGCTCGAACTGCTCCGCACGGTCGGTCGCCTTGGTCGCGCCAGCAAGCGTTACCACACGCCCGGCGAACCGCTCTCCATCGTTGTGCAAGACAGCGACCTCGGCGTGAGCCGTGGACACAGTCGGATTCCCGTGCAGGTGACGACCGAGCCGGGTGGCGACGTCGAAACGATTTACCTCATCTCGGGCGGTGCGGGCAAGGGCCTGTTCCGTGCGGACCTCGAAACGCGTCTTGGCACGGTCGCGAAGAACGACCGTGTGTTGCAACTCACGGGTAAGGACATCATCCGCGTCGATTACCCGCCGGAGTTCAAGAAGGAATTCAAGGACGCGCCGCTACCCGATGCCGAGATCCGAATCGCAGCCGACGGCAAACTCGACGTCGCATCTGGCAAGATTTTCGATGACGACGAGGAGACGTTCACGGCGAAGCTCGTCCGCGAAAACATGGGCGACAAGCCCGAAGACAAGCGGAAGGGGCTCGATCGTCCGAAGGATCAGGTGAAGCCCGGGAACATCATCTACATCCGCGTGAAGGATGCGGACCGCGACGTGAGCGATCAGGCCGACAAGATCACGATCAAGTTGGTCGCGGCGAGCGGCGATCAGGTGTCGGCCGTGCTGACCGAAACCGGCCCGCACACCGGCATCTTCGAAGGCCAGGCCAAGACGGGCGAACTGCCCGCCGGGGCACTCGCGACGAACACCGCGATCGACCACAGTCCGCTCATGGCGATCGACAAGGACAAGAAGACCGCGTGGCTCAGCGAGCCAGACGGCGCGACGCCGAAGATTCTCAGCATCGACATGAAGGATCTGAAGAAGACCGACCGCGTCACGATCTGGACACCGAACGCAGTGCAGAACGCCCCGATTCGCATGACCCTCGAGGGCAGCGACGACGGCCGGTTGTGGTTCCGCCTCGCCAGCACTCACCCGGATGCGAAGGTGACGCCAGTTGTCGGCGAACCAGGCCAGATGAGCGCTCGCATCTACACGGTTGACGGCCACGGCTACACGACCTGGGATCAGGTTGTGGCGCTGACGAAGAACGCGAAGGCGACCACCGAAGGCAACGCCGCGGATCTGTTCTGGAGCCGCGGCCCGGACATGAAGGTGAAGCCGCCGACGAGCATCGTCTGGCACGGCAAGATTGTTCAACCGAAGACCGGAGCAGTTCGGTTCACGGTGCAGGGCGAGAAGACCGCACTGATGGTCGATGGTCGGCTCGAAATGCCTGTCGGACCAACTGGCCGACATGCCGACGTGTACCTCGATGCGGGCGTGCACGTTGTCACGATCTTCGCTGCGGCTGGGCCGAACACGAACACGCTCGAAGCTCGCTGGGCAACTGGCGAAGCAACGACCGAGTTGGTGACGACGCACCCATTCCGTGCGATCGACTTCGACCTGACCCGTCCGGAAGCGAAAGCGAACCCGGCTCCGCGTGCGCTCGGCGAAGCGACACCGGACAAGGAAGGGCTGTCGTGGGACTTCAAGTTCGCGCCGCTGAATGTGCGGCACGTCCGCACCGTGATTCACGAGTATCGCGGTGAAGCGGTCGCCATCAATCACGTCGAGATTCGCGACAGCGAGAAGAACGTTCTCCACATTCCGACGGAAGCGGATCTGCTCTCGCTCGCCACGAACGATGTGCTTGAGATTTCCGGCGGCGACGTGGTGACCGCCACCTACATCGACGACGTGAACACGACCGGCGGCTCGCGGTTGCTCTCAGCGAAACTGACGGCGACCTACCACAACGCCACGATCCTGCCAATTGCTTACGACTTCGTGAAGGGTCCCAACGGCGAGGTGAACACGATCCGCAAGGAGTTGCTGCGAATCGATCCGGGCGAGCGAATCACCATCGAAGTGACGGACTTCGACATGGACACGACCGCCGCGCCGGACAAGATCAAGGTTCAGGTTCAGGTTAACGATGGCCCGACCATCGAACTGGAAGCAACCGAAACGGCCGAGAACAGCGGCATCTTCACGAAGGAGGTGGACACCGCTGCTGCCCCCGCCGGCGACAAGATCGCCGTGAAGCCGGGCGACCGCGTCATCCTGCGGTACTTCGACCAGCAGAACACGATCCCCGGTCACGGTGCGTTCCGTGAAGTGGTCGTATACGTCAACGAACCGACGGCAGGAAAAGTGCGAATCATCGAGACTCGCACAACGCGACCCGTGCAGGTTCCCGGCGGTCCCGTGATTAACACCGCGCCGCAGATTCGCTATCTGCCGGTGGCGGTCGGCGAAGTCGACGCGAAGTTCGTCGCTGGTGTTGCGTTCGAAGCACCGTTCACGATCGAGGTGATCGACCGCGACGCCGCCAAGGACAGCCGAAGCAAGGTGATCGTGAAGCTGAAGACGACATCTGGGGCCGAGGTGGATGTCGAGTGCGTTCTCAATGATCGTCGCCTTGGGTTCGCTGGTGCGCCCGACCCGCACGGAACCGCGCTGCACGAAGGCCGGTTCACGGGACAGGTCATCATGCAACTGGGCAACAAGGACACATCGGCGCTGGTGCCGTTGACCGCGTCGATGCCTCGCGATCTGATCGGTGGCCCGGTTCTTCCGAAGGAGGAAATGGGCGAGGAAGGCAAACGCGACAAGACGCTCATCACGAAGGTGCTGAACCTGACGGGGGCGGACATCGTCGAGGTGGCGTACAAGGACGAACGCCGTCCGGGTGCGTCGATCGTGCTGAACGCGAACGGCCGCTTGCTGACCGACGGAAAGCTGACCTGCACCGACTCGGAATACGCGAAGGACATCACAGCGGTTCACGTCGGCGAACGGTTGTTCCTCAAGGTCATCGACGCGGACGCTGACCGCACGCCAGAACGGGACACCGTGAAGGTGAAAGTCAGCACGAAGCGCGGTGAACTGGAAACGGTCGAACTCGTCGAAACGTTATCACACAGCGGCGTGTTCACCGGTTCGGTGCTGTTGAAGCCAGTCGAGAAGCCGACGCCAGGCAACATCAAGCAGGACGCACCCGAAATCGAGTGCTACTTCGGCGACACCATCGAGATCGTGTACACCGACGAACGGGCCGCGAGCGCCGTCGAAGGCAAGTACGAATCGGCGGTCACCATCGCGGTCGTGATCGGCACCGACGGTAAGCTGTCGGCCTTCAGCAAGACGTTCACGGATGAAGCTCTCGCGGTGGAGACGCAGTTCCACATCGCGGAGAGCCACTTCGAGTTGTTCAAGAGTCACAAGAGTCTGGCTCGCGAAGCCGAGGCCCGAGCCGACTTGGAAGCGGGCCGGCGAGTGCTTCGCGAGGTGGTGGAGGATTACCCGAATCCGAAGTACACGCCGCGAGTGTCGTACCTGCTGGGACAGTTCGCACAGGAACTGAAGCAGTATGGTGAAGCCGTCCAGGCTTACCAGACAATCGTGAAGCAGTACCCGGATCACGCCCTCGCGCCGTACGCGCAGTACAAGATGGCCCAGGCTTACGAGAAGGCCGGCGAGTTCAACCAGGCTCTCGAAGCGTATGTGACGCTGGCCGCGACGTATCCGAAGAGCGAGCTGATTACTGACGTGATGGTCAACATCAGCGAGCACTTTTACAAGACCGAGAACTACAAGGTCGCGGCTCAGGTTGGCGAGAAATTCCTGGAGAAGTTCGAGAGCCATCGGCTGGCTCCGAAGATGGCGTTCCGCGTCGGGCAGTGCTACTTCAAAGACAAGAACTACGGCAAGGCCGGCGAGACGTTCGACAAGTTCACGAAGTTGTTCCGTGAGGATACGCTGGCACCGGACGCCATGTTCTGGGCTGGCGAGAGCTACCGCACCGGCAACAACATGAAGAAGGCGTTCGAGAGCTACAACAAGTGTCGTTGGGATTACCCGGCGACCGAAGCCGCGAAGTACGCTCGCGGTCGATTGGCCCTGCCCGAAATGCTCCGTCAGTTCGAGGAAGCAGCGAACACGGACAAGAACTAGTTGTGTTTAGTGTTGAGTGTTTTGTGTTTAGTTTGGTCCCTGAGAACCGCAACATGACGGGCGATGAGTGAACAAAACACGAAACATCAAACACGAATAAACCCATGCCGTTCGTCCGCTTTCAAAACCTGAAGGTTTACAAGCTCGCCGAGGAGTTGGCGGACGCAGTTTGGCCGATCGCGTTGAAGTGGGATAATTTGGCCCGTGATACGATCGGAAAGCAATTGATTCGCGCAGCGGATAGTATCGGAGCAAATATTGCCGAGGGATGCGGAAGGCACACACCAAACGACAATCGGCGCTTTGTGAGGATCGCTCGCGGATCATTGCTCGAAACGCAACACTGGCTCCGGCGTGCATTCAGCCGAAAACTGATCACGCCGGAACAAACTGCAACCCTCCAGAAACTTGTTGAGCAGCTGGCTCCATCGCTCAACGCCTACCTGAGTTCAATTGGCCGACCACCTGCGGGTGTCAAGCACGCAGAGACACCGCCCAACGACGAATCTTGACGAAACACGAAACACCAAACACTAAACACCAAACACTAAACACCACACACTAAACCCCATGCTGATGTTGTTTGCTGAAGCCGTGGCCGCTCCGGTCGAGAAACACTGGTGGGATGCCGGCGCGCTCGGCTACATGTTCGATGGCGGCATCTTCATGTGGCCGATTCTCCTCCTCGCGATTATCGGAACCGGCGTCGTCATCGAACGATTCCGCACGCTCCGACTCATCGCCATCGACGCACAAGACCTCCGCACGCAGGTTCTCGATCTGCTCTACCAAGACAAGATCGAAGAAGCTGTCGAGTTGTGTGCGAGGTCGCACGGGCCAGTTCCGGCTATCCTCGCCGTCGGGATTCACCGCTACAAACTGCTCCGCAAACTGAACTACGACCCCGCGAAGATCGAGGAACAGGTCGTCAAGGCGATGGAGGACTACAGCCCTCACATCACTGCGGCACTCGAAAAGAACCTGCCGATCCTCTCGACCGTCGCCAGCGTCGCGCCGATGCTCGGGTCGCTCGGAACGGTCGTGGGTATGGTGCTCATGTTCCAGGGCATCGTGGCGATGGAAGCTGGCGAGAACATCATCAAGAAGGCCGCCGCCGGTATTCAGGTGAAGCTGATCGTCACCGTGTGGGGGCTGATGGTCGGCATCCCGGCCTACATGTTCTTCAACTACTTCACGTCGGTTGTGAGTCAGCACATTCTCGAAGCTGAGGAAACGGCGTCGCAGTTGGTCGAAGCCTTGGTGTTGCAGTTCGCACCAGCCGCGCCGTCGGCACCAACAGCACCGGCACCCGCGCCGATGTCGCCGCCACCACGACCGCAGCCCGGACCCGTCGCGAGCGTAATTCCGTCGGCTCCGCGTGGTCCAAAGGGAGGGCCTAGCTGATGGCAGCCGGACCCGTTGGCAGCGGCAAAGGCGGTCAAACAGCCTGGGTGCTGAACCTCCTCACCGACCTCGCCTTCAACCTGCTGATCTTCTTTGTCGTCTGTGCGTCGAGCGCTCAGGAAGAAAAGGGTCGGCCGCAGCAGATGCCAAGCGCCAGCAAAGAAAAAACGACCGAGCAGAAGAGCACGAACATCGAGGTGGCGATCACGCGAACTGCGGTGTCCGTGAATGGTGAAGATGTGCCGATTGCGGACTTGAAGGCGAAGCTAACTGGAATGCTGGCTGGGAAAAAGAACCCGGAAAATGTTGTCGTGGTGAAAAGCGCGAAAGATACGCCTTACAGCCATTGGATTCGCATCACAGGGGCTATCGAGCAGGCCGGTGGTGCGATTACACTGCAACTGGAAGAAGAACAAGTGATCGGGAAGTGACGGGGTTGATTTGATGGTTTGAGCCGCTTGCGGCTTCGCATGCATGCGAAGCCGCAAGCGGCGAAGACAGGAACCAGGGTCAAGGTAAGCGATGAAGTTCAAGCGACGACCTCTCGAAGTCACCGCGCCGTACGTGTCGATGGCCGACATCGCGTTCAATCTCGTTTTGTTCTTCCTCATCATGGCGAAGACACAAGACGACAGCAATCGCATCGAATGGGACCCCGCACGATCCACTGGTGCTCAACCGGTCAAGAACGCGAAAGTCACGGTTACGGTCGATAAGGGACAGGTGATTCTCGATCAGAACGGGAAGCCAACCATGAAAGATGGCAAGCCCGAACGCGGTGAGCCGCGTCTGTATTTCAACGGTCAGCAAGTTGGTATGCGCGATCTGACCGAGAAAGTTGCGGCGGCGCTCGGCGACAAGCCTCCGACCGAACGAATTGTTGTGCTGAAGATTCACAATGAAACTCTGGCCTCCACGTTTGAGCCGATCATGGAAGCGGTCAGCCAAGCGGGTGGCGAAGTGGTGCACGTGATCGAAGAAGAGCGGCCCAATTAATTTGGTGCCGGGCTCATGACTGACAATCCGCCCCAGCCGGGGCGTTCTTTACCGAGGAGGGGACGCGGTGAAAGTTCGCCTGTTCTCAATGACCCTGGCAGCACTCGCCGTGACGGCGACGTCTGCCTTTGCTGGTCCGCCAGCTCCACCGGACCCGGTGGCTACCGCCCGGTCCATCGACAAACTCATCGCCGATGAGAACGCTGCGGGAGCCAAGACCCGCGAAGCGCCAGCGGTCGATGATCTCGCGTTCCTCCGTCGAGTCTCCCTCGACATGAACGCACGCATTCCAACCGACGCTGAAATCAAGAAGTTCGTGTCGATGCCCGCTGCCGACCGCCGCAGCAAGTACATCGAAGACCTCATGGCTCGCGAACAGTTCGCCGACCGCTGGGCTATCTTCTATGGCGACATGCTCCGCGTTCGCTACGGCGCCGACGGCGGTCCTGCGTTCCAGGCGTTCATCCACGAAGCCGTCCGCGTGAACATGCCCTACGACGTGCTGACCCGCAAACTGCTCTCCGCCTCCGGTCGCGCCGGCAGCACGCCCACCACGGGCTTCATCCTCGCCGACGACGCCGACCCCTACGCCCTCACCGGCGTTGTGTCGCAAGTGTTCATGGGTGTTCGCATCTCGTGCGCTCAGTGCCACGACCATCCGTTCGACGTGTGGACTCGCGAACAGTTCTACGACCTCGCCGCGTTCTTTGGCCGCACTCAGCGAGTCGAACACCGCGTGAAGATGCAGATTCTCGGCATCTTCCTGAACGAGCGAGCCGACACGATGATTATGTGGCCGCCGGAAGACAAGGCGAAGGGCAAGACCCGCGCCGCAGTGAAGGCATCGTTCCCATTCAAGCCCACCGAAGGCGATGGCCCGAACAAGCACATCGCACGGTTCAAGGAACGTCGCGATGCGGAAATCGCAGCAGCGAAGGCCGCCGTCGCCGCGAAGGGTACCAACGTCGATGATCTCATCGACGGACCGAAGACCGGCACCAACACGAAGGATCCGTTGAACGTCTTCGAAGAAGCGAAGGCCGGCATCAAGGCCATCGACCTCGAAGGCGATCTCTACAAGGCGAGCGAACTGCGTCGTATGCTCGGCGAAGCCGTGACCGATCCTCGCAATCGCTTCTACGCGAAGTCGATGGTCAATCGCGTGTGGGCCGAACTGATCGGTCGCGGGTTCGTGAATCCGGTCGATGACTTCCGCCAGGACAACCCCGTTGCTCACCCGAAGGCACTCGATTACTTGGCCGATGAGTTCGTGGCCAGCGGCTACGACTTCCGCTTCCTCGTCGCATCAATCGCACGCACGACCGCCTACCAGCGTGGGCACCTGTCGGGCGATCTGCCGGCTCTGGAACGGCTCGCAGCCGAGAAGGCGTTCACCGCAACCGCGCCACGCCGGATGGGTTCCGAAGCTCTGTTCGACAGCATCGTTCAAGCCGGGCACCTGTTCACGCCGAAACATCGTCCGGGCGAGAACATGATTACGGTCGTCAACTACACGCAGGTTGCCGTGGCCGTGAAGGAAGACCCGACGAAGCCCGTGAAGCCGAAGCTCGGCGGCGACAAGATGCCAGCCATGCCCGCGATGCCGAAGATGGTCGCCGGCAGTTACGATCTCGAAAAGGGCATCGAAGTGGACTTCAAGAACGCTTTGAAGAACCGCGACGCTCTTGAACTGGAGAAGATGAACGCGAAGTCGGCTGAGGAACTCGAAGCCGAGTCGATGATGAAGAGTGGCAACATGCCAGCCGGCACACGCATCCGCTACATCACGAAGGAAGTGAAGACGCTGGTTGACGACAACCCTCGCTTCACGAGTGCGATGCGGATGGCCAGCCCAGCACCGACCGGCCACTTCCTGCGAGTGTTCGGACAGACCGACCGTGGCGCACTCGATGAACGTCGCGATCACAGCCCGTCGATGCGTCAGGCTCTGATGATGCTCAACGGCAAACTGACGAACGAGGCGGCTCGCGTCGGCCCGCTGGAACCGGTGTTCGCGCTGATCGTTGGACCGAAAGCCGACGTTGATGCCGCGATCAAGTTGGTGTATCGCGAAGCGCTGACTCGCGAGCCAAATGTCGATGAGTTGAGCGATGCCCGCGCGATCATCAAGGAAGCACCGAAGCCCGAAGACGGACTCGCCGACCTTCGCTGGGCACTGTTCAACAGCAACGAGTTCCGGTTCATTCCGTGATCTCGATCGCCGCTTGCGGCGTAGCGCTCTTTCTGATCGCTACGCCGCAAGCGGCAAAGACCAAGACCTTTTTCTTTAGCGCTTGCGTTGCGGTTCCAAAAGTCGTAACTTCGTGATCGCTGCGAACGACACGCCGACTTTCCGACCCGCCACTTGATGAATGAGAACTCGACAGGTCGCGTTCTCATTCAGTGAACCTGCCAAAACATCACACCCCCAAAAGGAATCCCGATCATGCGATCCGTTTCGAAAGCCTGTTCTGGCTACCATCTGAGTCGTCGAGCCTTCGTTGGCGCGTCGGCTGGCACCTTCCTCGGCATGAACGTCAACACGCTCATCGCCCGCGCCGGCGAAGACCGCAAGGCCACAGCCGACCACGTCATTCTGTTCTGGAATGGCGGCGGTATGAGCCACATCGACACGTGGGATCCCAAGCCAGGCCGCGACGTTCAGGGCGACCTCGACCCAATCAAGACCAGCGTCGCGGGCATCGAGATCTCCGAGATCTTCCCGTTGGTCGCCAAGCAGATGAAGCACATCGCGCTGATCCGCAGCATCGCGGGCCAGAACGGTGACCACGGCCGCGCGACGTACCAACTCCAGACCAGCTACGCACAGAGCGCCAACCTGCAACACCCAGGCATCGGCTCGGTGGTTGTCAGCGAGAAGAAGAGCCTCGGCGATCTGCCAGCTTACGTCACGGTCGGCGGTGGCGCTCCGAAGGCTGGCTACCTCGGCCAGACCTGCGAAGCGTACTTCGTCGGTCGTCCTGGCGAGAAGGACCCGTACCTGGCGTTCCCGGCGGGCATCACCGACGTGCGAGGCAACAAGCGCCTGGACATCCTCCAGAAGATGAACCAGAAGACCGGCGCTGCTCTGCCGGGCGAAGAAGTGACCGGCGCTCAGACGGCTCTCACGGATGCTGTCAAGCTGATGCGAAGCCCAGCCCTTGAGGCGTTCGAGGTTCGCAAGGAGAAGCCAGAAGTTCTCGAGAAGTACGGCGACACCGAGTTCGGCCGTTCGACGCTGCTGGCTCGTCGGTTGGTTGAGAAGGGCGTGCGGTTCGTGCAGGTCAATCGTGGCGGGTTCGACGTTCACTCGAACGCCTTCCCAGCCATGAAGGATCACGGCGATGTGATGGACCCAGCACTCGCTTCGCTGATCTCGGACCTTGCCGAGTCGGGCCTGCTGAAGCGAACCATGATCGTGATGTTGAGCGAGTTCGGCCGCACGCCGAAGATCAACATGACGGCTGGCCGCGACCACCATCCTGGCGTGTTCAGCTGTATGTTCGCTGGTGGCGGCGTGAAGGGCGGTCAGGTGATTGGTACGTCCGACGCGGACGCCATGAGCCCGAAGGATCGCCCGGTGAAGGTGAGCCACTTGCACGCTTCGATCTGTCACGCTTTGGGCATCGACCCGAACAAGGAAGTGATGACACCGCTGCAACGTCCGATGAAGCTCGTCGACAACGGCAAGCCAGTCGATGAACTGTTCAGTTGAGTGCGTTTGAATCGTGAATGAGAGCGAGCCGCGAGGGTTTTCCCTCGCGGCTCGTTTCGTTTGTGGAGGTAAGTCGCCCCGCTGGGGCGATTACGTTACGTCAGTTCAAAGCGATTCAGCGGTTCTCGAACAACACATCCATCCGCTTGCCGGAACAGACTCGCGAAGGGCGGTTCTGCGTGTCGCGGATTTCGCTGTCTGGATCGACGCCGAGTGCCTGATAGATTGTCGCGCCGACATCAAATGGCGTGTACGACGTCGTGACTGGATGAGCGCCGACGCGGTCTGATTTGCCGATGGCCCGTCCACCTACAACCCCGGCTCCGGTGAACAGCCCCGAGTACACTGCGGCCCAGTGATCGCGACCCGGAATCTTCTCGCCGGGAAGGTTCGACACCTTCGGCGTGCGACCGAACTCGCCAAGCACCGCGACGAACGTGTGACCCAGCAATCCCTCACTTTCGAGGTCGTCGGTCAGTGCGGCGATTCCTCGGTCGAGCCACGGAAGCAATCGCGTCTTCAAGCGCCCCCAGTTGTCGGAGTGCGTGTCCCAGCTTTGCACGATGCCCATGTTCGCCTGCACGACCGGCACACCAGCCTGAACGAGCCTGCGGGCGAGCAACAACGACTGACCAAACTGGTTACGGCCATAGCGTTCGCGGGTCTTCAAGGGTTCCTGATCGAGCCTGAACGCACCTGCGACGCGGCCTGATGCGAGCAACTCGAACGCCTGTCGCTGGTGGTCGCGGAACGCTGGGTCGCCGACATCCCCTGATCCGAGTCGTTCGAGCAGACTCCGCCGCTGTTCAACGCGAGCCTCGTCTGTGCCCACAGGCAGCGAGAACGCATCCATCCGGAAGTTTGGCGAGTTGGGGTCTTGCGTCACGAGCATCGGGTCGTGCGACGGCCCCAGGAAACCCGCGTGCTGTCCCGGCCACGTGAGCGGACCTTCGATTAGCGAGAGCGGCAACGTGACGCCGTTCGGAATGCCGTCGTGTCGTGGGCGGAGGTAGTTCAGCCCGGCGGCATAGCACGGCCAGTCACGCCGCGAAAGGACGTTGTCGAGGTCGGTGCCGCGTTGGTTCGGCATCGTGGAGCCGGTCAGCAGTCGGTGCGTGCCGGGAAGGTGACCGTTTTCTCTGTGGGAAAGCGATCGCACCAGCGCCCAGCGCTTCATGCGGTCCGCGAGCAGCGGAAGGTGCTCGCAGATCTGGATGCCGGGAACGGTGGTCTGGATCTGTTTGAACTCGCCGCGAATCTCTTCGGGCGCGTCCGGCTTCATGTCGAGCGAGTCGATGTGACTCATGCCGCCGGTGAGGTTGACGAGGATGACCGATCGCGTCTTGCTCTCTGTGGCACGGGCGTCTGTCGGAATGCCAAGACTGATTGCGGCACCCGCGCCGATTTTCAGGAAGTCACGACGCGGAAGTGACGGCAGCAGCATGACAGATTCCAGCGATGAGTGTTATCCGGCAGTGATGTCATGATACCGCCCCACAGCCAAGAATCGCAAACAAACTGTGATTGAGATTGGGATTCGCCGCTTGCGGCGTAGCGCTCATTCGCTACGCCGCAAGCGGCGAACAACGGTCAGTGGCGAACAAAGATCACTCGTCGTCGTCATCCTTGAGGTGCGACTTGCTGACGATCTGCTGCTGCACGGCAGCCGGCACCATGTCGTAATGGCTCAGTTCCATTGCGTAGGAGCCGGTGCCCTGCGTCATGCCGCCAAGCTGTGCCGCGTAGCGAGCTACCTCACCAAGCGGAGCACGAGCGTAGATCACCGTCATGTCGCCGGGCAGACTGTCCTGGTTCTCGACGTGCGCTCGCTTCGCTGGCAGATCGCTCAGGATGGCTCCGGTGTACTTGCTCGGCACCGTAATCTCCAGCTTCACGATTGGTTCGAGCAACGCCGGCCGTGCTGCCAGGAACGCCTTGCGGAACGCATGACGAGCAGCCGTCTTGAACGCCGCTTCAGATGAATCGACGTCGTGATACTTCCCGAAGTGAACCTCGACCGCACAATCCTGAACGCGATACCCGGCGATGACACCGCGTTCCAGCATCTCCTTGCAGCCCTTCTCGACCGCAGGGATGAAGTTGTTCGGAATCGTGCCGCCGACGATGTGGTCGATGAACGCGAAGTTCATCGCGGGGTCGTAGTGACAACTCCGCAGCTTCTCGAAACGACTCTTGTTCGCGAACTGAGCCTCGCACTCGGCTTGCGTCTTGATCTCACGCGACAACGGGTAGATGCGAATGTGAACTTCCGCGAACTGCCCACGGCCGCCAGTCTGCTTCTTGTGCTTGTGTTCGCCGGGCGCTTCGCCAACGATGGTCTCGCGATACGGAATCTTCGGTTCCTTGGTGTTTACTTCCACCGCGAACCGTGCCTTCAGCCGCTCGCGGATAATGTCGAGGTGTAACTGGCTGACGCCGGTGATGACAAGTTCGTGCGTCTGTGCGTCGTGGGTCACTTTCACGGTTGGGTCTTCGGCCGCAAGCTTGTGCAGACCTGCCGAGATCTTCTGCTCGTCGCCGCGAACCTTCGGTTCGATCGCAACGCCGAACATCGGCGTCGGGAAGTGCGGCAGCGGCAGCTTCGGCGCGTGGTTCGTGAACGCGATCGTGTCGCCGATTTCCAGTCCTTCGACCTTGGCGATGGCAACGATGTCGCCGGGGCCAGCTTCGGTCACCTGGGATGTCGACTTGCCCTGTGCTTCGAGCAGGTGTCCGACGCGAAGCGTCTGACCGTTGCGGAGGTTCACGACGTTATGGTTGTGCTGAAGCTTGCCAGCCATCACGCGGATGAAGCTGAGGTGTCCGACGAACTTGTCGTTCACGACCTTGAACACCTGCCCGACGAACTCTTCCTGTTCGGTTGGTTCGAGTTGGTGCGTGGAGCCGTTGGTGCCGACCTGCAAGCCTTCGAGCCGTTTGCGAGAGAAGCTCGGCGACAGCCCATAGCGGCTTAGCGCGTCGAGCAGTTCGCGAACGCCTTTGTCCTTCTTTGCGGAGACGCAGAAGATCGGCACCAGCGTGCCGGCGTCCATTGCCCGCGTGATGTCGGCTTCTAACTCCGCGAGGGTAACCTGCCCTTCTGTGAGATACTTTTCGAGCAGCGGTTCGTCTGATTCAACGACCGCCTCGATGAGCTGGCTTCGCGCTGCTGCCACCTTGATCGGGCACGACGGCGGGATGTTCACTCGCGGGTCGAGCAGGCAGTAAATATCTCGCATTCCTGGGCCGATGCGATCCGGAGCATTGAACAGCACGCAGTTCTTGCCGAGTGCCGCCTGAATGCTCTCGACCAACCCAGGCAGATCGACATGCTCCGTGTCGAGCTTGTTGATGACGATCGCCCGCGAAAGCCCAAGCGTTCCGGCTTCCGCGAACATGCGGCGAGTGTTCATCTCCACGCCGTTGACAGCCGACACCACGATCACAGCAGTTTCCACTGCCGCGAGTGCTTCGAGTGCCGCACCGATGAAATCTGGCGAGCCTGGCGCGTCGAGGATATTCAGGTGCTTGCCGTCGTGATCCGCGTGCAGAACGTGCGTGTCGATGGAGAAGTGGTGCTTGTGTTCCTCGTCGTCGAAGTCGGCGACGCTGGTGCCGTCGTCAACGCTGCCCATTCGGTCAACCGCGTGAGCCTCGAAGAGTAGGGCATCGGCCAGGCTGGTTTTGCCCGCGGCACGGTGCCCAACGAGTGCAATGTCCCGGACGTTTTCCACGAGATGCTTTACGGCCATGATGAGCCTCCTGAGGAGAAATGGTTACCCGATAAGGGACCAGTCCCCGCGGAGAGGTGGCTCGGCGGCGTGCGCTCGGGTTGCCGAATAGCAGCCCGGACGGCGCGTCAGAGGAGTCGCCTGTCGGGTCTGGTCACAGACCGAGTCAGGTCCAACACTGCTGACAGATCGAGAGAACCTTCGTACAGAGCACGGCCGATGATGCAGCCAGGGGTGCCGGCTTCCACCAACCGCTTCACATGCTCCAGCGAACAGACGCCGCCGCTGGCGATCAGGGGCAGCGACACAGCCGATTGCATCTCCGCGAGTGCGGCGAAGTTCGGCCCTTGCATCATCCCATCCGTGGCGATGTCGGTGTAAACGACCGCAGCAAGCGGCGCATCCGACACCTGCTTCGCGAGATCGACCGCCTTCACTCGCGAGACTTCCAACCATCCCTCCGTGGCAACAAACCCCTCCTTGGCATCAACGCCCAACACGATCCGATGTGGAAACTTCGTCGCGGTGGTGCGGACCCAGTCTGGCGACTGCAACGCACGAGTGCCGAGTACAGCCCAACGCACGCCCCAGTCGAAGACGGCCGCGAGATCGGCGTCGTTGCGGATGCCGCCGCCGAGTTGCACGGGCACACCCGCAGCCTCGACGATCTTGCGAATCACGGGACCGTTGACAGGCTTGCCGGCTTTCGCGCCATCGAGATCGACAACGTGAATGCGATCAGCACCGAGTTCAACCCAGCGCTTGGCAACGGCAGCAGGATCGTCGGAGAAAACGGTTTCCCGCGAATAGTCGCCTTGTCGAAGACGGACACAGCGACCGTTGAGCAGGTCAATTGCGGGATAGATGAACATGCGAAGTCCCTGAAACCTCGGTATTGTGACCCAGGCAACAGGGAAAGGCAAGGGGCGAGAAGAAATGATGAAGCCACATCACGGAAGAGTCAGTGGCGTTTGCGTTGCTTTGCCAGCAACCACGTCCACATTCAGAACTCGTTCAATCGCAGGGCTATACACCATTCGCGTGATGATTGTGCTATCCGGGTCGCGTTCCATCCGAGCTGATTCCCAGCCGGGATGCCAGATCACCAACTTCGTGGGGCCGGCGGGAACGCGGTCGAGGGTGAAGCGTCCGTCGGCGTCAGTGATCGCAAAGTACGGATGATCTGCCACGAACAAATCTCCGCGAACCCAGTACAGTCCCGAGCCGCTCGACAACTCGACACGGCCACAATTGGGCAGCATTCGCGTGACCGGTTTCCCTGGCATCGGCAACGTCAGGCTGAAGAATGCGTCGCCACGCCCCCGCAGCATGTGGTGAATCGCCTCGGTTGATGACACAGAAATCGAATCGCCACGCCGCACGAAGCCAACTCGCCGACGCTGATCGCCCTGAACAACCACGATCTTCTTGTCACCCATTTCCACAGCAACCGGAGGCAAATCCCATGGCTTCGACGTCGCCGGTTCAACGCTTTGCAACGACACAACAACCCCCGCGAACCCCAGCGATTTCGGGTTGATCTGCGGCGTGTACGGGTTCTTCGCGGTGTGATACAGGAATGTGCCATCGGCCTGCGGAACGTGATTCGGGAACTCCGGCGCGTTCGGAATCGCACCCTTCCAGCTCACGCGGCCGGTGATGCTGCCGCTGGTCGCCGGGTTGAAGGCGGTACCGATCACTGGCAGATCGGGCGTCGGCACCACAATCGGCGCCGTTTCGGACTCACAGCCCACAGCGAGAAGGGTGAACAGTGCAAGGAAGCGGATTCGCAACGGAGTTCCCTCGTGTCACCGGAGAATCGAGCGACCGCAGTAATACGTTGACGGAACCCGACTTGTAAACGGCACTTTCGCAACCGAATCAGGAGTTCTTATCGTTTCCAGACGAGATGCTCACCCGCCCCTGGAACCGTTTCACCTGTCTGGAAGGAAGAACATCAGAAGATAACTCGCGGTCGCGGTCGGAACACATCTTAGTCACGGTAAATAGTTTGCGGCACCTAGCGCCATACCTGATAAACTTACACCACTATTTTTGCCTCTCCGGAATCGCACGGCATCCCTGGAACCAACTCGAAACTCGCGGCGTCCAACAGTCACGCTTTCCCCTCTCATGATTCCAACAACTCTCGACGCTGCCGCTCCTCAGGAGTTTCGACCATGACCCGAACCGTTCCGAGGCGACTCGCAACGTGTGCTCTCGCGGCTCTGTTCGCGACAGTGACAACACTCCCGGCTCCAGCTCGCGACGATGAAGACGGCGACGAAGCCCCAACGCAATTAATCAACCGCGTGCTGGCCGCAACGTGGAAGAAAAATAATGTCACCCCACCCCGGCGAACCACCGACCCCGAGTTTGCTCGCAAGCTCTACCCCGACCTGATTGGCCGCGCCCCAACCGCCAAGGAAATCGCCGCTCTGGAGGCGGATAAGGCTGCCGACAAGCGCGAGAAGCTCATTGACCAATTGCTTTCGGACAATGCCTGGGCCGAACACCAAGCCAAAATCTGGACGAACTCGCTCATTCCCGCCGGCTACAAAGCAGCATCTAAGGCCGAGTTTCGCAAATGGCTCACGGGTCGCCTCGTTGCGGGCACGCCGTACACAGACATCGTGACGTCATTGCTCGCCTCGAATGGCAAGACCAGCGAGAACGGGGCTGTTCACTTCATTCTCGCGAACCTCGGAGCACCCGTTCCCGCCGAGAAACGCGCCGAATATGGTCAGTTCGACATGATTCCGCTCACCGGACGAACCGGGCGTGTGTTCCTCGGACAAGGCTTCCAGTGCCTCGCGTGCCACAATCACCCGTTCGAAGCGAGTCTTCGACAGCGAGACTTCTGGGGGGTGAACGCATTCTTTCGTCAGGCGGAACGCGTCGTCGATCCCGGTGATGCCACGGTGTTCGAGTTGAAGGACAGCCCCAAGTTGAATCCCGATGGCGTCGTGAAGTTCCAACGGCGAACCGGCTTCTGGGACGCCACAGGGATGAACTTCACCAATGGCCGTGGCCCGCGTGCGGAAGACTTCCGATCCCGTCGGACGATACTCGCGGAGTTCGTGTTGAAGAACAAGAACTTCGCTCCGGTTGCGGTTAACCGAACGTGGACCAACTTGTTCGGACGGGGGATGCTGGAGAACGGCGAGTTCGACGACCTTGGCGATTACAACGAACCGCTGCACCCCGAATTGCTTTCTGGGCTCGCGAGTGCCTTTGCCACCAATGGATACGACCAGAAGAAGCTGGTGCGTTGGATTTGCAACAGCGACGTTTACCAACTTCATGCCACGCCGACCGACGATGACGATCCGAATTTCTTCCGGATCAAGAAGACCCAGCCGCTTGCGGCAATCCCTTTCGATCGTTGCACAGGGGATGTCGACGATTTTGCACCATGAATTTGGCGAGCCACGGGGTTTATCCCCGGGGTCTTGTTTGTGTGAAGAAATGCCCCCGGGGATAAACCCCGGGGCTCGCAAGACGGGGATGCCGTGAAGCCGATTGTCGCCGACATCAACAGCATCTCTCCGGTGAGGTGCCCGTGTGGGTTCGCTCGCCGAGCGTTCGCGGACGTGCCCGGAGCGCCGGCAAGCGTTCATCGCACCGAGATTCTTGCGGATGCTCGCACGCACTACCACAAGGTGCAGACCGAGACGTATTACGTTCTGGAATGCGAAGCCAACGCGGCCATCGAGTTGGATGGGGAATTGGTTCCGGTTGCTGTGGGAACGGCGATCATGATTCCGCCGGGGGTGCGTCACCGTGCGGTCGGCCGTATGACGATCCTGAATGTGGTCGTGCCGCCGTTCGACGAAGCCGACGAGTGGTTCGATTGAGGCTGGTGTGACGACTCTGTCAAGCAAGTGCCCACGATGACAAACCACACGGCGAAACTGCTCATTCGGGTATTAAATGGCATTGGATGGATTTGCGTCGTCATCCTGGTTGGCTTGTTATTGGGCTTCGTCTATGTCGAAAGAAATGCTCCGTGGGGACTTGCAGGGTAAGCGGAGCGGGCAGCGGACAAGCAATTCGTGAGACGGAGACGGTTAATGGACCCCAAGATCGTTGCGGTGCTTGTCACGCTGGGGTTCAGCGTCGTTGGCGTGGTGGGCGACTACTTCCTCAAACTCGCGAGCCAGAAAGACAACCCGCTCTCGACGTGGTCGTTCTATCTGGGCTTCGCTCTCTACGCCTCGACAGCCTTCGGCTGGGTGTTCGTCATGAGGCACCTGAAGCTCGGCACAATCGGCGTCGTCTATTCCGTTTCCATCATCGTGATGCTGACCGCCATCGGGGTGCTGGCCTTCGAGGAAACGCTGAACTACGGCGAGATCGCCGGGTTGCTGATGGCGATTGGCTCGATCATCTTGCTGGTCCGGTTTGCGTAATCGCGACACCAACGAACGAGGCAAGGTTATGGCGACGAACATCCTTGTTGCGGCTCTCTGCTGTGTGCCAAGCCAGAAGGATCCAGCAGAACTCCGCGATCCCTTTCAAGCCGCCGTCGTAACAGCAATCCACCAGTTCGCTGGCGACGGGAAACTTCGCCACGTTCAAGAGTTCATCAAGCGGAACCCCAAACTCGTCAGTTCCAAGAAGATCTTCCCAGACGGGGGTCGCAAGCCGAGTTGGACAGACGGGTTCACTCCTCTCCACCATGCTGTCCGGGGAGGCAAGAAGGATGTGATCGCGTACCTGATTGAGAACGGGGCGGACGTGAATGCGCCGGGTCCATACGATTGGACGCCTCTGCACATCGCCGCTCAGAATGGAAATCTCGCGGTCGTCATTCGGCTCGTCATGTCAGGGGCCAAGGTGAACGCCAAGACGGTAGCTGTTCCTGAAAGCAGTGGTGATGGTGATCCGGGAGATCCGGAATCGGATACACCTCCGAAAGTATGGCCAGCGATACCACCGCTCACCCCGCTCGACCTGGCAAAATCGGCGAAGCGTCACCTCGTGGTCGGGTACTTGCGACTGGTCAAGTGAATCGCGGCGAGCGACAGTCTCCGCAAGATTGCGGTGTATTGGTAGGGTGGGTCGAGTCGCGCTTCGCGACGAGCCCCACCATGAACCCCAGGTATTTGCAACGGTTGTGGTGGGGCTCGACCGCAGAGCCGGTCTCGACTGGTAGGGTGGGTCGAGTCGCGCTTCGCGACGAGCCCCACCATTTCACCAACGTCAGTTTCATCGGTTGTGGTGGGGCTCGACCGCAGAGCCGGTCTCGACCCACCCTACCAAACCTTTCACTTCTCGTCGAACAGCTTGCCGAGTTCCAGTTTGTGCAGCTTCAACTTCGTCGCGGGGCCGTCGCCATACGCCAGGTGCAGCACTCGCTCGCCTGGCTCGAAGATCATGCTCTGCAACGTGTGCTTGCCCTGCTGAACCTTGCCCAGTTCCGTGAACACCTCCGACACGCCGAGCTTGCCCGCGTCCTTCGCCTGTAGCGGAGCGAGCTTCGTGTATCGCCAGCATTTGTCACCAATGCAGAGCTTGTCGGAACGGAAGTGATTCGTGCAGCATGTGACGCCGTTCTCGCACGTTCGCACTTCCAGATTCGTCGGCGTGACCTCGAAGACGCAACCGCCGGACTTGTCGCAGATCGTCATGCAGCAGGTCGTCGTGCGGGGCATGTCGCGAAGCAACTTCTCGGCTTCCGCCACAGTGCCGCATTCCTCCAGAACCCGCCGAAACGCGAACAACAACGGCGTGCCTCGCCAGTTGAAGCTCGGCTTGTCCTTGCTCTCTTTGATGCTGATTTCGTTGATGGTCACTGACAAACCCGCGTCGTTCATGCCGCTGATGACGCCGCAAATCGGGGCAACCGTCACGGCCGCGAACGCTCGCTTGTCTTCGCCCTTGTAAACGACAACCAATGTGTGCTCGTTGATGCCCTTGGTGGGCAGCCAGTCGAAGTTGCGGCCGAAGATCGGGCTGCCTGTGCTGCTGCGTTCCTTCTCGACAACAATCGTGGAACAGCCCATTCCGCTCGACAGATCGGCCACGGTGTTCGCGAACAGCAACAGCGACAGTTCGCGGTCAGCCGATTTCGCGGCTGCTTCAACTTCCGTGAGGATGTGCTTGGGGAAGTTCGGTTTCAGCAGCGAGGCCATCGTGTTGAGAAGCGTTGCTCGCTTTTCGAGGCCAGCGTCTTTGAGGAAGCCTTTGTGAAGGCCGTCGATGTCGGGAGCGTTCTTGATCGCGAGTACGCCGAACTGTTCGCCCATCTCGGCAGGTTTGCCGCGAAGCGTCAGCACCGGAACCGTGTCGATGTAGCGGAGTTCGCCTTTGCCGTGCTTGGCTTCGGGGAACCTCTTCGGCTCGTCGGCTCGCACCGGCAGAGCGAACACGCACACCGCGACGAGCAGAACGAGTCGGTTCATGACATAGTTCTCGGTGGTGAGCGTCGAGCCGTTAGGCCGACGGTTGATTCGCAATTCGAACTGGATTCGCGAACAGCACCGTCGGGCTTACGCCTCGACAAAACCAACCGTCGGGCTTACGCCTCGACAAAACCAACCGTCGGGCTTACGCCTCGACAAAACCAACCGTCGGGCTTACGCCTCGACAAAACCAACCGTCGGGCTTACGCCTCGACGCTCACTGTTATTCTTCGTTCGGTTGTGTCGTGCGACCAAGCGAAACGTCGAATTCGCTCAACAAAGGCACCAGCATCGCCGCAATCGCGACACCAAACGCCCCGCCGAGCATCAGGAACGGCACCAGCGGATCAGCCGACTCATCCGTGCCCGGCTTCGCAATGAGAATGTTCGCCACGCAGTAGAACATCGCCAGCGGACACAGCACACTTGCGAGCGTCAACGCCTGCGAAGGCCGGTCGGCACTCAACACATACAGCAGTCCACCAATACCCAAAACGAGGAACGAAATGAAGCTCAACCACTGATTCGCGAAGCTGCCGCCGTTCACGATGATGAGGTAGATGCAGATCAACGTGCCGACCGACAGGAAGAAGATCGTGCCGAGCGTGTTCGCAATCGCGAGCCGACTGTTCGTGATTCGCAGCGAAACGTGCAACCCCAGCACCACCGCGAACGTGACCAGCACCGCAAGCGCCCCACCAACTGCGATGAGTGGCGTGAAGTTCGCTTCGATCACCGTGAGTGTGCTGGCGTCGGCGGGAGTGCGCGTGAGTGCCCCGCGAAGTGCGTAGAAGATCGCCAGTATCAACGGCGGTATCAGGTATTCCTTGGTGTTGTACAGCACGCCCCAGATCTTCCCGAAGACGAACTCCCTCGGCGAAATGTCCGTGACGAGCAGCACGTCGAGCGCCCCGGTGTCACGTTCAGATGTGATCGAGGTTGCCGCCTGTGCCGACACGAGCAGCAGACTCAGCACCATCACCGGCACCATGCCGTAAGCCGCCACGAACGACGGCCGCCCACCCGGACGGTTGAGTTCACTCACCGCGAAGTACATGATGAGCGCCAGCACGACGCCATACGCGAGCTTCACCAGCAGCGGCCGCCGACCATACGCCAGCGTGCGCACTTCTCGCCAGAGAACGGGGTTCGCCCACACTTCGCGAAGCTTCCCAGGGGCCGCGTGTGCCTTCGCTCGCTTCTCCAACTCGATGGATTCATCTGTATCGACGGTGCTCTGTGCGCCTTCTCGCTGCATGATCGGCTCGCCGCTCGGGTTCCACTTCCGCAGCTTCCAGATGCCGACGCCGTTCAGGAGCGCACACCAACCGAGCATGACAATGACGAAGCCGTAAGCTGGAGCGAGGCCACCCCATCCGCCCGCAGGCGGCGCGAGCACGGTCTGCATCGTCACGAACGGATCGAGCCAGCCCTGCACCCTAAACCAGTCCGTCTTGGGGTTCATCAATGGACCAACGACCCCGAGCGCTTGCGAAAGGCAGATGTACAGCACGAGGAAGATCACCGACAGCGCGAGAGCCTGGAACGTGCGTTCCCGCCAGAGCGCGATGAGTCCGCCGAGCGACCCGGCTGCCACAGCCGACGCTCCGAGTACGAGAACCGTCTGCACGACCTGTTCGGGGTCGATGCCGCCGAGGAGCAGCAGCAGCGACATAACCGGGGCCGTCACGAGAATCTGCACGAGGATCGGCAGCAGTGCGCCGAGCAGTTTCCCGAGCACGATTTCGTAATCGCGCATGTCGGTGAGCAGCAGCAGAATGAACGTGCGGCGGTCTTTTTCTTGCGACACGGCCCCGGCTGCGGAGAGTGCTGCGAAGAATAGCGTGAGGAGCAGTTGCACGAACGCGACGATCTGGAACAGCAGCAGGCCGAAGGCGGCAGTTTCGCCGAGGGTGGCGTCGCGTGAGAAGCCGACAGTGGCTTGCCAGGTGGTGACGCCGAGGATGGCGAGCAACCCAACGACGGCAGCTCGTCCGGCATGGTGCCCGGACCGTCGCGGGACGGTAACCACTTCTCGCATGAAGATCGGACCCAGCACGCGCATCTCCCGTGTGGCGAAATCAACCGGGATAAGTTACGACTGCCGGGCCGAACCTCCACGGGTTGGGTAGAATCCGTGTGGTATGAAAGCAATCGTCTTCGTCTTGCGAGGGTGCCCAGCCGGTTGGCTCGGCGCTTACGGTAACGAGTGGGTCGGCACGCCAAACCTGGACCGCTTCGCGGCCGAGTCGGTGGTGTTCGACCGTCACATCAGCGACCGCCCCGACCCAAACGCGGCTTCCGCGGCATGGCTGGGAATCGCAGAACCTACCCCCCAACCCGTTTTGAGCCCCTCTCCCCTTGGGGGAGGGGTTGGGGAGGGGTCTTCGGTCCCAGAACCTAACCCCCCAACCCCCTTCCCTAAAAAGGAAGGGGGAGAAAGAGCCGGGGAGGGGTTGCTTTCGGCCCTTCGCACGGCGAATGTCCGGACGATCTTGGTGCGAGCCAATCACCCGGATACCGACGGTCCCGAATGGTTCTACGCTGGCTTCGCGGAAGTGTTCGACGCCCGACCGCAAGCCGAGGACAATTCCACACTCGACGCCCTGATTCGTGCTTTGCCGTCGCTGCTGGAACGATTCGCGGCGGAGGCCAATGGGCTGCTATGGATCGAGGTTGATGGCTTACTGCCGCCGTGGGATGTGCGTCAGGATATTTTCGAGGCGTATCTCGGTCGCGGTGCCGACGAAGATGAAGAAGAGAAGTACACGGCTGACGAAGTAGACGAAGACGATGAGGATGAGGACGACGAGGAAGAAGACGACGACACGGAAGAAGACGAGGCGATTGAAGAGGAAGAGGCCGCCGTCGAAGAAGAACCGGAACCCGAAGCGGTGGCGGCTGAATCTTCACTCCCCACTCCTTCCTCCCCACTCCCCACTGTCCCGCCGTGGTTCGATCCGCCAACGGGTCCGTTTGACCTCGCCGACCCCGACGCCTGGGAATGGCTGCACAGCACGTTCGCGGCGGTCGTCACGGCACTCGACGCAGAACTCGGCGTCGTCTTCGATCTGCTCCAAACGCACGGCCTTGATAAATCTTCGACGTGCATTGTCACGTCCGACTTCGGCTATCCGCTCGGCGAACACGGGCAAATCGGCCTGCATCGACCGTGGTTGCACACGGAATTGGTACATCTGCCGTTGATCGTGCGACTGCCCGGAGCGGCGGAAGCGTGTCGGCGTGTGACCGGCTTCACGCAGCCACCGGATCTGTTCCCGACGCTGCTCGATCTGTTCGGCGTGAAGCCAACCGAGGGCATGAGCTTGTTGCCGTTGGCACGCGGCGAAGCGGAATCGGTCCGCACGCAGGCGATCACGGCATTCGAGTTGAATGGTGCCGCGGAGATGTCGATTCGCACCGACGACTGTGCGTTCGTGTTGCCGATGAAGGTGCCGGAGGGCGAGAAGCGTGAGCCGCTGCTGTTCGACAAGCCCGACGACCGCTGGGAAGTGAACGACATGCGTGCCCGCAAGATCGACCTCGCCGACGAACTCGAACGCAAGTTGCGGGAACCCACCGGGTGAGCTATCGGCGATCGACACCTGTTCCAACGGGCGTTTGGCTCGTTGATGTCAGGGGTTCGGTGTTGGTGTCGGGTTGGCGTTCCGGACGTCGATTGCGTTTCTGGAACCTCGCGGTGAGGCGCTTCGCCGCGCGATGAAATGGATACAGCACCGAAGGAATAAATTGCTTCAAGTGCGAGTCGCCTTTCGTCCCGAAACGAAGCTGCTCCTTCTTTCGCTTCGGGATATGCAGCGTCCCAAATAGCCAGTCCCAAATCGCGAAGCCCGCACCGAAATTCTTGTCGAAGTGAATCGGGTCGCTCGAATGGTGAATCTGGTGGTGCGCCGGACTCATGACAAGTCGCCCTGCCAGACCCGTACACGGAATCCACAGTTGCGAGTGTTGCAGATGCCCCCAAACCGCCATGTAAATGGCGTACATCGTGCCGCTGACACCCATGCACGCCCACGCGAATTCCTCTCCCGCGAAATACTCGATCACGCCGGTCGCACTGCCCACGATGACCGTCAAGATGTTGATGTAGACGATTGTGTCCACGGGATGCACTCGCCAATTGACAAATGGCGTCAGCACGGCTGCCGAGTGGTGAACCTTGTGGAACTCCCAGAGGAACACGATCTTGTGCGACAGGAAATGGTCAAGCCAGTAGGCGAACTCGAAGGCCAAATGGAGGCCGAACCCGCAGAGCAGAATGACAAAGTACGGCAACTCTGTTGGCACCGCCCGCGGACCGAAGAGTTGCGTCAGCCCTTCGCTGACGCCGCTAATGATCGCGTAGCCGGCGATCAGGCAGTAGCCAAACAGAAGCGAGAAACCGAACGCACCGATGATGTACTGCACATCGAGCAGGGTGCTGGGGTGCATCCAGATTCGCTTGGAAAGCAGGAATCGAAACGCAGTGCGCAAGCGAGTGCGGCCACGATTTCGCGGCTTCAGCATGACGTAAGCGAAGGCGACGCCGAATGCGACGGGCAACCCCGCGACGGCTAACGCCGAACCGGCAGAATCTGAAAGGGCGACTGCCATGACTCCCGCTATCTCCATCCCTTCGTTTTTGGATGCTCGATGATAGCGTTTTTTTTGGAGCCTTCCAAGAACTCCGCTGAGCGTTTGTCCCCAGCGGACAGAGGAAGCGACGAAGTCGACGAACATCCTTTGTGATCGGAGCGGGCGTTGGTTGGTCGTCAGCCAACCACGGCGTACCATACATCTGTAGAGCCGGCTTCCGCCAACTCAGCACTCCACACCCACCAAGCCAAGCAAAACCCAGGAGTTTCCGATATGGCCTCTCCGATGACGATGACCGAAAAGATCCTGGCCCGTGCGTCGGGCAAAGATCACGTTGACCCCGGCGAGAACGTGTGGGCCAATGTCGATGTGCTCATGACGCACGATGTCTGCGGTCCGGGCACCATCGGCGTCTTCCAGAAAAACTTCGGCGGCCCAACGGCCAAGGTGTGGGACAAGGAGAAGCTGGTCATCATCCCCGATCACTACATCTTCACCAAAGATGCGATGGCGAATCGCAACGTGGATGTGCTGCGGGAGTTCGCGAAGCAGCAGGATTTGCCGTACTACTACGACGTCGGCACAGATCGCTACAAGGGCGTCTGCCACATCGCGTTGCCCGAGGAAGGGCACACCCGACCGGGCGAAGTTCTGCTCGGCACCGATAGCCATACCTGCACGGCTGGCGCGTTCGGCGAGTTCGCCACGGGCATCGGCAACACCGACGCAGGGTTCGTCATGGGCACGGGCAAGCTCTGGCTGAAGACGCCACCAACGATGCGGTTCGTGTTTCACGGGAACCTGCCGCCTTATCTGATGGCGAAGGATTTGATCCTCGCGGTGATTGGCGATATCGGCTGCGATGGCGCGACCTACAAGGCGATGGAGTTCGACGGCGACGGCGTTTACGCGCTGAACATCGAAGAGCGAATGACGTTGTGCAACATGGTGATCGAGGCCGGCGGCAAGAACGGCATCATCGCGCCGGATCAGATTACCTTCGACTACGTGAACAAACGCGACCTGCGGAAGAAGCCATACACGGCTGTTTACACCGATCCGGGTGCGAAGTTCGTGTTCGAGAAGGTGTACGACGTGACGAAGATGGAGCCGACCATCGCGAAGCCGCACTCGCCGGACAACAAGGCGACCGTCACGCAGGTGAAGGGCACGAAGCTCGATCGTGCGTACATCGGCAGTTGCACCGGTGGCAAGCTCACCGACTTCAAGGCGGCCGCAGGGTTGCTCAACGGCAAGACCGTGAAGATCGACACGTTCGTTGTGCCTGCGACAACCGAAGTGGATCGCGGTCTCGACACCGAGATGATCGGCGGCAAATCACTCCGAAGTATCTTCCTGGGTGCCGGCGCGAAGATCGGTGACGCGAGCTGTGCGGCGTGTCTGGGCGGTCCGTCGGATACGTTCGGTCGGTTGAACACGCCGATCTCGTGCATCAGCACGACGAACCGCAACTTCCCTGGTCGAATGGGTCACAAGGAGGCGAAAGTGTTCCTGGCGTCGCCCCTGACGGTCGCCGCGAGCGCTTTGGCAGGCACTATCGCGGACTGCCGCGACCTGCTGATATGATGGAGGGACCATCCACGGGAGAATGATCGATGAGCGTGACCACAATCGTGATTACCGATCCTGAATTGCTTGCGAAGCTGGCTGCGGCTAGTGGGCAGATCATCTTCCGTGGGCCGACCGGCGACACCGTGAAAACCGCCGAGGTGGTGGCAAACAGGGACATACTCGCCGCCTACAAGTGCCCTTACACGCACGAGCAACTTGACGAATTAAGCAAGAACCGAACAGGCCGGCCCATCGGTGACGTGCTGAAGGACCTCAAAGAGAAGTACGGTGAGTGATGAAATTCACCGTCGTCCTGACGCCAGCGGCTGAGCAACATTTGGCGGCCGCCTGGTTGGGATCTTCTGACCGGCCCGCAGTGACAGCAGCCGCTCACAAACTCGAACAGAAGCTTGCCCCCAATCCGCTCACGGTGGGCGAATCACGGGCGTCAAGCGTGAACCGGGTGGATTCCGTTCTGCCACTCGGTTTCACTTTCGATGTCGTTGTGGATGATGCGACGGTTTACGTCACCGCGATCTGGCTGATATCCTGACACGTCCGGGGTTCACGCATGTCTCGCCCCTTGCTTATCCCGCTGCTTCTCATTGCGGTCGCGTTCGCTCCCGCCCTTCCCGCGGCACCCGAAGACACCAAGCCAACCGATTTCGTCGTCGTGCAAAAAGGCACGCTTCCGATCATCGTGTCAGCACCGCACGGCGGCCGAAAGAAAGTGCCAGACGTGCCCGAACGCCTCGGCACAGGCATCGCCAACTTTGCCACCGTTCTCGACGCTAACACTGACCTCATCGCCGAGAAGTTCGCGGTCGAACTCGAGAAGTTACTGAACGGGAAGCCGTGGCTCGTCATCGCCAAGTTCGAACGCAAGTATCTCGACGTGAACCGACCGCGAGAGCTGGCTTACGAGTCCGACAAGGCGAAGCCGTATTACGATGCGTACCACGAACCGCTCGAAGCCGCGTGCAAAGCCGTGAAGACGAAATTCGGTCGCGGGTTGCTGCTCGACATCCACGGACAGGGCGAGTTCAAGGATTCCATTTGTCGCGGCACGCAGAACGGCAAGACGGTCACGCTACTGAAAGAACGCGATGGCTGGGCGTCGCTCACGGGGAAGCGGAGCGTGTTGGGGCATCTTCAGCGGAGCGGCTACAAGGTTTTGCCGAGCTGTGATGCGGACGAGAAAGCGAAGGAAGAAGTGAAGTTCACCGGCGGGCACATCGTGGGCATGTATGGCAGTCACACGGGTTACGCAATCGACGCGATTCAACTGGAATTCGGCACGTTCTTGCGGGATAAGGAAAAGGACAAATACGCGACCACTGCCAAGGATCTCGCAGACGCAGTTGCCGCGTTCTACGACGAATACCTCAAAGACGCAAAGGCAAAGCCATGAGCGCACATGTAACAATCACTCGTCGGGAAGCGTTCGCGGTTGCGGTTGGTGCTGTCGTGGCTGGGAAACTCGTGGCGGCTCCCGTGCCGAAGACCGCTGTGAATCCCTCATGGGTCGGCAAGACAGTGATGCCACGGAAACATGTGGTGTGGGCTTTTCAACCACTCACCCCAGCTGAAAATCCCTCGAAGCCCGACGATCCCACACCCCAACAAGCATTCGTGCTCGACTGCGCATCCTACTCGGTGAAGGATGAGAAAGGGACCCGCGTTGAAATTCTCGATTCCGATGGGACCAGTGGCTGGGTCGAAAAAATCGATCTCATCCTGCCGGCTGATGCCGTCGAGTTCTTTACCAAGGCGCTGAAGGAAAACGAAAAGGATACGTTCGCGATCATTTCTCGCGGATGGGCGTATCACCTTCTTGAAAAGCCGAAAAACGCACTCGAAGACTTCGATGTGTTTCTGAAACTCACCCCGGCAAAAGAGATGGTTCCAGAAGGCACTCCCCGACGTTGGGAAGGATTGGTGAATCGCGGATTGGTGCTGGCTGAACAGGGCGAGTTTGAGAAGGGATTCGTTGACTTGGACGAAGCGGTGAACGTGCGGCCGCATATCCCCACAGCACACGTCAATCACGGTTACGCGAATGAACTACGAGGTGAATTCGCGAAGGCGTTCGCGGACTACGACGCCATCGTGAACTTCTACAACCAACGTCCAATTCTCTCCGAAAACAACAAAGCCTGGATTCACGCGACCTGCCCGGAAGCGAAATATCGAGATGGCATTGAGGCGGTCAAACTCGCAAAGGCCGTGTGTGAGCGCACCAAGGAGCGAGAAGGAATGTATCTCGATACGCTCGCGGCTGCGTATGCTGAGGCTGGTAAGTTTGATGATGCCGTGAAAACGCAAGAGAAAGCGCTGGAAGATAAGTCTTATGTGATTCGTTACGGCGAGGGCGGTCAGAAGCGGTTGCAACTCTACAAGGACAAGAAGCCGTTCCGCACGGAGCCGGTGAAGAAGTGACACCGCCGTGTCACTTCGCAAACTTCGACTTGAGTTCCGCCAGCGACGCGAGGGCAGCTTTCACCTTCGCGTTGTCGCCGACTTTGCCAGCGGGAATCCCGGCCGGCACGTTATCGAGATCGGCAGCAGCGATTTTCAGGAGCTCTTTCACTCGCTTGCCCTGTGGCGATTCGGGCGTATTCGTTCGCTCGGCTTCGTCCAGATTTGGTGCCAACCCATCACGAACAACTTCACCCATCAGATTTGCGAGTTCCGCAACGCGGTCGGGGTTCTGATCTTCTTTCGCGGCGCGTTCGACGTAGTTCCCAAGCGTCACGGCCGTTTTGCGGCACTCTTCCGCTCGCTTCAGAGGATCATTCGCGTCGGAAAGGTCGATTCCGTGGTTGACAAGGTTCTCGATGAGGACGCGGTTCGATTTGAACAGCTTCATCTTGTCCTCGGCAGCCAACGGCGTTGGGCCTTGCGCCCCTGCCCAGGCAGCGAGAGTTGCGAACGAGATCAGAAGTAGCAGCAGGCGGACCACGATCGAACCCCTTTGACTAAACTGTAACCGAACGCAACCTGAACTCAACCAGCAAGATCCTGAAGTTTCTTCTGCCCAAACCGGGCGGTGTCCGCGATCCGCTCCAGGATCGGCTTGGCTTCCGGCGAAACTTCTCCCGTCGCCTTCTTCATCTCGTCGGCGGTTTGCCCCAACTTGCGGGCGAGGTCTGTCAGTTGAGTCTTCTTCTCGGCAGGCGACATTGCGCTGTCGGGCATCTTCTCGGCCTGCTTAATCATGCCAACGTTGACAACGCGGTCGAACCACCTGGCCACGTCCTTGAGTTCTTCCGGATTCGCGATCCGTGCCAGCCCGCGAGCCTCGGTCGAGAGATCATCCGCGAGACCACCGAGAGCCTGGAATTTCTGAGCGTGCGTGGTGGCCTTCGCCAGAGCCACATCGCGTTGAACCATCTTCTCAAGGAACGGATCTTTCGGCGTTCCAATCGCAACGTCGGGCTTCGGGCCGTTCTTGGGCATTGCCCAGAAACCAACCGCCACGAGAACCGCAGCCGCGAGACTTCCGACGAGCGTGGCATTCTGTCGAATGAAGTCGCGGAACCGGCTTGGTTGTTTGGAAGCGACTTCGACCTTCGCCTGTTGCTTCATCAGGTTGGCGATCAGGGCCGCTTTCTTGTCGCGTGGAGCGCTCGGCGTTGGCAGGCGTTCGAGGATACCTTCGAGCCGACCGGCGAGTTCCGCCCACACCTTGCACGCACCGCAGCTTCCGACGTGCGCCCGAAGTGAATCGGGCACGTGCCGAGGGTCCGGCAGCGTGAGTATCTTGTTCTGGATGGTTTGGCAGTTCATAGCTTCATTCCGACGCTCGGCTTCGCCTCGCGGCTAACCGTTGGTTTCTCCGGTCGCGGCTCCGGGTGGTAACAATTCCGGAGCCAGAACCTTCATCAATTTTTGTCTCGCCTTGAAAACACGCCAACGGGCGGTTTCCTCGGTCGTGTTCAAAATCTTTGCCACTTCTCGGAAAGAAAGTTCTTCTTCGACCCGAAGAGTGAGAGCCGCCCGGAAGTCTTCGGGAAGCTCTGCCACCGCTTTCGCGACCACTTCGAGCGTCTCGCGATTCTCGACTGCGGCTTCGATTCCGATGTCTGCTGCGGCTGCGTCGTCGGGTAATTGGTGCTTCGTTCGGCGGTCGGCTCGCTTCTGGTTCACGAAGTTATTGTGTCCGATCCGGAATACCCATGCGCGGAAGTTGCTGCCAGGTCGGAACGACTTCAACGCTGCAAGGGCTTTCAGGAATGTTTCTTGCGTCAAATCTTCGGCGGTGTGTCGATCGCGGGTTATGTGGTACAACCAGCGATAGAGCCGATCCCAGTAGCGTTCAACCAGGTGTGCGAACGCCGATTGATCGCCGTTTTGGGCGTCCCGTATCCATTCGTTCTCCTCCGTCGGTTCAGGAGGAGGGTCGGTGTCCGGGGTCACGCGGCGGCAAGTCCGGCGAGGATCAGGTTGCGGCGAAGGGGAGAAGTTCACCATATCCCCCCGGTCGGCTGGTTGTCCAGCGTCTCCCGACTGTTACGCCGGTCCAATCGAAGGATACAACGGCATTACCGGCAGGGCGTTGGCGAATTTCTGTGGGGAGAAAAAGAGTATTCACCGCAGAGGGCGCGGAGGGCGCAGAGAGAAAGCCAAAAAGCAAAGAGAGGAGCGTTTAAACTTGGTCTTCTCTTGATTTTGGTTTTCTCTCTGCGCCCTCCGCGCCCTCTGCGGTGAATACTCTGCTGGGTTTTATGCCGGTGGCGTCCGATAAGGTGCGAGCAGTTGCAGCACAATTTGCGGAAGCGGTTCGCCAGCCGCGATGCTCCAGGGCCAATCCTTTTCGCCGTCCACGTCCACCTTGGTCACGAGCATCTGATAATCCAGATCGGCGTTGGTTTTCGCGAACCGATACCAGTGACCGATCAGTTCGCAGAACGCCTGCTTCACGGCAGCGGGAACGGCACTCGTTGCGGTGTCATAGACCACTTGAAGCGCGGCAGGCCAGTCATCGCGGTGGCCGTCACGCGGACAGAGGAACGGCCCGCACACCGACTCAATGACGCCGCGATTCGCGTGAACCACGAAGCTGTCGGCGGCGCGAGCTGTGTCGCTGCCGAACTGCCGGCTGGAATCGACCTTCAAACTGGTGACCGACGTGACGGGGTAATTGCGAAGGAAGACGAGACTTCGCCCGGCGGTGTGCGTTTCGGTGAATGTGCCGCCGACGAAGTCGCGACCAGTGAACTCGGTGATGAAGCCATCGGCCGCGTCGAGGAGGCGGTTCAGCAGAGCGTCGTCGGTGGTGCCGGAAATGAGGAGCGAGGCTTTCACGTTGGCGAGGGTGTCGATCATTTGTGGCTCCCGGAATGAAGGCGAGCGGCGCACCGTCAGGTCGCCGGTGGTTTTGAAGTACCGGCGACCTGACGGTGCGCCGCTCACCACGAACTTACAGTGACTTTTTCTGTTCGCCGATCAGCACAGCCATCGCGATGGATGGAGTGTCGCCCGCAATGGTGCCGACGTAGCGAACGTAACGTGCGGTGCGAACGAACTGGATCGCCTGAAGGTTGCTGCCCGCGGTCACCTCGGCGAACTCAGCTCCGCTGATTGCCGACCACGAACTGCCGTTGGCGGATTCTTCGATATGGCCGTCAAGAGAGTCGCCGGTGAAGCTGCCGACCTGTTGCACGGCGAAGCACGGACCGTCGGCCGTAATCATGTCGATCGTCGAACCGGTAGGGGAACTGCTTTGTGAGGCAGGCGCAAGACCGGTTGCCAGGAATGCCGACGATGCGACATCGTTCAATGCGGTGGACATGGGTTCTCCTTATTGGTGTTTAGTGTTGGGTGTTTAGTGTTTGGGGTGTTTCGTATTTGGTGTTGCGTGTCGAGCACCCTGAAGTGAAATGCCAGATGCGAAAAACTAAACACGAAACACCAAACACCAAACACCACTCAGCCATTCACGAGTTGATCGCAGAGCACGAAGCTCGCGGGATGACGCGGGCCAGCGTCGATGTGCTGAATGCCTCGCAGTACGGTCTGGTCGTTCTGAAGGGCCGTGTCGCCCATTCCGCTGGCGAGGAACTCCATCACGCCCATTCGCGCGACAATCCAATCCGGGAAGTACCCGAGCAGGATGTACGTCAACGCCGTGCCCGATCCCTTCACGCGAGTGTTCGACACCTGTGCTGAACGCACGACCCGTGTGCCGTACAGTTCGCCCGGCAATGCGGCTGGCGTCTGCACTGGCCCGCGAAGCATGAACGGCCCCTTCGCGTCGTTCGCACTCACAGCATCCGAACGTCGATTCATCAGGCCCGCGAACATCGACTTTCGCATCACCCACGCGGTCGGCGAATCCACCGCGTCCGGCAGTTCGCTATCCATCAGCGACACGTCAACGGGCTGAAACGTATCGCCGTTGCTGCCGGTCGTGCTGGCGGTGTGCGAGCCAATGCCCGAGTACGTGATAAGCCCCTTGATCTGCGTGCCGCCCGTGCCTTCGAGCATCGCAAGATCAGCCTTCAACGCCGCGGCACGGGCCATGTCGTAACGCACGAGTCCTTCGGCGCTCGGACTGGCGAAGCGAAGCAGCTCGTTGTTCAGCTTCACCAGAACGCCGAGTTTCTTCGCCTGGAGATCGAGGTTGCCAGTCGTCGGCTGGCTCTCGGTGATGGAACTGCCTTCGCCGACCCAGTACGCACTTGAAGCAGCGGTCAGTTTCGGGAACTGAATGCGACCGCCCGGCGGCAACGCCACTTCTCGCGCTCCGGCGCTCGCGAACACTTCCATGCTGCGTTGCAGGTCGATGAGTTCGCCGAGCAACGGCAACGGCACCATCGCTCCGCCGGCCGTGTCGGTGAGCGTGCCGAGTGCCTTGCGTTGGAAGCCAGCACGGCGACCGATCCAGTCGGCTTCGTCTGGGTCGAACTTGGTTGCGTGAACTGTCATCTTCTGGTGCAGTTCGTCGCGGAGTCGCTTTCCCTGCGGCTCGAACGCCGGTAGATGTGCCGACGCCAGCGGCACCAAGAACGACTGCTGACCGTGGTGCGGCGAGAAGCCATAGCCCGCGTACAGATCACGAAGCTGCTGGTGGGCGTGCAATTCCTCCTTCGCTTGATCGGCACCAACATAGCCGAGCGCGAACGCAGCGGCCTTGAGAACGGAGTAGCCGGCCGAGTCCTGGCACACCGGACCAGCGGTAGCCCATGGAACTCGGCGTTCGACCCGTGCGGCGCGATCGATGGCCGTGGCGGTTTGTTCTTCGATGAACGACACCAGTTCATCGCGAGATTGAAATTTGTCGGGCGAAACGGTTGCAGTTGCAGACATGGGAATGCCTCGGATTGGTCAGGAATTGTGAGCGTCGGGGCGTCAGCCCGACGGTATTTTGATCTGGCACGGCACCGTCGGGCTGA
>JAIOPV010000027.1 GCA_021413735.1 Planctomycetota bacterium
TCGTCGCGCGAACGCTGCTCATCCAGTTCAAAATGGGGCCGGTTGCCATTCCCAAACCGATGATCGTCAAGGGGAAGATCATCAAGCCGCCGCCCGTCCCTCCCGGTCCACCTGCGGGTCTCTTCCCCACCCTGGCTGAGAAGCAAGCGATGGGCGAATCGATGCGTGATCTGTTCCTCAAGGAAGTAAAAGGGAAAGTCGCCGACGAGAAAGAGGTCAAGTTAGGAATACACACTGGGAAGGAATACCAAATCACAATTAACGATAAGACTAGCGCTCGCGTTCGCGTCTTCGTCACGGGGCGGATACTCCATCAATTCGGCATCGTGGGCACGAAGGAGCAAGTCGAAGGAAAGGACGCAGACACCTTCTTCGAGTCCTACCGAATGCCGCACGAAGCGGATGCCGAAAAAGCGAAGGACAAGGATAAGGCGAAGGAGTAACTCGGCGGCACATCGGTCAGGTCGCCCCGCACAAGATGCGCGGCGATTCCTGTTGAGTCCGTTTCAACTCAATTCCAGACATCCTCCGGCGTTCATTCCGGTCGCGCGACCAACCTCGACACTTCGCACGGTCGGAATCGACGACGACGCTTCGGCGTGGTGGGCGTGCGGTTGCCGGGCGTGAGGTTGTGTTGGAGGAATGGAACCGCCAACTTCCGCACCACGGCGAGCGCCTTGATAGCGTTCAGGTATCGCTTGTGGGCGCTGTCCTGTCGCCGCTGGTTGTAGTCCGCTTGGTGTACCTGCATGCCGTCCTTTTGACTCGCTACCAGATAGTCGGCGTCCTTCACTTGCAGCCAGCACGCTACCACACGCTCGACAAGCAACCGCTCAATTGGCGTCGGGTTCTCGCCGTGCAGTTCCTTCCGCATCTCGTCCAACTTGGCTTTGATGGCCTCGCGTTCGATGATGTCGTCTCCAGCAATCGGCCAGATGTACGCCATCTCGGCGCGTCGTGCGAGGTTGCCCATTTTCTCGATGACGACTGGCACCAACAGCAGTTCCCGGACTTGCTCGACTGTGGTTTCGTCGCCACTTCTGGCTCGCTTAATCAGCGACCTCGTTTCTTCACCGTTCACGTTCATACGTCTCTTCCTCCTCCATACGCAGTAGTTGTGCTTGTGGTGACCAGTGGCGACGAGCGCCGCTTCGGCCTTCTGAGTTGCCAGTTCGTCCAGGTCGTCCAACGGTGCATCACGTTCCGCGATAGTTGCCCGTCTCGCTCTTTCTGCCGCACGTTCTGCTTCGCGCTCCTCTCGCTTGAGTGCGTCGAATTCGGCGGCAAGCTGTCCGAGTTCCCCACCGCCGACATACTCACGAACCACACGGCCATTGACACGTTTGGAGCGAGAGTAGTACCGGCCCTGGTCCCATCCCATGACTACCAGCTCATTCTGTTACGGTTCTCGATTACTCCGCTCTGCCATTATTCGAGTATGGGTCAATTCTGGTCGCGCGGCCAGAACGGGATTCAGGACGGTCGGGAGTTGAGTTGGCCCTCAGTGGGACGGCAGTGCGATGTCATGATCGCCAAAGGATAGGCGTCACGAACGAAGGGTTTGCCAAAAAAATGGAAAGGTGTTACGGGGGCGGACCCGTGCCAGAAATCGGGGCACGGCGAGCGATTGCCGTTCGAGCCGTGAGAAGAAGGTTCGCATAGCTCGCCAAGGTCGGCAACATGATCACCGCAGCGAGGAGCGCGAAGCACGAGCGACCCCGGGCGATTCCGTCGCCCGCTCCGAATTCCAGCACCACGAGCAGCAGTTGCACCCAGAACGCCACCCAGAACCACGCCGCAAAGCCTCGAACTCTCGCGGAGAGTTCACGCGCCACGAGCCGATCCCCGAGTTGCCGGAGGAACGCGATCCAGGACAGGAACGAGCCAAGAACAAGTAACGGAATGGCGAGACTGAGCAGGCTCAGACTCACGGCCAAATCTTCGGAATCTGCGGGCAGTGCCACAATGAGAATCAGTCCGATGAGCATTCCCACGGCAGCACCCGCGACGAAACGGCAACTCCTCCGGGCCGACATTCCGCCGGCCTCCGGAAGGGCGGCGCAGCGGTATTGCCCACGGAGATGCACCAGAACGGCGAGAAGTTGCACCACCGCCAGCACGATCAGCACGATGGGCAAGGCGTCGGCGAGCCAGGGGTAAGACCGCGGCCCAAACGTCGTGAGCAGAACACGCACCGTCACCAGAACGAGAACTAGGGTCGCAAGTCGAGCCTCGTTGAGGCCGACCCATGCCCGGTGCCATTCTGGGAGGAGTTGGCCGATTCGCTCCTCCGATTCCTCAGCGTCGTATGGGGTTTTCCGTCGTTCAGCCGGTCGCTCACCAACCGCCGCGAAATCCAGAACACCGGCCTCGGGTGCCGCGGCGGGCCGTGCGTCAGCCACATCTGACACTTCACCGGCAAGCGGTGCCCGGATCGCAACCATCGCCGCGGTCGTGGAAGCGAGCCGGGCGTACATTACGACGACAACCATCAGGACCGCGGTGCTGAAGAACGCGGCACAGGTCAGGACAGTGGGCAGGGAACTCCGAAAGACCACGCACGCGGCACCAATCCACATCCACCAGGTAAACATTTCGATCCGCTTGCCCAGGTGATGAGCACCGAGTTGACTGGCCAGCGCCCGGAGGAAGACTTGCCAGTGGAACGCCGAGAACACGAACATGGCCGTGGCTGCGAGGACCGTGTACAGTCTGGCCTCGATTGGCGCGAAGGCCCCAGAGGTTGCGGCACAGAAGGCGACAACCGCGCTCCCGGCGCTGCGTCTCGCCGCTTGTCGGACTTCGCCCGATGGAAGAGTTGCACACCGGAATTGAGCGGCGAGGTGAAGGAGTACCGCGAGGAGTTGCCCGGCCGTTAACCCTTGCAACACCGCGGTGAGCGTCGGGGCAAGTTCCTTGTCTGCCGGTGGCCAGAACAGCACCACCGCTATCGTCACGATCTGGAGAACTACAATCGCCCACGCCGCGAGGCTCGCCATCCGCAACCCGAAGTACACGGCTCGCCACGGTCGGGCCAGCTTCGCGATCCGTTCAGACGATTCCGCACGGCTGAGTCTTTCGGGTGGTGCGGGTCGTTCTTTGCCGAAGTCGAACTCCGGCGGGGCTGCGAAGGGTGCGGCATCCGGAATCGGTGGCGGAGTCGATTTAGACGGAATCAATGGAGGTGCCGTCGGCGCGGGCACGACGAGGAACTTGCCGCAGAGAGGACATGCGAACTCCCGCCCGGCCAACTCTTCCGGAACCAACAGCGGGCGGGAGCAGTGCGGGCAGTTCAAGTTCCACGGCATTACCGGTTCTCCATCGGCGTTCTCAAGTAAAGCATTCCCTGGTACCCCGGACATCACACGCGCCAAGCCACTCCGCAGAGTCCGTGGATGAGGTTAGCTCCTCAAGTACGCCTTGAAGCAATTCACAGAAGCGGATTGACCGACATGCAGCCGACTTCGGCCCGGCGCTGTCGTCCCCCTCGTACCGTAATGACTATTCAAAGTCGGCGAGTACCTCGCGCGGAGTTGCCGAACTGGACTTTCGCTTGTCCCTCTCGGTTGGTCTGGCTACTTGCTTTCCTCGGTGGCCCGAATCTGCGTTTCAAATGGAACACTTCCAACGCGGTCTGAATGCATTCGGACCCGTTAGGCGTTCTTGTGTCCTGGTCTCGACCTCGCCCGATCCGGGTCTATATCCATCCACTGGTACCCGCCGCCTTTGTTCTCAGATGGCGGCTCAAAAAAATATGAGTAGCCGCTGATCCGGCGCTGATCGAACTCGTCCGGGTCGTCGAGACAGAGTTGGCTCATCTCATTCTCGCCATGTCTCGCATAGACCGATGCCTCAGTCACCGTGCGCGAGCCTTCGCTCGTCTCATCGTCGTCCTCGTCCTCGTCCTCGTCCTCGGTCTCTTCAATGATGTAGCAGTCGTGGATCACCTTCTGCATCAAGAAGAAGCAGGGATTGGGCGGGAACAGACCACTCGCACAGACCGCTTGGTATGACTCCAGAATCTCTGAAGACGGTGTGGCTTGAGTAAGCGAGCGTAATTGGCGGGTCAACTGCGAAATAAGACTGCGATGATGACTGTCAGACTTGGGAAGTGAATCCAGTTGATCGGCGGCTACTCTCGCAAGAACCACCACGTCCTCTTTGAGTGGGTCCATACGATCATCCACACCTTTCTTTTGAGTGGTTGCACTTGTCGCGACGAGCAGGGGTCGATTGATCGGTCTCGGGACATCTCGCTACTTGCTTCCCTTTGGTGGCCAGAAGCCGCGTTTCTCCAAGAACTCTTCCAGTGCTGTGCGGAGACATTCGGAATCGTTCGGCGTCGGCTTCAAGCTGTCCTGATAGGTCTGCAACGCATCGAACAATTCCTGTGATGCGTGGAACGATTTTCGGGGTTGGACGTGCCGGCTTGCGTTCCGGTCGCCCTTGTTCGTCTTCGGTTTCTTCGGTTCTGCCATAGTAAGCGACATCGTACACCATCGGGTGTGTTTCAACACCTACTCATGTGTTCACTGTAGCCTAGTTCGTCACCACCGGGAATCTCTTAAGAGGAAAATGCGTGTTGGTGTTGAAACACCATTCAACACTTTGTAATGTGTACTAAGTATTCCGCTGGTGTTCCAAAATCTCAGTTGTCCCGGAGAACCTGTAATGCCGGTGAGCAAGACAAAGAACGTGAACCGAACGAAGAATGTGGTTGGTCGCGCGACCAACCGGAAGAACGCTCCCCAATGTGTCAGAACCCCACCCGATCAGAGCGGGCCGGCGTGTCCTGGCTGCGATGGTGAAACGTTCTGGTTCGAGGACGAGGACGGGAAGCAGTTGATGTGCTGGAACTGTTCCGTCTACGCCACGAAAGGGGACTGAGATGGTCACTGCGATGGCCACTTACAACGACCTGCTTCCTGCGACCGCGACGGAACCCAAAGGTGCGGGCTTCAAGTGGACACCCGGCATTCTTCCCGGTTGTGGTGTCCTTGTCATCGAGCAGCGCCGAGCCGTGGCAACGTACACGGTTGCGGAACTGCCGACGCGATGGGAAGGGCGGGCGTTCCAACTCTCGAAGATCGACGGTGGCACCGATAACGATGAAACCGGCTACTCCGTGTTCATCTGCCGGGCCGGACAAGATCATCTGTGCGGCTGCAAAGGGTTCTCCCGCTGGCACTCATGCAAACATGTCGCGGCCCTCGTCGCCGCAATGGAAAACCGCTGGCTCTGATCTCATCGCTAGTTGGTCGCGTGACCAACTAGCACAACCCTGAACGAAGGACACAACATGAACGATTCACAGATGACCGCGTATCCGCCACTCCCCGAACTACCGGCCGGTTCGACGCTCACTCACCTCGGCGTCTACCGGTGGTCGGAACCACCGACGCCCCAAGCGATGGCCCGCGGCGCTGATGGAACGCTCCTCGTGTGCGAGTGGAACAAGGCACGCAAGACGTGGCGGGCGTGGAAGCCGAACGAACTGCTGTGATTGCCGATCCGCCCTGGCTTGCTCGGTCGGGGCTTTCCTCATCTCAAATCTGGTCGCGCGACCAGGTTTCATACCACAGGGACCATCATGTTCAGCTTCACTTGTCCGAAGCCTCCGGTGGCCGGGAATGCCTTCGTGCGGTTCTACGATGCCACACCAACGCAACGAACCGTTGCTGCTGCTCAACTCGTGAGCGCTCTCGAAGAGGAGATTCGACGCCTCTCCCGTCTTGTCGCGGAAGAACTCCTCATGAAACGTGCATGGGCGTCGGAGTGCGTCAACATCAGCGAGGATATGTGTTGCGTGCTGCGGGTCTGCCAGTGGCTTCGCATCCGCTACAAACTCGGTCGATATGCAGTGGCAAAACCACCCGTGGCACGGCTTGCCGCGAAGTGGGAACGTGAGCGCGACGAGTACACCCGTCATCACGTCACGAATGAAAGCGCTGTCTTCGGGAGCCAACCACGAACCGACGATGGCGGCGTTGATGACAGCGAAGCGTAGTCGCTGCCGTCATCGCGTGTGAGTTCCTCGGCTGGACACTCTGGAGGTGTGCGTGGTGAACGCGAACGAAACTTGAATGAGGACAGAAACGGGAATTCCTGTTTCACAAGTTCAAGATTGCATGGTCATGGGATGAGTGAGGATGGGGTGCGGGGAGGGGAGTTCATCGCCTCCAATAGCTTCGGCACGAACGAAGCCAGTGCGTCCCGTTGAGACGGCTCCGTCGCGAACAGGCTGAGCCATTCGGGTTCATCGAGTATGATCCCGAGGCGAAGCCCGCCAACTTTGACGTACCGATGGATCGAGTATGGGCCGAGCAGTTCGCCGTCACCCACGGCACCGAACCGATCCACCAGCACTCGCACCAACTCGTCGAAATCCGCCTCATCCTCGTTGCTGCGGGTCACGGTGAAATGCGTCACACCGTGTTTGTTCGTGCTCGTCCCCAAGAGATACCAGCGCCCACTCGAGCTATCCATGACGCCACCTTCCCGACAGCGAGATGAGAGGCCAGCGAAAGAACCATCCCGGTGTGGCCAGGTGATCCAAGGAGGGGAACCTGTGGTGAACGAGTGCGAGCAGACTGGGCTTCAAAGTGCTTCAGGACGGGCGTTCAGACCGACCCAGGATCTTCGTTTTTATTTAAGTCGGTTGGCCATGAGAGCGGTTCGGCGACTTTTCTCTCTGAGGCGGGCTTGTCCGTAACTGCTATCGAGATCTATCGCATCAATCGACCGGTCATCGTTGGTCGGCGCAGGCCTTAGCGCATCATTCCCCGATGCTACAGCGAGGCAAAGCTTTTTGCAGTTCCTTCACACCCGCCTCGGTTACTGTTGCGCCGCGCAAGTTCAGCCTTTCCAAGCTTTTCAACCCGACTAGTTCCTTCAGACCCGCGTCCGTTACCTTCGCACCCGGAAGGCTCAGGATTCGTAAGCTCTTCAGTTTGGCCAGCTCCTTCAGGCCCGCGTCCGTCGCCTGAGTGCGGGTCAAATCCAGCTTTTCTAACTTCTCCAGTTTGGCCAGTTCTTTCAGGCCCACGTCGGTCACTTTGGTATCGTCGAGGTATATCGCTTGCAAATTCTTAAGTCTGGCCAGTTCTTTCAATCCTAGGTCGGTCACTCGAGTGCCGCTCAGCTCCAGCTTTTGCAAGGTCTTGATCTCCGCCAACTCCTTCATCCCTGCGTCCGTTACTCGAGTTTTTTCAAGGAATAGCAATTGCAAGTTCTTCAGTGCCTTGAGTTCCTTGAGGCTCGCATCCGATACCTCAGTGTGTTCAAGGACCAAAGATTGCAAATCTTGGCATTTGGCAATTTCTTTAATGCCGGCATCAGTCACCTGGGTGCCGGATAGGTATAGCCATTGCAACTTCTTGAGTTCTTTCAGTTCCCCCAGCCCGGCATCTGTCACTTGAGTAATGGAAAGATAGAGCGTTTGCAAATTCTTGAGTTTGGCCAGTTCCTTTAGCCCAGCGTCGGTGACCTTCGTTCCGCTAAGGCGTAACGATTGCAAGCGGATCAGTCCGGCCAATTCCTTAAGGTCCGCATCCGTCGCCTGGGTGAACGTGACGCTCAGCACCTGGAGTTGCTTGAGCCCGGCAAGTTCTTTCAGCCCTGACCCCACCGTCGGGGTGACTGTGAGGTCGAGACCGAAGGCCTGCTCTGGCACCGTCAACTTGTTCAGTATCCCAGACTGCCACTTCCTGAACTGGAATGCGGGCACCTCTCCGTCCTCGCTTTTATCGCCATCACGGAAATCCCAAGCGCGAGACTTGCCGGGCGACATCCAGCCGGTCTCGGCTCCAGCCTTTTTCCATGCGGCTACAAGTTCGGCTGGTAACGGTGGTGGCTCGCTCGGCTGGGCCATCGCCATGTCGGACCCTCTCCCCAACAGTCCCGACAACACGATCGCCGCGAGTAACCGCCGCATGATACCGCCTCGTTTTGATAACTTGCGACACCCATCGTTCCATCGCCACACTTCCGACAGCGTAACCAATCGAACGCGGCAACTCAATCAGTGGCTTCCCGAATAGAGTGCTTCAAAGAACCCCGCGTGATTCGGGTGTACTGTGATCGGCCCGAGGCGAAGTGACGTTGCTCATGCCGGTCGCGCGACCAAGTTCACGCGCCGCACGACAACGGCAGGTGAAGCAACTCAATCGCATGTGATGAACTTCCGGCAGATCGGCGGATTGTTCGGCGTGTCGATGACGACTGCTCAGAACGACATGCTGCGATCGTCAGTTTGCACTCACGCTGCCAAAGCGAGTCCGCTCAGCGGTGATCCTATTCAGCGCAGACCGCAACTCCGCAATCTCCAAGCGGAGCGCCTTCAGTTCACTCCGGTGCCGGCCGAATTCTTCTGGGTGCATCCTCTCCAACCACCACGCGGCTGCACGCCAATCGGGGGCAACCTCGCTATCCGGGTCACCCGTCGCGGCCTTCTGGATGACGATGACGTTTCGACGCACCGCAATCGCTTCAGCCTTGCGCACGGCGGTCATAAGTGACAAAAATGGCTCGTCACCGGCCCGACCCGATGACAACCACCGGCAGAGCGTCCGGCGAGAAATGCCGTTGCAGGTGGCCGCCGTCTTCCGGGAACACCCGTTCGCGAGGTCGCGGCAAAGCGATTCCTGCAACTCCGGTGTCAGGGTGGTTGGCCGACCCAGTTTCTTCGTCTCGACTGGCATATTCTGGAACCGGTGTGAGTATGTCGCGAGATGCGGTGCCTACCCAATTCTAGCCTTCGTGGCATTGAACACAGTCTTGTCGCGCGACCAACTTCAAGCCGTCAGCCGGATCGTGTACCAAACGAGATGGCCGGTGATCCGAACGCCGACGGTACCCGGTTCTAGTCTTCCTCGCCTTTGACCTTTAACGGGTGGCCGCGCGGCACACTGCCGAATACGGTCAAACAGACGTACATATCGAAACGGGAACTGGACGTTGAGGCCGATCCCGATGGATGCTGAAACCCTTCTGGACTGTCTGACCGAACCGGGTGACGAGTTCGCCGAGGTTCGCGACCCGGACCGAGTTTCGCGGAAGATCAAATCCGTTGTCCGCGTCAAACACAGCGAGCGGGCCGGGTATGGTTTCAACAGTGATAGTGATGGGACTTGGCGTTCCGAGACGACACTGGCGGTCGTGAAACTCAACGGTGGGAAGGTCGTGACACTCGATGTGTTCATGTACTGGACTGATGCAGACTCGGGAATCGAGATGCACGTTGTTCGCTGATGCCCCACCCTCCTGAACACATTACGTTGTGTCCGACCTTATCTCATCGTGTCTTGCCGATAGTCGCTCACGGGTGTACACTCGGTGCCGCTTCAGATCGGCGACCGGAGGACACCACGATGAAGATTGCGAAGACGCGACGCGGTTGGGGGGAAGGGCGGGTCACTCAACTGAAGTCCGGCCGGTGGCGTGCCGTCATCTCGACAGGATCGGACGGCAACGGGAAGCGTCTCCGCGACTCGAAGACGTTCAAGACCAAGCCAGAGGCAACGCTCTGGCTTGCTCAGCGGAAATCACTCGGGAGCGCTGACGGCGGTGGTTGGACCGTTGCCGCGTGGATGGATCATTGGTTGGCGATGAAGAAAACAACCGTCGAGTTCCAAACGTGGCGATTCTACAACCAGCGATCCCGGTTGCACGTCAAGCCACGCCTGGGAACGAAAAAGCTGTCCGCGATCACGAAGGTAGTGGTTGACGACTGGCATCGGCGAATGACCGAGGACAAGGTAACTGCCGCTCAACAACTTCGGGCCGCGAAGACATTGCGGGCAGCTTTGGAGGATGCCTTCAAGTCCGGGTTGATCACCTCGAACCCGACCAAGCGGAGCGCTCTGCCCAAGGTGCGGGACAAGGAAATGGAGTGTTGGTCAGCGGAGCAAGCTCGAACGTTCCTCCGTCTGGCTGCTGCCGATCCGAATATCACGCTGTGGCGTCTTGCACTCGATAGCGGCGCTCGCCCTGGCGAACTGCTCGCGCTGGAGTGGCAGGATATCGACTTCGTGAAGGGAACCGTTCGCATCCGCCGTTCCCTCGAACACACTGATGAAGGCTTGCAGTTCAAACCGCCGAAGACTCCCAAGGGTCTCCGCGTCATACTCATCGCTCCGGAGACGGTAGCCATGCTGAAAGCCCACCGCGAGAAAAGGAAGCCCGGCGTTGGTCGCGCGACAACCGACGAACTTGTGTTCCCTGCTCAACGTGGCGGTGCTCAGCAGATCAACCACTTGGGGCAAGTCCACTTCGCAAAGGCACTGAAGCGGTGCAAGGGTGAGGTTCCCCGCATCCGGGTTTACGACATGCGGCACACCTGCGCTACCATGCTCCTGGGCGCTGGGGTGAATGTGAAGGTTGTCGCGGACCGGCTGGGGCATGAAGACCCGCGAATCACTCTCAAGCACTACGCCCACGCAATCCCGAGTCTGCAAGAGGCAGCGCGACAGGCCATTTCTGCCCTACTGTCCGAGAATGGCACCCAAACGGCACACAAGCAGAAAACGGGAACGACGTAAGTGGTTACTGGTTCGGTACTAAAGAAGTGGGGCACGAGATTCGGCGGGGGACTCGCATACCCCGCTAGTCTCGTGCCCGTCTGGGGAGTGAAGATTCACTGATCGTCTTGAGTCGGGACTCGCATCCGACTCGTCACCACTCATTGCAAGCCCAGTGCCAAACGCAAGGCACACTTCCCGCAAGATTCCCACAATGCCATCCAACCTGCGGGAAATAAGGGGTTTGAGGGCATCACGCGATTCGCGTTATCGACGGGCGTCAGAATGAACACAGCGGGTGCGGCGTCCAGTTGGATGGTTCCGCAACAACCCGCTGTGCGATTCTGCGATGGGCCGGCGCTCAGAGCTGATGTGAACGCGACCTGTCGACTTCTCATCGACCCAACTGAACAGAACGCAACCGAAGGGCGTTCGCGACCACCGACACCGAACTGAGGCTCATCGCCACAGCCGCGAGCATCGGACTGAGCAGCACCCCGAAGAACGGGAACAACACGCCAGCCGCGACCGGAACACCCAGCAGGTTGTACCCGAATGCGAAAAATAGGTTCTGGCGGATATTCCTCATCGTCGCACGGCTCAGCGTCCGTGCTTGTGAGATGCCCCGGAGGTCACCCCGCATCAGAGTCACGCCCGCCGATTCCATCGCGACATCGGTGCCGGTGCCCATCGCAATTCCGACATCGGCGACAGCCAACGCTGGCGCGTCGTTGATGCCGTCGCCAGCCATCGCCACGATTCGCTTCTCAGCCTGAAGTTGCCGTACGATGTCGGCCTTTCCCTCGGGCAGCACGTCCGCGAATACTCGCTCGATCCCCAAACCAGCCGCGACCGCGTCGGCTGTCGTGCGGTTGTCGCCGGTCAGCATCACGACCGTCACGCCATCGCTGCGAAGTCGGGCAACGGCTTCCGCTGATGTTGCCTTCACGGGGTCGGCCACGCCGAGGAAGCCGGCGAGTTCACCGGCCACCGCAACGAACACGACGGTCTGCCCGGAGCGCCGCAGGGTTTCCGCATTATTGCCGACTTCCTCCGGAATCTTCACGCCGATCGCTTCGAGCATCGCACGATTTCCGAGAACTGCGTCACGAGCATCGACACGCCCTCGCACGCCTTTCCCTGAAACGGCCTCGAACCGCTCGACTTCAGTGGGTGTGACCTCCCGTTCGGTTGAACCCGCGAGAATTGCAGCCGCGAGCGGGTGTTCGCTGCCGCGTTCCAGACTCGCCGCGACCCGCAACAACTCCGATTCTGTGAACTTACCATGCGGTCGCACGGTCACCAGTTTCGGTTTGCCTTCGGTCAAGGTGCCGGTCTTGTCCACGACGACGGTATCGACTTTCTCCAAACGTTCGAGAACCTCCGCAGACCGAATCAGCACGCCAGCACTTGCCCCGCGACCGATTCCGACGATTACCGACATTGGCGTTGCCAGCCCGAGGGCACACGGGCACGCGATGATAAGAACCGCGACTGCATTCACGAGAGCATAAGCCAGGGCAGGGGATGGGCCGAAGATTGCCCACGCGATGAACGTTACCACTGCGACCAGCACGACAGCGGGCACGAACCACGCGGCCACGCTGTCAGCGAGCTTCTGAACCGGGGCACGGCTCCGTTGCGCTTCCGACACAAGCGCCACAATGCGAGCCAGCATCGTGTCGCTTCCCACTTTCTCGGCACGCATCAGGAACGAACCCGTCGCGTTCACGGTCGCCCCGATCACAGCGTCGCCGACACCCTTCTCGACGGGCAGCGGTTCACCCGTCAGCATCGACTCATCAATCGTGCTGGAGCCTTCGGTCACGGTGCCGTCAACGGGCACCTTCTCGCCGGGCCGCACCCGGAGGCGATCACCGACTTGAAGTTTGTCCAACGGGACATCTTCTTCGGTTCCGGCAGCGTTCACACGCCGAGCAGTTGCGGGCGTGAGTGCGAGCAACGCACGAATCGCCGAGCCCGTGTTGCGTCTCGCACGCAGTTCGAGAACCTGCCCGAGCAGCACGAGCGTCACGATCACCGTTGCCGCTTCAAAGTACGTCTCGATCACTCCGTGATCGTGGCTGAACCCAGACGGGAACAGTCCTGGGGCCAGTGTTGCGACAGTGCTGTAAATCCACGCGGCAGTGGTGCCAAGCGAAATCAGCGTGAACATATTCGCGGTGCGATGCCTGAATGCTTCGACAGCCCGCACGAAGAACGGCCGCGCCGCCCACAGCACGACCGGAATCGACAGCACCAACCCAATCCAGTTCGCGGCTTCCATCACAGAGTGCGGAAGCGTGACCCCCGGAATCATCGGAGCCATCGCGAGAATGAACAACGGCAGAGTAAATGCGATAGAAACGACGAACCGCCTCGTCATATCTCGGAGTTCGGAATCGTCTTCGGGGCCGACACCTGGCGTCATCGCTTCGAGAGCCATTCCGCACTTCGGACAGGTTCCGGGACCGTCGCGGACGACTTCCGGGTGCATCGGGCAGGTGTATTTCGATCTCGGAACAGCGAGCGTCGCCCCGGAATGGGAGTGTGTGCCGCCACAGCAGGCATGTTCTTCTTCTGCTTGCGGTTTGCTGAGGTATTGCTCAGGGCTGGCGCTAAACTTCGCCAAGCAGTGTTTGCTGCAGAAGTGGTAGGTCGTGCCGTTGTGCGTGGTCGAACCGGCAGCGGTTGCGGGGTCCACGGTCATGCCGCAAACCGGATCGACGGCGGTTTCGCCGATCAGATTCAACCCGAACGATTTGGGCTTGGCGGCTGCGGAGTCGTGATGAGAGGGAGACACGTAATCACGCCTTTCGAGTGAGCGGAAGAACCTTTCCCACCAACCCTTGCCTGGTCTGCGGGGAAGGGGGCTTTGCCTGTGCCCCACTGCTTTGAGGGTCAGCATTGGAGGAAGGGTTCTTTTCGCTTGTTGTTCTGCATCAATAGTCTACGCCAGCGAGCAAGTTACGGTTGGTTACAACCCGCGGGACGTGGCCGGCGTCTTCTTGAGGGGGAATGTCGGGTTAGGCGGGTCGGATTGGGGAAACTGCGGCAACCGGGCTGCGGACGCGACTTGCAACGGATGGGTGCGAGCGGATACATTCTAAGATTAACGATTCTCTCCCTCCTCAGGGCCGAACATGGCCGGTGGCTTTTGCTGCACGTTTGGGCACACTTGCGCGGGAAACGCTGGGGTTCAACCAACCGCGTGCCCGGTATGCGGCGACACGTTGCTGATTCCCATCGCCAACAAGCTCAGTAGCCCAATTCCAGTCGTCCGTGCGGCAGTCGGAGCAGTGAAGATTCCCGAGGCTGAACCTGTTCCCGCCGACGTCGCAACGCTTCAGTACATGCCCGGGCCGCCACCGCGTTCATCCCCGACCGATACACCATCGTTTGCGTCGCTCGTCGGAATGCCGGTCGCCCAGGAGCCTGGACCAACTGTCGAATCAGGGGACATTGTTCCATTTGCCGAGGCAATCGACTTTGTACCGCCGACCGTTCCAGGCTACGAAATCCTCGGTGAAGTCGGTCGCGGCGGCATGGGAGTCGTTTACAAAGCTCGACAACTCAGCCTGAATCGTCCCGTCGCGTTGAAGATGATCCTCGCTGGCAACCACGCCGGCACGATCGAGCGAGAACGGTTTCGTCGCGAGGCGGAAGCGGTTGCGACCCTGCAAAACCCGCACATCGTCCAGATTTTCGAGATCGGCGAATCGAACGGGCACCTCTACCTCGCGCTGGAGTTCGTCGAAGGCGGCAACCTCGCACAGCACATCAAGAACGCTCCCTGGAATGCACGCGAAGCGGCTGAACTCGTCGAACTGATCGCACGAGCCGTGCAGTACGCCCACCATCAGGGCGTCGTTCACCGCGATCTCAAGCCCGGCAACGTGCTGCTTCAAGGGCCGAAGCTCGAAGGGGCAGGGGATGTTGAATCGACGAAGGCGTGGTCAGTCGAGAACAGTTCGGCTTCGTCGGAGCTGCGGTTTCCGGTCATCGTCCACAAGAGCGCGAAACCTGAAGTTCGCATCACGAAGCCCGTTCCCAAGATCACCGACTTCGGACTCGCGAAGCGGCTCGGAGACACTGAGAACCCCGACGGTGGCACCAAAACAGGTGCCGTGATGGGTACGCCAAGCTACATCGCACCCGAGCAAGCATCTGGAAAGACTCGCGATGTCGGGCCGTCGGTGGATATCTACGCACTTGGGGCAATTCTCTACGAACTTCTCACGGGCCGCCCGCCGTTCATGGGCGAAACCCCGCTCGATACCGTTCTTCAAGTGCTGCACGACGACCCCGTTCCACCCAAGCGGCTTCAACCGACGATTCCGCGCGACCTGGAAACGATATGTCTGAAGTGTCTGACCAAAAGCCCCGCGAAACGCTACCTCACGGCCGACGCCCTCGGCGATGATCTCCGCCGATTCCTGATGGGCGAGCCGATCAAGGCGCGGCCGCTCTCGGCTTGGGGTCGCAGCGTGAAATGGGCGAGGCGTCACCCGTCGATGGCGATCCTTGCCACGTTTACAGTAGTCGCAACGATCGCGCTGGTGTCGGTGCTGTCGGTCGCGTATGCGAGCGTGAAGCAAGCTGTCACGGAGAAAGATGAAGAGGCGAAAGCCGCCCAGAAAGCTCGCGACATTGCAACCGAGCAACGCCGCCGGGCGGAGTTGCTCGCCGAAGAAAATGCGAAGGTCGCGAAGAAGCTCATTGAGCAAAACACGAAGCTGATCGAGGAGTCGGAACGCACACGCCGAGCGGCCTATGCACTGCAACTCGCGCAGATTGCGGCCATGTGCGAACGCGACCCGAAACGAGCGAATGATCTGCTCGAGAATCCAGACCGTTGCCCAATTGACCTCCGCGACTTTAGCTGGGCGTATCTGCACCGACTCTGCCAGCGCGAAGAGCGAGCCTACAAGGAACACGCTTCCGGGGACCGCCTTCATGCCGTCGCATACGCTCCTTATGGGTCGCTCGTCGCGTCTGCTGGGCTTGCCGGGCAAATTCGTGTCTGGGATCCCCGAACGGGGCGCACCTGGGCTATTCTCACGGCACCAGTGGGAATTATCGCCAACGTGGCATTCAGTTCGGATGGTGGCGTCGTGGCTGCCTGTGGGTCGGATCACAACATCCGGATGTGGGAACTTCCTTCGGATATTCTTGAGGCGTCTCGCAGGCCAGTCGCAGATTTGAAGCCCTTCATCGACTCTGGCGAGCAACCTGTAACCCTGATGCCGGATGTCGTTTTGAACGACGCACACGCGGGCGACGTGACTTGCCTTGCGTTCAGCCCGAATGGCGAATATCTCGTGAGTGGTGGCGAGGACGGAGAACTCAGATGGTGGGCGCTGTCTGGTTGGCGGGCGACAAACTCTGTTGTCGGGCAACTGGGTGGCCCGCTTTCGGTGCTCGCGACGAGGCAGCGTGCCAAACAGGATGGCGTCGTCGTCGTTCTCTTCCGGAACTTCCCCGCACACTACGAAGGGCCGCGAAGAACTCCGCAAGCTGTGCGATCTCTGGCGTTTGCCTCCTCCGGGAAGGTGGTTGTGTCGGGTGGTGCGGATCGGATGTCGCGGGTCTGGGCTCCAGACGGCTCGAAGAACATTTCCTCCTCCGCCATCCCACACACTGCGGTCGTGCGGGCCGTGGCGGTCAGCCCCGACGGCAGGCTCACTGCCACCGTGAACAACGGCACGGGTGCTGCGAAGACCATCCGGATTATTGATGCCGAGACCGGTAAGGACATCCGCAAACTCAGCGGACATACGGGCATGATCTACGGCCTTGCGATCAGCGCCGAAGGCGATCTGCTCGCATCTGTTGGCTTCGACCAGTCCATTCGACTGTGGAACATCGAGGACGGGCAGGAGCGAGGGACGCTCCTGGGGCACGACACGACTGTCACCGGGGTTGCATTTGCTCCGGACAAGAGAACAGTTGTCACGGTTAGCCTCGACGCTACTGCTCGCGTCTGGCACACAACATCGCGCCCGTATGATTCAATTGACCCATTTGGTCGGAGCGTTACGACCGTCGCGTTGTCGGGCACCGGTGCGGCGATCCTTGGTGGCGACGAATCCGGGCACGTCACGGCGTCTCGTTTCGATACGATCCCTGTCCTGCCCGGAACATCACCAGCCGCGACTCCATTCTACTTCTCGACTCTGCTGGCTCAGACCGTCAAATCCGCATCGAAATCCGCGAAGATCAAGGCGACGGCGACCTCGCACGACGGGCGAACGCTGCTCGCGGCCCTCGACTCGAATATGGTTCTCGTCTGGCGAACCACTCGGTATCCTGGAGCGCCGATTGGGGGACCGGGGTTCATCTCACAGAAACCGATCTTCCTTCAAGTTCCGCTTCCCGTGTTCGCGATGGCCGTGGACCCGACGGGCCGGTGGCTCTCAACTCTCGACTCGAAGGGCGTTCACGTTTGGGATTTGAAAGCGCTGCCGCCGGGGATTCCATTTGATGAGACACCGATTGTTCCTGTCGGGCCGGGCTTGATTCACAGTATCGCCGGAGCGCGTGAATTCGCCTTGCACCCAGCCGGGGATCGACTCGCCATTGCCTTCGAGACAAAGCGAAACGCCAACGCGTCACCCGAGTACGGCGTGCGGGTCATCGACATCAAGGGCAAGGTGTTGTCCGAGGTGAGAGACGCACACCTGGCGGAGATCGAAGCGGTCGCATTTGGTGGTTCGACTGGCGATCAACTTGCGACCGCGGACTCGGACGGCATCATCCGCGTGTGGAAGGTCGAGGCAGGTAAATTGACGCCGCAGGCCAAACTCGCGGGTCACACGGGACCAGTTCGTTCCGTGGCGTTCAGCGACGACGGACGGACCTTGGCATCGGGCGGAGCGGATCGGTCGGTGCTGCTTTGGGATCCCGTGACGGGGCAGGAACGGGCCGTGCTGACGGGTCACGTTGATCTGGTGATAAAGGTCCAGTTTCTGCCAGATTCGGTCGCGTTGCTCACGGTGAGTCGTGATGGGTCGATGAAACGCTGGCGGTCGATTGGCCTAGGGCAGACGAATGCGACGCTGTCGAACCCTCAGCGTTCTGTGATTGCACCGACGTTCCCCGGCGGGCAGTGAACGCAGACCGGAGATTGCGTCAACAGAGGATACGGAACGATGCGTGTCATTGTCGCGGGTGCGGTGGCTTGGGCCGATGTTGACGCAATTCGTCGTGAGTTGGCCAAACTTCCCACCGCATCAGTTGTGATTCACGGGGATTCGCCGGGTGCCGACGCGATCGCAGGGCAGGTCGCCGCACAACTCGGATTTGCTGTCGAGCCGATGGCCAAAAGCCCAGTGGATTACGCCAAGTACAAACGGGCTGCATGGAAGGGACTAAACGAGCGGATGCTCGGCAGTGGGGCGGAACTGGTGTTGGTGTTTCACCCAAACGTCGAAGCCAGCCGCGGGTCCAAACACCTCCTCGAGTTGGTACAATCAGCGGGCGTGGGCATCTCAGTGCGTATCTTTGCTGAGTGACGCCCCGCGTTCCATTGCTACCGCATCAAATGAATCCGTAGGCCGACGATTATGCCCTTTGAGTTCGACACCCTGGAACTTGGGCTTGCCCTGTCGGGGACACCACAATCCGCCAAGGACATCCTCGGGGCAGGGTTCGAGGCCGTCGTCAACGTTTGGGATCCCAACCCGGCTCCATATGCTGTCGGTTTGCCGGCGCTCGTGAAGGTCATTCAACAACCCTTTGAAGACAACATCGCCGCGCCCGTTGTTTTTCTGCGTCGTGCAGTCCTGGAACTCGCCGAATTTCGACAACGCGAAAAGTGGACTCTCGTTCACTGCCAGCAGGGGCAATCGCGTAGCGTGGCAGTCGTGGCACTTTACTGGATGGCACGCGACGGAATCAGTTGGGATGAAGCGCTGTTGCGAATGCGTGCGGTGCGACCCCAGATTCAACCACACCCGAAGCTCTTCGACGAGTTTGCTCGCGATTCCATCATTCAAAGCGTGAGGGACTACCTCGGCGGCAACACTTCCGTGCTGATGAACGCACGCATGGAGGCCAAAGGGCTGATCGTCGCGGATGAGGAACGCGGCCCGCCGTACGAATCTCGCGGCTGGAGCCTGATCGAGACAGGGCTGGGCTGCGGGAGTGCGCCGTTGACGCCGAACGAACTCGCAAAGACGGGGTTCTCGCGATTGCTGAACGTGGCGGGTGGCGAGATCAGCGGCTTCGGGATGCGATTGCCGCCAGAGGTCGAGGCGGTGGAACTTGCCTTGGCCGAGACGAGTCCGGTTCGTCCGGCGGTCGTGGCTGAGGCGGTGTGGCAACTGCGAACGTGGCGACAACAAGGCCACGACGTGTTCATCTCGTGTACCGATGGCAAGTCGCGTTCGGTCCTGGTCGTGGCGCTGACGCTGATGATCGACCGGGGTTGGGACTTCCCCTCAGCGATGTGGTACATCCGCAAGCGTCGTCCGGGTGCATGGCCGCGACCGCAGATTCTCGAACGGCACACCTTCCCGGATCTGATCGCGGCTTGCGAGGCCTTCACGCCCGATCCGATGGACGCGAAGGACTCATTTTGAAGCAACTGCGTCGAGTGCCCGGCGGAAGTTCACGACTTCAATCATGAACGTCGCTCCTGCTACGATCCGCGGGAAATGCGGATCGACCCATTCGCGTTCAGCGGCCTCATCCCACGACATTCCCGCAGGCACGTCAACCGACTTCAGCAGCACGAGCCGTTCGGCACCGTGAACGATCGCGACCCGTGCGGCAATGCTGTCGGAAGTGACCTCCCACGAGTGCGGCAACGTGGCGTCATCTTTTGCGAACGCGAAACAATCCAAGATGCGTAGCCGCGACCCGCAGGGGAGCGTGTGCCGCAGAAACTCTCCGGTGAGATCCATTCCGCGAATCGCGAGCCAGTGGGATGCTTCCTCGCCAAGCCCGTGAATCGCGTCGAGCTTTCGTACGGCATCGACGACCTCACCGCCGCCCGGCACGAGCAGCACATCAGCAGGGGCGAGTGAGTCGAGATAGCCCCGCAACGCGGGAACGAATCGCGGGTGATCGAAGAGACTGCCGCCGACCTTCACGACGATCACGAGCGTGACTCCGTCGCGAGGACCGCAACCGCATACGCAGGGGCACACGCCGACACGTTCGCACCAAGACGGGCAGTGAGCGAGAGAACCTCGTGGCAATTCCCATCGTCCGATGCGACGCGGGCTGCCAGGAACTCGCCCGAACCTGCGACGATCACGGTGGGCGGATTCCGTTCAGTGCGTTCGAGGCCGCGTGATTCCAGGTTGATCTCGATTTTCCCCCTCGCTCTCACGAGCGCGCCTTCGATCAGGTTCAGTTGGTGATCCATGACCCGTTCAGCTAACGCATCCACTTGTGCGACACTGATCGTCTCTCGATCCCCACAGAACATGCGGCAGAGTCGGTCAAACGCGGCAACTCTTGTTGCAGGTCGGCCATCAGCGGTATCAAGGTCTGCTGCGTCCTCGGGAATGAGCCGAAGGTGCAGATAGACATCGTGTGTAGTCGCAAAGAGTTCGGTAGCGAACCCAGAGCGAACGATGGCACCGAGAGGGGTTCTGCGGACACCTGTGTAAATCAACTCGCTGTGCGAGAGGCGTTCTGGATCGGTTCGCCCAGACGGGATCGGAAAACCATCCATGATCGGGATGGCGTCGGTCGTGGTCGATCCGACATCAAGCAACACGGCCGAGCCGTGCGGAACGTACTGCCCCGCCAGTGTTGCCAGCGCATGCCAGTTCGCTGCGGCAACCTTCAGGTGATTCCGCTTCGCTTCCTCCGTGGTCAGGAACACGCCGTCGGTGCTCCACACACGGATTCGCCGACCACCGCTCGCGAAACGCACGGCCGCGATGATCGCATTCACGCCGTCACGTTTCGTCTCGAAGCAGTCGCACAGTTCGCCCGTCATCGTGACTGCCAGTTCCTCGACCTCCGGAAACTTCGCCACCAGTTCGGCGAGAGCCGACGGAAGTTTGTCCGGTTGCTTCCACAGCGGAAACGGCACCGAAACGGCCCGCTTATCGTGCGTTGCCGCCTTCAAGTTCGCCCCGCCGATGTCCAGTCCTAAAACGATTGGTGTGGCCATGTGGCCAACATACCCAGCGCCCCGGTGCCAGCCAATATGTCACGCTATCTCGTCGGAATCGACCTCGGCACCACGAACACCGCCGTCGCCTACGTCGACACGGCATCGAAGGCTGTCGGCGGCCCGAAATTGCACACGTTCAACGTGCCGCAAGTCGTCGCGGCCGGGCAAGTGCAACACCTGCCGCTGCTGCCGTCTTTCCTCTACATTCCGGGGCAACACGACCTCGCGCCCGGTTCAATTGATCTTCCGTGGAAGAAGAACCCGACCGACACCGTTGGCGTGTTCGCCAGGAATCACGGGGCGAAGGTGCCTGGTCGGCAAGTCACGAGCGCGAAGTCGTGGCTCAGTCACCCCGGCGTCGATCGAACCGCACCGCTGTTGCCGTGGGCAGCGCCGCCGGATGTCCCGCGACTGTCGCCACTGGAAGTGAGCGCGAAATATCTCAAGCATCTGGTGGAATCGTGGAACGCAGCGCCTGGCCGCAAGCCCGAGGATCATCTCGAAGAACAAACAGTGGTGGTCACAGTGCCGGCGTCGTTCGATGACGTCGCCCGCAACCTCACGGCAGACGCAGCGAGGCAGGCCGGGCTGAAGAATGTCACGCTGTTGGAGGAGCCGCAGGCCGCGTTCTACGCATGGCTTGGCACGCACTCACCAGCCGAAGCGGGTATGCTCAAGCCCGGAATGCGCTGTCTGGTTGTGGATGTCGGCGGCGGCACGTCTGACTTCAGTCTGATTCGTGCAGGCGAAGAGAAGGGAGAGCTGACGTTCGCACGCGATGCGGTGGGCGACCACTTGTTGCTCGGCGGCGACAACATGGATCTCGCGCTCGCGAAGTCGGTGGAGGCGAAGTTGCCGGGCGGTCGGCTCGACGCGGCACAGTTCGGCTCGCTCGTGCAGGCATGCCGAGCCGCGAAGGAAGCTCTGCTCGCGAGCCCGCCGCCACCGAGTTTTCCGGTTACAGTGATGGGTCGCGGTCGCTCCGTGGTCGGTGGTACCGTGTCCGTAAACATCACACCCGAAGACGTGAAAGCCGCCCTATTCGATGGCTTCTTCCCACCCGCGACGTTTGACGCCGAGATGTCACGTGGTGCCCGCGCT
>JAIOPV010000028.1 GCA_021413735.1 Planctomycetota bacterium
TCGCGATCACCACGAGCAACTCGATCAGGGTGAACGCTCTTCGACGGATTTGGAGCATGATGACACCTCGATGAGAGAGAAGCGAGGGCGGACAATGATTCTCAGAATTCGGCACGAATAGTGTACCACCCCGAACGTGGATTTCTTCTACGTTCGGGCAGAATTGTGAATGTTGGTGTGCTGTTTTGGCGGCAGAGACAGTCTTGTGGGGCCGGCTCAGCCGGCCGCGCTGGAGATGGCCGGCTCAACTGGCCCGACGAACAACAGACAATCATACCGGTGCCACAAAAACCAAGCACGGCTTACACGCCCATCGCTTTGCGTTTCTCCGCGATGAACGGCAAGTGATGTGGGATGTGGTTGATCGCCATCTGAATCACTTTTTCGAGCGTCACGATTCCACGCTTGTTGTGGCATCCCGTCAGTTCCAGTTGTTCTGGACGCAGCATGCTAATGATCTTCGCCATCTGCTTGCGTGAGCTTTCGATCACGGCAAGTTCGTTTTCCACGTCGCGGTCGTGGTAACCAAGTTCCTTGATGTACAGGTTCTCGTCAGCCACGAGGAGCAACGGCACATCGCCCAGCGCGAGGATGCGCTTCATGCGGTCGATCAGCACGGGGTCGAAATCGGCGAGGTGCGCGACGACTTCGAGCGTGCTCCACTTTCCCGCAATGGGGCGAACCACGAGTTGTTCGCGGGTCATGCCTGCGACAGCTTTGCGAAGCGCGACAGTTCCAGCAAGGTACTGATCGGCGAGTTCAGTGGGAGTCGGCATCTTAGATTTCCGAGAGGGGGTGAAGGGGTGACGGGGTGAGTGGGTGACGATGAAAACCTCAACAGGATTGCCACCCTTTCACCCGCTCACTCCGTCACCTTCATCCTACCGTCGGCGTTCCAACTTGGCCCGAAGGTATGCCACCTGACGAAGTCGAACATCGTCGGAAGCGTCGGGGTCGAAGTCGAGGGGGGCGGAGCCGCGTGCGACGTACTTCAACAACTCGAACGCTCGTTTCCGCAGAACTGGCTCGCGGCGTTCCAGCGCTTCAAGCAACGCCGGAATCGAAGCCTCGCCACGACTGTTCAGTTCCAACGTCGCGCCGCGCATGGTGCGGTCATCGGTCAGTTGCTCGACCGCGACCCGCAAGCGTTCTTGTTCGAGAATTGCGCCTGCGGTGCCGCCAAGCGGAGTCATCAGACCCGCACTCGGCGGCGGTGTGTGCGACGGAAACCGCAGCAGACTTGGTTCCGAGTCCAGTTCAGGTTCGTGGAGCGTCGCCGTTGCGGTTGCCGTGGGTGCGGGTGCCGGAGCTTCGGTATCGCCATCGAACACACGGGCACGGCTCGCGAAGTGCCGGGTGAAGCCGTCTTCCTCGAAACTGCGACCGAGATACGCCTTGATCGCGATTTCGTCGTTCACGAGTTGGTGCGGTGTGCCCTTCGTGACGACGAGGCCATCCGTGATGAGGTACACGCGGTCGGCGGTGCGGAACACTTCGCGAACGTTGTGGTCGGTGATGAGGATGCCGATGCCCGAGTCGGCGAGTTCGCGAATGTTGCTGCGGATGTCTTCGGTCGTGATCGGATCGACTGCCGCGAAAGGCTCATCGAGCAGAATCAGCAGCGGTTCACACACGAGACAGCGTGCGATTTCGAGGCGACGCTTTTCGCCACCGGAGCAGCGTGCCGCCGAGTTCTTCCGAACGTGTTCGAGCTTGAATCGCTTCAGAGCGGCGTCGGTGCGTTGCCAGCGTTCGGAGCGGGTGAGTTTGCGGTTCAGACTGCGGCTTTTCGGCAGTGCTTCGAGGATCGCGAGGAGATTTTGCTCGACAGTCAGTTTGCGGAAGATGCTCTGTTCTTGCGAAAGATAGCCCATGCCGAGCCTGGCTCGCTGATACATCGCGAGGGCGGTCACGTCGTTATCGTTGAACATGACGGTGCCGGCGTTCGGTGCGATCTGCCCGGTCGCCATGCGGAAGCTGGTCGTCTTCCCGGCACCGTTTGGCCCGAGCAAACCAACGACTTCGCCGGGGTTCACATCGAACGACACACCCTTCACCACCTTGCGGCGACCGTAGATCTTCTCCAGCCCTTTGACTTCCAACAGCGACATACGGCCTCCCTGACCCGCCCCGTCTGCCCGCAATCTGGGCAATCTCCGCGAGAGTGCGGATCGCGTGATTACCCGATCTGGGCGATTAACGCAAGACGCGCTGAACTTGCGCAAAACTCCTCGGGGTCGCTGGTACAATGCGCAGGACACGGGGACTGCACATGCCACGCGACCTTATCCTCGGCACAGCCGGGCACATCGATCACGGCAAAACGTCGCTCGTGAAGGCTCTCACGGGAATCGACTGCGACCGACTTCCCGAAGAGAAGCAACGCGGAATCACCATCGACATCGGCTTCGCCCACCTCAACCTCGGCGAACAGCGGCTCGGAATCGTGGATGTGCCGGGGCACGAGCGATTCGTGAAGAACATGCTCGCCGGAGCCACGGGCGTCGATCTCGCGTTGCTCGTGGTCGCGGCCGACGACGGCGTGATGCCGCAAACTCGCGAACACCTCGAAATCCTCAAACTCCTTGGCGTCCGATACGGTGTCATCGCACTCACGAAGGCCGATCTAGTCGATGACACCACTCGCGAAGTCGTGGCTCTCGAAATCCGCGAACTCGTGAAGGATTCGTTCCTCGCGGATGCTCCACTTGTGCCAACGTCCGCTGTCACGGGTTTGGGCATCGACCAACTCAAGGCCGAACTCGCTCTCGCGGCTTCCCGTGTTGAACTGAAGCATGAGGCAGGGTGGTTCCGCTTGCCCATCGACCGGGCGTTCGTCGTGCAGGGGCACGGGACTGTTGTGACCGGTTCGGTGTCGTCGGGTTCGGTTCGCGTCGGCGACGAACTCGACTGGCACAAAGGCGACGGCACCATCGAAACCGTGCGAGTGCGAAGCGTCTCGAATCACGGGGCGAGTGTTGAGGAAGTTCACCGAGGCCAGCGGGCAGGCGTGAACATTGCCGGTGTGCCGCACGAAGCTGTTCGCCGTGGGCAGGAACTGTGTGCGCCTGGATATCTCGTCGCGAGCAAAATTCTCACCGTGAGCCTGCTGACACCGCGAGATTCGGGGCGTTCGATCAAGCATCGACTTCCCGTGCGGTTTCACGCGGGCACAGTCGAAGTGATGGCAACGCTTTCGCTCCTCGATTGCGATCACGTCGATCCGGGGCAGCAGGCACTCGCGCAGCTCTTTCTCGCGGAACCGGTGACGACCGTGTGGGGGCAGGCGTTCGTGCTGCGAGATTCGTCAGCGGAGCACACGCTGGGCGGCGGCCACGTTCTGCAACCGACCCCCAACAAGATTCGCCGACGGCACACTGAAGTGCTGGAAAAGGTGGAACAACTTCAGCTCCCGAACTCTGAAACGCGAGCGTTGGTGGTCGCGTGGTTCGCAGACGCGGCTGGGTTCACACCCAATGATCTCGTTCGTGGTGCGGGTGTTTCGCCTGACGACGTTGGACCGTTGGTTCGCGGATTCCTGGCTGCGGGGCAACTCGTGGAACTCACGCTGTCGGGCGGTCGGAAACTGCTGCTTCACGCGGAACGGGTCGCCGAATTGGAGTCACGCGTTCTTGAGGTGCTGGCGGTTGTGCATTCTGAGAATCCGCTGGCAACCACGCACGACCGGCAGAAGACGCTTGCCCGGTTGGAGTATGTCGGGGATGATGCGTTGCTTCAAACGCTGACGGATCGGCTCATTGCTGCCAACAAGTTGGTCGGCAACTCGCGGCGAGTGGCCCGTGCGGACTTCAAGCCGAAGCTGAGCGCCAACCAGCGGAAGCTCAAGGATCGAATCGTCGAAGCGTATGTTGCGGGTGGGTTCACGCCACCGGAGCCGAAGGATTTCGTCAACTTTGCGGGTGGAAATGCCACGACGCTCAAAGACATCTACGATGTCGCAGTGGCAGAGGGGTTTCTGGTGAAGTTGGCAGATGAGTTCTACCTCGCGACCGAAGCTGAGGCTGCAATGCGTCTGCGTGTCAGCGAACGGTTGCAGTCGGGAACGGGCGCGACCGTGGCCGAGATTCGCGACCTGCTGGGCACGACGCGAAAGTTCGCGGTGCCGATCTGCGAATATCTTGATCGGATTGGCATAACCCGACGTGACGGCGACCTCCGCGTGGCAGTCAACAACTGAAACATCTTCAAGGAAGTCGATGATGACATACGCGGAACAGGTTGAGCTGTTGGGGCGAGTGAACACGCTGGAAGCTGCCGGGCAACACCGCGAAGCGATCGCACTCTGCGAAAGTGTCCTTGATGGCAAAGAGATCCCCGAGTTCAACTTGGCGCTCGCTCGCAATCACTACGCCATCGCGGTGAAGGGGAACGAAATCCATGCGTGGCCCGCAATGCTCGCCGCGTTGGATGGCATCGCGAAACGCACCGAACAGCAACCCGACGTCGTTCACGCCATCGGAATTTGTCGCTGGGTTCTGAGCTTCTTCTCCGACCCACACCGACTCGACGCTCGGCAGTTCTTCCACAGTTACGCCAACAAGAATCCAGGCGATCACTGGTGGAAGGATGCGGACACAGCGACTCCAACTTCAACAAACAGTCCGGCCCCCGATCTCGAGGAGATGGAACGGCTCGTGACTTCGGGTCAGCACGTCCGAGGTGCGAACGCATTGCTCGCGACTGTGCCCGCCGTGATTCGCCATGGTCGCGAGCCGGAATCGGTGGGTCGCGAAGCACGATACCTGCTGGCGACGCTCTACTCGGCGCTCGCGGGGGAGAAGGTCGGCCCGCTGCTCGCGACCGACGAGTTTCCGCCACCCGGTGACCACGGCGGGCAGCTCTACGACCGCTATCTGCTCTCGGCGGCTGAAATTCACCGCGAGCAAATCCGAGCACAAGTCGCCGAGATACCGGGCATCGTTATCACCTCACTCCCGAAGTCCGCGAGCGAGTTCTTGTCGTACACGTTGGCGGAAACGCTTCACGCACCTGTTCTGCGAGTGACCATCGGCCATCCCATGCTGGCGACCGTTTACGCGAAGTGGGTCGCGGCCATCGTGAAAGGCGGTGCCGTGACGCACGATCACTTCGCCGCAACGGATGTCAATCTCGCCGCGTTGCGTGAAGGCGGCCTGACGCAGATCTGGGTTTTGGTCCGCGATCCGCGATCGGCGTTCTGGAGCTATGAGAAGATGCAGATGGAGTACGACGGGGTTAGCTCAGAATCGCGAATGGATCGGGCTGCGGTGACGCGCGCGGTGAGGATGCTCAGCAACTGGATCGCGTCCTGGGTGCGTGCCAAGGAAGCGGGGTTCCCCGTGAAGTTCGTGTTCTTCCGGCAACTCACCGAGAGTCCGGGTAACGTGATGGGCGAGATTCTCACTTCGAGCGGTGCTGGTCGATTTGTGCCGCTGCTGCACGAGACGCTTCAGCAACGTGCGGAACGCGGCAAGGTCAGCAGTAACTTCCGCAAGGGTGACGACGAGGCATGGCGAGCCGGGGTGCCTGCCGAACTTCACGAGGCCATCTGGGAGGTAATCGACCCGAGCGTGAAGCAGTTACTCGGAATGAAACCGTGAGCGAATGACCTCGGTTCACTTCATCGCTTGCTTGCCCATCATGGGCATCCCTGTGAGCCGGTCGTTCGCCTCTTCCTTCTCCTTCAGCTTCACGTACCGCTGATATTCTTCCTTGGTCAGCAAGCCGTCGCCGTCGAGGTCCATCTCCATAAACACGTTGATCGCACGACCAGCCTTGCGCCATTCGGACAACGCAATCTGACCATCTTTGTCGGCGTCCAGCTCCGCGAACCAAGTCGGAAGCCCGCTTTTCGGGGTGCTGCTCGTGCTTTTGCTATCGGAACCGCGTTCTCGTTCAACTCTCGCGTTCAGTGCATCCACGCCAATCGCGATCCGACGGTTGAAGTGCGACCGGTACTCGTCCTTGTCGATTCGGCCATTCCCATCGATGTCGGACTGAAGGCGATCGGCCCGCAGCTTCGTCGTCATCTCGTCGCCGGAGAGAACGCCGTCGCCGTCGCGATCGAGGACGCGAAACACTTTATCGAATTCCTCGTTCAGTTCGGCGTTTGCAGTCTGAGCGGGAACGAGCGTTCGGCGAGCATACTTCAAGAATTCATCACGTCGAATCGACGGCACCGGCCCGAGTTCCAACCGCTGAACCACCTTTTCAAATAGTTCCGCGAAGCCGGTGTTCGTGGTGCTATCGCGTCGCCACTCGTCGCCCTTGCCAGCAACCAACGCGAACCACGCGCCGTATTCCTCTTCCTTGGTCGGGTTACCGACGCGGTTGGGGAATGCGTTCTCCAGTTCCCTCACCCAAACGAGTCGGTCCGACTTGGCCACCTTCGCGGCTCGTTCCGCCGCACGAGCAATGATCTTTTCTTCGTACTGATCCGGATCGTTGCCCGGTCCATCAGCGCGGACGCTTGCGGAGGGGATCGCGAAGAGCACGCCGAGAATTGGCAACAGACGCGCAGCGGCAGCGTGACGCATCGGAACCTCGGGATGGGAGAGCCGGCAGGCGGGCAGCGTGTCGGACGGCAGGAAAGCAGGGCAGGTGAAGTTCAGGCGGGATATGTGAAACTTACTTCACGGAAAGCAAGATGTCACGGAATTGCATTGCTTGTTGGGTGTTTTGTGTTTGTGTGTTTCCCCTTAGCTGTGCCGAAATGCTTGTGCTTGATCGCATTGTTTTTCACCCCGAAGGGGTGTGACAACATAGCCCAGGGCAACGCCCCAGGATGACTGAAAGAGTGCGACAACGTTGGCAATCCCTTTGTCGCACCCTTTTCAGGGTGCAGGGCGTTACTCATCGGCTTCCTGGGGCGTTGCCCCAGGCTATGTTGTCACACCCCTTCGGGGTGAAAAACAAACACATGTCTGCTGGATTTCGACGAAGCATTTCGTCCTCACTCTCCGCGGCCAAGGCGAACTCGCATCTTCTGACCGACCAGCAACGCTGACGTGTCGCCATCAATCGCAATTACGCACTCGACGGTTCGCACGTCGTTGATCTCGCCCGGCTCCAGCAGTAGCGACCGCTTCCGCGCGATGACGTGCCCCACACGCAGCACCTTACCGGTCCATGTCGGCGAATCGGATCGTGCGTCGTCGCGAATGGTCGCCTTCATGCCGGGCTTGATGCGGCCGAGAAACTCCTGTTCCAACTCGGCCCACACCACCAGCGGACCATCCGGACGAAATACCACCGGCGGCTGAAGCGTGCCTGGGGCCACGGTCCGACCGACCGATGCCTGAATCCGCAGCACGGTTCCGGCGCTCGGCGACAACAGCAGGCAATCGTCGAGAGCGTTCTGGGCTTGTTTGAGAGCGATTGTGGCGGAGAGTTTCTTCGCGTCGGCGGCCCGAGTCTTCAGCGTGAGGTCGGCGAGTTTCAACTCCTCTAGCCGTGACTTCTCGATGCCTTCGAGCTGTTCGAGTTGCCTCACTTCCGACTCAGCGACCAGCAACTCGGCAGCGGTGATCGTGCCGAACGATTTGGCCGCTTTCTTCTCTTCCAGCACACGGCGACCGACGGCGACGCGATCGGTCGCGGCGGCCAAGGCTGCTTCCTGAGCAGCCTTGCGGATGGGGTGCAGTTTCAGTTCCAGGTTCGCGGCATCGACTTCGATCTCGGCTGCCTTCACCGCGGCGTCGGCTTCCTCGACGCGGAGCTTGAGCAGTGCATCATCCAGCCGCAGCAGTGGCTTCTTGGCGTCGATGTGCTGGCCTTCGGACACGAACACTTCCGCGACCTTCCCAGGCATCCGCGTGTCGAGATCGGCTGTGCGTTCAAGCCCATCGACGCGGCCAAGGCACACGACATCAAGATCGGGCAACGCGGTGATAGTCGGAACGTGGTCGGTCTTCTTTTGGTTTTGCCACCACGAAACGCCAGCGATGGACAGCAGCATGAACAGAAGCGCGACGCCACCGCCAAGGCTGGGGATACGCCGCCGTGATTCATCGGACATGGTCGGCCTCCCGCATGCAGCGGACTACCCATCGGATTGATTTGGTTTTGGCCTCCCCCCTTGTGGGGGAGGCCGCCACGAAGTGGCGGGTGGGGGGTAAAGCCTGCCGTGATGTTGAAGCTTTACCCCCCACCCGGCTCGCAAAGCCTCGCCGACCTCCCCCACAAGGGGGGAGGCCAAAAACCAAGACCAGATTCGAGTTAGTCATTTTCATCGAATGTTGTGCGCTGGGTCCACATTCTGGAACGATCGCAACGCCGCAAGCCCCGAGCCGAGCGCCATAATCATCGTGATCGCAGCAGCAATCGCCAGAATCAGCGGATGCAAACGAACTGCCGTTCCCGCCGCGTTCGCCGCTTCCGCCAACACCAGAGTAATCGGCGTCGCAACCACCACCCCAAACAACCCCACCCAGAACGACTGTGCAATCACGCTAATCTTCAGCCGCCACTTCGGAATGCCCATCGCTCGCAGCGTCGAAAACTCACGCTGACTCGCGGCCGTCGCGGCATAAAGCGTCTGACTCGTCACCACCGCACCGACCAGCAAACCCAGCAACGCGGTGAAGCCGACCGTGATGCCGGCCTTCGTGGTGAACAGCCAGTGCATTCGCGAACGCAACGAGAAGTCCGGCGTCGTCAGGGCTGTGATCTGTGGATAACCGCTCATTCGTTCAGCGACATCCGCCGCGGCTTCGGGGCTGGTCGTTCGTGCGACGAAATACGTCACTTCATCCTTGCGGTAGCCGAGGAGCGTGCGGCCGGTGTCGAACGAACAGAAGACATACGGCCCACCCAAGCTCTTGTAACCTTTCACAAGACCAACAACGCGAACCCGTGTGCCGTAAACTTCGGCCATGTCGCCGATGCCCGTGATTCCGAGCCGGTGTAGCTCGGATTCGTCAACCGCCACCGCTCCCGTGACCGTCAACTTCGCGAGCAATTCGGGATCGGCTCGAACAGCCTCGGCTGCGGCGAGCGAATTGACATCAAGGCGAGCCCCAACGATGGTGCAGACTTCCGATGTGGTCGTCTCGGCGTTTGCACCGGGGCGAGTCCAGAGAGCGAACCCGATGACGGCCGGTTCAACCCGCACAACCTCGGGATGCGATGCAACGCGAACAACCCATCGTTCAGGAATCGGTCGTCCGAGATCGACGCTGCGAACGCCCGGATAGCCGACCCACAAGTCGGCGGTGGCGCGATCCACGGGCAGCGACATCATCGAGATCAGACCGAGCACAAGCCCGCCCTGAACGGTGATGAGCACGGCCGAGAACGCGACCGCGAGGATCGCGGGCAGAAAGCGTTGACGCTCGTGCCAGATGGTGGTTAGCGAATAGCTCACAACTTATCATTGTCGCGCGCCGGAGGCGTTGAGCCAACCGCCGCGACTCAACGAGTCACGAATAGTTTGGCTCTCGGCTCCCGTGAATCCGCAGAGCCGGAAGGTTCGGTGCTGCAGGAGAAATGCGAAGACCAACTGCCTTACTCCGGATAGCGATTCCGCTCTGTGCTATCTTCTGGCAATCGTCTATCCTCAATGCAAGCACAAATGCACGGAGAGCGAAACAACCATGATGCCGCCCGACTGGCGACCACCAACGCTCACCACAGCTCGCCTCACCCTGCGAGCATTCGAGGAACACGATGCCGATCCGCTATTCGAGTACGCCAGGAACCCGAACGTCACGCGGTTCACGCTGTGGGATCACCACCGCACGCCAGCGGAAACCGTCGCGTTCGTCCGTGACTACGCACGCCTGCGCTACCGCGAGGGAATGGCCGAACCCTACGCGATTACGCTGACGCCGAACCCGCATCCCATAGGCGCGTGTGGCTGTTTCTGGTCGTCGGAGCCGAACCAGTCGATGGAACTCGGCTACTGGGTGGCGGAACCGTATTGGGGTCGCGGTATCGCAGGTGAGGCGAGCGAAGCGTTGATCAATCATGCGTTCCGTGACTACGAACCCGAGCGGTTGCAGGCTCGCGTCATCGCCGGGAACTTCGCCAGTTGTCGCGTGTTGGAGAAACTGAGTTTCCGCTACGAAGGCACGTTGCGTGCGTCGTTGCTGCGTCGATCGCGGTTCGACGATGTCATGATCTATTCGCTGCTTCGCTCGGAATGGGCCGTTGCAACACGGAAAAAGTGACGCGAGACTGCCGGCATCATGGCGGCGAAATGGTGCGGTGATCGATCTTCAACTTGGGAAGCAGAGGATTGAAAGCCCGACTCTTTCCTTCCGGCACGTGCGAATATCGCAGGTCGAGATAATCGAGATTCGTGAGGCTCTTCAATTCCGCCAGACCGCGATATGTGACCGCATCTCCCGAAGGGTCCAGCGAGTGGAGTTGGGTTAGTTCCGCTAGCACACTCATGCCGGTGTCTGTGATCTTGGTTCGCGAAAGCCCCAACACTTGCAACTGCGACAAGCCCTTCAGTTCGATCAATCCCGTGTCACCAATCGAGTTCCCGGCGAGATCGAGCGTCTGCAAATTCGGGAATCGTGCGAGGTGCTTCAATCCCGCGTCAGTGATCTTCGTGAAACCGACATCAAGGGTGT
>JAIOPV010000263.1 GCA_021413735.1 Planctomycetota bacterium
CTTCTGGTCGATGATCATCTTGACGGCCTGGAGTTTGAACTCCGGCGTGTAGACCTTGCGTTTACCTGCCATCGGTGTGTCTCCTCATGATCAGAGTTTACACCGCTTTCCCACTGTCCACCATTCGTGGGGAACTTCAGAATGCCACCATCATCGCCCCAACGATGCTTCCCATCAGCAGGCCCAACAAGAGGCTGAAAGTTCCCCCGATCAGCGAACCTTACCGCGTTCCGTTCGTCGCATCGGCCTCCTGGCCGGAGCTTGATCCGATTGCCCACCCGATCAATCCCAGGATCGCCCCACCGACCAAAGCTCCGATCATCGTGCCTTCGACGGCACCGAGGAGCGATCCCATGAGGCCGCCGTAAACAGCTCCACAGAGACCGCATTCCGCCAGAGTTCTGAGCAATGATTTCGGGTTGATTCCGTCGTCAAACGGCAAAGGATCAACATCTTCCGATCTGGTGGACTCCGCTACCGACAACGGATGGACCACGACTGATGTCGTGAACTCTTCGCTTGGCCAGTTCCCGAACCAGTACGAGTAATCCTCGATCAACTGTCGATTGTGGCGATCGCGTCGTACTTCAAGATCGGCCAACGGCAACTCGAAGAACTCATCGTGTTGTTTGGCCTCGCACAGAACTCCCTCCTCGTCGCAATCATCGGCATCGAGCAGACCCTCAACAGTGACGAGGTATTCGCTCTGCTGGAATGGGCCGGTTTCGATGAAGTACTTCGCCTGGAACGGGAACGACAACTGGGTCTTGAGGAAACGGGCATACCGACGTAGATTTTCCAGATTTGCCCGAGGCAATGGATCGTCGTTCGTCAGGCCGAAGATCGCCCTGATCCGATCATCCTGGTCGTTCTTGGTCAACGGGCGGATCGCAATCCGCGTGGTTTGCTCGATGACGACGGGTTCGCCGTTGTCGAGTTCCAGATCGGTTTCCGCGAGCCACATGCTCTCAAGCGTGAGGCCGTCTCGTTCACAGCGGCTGCAATAAATCGGGTGCATGTGGTCGAGCGTATACTGGTTCCACTCAACCGAGTATGTCGGCGGATTCGACCGCTGATCGACTTCGGTGATCGACCCTGCCCAACCGCCGAGCGGAATGTCCTCGAAGCCGGGGACCGTCGTGCCGGGTTTCACCCTGACCTTGCTCCCTACGCTGAACCGAGCCGGGAAGGTTGCGTTGGGCTTCTTTCGTTCTCGCTTCTTGTTCTTCCGGTGGCTCATGGGGTTTCACCGCGAGACGGTCATACTGGGAAACTGCTGTTCGACATCTTCCATGCTACAGATGGGCGGCGAACGGCTCCTCGCTGGACTTCAGTCCCAGCTTGTCCTGCATCATCGTGATGAAGAGCGGTTTGTCTCGGTCAGGAAGGATGACTCGGGTGAGCAGCGATTCCAGGGTCAGGCCGAGGTGGGCCACACTGTCCTGGTGGTTCCGTAGGTTGTCGATGAACTCCTCGATCCGGGAGTCTTGGCGGGGATTTTGCAGCGTCAACTCCTCTTGGTAGCCGAGACCGCTCAGGGTGTCAAAGCACAACTGCAACCAGAGCTTGTGCCGCAAATCCGCAGGAACGACCTCCTTGTAGGAATCGACGCCCGGCGGAAGCGATAAGTCCAGGCCATGTTCCTCCAACGCGATCATGATCCGCTTCCATTCGTCCCACTGCACTTCACGATAAACATCTGATGTCCGAAACGGTTCGATCAACAGATGAGGAACGATCTTGTTGAGGATGACATGCCATGGTTCGCTGGGCCGAGGTAATCCGTCAAGGTAAAGGACTTGATCGTCGTCGGGATCGCCGGAACTGAGGAGGCTATCCAGGGCTTGCTGTTGCAGCGAGGTCAAGGGAAGTCCCTGTTCTTCGCAAACGACAGCCTCCCAGGTCAGGAAGTGGCCCTGTTCGAGAGCGAAAAGGAAGTTCTCAACCGCTTCCTGCAAATTCCCGCTGTCATCGAGCGAACCGGCCTCGAAGAAATCCGAAGTCGGAATGTTGGGATCGAACTCCCAACGCATCGTTGATGACTTCTGAGCCGGTCGATTCTTCTTTTTCCGTGCCACCGGCATGTCCTCAGTAGCCGTGTTGTTTCTTCATGCAACAATGCTTGAACTTCTTGCCACTCCCGCATGGGCAAGGATCGTTGCGGCCGACTTGCACTCTTCGCGAAGCCGAAGCACCGAAACCATCTGGCTGGCGTGGAGCCTGTCGTCGGGTTCGATCCGCAAGAGTCTTCTCGTTCCTGGCAATTTCCGCCTTCAACCTCTGCGATTCCGCTATCCTCTTGGCAATGTCCGCCTTCAGCCTGTTGACGACCAGTGCCGCGTCTCCACCTGCTTCGTAGACCAGTTGCCTGAATTCTTTCATTCGTTGTCGGTCGCCGAGGGCATCATTCCTGGCTTGTTCCTGCCACTCGTCGAACTCCGGGAACCGAATGCCCATGATCTTGGCGGTTGCGATGAGACTTGACCGCAGTTGCCGAAGATCAGGTGTGAGTTCATATTGTTGGATCAATTGCCGAGCCGGTTCGATCCCTTCGAAACTGAAATGGTCGAGCAACGCTATGCAGAGGTTGATTCGGATATTCACGTCAGATTCACCTGGAAGAAGTCCCAGGATTCGTTGAACCGTTAAATCGCTGTGGATCTTGGAGAGCAAGTCACTGGCATAATGCCGAAAATCCCTGGACGCACGAGGAAAGGCATCGCACACCGTCGTGACAACTTCTTCCGTGCCGATCTGGGCGAGGGCAAACAGGCTCTGGTCGGACAAGATACTGTCGGGATGGCCAAGTTTGCCGACAAGCAACGGAATGGCTGTCTGCAAACGCATCTCGCCCGCCAGGTTCGCCATCATGGATTGCAGCCATTTGCGGGCATCATGCCTGAAGTCCTGACCGTGCTCCGAAAGGATGGCCAGGATCTGCCCCTGATACTCGTGTGGCTGACCAGCGAGAGCCTGAATGATCCGAAGTAGATGCCCAAGGTCGAATTCTTCGACATCGTTCTTGTGCTTCTTGGCTTCACAATGCTGTCGCAAGGCATTCCAGCAGGTCTCGGCATTCCAGCCGACCATGTCGAGCCGTTCACGGAACGCCAACCGTTGCATCGGATCGAAATGGGGTGCCTGCATGATCTCAGCGGCATGATCGACCACTTGGCGAATGTCCGTGTGACACAGCAATCGTGACAGGTTGAGGAAATAGAAATATCGCTCCATGGGCGGATCTTGAAGATCGCTCTGCAATTCGGCGATCACCCACTTGATGCTCTTCTGGGTCTGCGGCCAGACATTGAGATAGTGGGTGTACGAGAAGGCGTTTGTCCTGCCATATCGCTCGATGGACTCGATTGCCAGCGGCATGAAGGTTTCGTCAAGGGCCGTCGAACTGTAGAAGTACCGGACAGCAGCGTCTCGAAGGTCGAGATCGGCGTGCAGCAGGGCTTCCTTGATTTTGGCTTCGGGGAATCTCACGGTCGTCGGTCCTTCCATCGCGGGTTTCTTGTACTGTTGCCGAGCCTGACCTACTCGTCGTCATCGTCCCCGTGGTCTTCTTCATCAGGATATTGTTGCGGACTCTTGCCGATGCGTTTCGTCACCTTGGGGAACTTTCCGTCCGGCACCTTGTCCTCGATGGCTTCGACATTGACCTGGTGCCACCAGTTGTCGCCGAAGTCGAACAGGTAGCCGAAACTGCGACCGACCCTCAACCGCAGAGAGTCGATGGTCGTTTCGCTGGCCACGCCGCTCTGATCTTCCCCGAGTTCCCTGGAGCCGTAGGTCGGTCCGTGGGGATCCTTTGGACTTTGGCCCAACTGGAACTCGTAGAGGTGTTCATCATCGCGGTCGAAGGCGTCGAAGATGGTGTTATGCAAATCTTCGAGGGTCTGGTCGCCCCGGATCTCGATGAGGCGAGATATGCCGGACTTCTTCTTGAGGAATGAACGGCTGACGGCCCTCTTGGGAAGGAACACGTCGAGCGTGTAGATTCGCACCTTCCCCTGATCGGAAGTCCCGGCAAACTGCGGCTGCTTGCTTACGGCAGCCTTCACCCTCGGGAATTGCTGCGTTGGTGGGGCTTCTCGTGCCCTTCCGATCTGCTCGACCTGGGCCTGAAGATCACCAAATGTCTTGTCCCACTTCGGCAGTGAGTCCTGAAATATGACCTGAATGCCGACCTGTTTCAGATGAGGCAGCAACTCGGACCATTCGGGCTTGTTGCGGAGATGGAGAATGCGAGGTCGGTGTGCGAATCGGGTCAGCGGTCGCCGGATGGCTTCAGCGAGCAACCGGGCGAGGTCGTTGACGCTCGGCGGTTCCTTGACGGTCCAGTGAGCGAGGACATTCTCGTGGGCGTGGCTGAGAACCAAGCCCAGCCACACATACTCGCGACCGACATCCGAACTCGGGATCGGGAAGAAGTCCGCTTCCCAGGTGTCATCTTCCTGTTCCAACTGCCGAAGTTGGGTCTTGACGAAGTACGAACCCTTGCCGAGTTTCAGTTTGTTGCGGTCGTCAGACATGGTCACTTCCTTATCTTGCGTGCTGTATCAACCGCCCCACCGCACGAAGAAGAACGCCAACTGCCGTTCCCGCAAGACCGCCGACGAGACAGCAGATCGGCATGGTGATGGCGAGCCACCCATCGAACGGACTGGTGGCCAGAGAATACACTCCACCGCCAACGGTTCCGAACGCCGCCGCGACTGGAACCCACGGGCCACGGACCGCTGCGGCGATGGCCCCAACCAACAAGCCCACAGCAGCCCATGGGATTGCTGCTATCGGAGCGTACAACAGGCGAGACGCGACCGTGATCTCACGCTCGACAACACTCCCGCCCTCGATTGTGACGGCCACCGACGGGCCGGACGCGATCATCAACCCCGCCCACCAGAGCATGCCAGTGAGCAAACCGATCAACGGGCCGAGAACGAACGGGTTTCGCTTCCAATCAGCCATATGCTTCACGATTCATGAAGACACGCGACCACGATCTTGGTGGTAGGCGATGACCCAACCAACGAACGCCCCAACCGGGATCGTGAACCAGCCGAAGAAAAGCAGGCTCATAAGCGAGAACAGGAAACCGGCCCCGACGAGCCCCAGCATCTGGGCGGGTTCTGGGTGGTTCAACGCAACGCACACACAGTGCCGTAGGAATGAGGAAATGACTCACCACCGCACTCAAAGCACCGGCGAGAACCCCGACTACCTTTCTGCCCCGAATCGCGAACCATCGCCAACAAAACAACCCTGCCGAGAAGACGCAACCGCCGACAACTACCGTCATGCCGGCCTGACTCCAGACACCGGTTTTCGGCGATGACGAAGGGTACATGTTGAACAGTGTTGACTCGATCCACGAGAGCACCAGCCAGAAACAACCCGTTCCCGCCAGAGCCAAGCAGACCGCCGCAACAATTGAATCACGCCAAATTCGGGAGGCCGACCGTAGAGGGCCGGCCTCAACCGCGAGCAGTTCGTCCCTCGCCCGAAGTAACTCCGTGTCATCCAGTTCCATCACAACTTCCTTCATGGATCGAGATCGCGGTCGTGGGTGAATCACTTTTCACCGAACCCGGCTTCCGACGCTGAATATCGTTGGGAAGGTTGCATTCGGCAGCTTCCGTTTTGATCCGGTTTCTTGTTCTTCTTGCGGCTCATGGTGTTCACCGTGAGACGGTATCTTTCGGTCGTTGCGGTGGAGGGGGCATGCCAAACTTTACATCATCCGTCTCCAGTTCGGTAATCCCCGTTGCATCCGTTTGGTGGCCATGCCAGCACCGAAATGTTCCGAGTCGAACCGCCGCTCCAGTGATCTGCTCAGTAGTCGTTTTGCTTCTTCATGCAGCACTGTTTGAACTTCTTGCCGCTGCGGCATGGGCAAGGATCGTTGCGGCCGACTTGCGGCTTCGCTGTGGGCGGTAAGGGTCGGTTGACGGATCCCAGAGTGGCGAAAGCCGACGAAGCCAGCTTGGCCTTCGGCACAGCAGGGGGTTTCTTGCCCGTCAGCTTTTCGAGAGCGAATAGCACCAATCCTGCGGGGTTGCCTTCAAGCTCCTTGACCCTTCTCCAGTGTTCGGCCTTCTCGGCTTTCTCAGTCGCCAGCCACTCGTCGTACTCGGGAAATCGTTCCCCGGTGAGCGTGCAGGTTTCCAGCAGGTGATGCCGCAACCCTTTGCTCATGAAATCGAGTTCACGGCCCAGGAGAAGTCGTCGGGCCTCCACGATTCCTTCCGGAGCGAACTGAAACAACAAGGCTTCAGCGAGGCTTCTTTGAATATTGGTGTTCTTCTCCGACCGCAGCAAGTGAAGACATGTTTCGACAGCGAGATCCGATCGGATGCGTTCCAGCGGCCCGGTGGCGTAGATCCGAAAGTGCTGTGGAGCCTCGGGGAACGCCAGTGCGACCGCGTGCAGCACTTCAGCTGTGCCGATTCGGCTCAACGCAGTGGCACATTCTTCGTTGAGGAGATCATCGGCATCCTCCTGAAGTTTGGCAATGATCAGCGGGATCGTGGATTCCAGACGAGCTTCCCCGGCCAATCGCACCAGGAGCGGTTCCAGCCACATCATCGGGTGATCACCAATCTCATCGACCTTCTGGCTCAAGAGGGCGTGAACCTTCGCTTCGGATTCCTTACCGTGACGAGCCAGGGCTTCCACGATCCTCTGGGCATGGCCGAGGTTCAGTTCGTTGATGTCTTGTTTGTCCTTGCCTTCTTCGCAGAACTCTTCCAGTTGTCGCCAGCAAGTCGCCTCATCCCACGACAACATCCGCAACCGCTCGGTGAAGTCGTCACGCAAATCGGGGAGGAAATGGCGGGCCTCAAGGATGGCGGTTTCCCTGGGCAGCAGAAGGGCCGGATCGGCCTTCAGCAAGACCATCGACAGGTTGTAGGCGTAGTTTTGGTGCTGGTCGCACTGCTGGCCGTTCAGTTCGTCGATGATCCAGGCGATGCTTTCGTTGCTTTGGGGCAGATGCCGAGATAAACCGATCACCCGGTCGGCATCCTTCCGCCCGTAGGTTTCGACGGACCGAATGACCAGCGGCATGATGGTCGGGTCGGGGCAAGACGACTTGGAAAAGTAACCGATGGCTCGGTCCCGAATCTCGAGATCCGGGTGAAGGATCGCTTCCTTGATATTCGCTTCGGGGTATCTCATGGTTCGCAATCCGTCACGGGCGGTGGTGATTTCGGTTTGGTGTCGGCCGAATGCCGAGGCGATCACCGCGAAATCGGCATCGACTTCTTCATTGCGGGTGGTGCCGACAGACCGCACAGCCCGACAGCTTGAAACTCTTCGCACGACTCGCGAAGCGATGGCCGTTTACGGAATTCGCAAAAGGCCACTCAGAAGAGTTTCAGAAGTCCTGGTGCAGGACGACCCGAACTCCGCTGCCGCTGAAGCCGTGGCCAAACTCGTTGGGCATGCGATACGCAGCTTGGCAGAAGAGGCCAATACCGTGATAGCAACCACCGCGAAGAACGTGAGAATATCGGTCTGAATTTCCTTGTGGATCAGTTTGATCGCCTGCGGCATACTCTCCATACCAGTCCGAACACCAATCCCAGACATTCCCGTGCATGTCGTACAACCCCCACAGATTCAATGGGAACGAACCTACCTCTGTCGTTTCCTCCCTGTTCTTTCCCTTCGGAGAATCATTCCACGAATCTCTGCCGTTGTAGTTCGCAAGGTCGGTATTGATGACATCCCCGAAGTGGTACTCGCTCGTCGTGCCGGCACGGCACGCCCACTCCCACTCCGCTTCCGTGGGTAACCGTACTCTCCCGCGACCCTTCAGACACTTTGCGAACTCATCGCAAAACTTCTGGCAGTCGTCCCACGAGACTTGCTCCACCGGCCGGTTCGGTCCCTTGAACTCACTCGGGTCGCTGTTTATCAACGCCTCCCACTGTGTCTGCGTCACCGGGTAAATCCCCAGGAAGAATCCTCTCGTCAGCGTCACCTTGTGAACCGGCTTGTTGGAGTGGTGGTCGTTCTTGCCCATCAAGAATGAACCAGGTGGGATGAAGGAGAAGGTCATCGGTACAACGCCCGGCAGTTGCACAGTCCGCTGCGGCACGCACGGTTGCACACCCGCCGCAATCAACTCCACGATGCGGGCCTGCCATGCCTTCCGCTCAGGATGGGCATCAGGCTCGCAACAGGTGGCCAGTAATCGGCGGTGTAACCGCAGCAACTCGCCACGTCGCGGGTCGTCGTTCTCTTCCAGCCAGTCGGCCAATACGAGCCAACGGGTTTCTTCAGTCGGCTCTTTTACGATGCCGCCGAGCAACGCTTCCAAGTCGGTCATCTCTGGATCTCCCGAATCGAGGCCACCTCGACGAAGCAAACGAACCGGGAACGATTGGCCGCAGCACCGACCTCGCCGGCGTCGGGGCCACCGGGAACGAGAGCGAGCAATCCCTGGAGACCGTTCTCGACCGCGACCTCGGCCACGCATTTCAAGCAGCCGAAAATGATCAACCCGCAATGGATTTTGGATACTCAAGATGATACCCGACGGATGACGCGAAATGGAGTTGGCATTTCCATCGACGGGTGTCGAACCCTCGCTCCACGACGAGACGGTTCGGAAGGCATTCCGTATGCGACTCTTGTTCGTATGTGCCCGAAACCGGCTTCGCAGCCCGACCGCCGAGCGGGTCTTCGCGGCAGTGCCGGGCATCGAAGCCGACTCGGCGGGCATTTCCCCCGATGCTGAGAATCCCGTGACCCCGGAATCAATTCAGTGAGCCGACGTGATTCTCGTCATGGAGCCAACACACCGAAGCAAACTCACCAAGCGGTTTTCGACATCGCTTCGGGGTAAGCGGATTGTGTGCCTCGACATTGCCGACGACTACCAGTTCATGGATCCCGAACTCATCGGCCTGCTCTGGGAACGAGTACCCAGGTTCGTGGCCACGTTGTCGGCTGAGAAGCCGGAGTGACCTTGCTGTTTGCCACTCCACTCCGCTTTCCGTCGCGATCTTCTGAACAGACTTCGAGATTTGACGGGGATAGATGCCAAGTCCGTTGCAGAATATGACTTACCTGAGCGATCAGATGAACTTATACTCTCGACTGCGAGAACCAACGCCTGACTCGCGAACCTCACTCGTGATATCGCAGAAATGCCCGCGAATTCACTCTCCACTTCTGTCACGCTGCTACAGCGTTTGCGAAAAACGAATCAACCCGTTGCCTGGGAACGATTTGCACATCTCTATACCCCGCTGTTGCTTGAATGGACTCATCGGCAAGGGTTCCGCGATGCCGATGCCGCCGACCTCATCCAGAACGTGTTCCTGAAGTTGGTCAGCGAACTGCGGAAGTACGAACCCGGAGCCGGGCAGTCGTTCCGTGGTTGGCTCCATCGGGTTCTCGCCAACGAGGGTCACGATTTCCGTCGCCGAAGGGCGACACGCCCACTTCAGACTCTCGACGGAGCCGCAGCGGCATTCGCGGACCCACAAACCCCGCCGTTCGTCGAGTTCGAGGAGACCGAATACCGGCGAGCGGTGGTGCGAAGAGGGCTGAATCTAATCCGCCCTGAATTCGGGGAAACTGCCTGGGCAGCGTTTGAGAAACTGATGCTCCACAATCGAACCGCTGCGGAAATCGCGACAGAACTCGGCATCACCGCAAACGCAGTTTACCTTGCCCGGCACCGCGTCCTGATCCGGCTTCGGGAAGAGATCGACGGGTTTTTGGAATAATTTCTGAAAGTCGCGAAAGTGACGGCCTTCTCGTTGCGTTGTGTAGGGGAATTCAACCTCGCACCAAGGTGTGCCCATGCCCACGACCCCGTTGTCTCCCGACGAAGCCACGCTCCGCCAGTTCCTGCTTGGCACCTTGCCACGCGACGAATCGAAAAAACTTGAGACCTGGGTCGAAGAGAACCCGCAGGCCGCCGAAACGCTCCGCGACATCGACGCTCACGACATGGTCACGGAGGCGATGACCGGTGTTGCGACCGACTTCACACTCTCCAATGCCACGGTCGAATCGATGATTCACACGCTGGTGCAGCACGTGCCACCCATTTCGACCGAGGTTCTGCTTCCCACTGAGATCGGTGGGTATCGGATTGTTCGGAAGCTCGGGCAGGGCGGAATGGGAATGGTTCTCGAAGCCGAAGACCCGAGATTGCCCCGCAAAGTCGCCATCAAGATCATGCTCGCCAAGTACGCGGCGGACGCCGAAGCCCGCGAGCGATTCCTCCGGGAAGCACGAGCAGCGGCCACGGTCGAACACGATAACGTGGTGCCGATTTATCTCGTCGGCGAGCAGGACGAGTGCCCATTCATCGTGATGCCTCTGCTCCGTGGCGAGTCATTGGCTGAGCGACTTAACCGCGTGGAACGACTCTCGGCCGCCGAGGTACGGCGGCTCGGGTGCGAGGTGGCAGCGGGTCTGGCTGTTGCCCATGCTCGCGGTCTGATTCACCGCGACATCAAACCGGCGAACATCTGGCTCGACGCCGAAACAGGGCGGGCGAAGATACTGGACTTCGGCCTTGCCAAGCCAGTCGCAGCCGAGGTCGATGACACGACACTCACGCAACCGGGGGCGGTCCTCGGCACACCTGCCTATATGTCGCCGGAACAGGCTTCCGGTGGCGACCTCGACGCTCGGAGTGATCTCTTCAGTCTCGGCGTCGTCCTTTATCACGCAATCACTGGGCGTCGGCCGTTCACGGGATCGAACGTCACGGCGATCTTGTATGCCCTCGCGAACGTCACTCCGGACGATCCCCACGCGATCAACCCGACCTGCCCGGCGGGACTCTCTCGGTTGACGACGCAACTGCTCGCGAAGCAACCCGAAAAGCGACCTGCCTCTGCGAAGGCGGTTCTGGCGGCACTGACGGAGATCGACATCCCGAAGGCTGACGCACCAAAGCCCATTGCCCCGGATGTGCGGGCGGAAATCGAACGGCCCACGGTGTCTGTTGCAAAACCTTTGCCCGCCGCGACGCCTTCCACAGCAGAACTCGCACCGCGTCGAAACCGCACGAAACTGTTTGTGGCGGTCGGGTTGCTCGCTCTGCTCCCGCTCGTGGGATGGCTGGCTGTCATCGTCCTCCGCGTTGAAACCGAGCAGGGCACGTTTGTGGTCGAGATTGACGATCCCGAGGTCGAGGCTCGCATCAAGAACGGCAAACTGATCCTCACGGGACCGGATGGCAAGCACCACTACACAATAATGCCTGGCGAACGCGACAAGAAACTCGCGGCGGGGCCGTATAAACTCCGCGTCGAGGGTGCCGATGGCCTCGTGGTCGATACGCCCGAGTTTACGCTGAAGAAAGGCGACCGCATGACCGTTCGGGTGACGCTCGAACCGAAGAATGTTCCGCCGAAGAAGGTTCCACCGGTTCTCGACTCCGACCGCAGAGCGGCCGAGTACGTGCTTTCCATCGGCGGGAAGGTACGTCTGGAGGGCTCCAACGAGGACTACACGGCTGCGAATCTGCCGCAAGGGGCAATCAAACTGGTCGGCGTCGTGTTAAATTCCAACAAACAGGTCAATGACGTGGGTTTGGCCAACTTCAAGGGCTGCAAGCACATCACGCACCTCGAATTGAACTCCACGAAGGTGGGCGATGTGGGCCTCAGTTACTTCCAGGAGTGCACATATCTGAAGACGCTGGAATTGGCCCAGACGCACACCAGCGACGCGGGTTTGGCGTACTTCAAGAATTGCAAGGCGATTCAACGACTCGTCCTCGAAGCCACGACTGTCGGAGATGCGGGTTTGGCTCACTTCCAGGGCTGTACGGAGCTAACGACTCTCTATCTGGAACAAACGCAGGTCAGCGATGCCGGTTTGGCCAACTTCAAGGATTGCAAAAACCTGAGTATCCTCATTCTGTCCGGTTGCGTCCGAGTCAGCGACGCGGGTTTGGCCCACTTCAAGGACCTGCGGGATTTGGACTTACTCAACTTGCGTTGGACGCAAGTAAGCGATGCGGGATTGCTCCACTTCAAGGACTGCGAAAAACTTCACACGCTCAACTTGGGTCAGACCGGAATCAGCGACGCAGGCTTAGTGCTTCTCAAGAGGTGTAAAAACCTTCAACACCTTGCGTTGCATCACACGCTGGTGAGTGATGCAGCAGTGCCGATCCTCAAGCAATTCCCGGATTTGAAGCAACTCAGCTTGCTCAAGTCGAAAACGACCGCTGAAGGGATTGAACAGTTGAAGAAAGCGTTGCCGTTGTGCCGGATTGAGTGGGATGGCGGCATCATCGAACCGGTGGCGTCCCCCGACCGCAAGGCCGCCGAGTATGTGCTTTCCATCGGCGGCAAGGTGCGTCTGGACGGCTCAAGGACTGTCGCCATAGTTGCCGATCTGCCGCGAGAACCGTTCCGATTGACGGGTGTGGATTTGGGTCGCAACGAGAAAATGAACGAAGCTGGCTTGGCCAACTTCAAAGGTTGCCAACACCTCACGCATCTTGAATTGGACTACTCAAAGGTGAGTGATGCGGGTTTGGCTTACTTCCAGACCTGCAAACGCCTTCAGTGGTTGAGCCTGACAAAAACGACAGTGAGCGATGCCGGTTTAGCTCACTTCAAGGATTGCACGGAGTTGTCGCTCCTCATCCTTGACGAGACGCAGGTCAGCGATGCGGGCCTCGCCTTCTTCAAGAACTGCAAGAACCTCACTCGCCTCTCCCTCTCAAGCTGTCTCCGAGTCACCAAGGCGGGTTTGGCCAACTTCAAAGATCTGCAAGGTTTAGGGGTACTCAACGTGCAGTGGATTCAAATCAGCGATGAGGGGGTGGCCAACTTCAAAAACCACGAAGCTCTCATAACCGTAAATCTGGGTGAAACCGGAATCAGCGACGAGGGCGTGAGACATCTCAAAAACTGCAAGAAACTCGACTTGCTTTTGCTCACGAATACGACAGTGAGCGATACATCTGTGCCGCTTCTCAAACAGTTCCAGGATTTGACGCTCCTCGGGTTGGTGAAAACGAAGATCACCGCAGCGGGGATCGAGGAATTGAAGAAAGCGTTGCCATTCTGCCGGATCGAGTGGGACGGTGGCGTCATCGGACCAACCGTGATTTCTGACCGCAAGGCGGCAGAATGGGTTCTGTCCATCGGCGGCAAGGTCACCATCGTTTCGGATGGGATGTCGAAGGAAGTCGTCGCGGCTAAGGATCTCTGAAGTTCCCCACGAATGGTGGACAGTGGGAAAGCGGTGTAAACTCTGATCATGAGGAGACACACCGATGGCAGGTAAACGCAAGGTCTACACGCCGGAGTTCAAACTCCAGGCCGTCAAGATGATCATCGACCAGAAG
>JAIOPV010000285.1 GCA_021413735.1 Planctomycetota bacterium
CGTTAGGCCGACGGTTGATTGTGTCGAGCCGTTAGGCCGACGGTTGATTTTGTCGAGCCGTTAGGCCGACGGTTGATTTTGTCGAGCCGTTAGGCCGACGGTTGATTTTGTCGAGCCGTCACCGTCGGGCTTACGCCTCGACGCTCACGCCTCGACGCTCACTGTCGAACCTACGGGGCGTCCCACATCAGCGTCAGGCGGGGAGTCGGGCCAGGAACTCGCAGCCGCACCAGCCCAATCGGATCGCGACCGGTTGGGTCTTTCATCTCTTCCACCTGAACGTAGCTCGGGAACGCTCGCAATCCGTCGATCATGTGCAGGCTCAGAAACACCTGCCCCTCGGCGTTCGGGACAACGTTCGTCAGCACCACGCGCCGCGAGTCGGCCGATTGCCAAGTCGCCGTTCCAGCCAGCACGAACGTCGGCGTTCGCGAAAGCGCATACAGCACTACGGGCCGACCGCCTTCGCTCAGAGTCACAACAACCCGTGCGTGCGGGAAGTTCGCCCAGCGTTCGATCACGGCAGGACTGCGCGCCACCACCCAGCCGACGTTGTACCATCGGCAAAACGCAGTCAGTTCCTTGTTCCCCCAATCGCTAAGACAGCGCCCGGTCAGTTGACGGTCGCACATCCCGCAGTACGAGTGTTCCATTCCCGCGTCGGGGTCCAGACCGCCCAAGAATGCGCGATCCGTGGCCATCGGCAACAGCGCGGACCAGTTCCACCCCGCCCGTTGATCCGTCGTTTCATCCCACAGAATGCGAGCGTCGTTCGTCGTGTGCTGCTTCAACACGGTAATCAGATCACGCTGCTCGACCGTGAATCCCACGACCATCGGATCAGCCGCGATGCCCAGCCCATGCGTCAGCGGTCGGCGGTGTCCATCGGCCCAACCGACAACCAGCAAGCCCGTCAAGAGAATGCCCAGCGCGACGTTCGCAACCTGACAGCGTTCCAGCACGAGCCACAGCACGGAAGCGGCTGGCAGCACCAGGAACGCCGCTGCCAGCACGATCAGCCGATTGGAAATGTCGTGTGGCAACCCAGGCCATACGCCGCTGACACGAGCCACGGTCACGGCTAACACCGCGGACAACAGCGACAGCACTGCGGCAGACCGGTGCCCCGATCGCCACACCAGCACGCCACCGATCAGACCGCCGAGAACCAACGCCGGCCACCCCGGAACACAGCCAAACAGCACGGGATAGTCGCACGCGGAACCGAGAATCGCCTGCCATTCCGGGACCATCAGATGATCCCCGACGAGCGGTTGACGCAGCCACCAGAACTTCACCCAGTCCACCATCCACCACACATTCGGCGTGATTCCGACGAACGTGACGCCGGCCAGACTCAAGTGAAACGCCAGCCCGTGTCGCGGTGCAAAAATCAGATAGTAGACGAACACGATGGGTGTCAGCCCCATCCACACGAACGGGTTGAAGAACCACCCGGCAAGTGCGGTGCCGGCCAGAACAAGCCAGGCGTCGATGCCAAGTGTGCGTGCGAATCTGGCGAGCCACGGCACGAACACGAGCGCCGCCAATCCTGCTGCGAGCGAATCGATTTGTCCGGCCTCGATCATGTGCCGACCGGGTCGCGACCACATGAGCATCATTCCGCCGATGCCCGCCAACATCGACGCACCCGCCGTCAGACCCGCACCACGAGCAGCCAGCACGAACGCAAACGGAATCGCCAGCAGTACCGCGAACACGCCGAGTTTGTAAGCTGCCGGTCGGTAGGTGCCGCCACCCAACACGAGGAACAGTTCGGCGGGTCGGCTTGCACCATCGAAAACGGGCGTCTTGGGGAAGCCAGCCTGGAATCTTGGGTCGTAGCAAGTGGTTGTGCCGCGAGCGTAGAATGAAGCGGCACCCAGCGCACCGTGATACAGATGCAACGGATGCCGACCCGAGAGAATCGGACGGTCGTCGGTGACGGCCGACCAGCCTCGATTCGGGCTGAAGAGGGCCAACACGAGGCCGATCTGAGCCAGCACGAGAGCGACAACCGCGAGCATCCACGCGGGGCGATCCCGGAAGCCGGTGTCGGGCGTGTCGTTCATGGTGCGGTCCTTCGCGCATGGTGGGGCGGGCGAAGATAACTTGAATTTGGCCATCGGAGCAAGACGAAGACGGGAACGGGTTGACAAAAACCAATTTCGGGCAGGGGCACGGGCACCGACAAGAGAAAACCGCGTACCTCTGCCGCTTCGATCTGCGGTCTTTCCCCGCTTCCCGTCTTGAGGTTTTCTGTCCGTGCCCCTGCCCAAAATTCTGCCTTTCCACTCTTCTGTCTGATGACCGACGATTCATCCCACATCCCACTTCCCGGAGGCAACTCACATGCTCCACTTGGACGGAAACGGTACAATTCCCCTGTCGATGTACTCTTCTTGCCGTTCCGGAGGAACTTTCATGCCTGCAACTGCGACCGATCGCGTACCCGTCACCGTTCTTACCGGGTTCCTCGGAGCCGGGAAAACGACCCTGCTGAACCACATTCTCACCGCGAATCACGGCAAGAAGATCGCCGTGATCGAGAACGAATTCGGGGAAATCGGCGTCGATCAAGACCTCGTCATCAACGCCGAGGAAGAAATCTTCGAGATGAACAACGGTTGCATCTGCTGCACCGTTCGCGGCGACCTCATCCGCATCCTCGGCAATCTGATGAAGCGTCGTGAGAAGTTCGACTACATCCTGATCGAAACGACCGGCATGGCCGACCCTGGCCCCGTCGCACAGACGTTCTTCATGGACGACGAAGTGCAGGGCAAGACGACCATCGACGGCATCGTGACGCTCGTGGATGCGAAGCACGTCATGCTGCACTGGGACTCGCACGAGGTTCAGGAGCAGATCGCTTTCGCCGACGTGATTCTGCTGAATAAGTCCGACCTCGTGACAAGCGGCGAGTTGGACGCACTCGAACGCCGCATCAAGAAAATGAACGCGGTCGCTCGCATTCACCGCACCACGAACGCACAGATCAACCTCGACAATGTGCTGAACGTGAAGGGCTTCGACCTCGACCGCATTCTGGAACACGAACCAGAGTTCCTGAAGAACGGCGGCCACAAGCACGATCACAAACACGAACACGACGGCAAAGACCACTCGCACTGCGATCATGAACACGACCATTGCGAGCACGACCACGACCACGCACACGACCACGACCACAAAACGCATTCGCTCGAAGTTCACGAAGAGCCCGATCACGTTCACGACGAGTCGGTGACGAGCGTGGGGTTGACCATTTCCGGCGATCTCGACGCGAAGAAGTTGAACAAGTGGATGAGCGAACTGCTCCAGGCGAAGGGTGGCGACATCTTCCGCATGAAGGGTGTGCTGAGCATCAAGAACGACCCGAATCGCTTCGTGTTCCAGGGCGTTCACATGCTGTTCGATGGTCGCGTGGATAAACCGTGGGGTAAGACGCCACGATCGAACAAGCTCATTTTCATCGGGCGAAACCTCAACCGCGAAGAGTTGAACGAAGGGTTCAAGAAGTGTTTGGCTCAGTGAGTGGTTCAGCGATCGCCCCACCGGGCCGGCGCAATGGAGATGAGAAACGGCCACCCCGCTGGGGTGGCCGCTAAACTAATGTGTGGACCCATGCTGTCTGTCAGGATTACCCGATGCCGCGTCTGAATCTGTTTGGCAAATCCGAAAACAAGCTCCGTCCGGCGTGGCAAGCGTCGGTGCCCGACCACACCATCGGGTTGTCGTGGTCGCCGGACGCGAAGTTACTCGCTGCTGCAGCGGTCAGCGGTCCCATTACCATCTTCGATGCGACAACCGGAAAGCCCGCACACCAACTGAAGGGTCACGGCTTCGGCACGGCCGCGATCGCCTGGCAACCCACCGGCAATTTGCTCGCATCGGTCGGGCAAGACAACAAGGTGCGGCTGTGGGATGCGACTACCGGACAGGAAGCGAAGGCACTCGAAGCCGGCGGTTCATGGGCCGAGAAAGCGGTGTGGCACCCCGGTGGCCAACTGCTCGCGACCGCTGCGGGGAAGAAGGTTCGCGTCTGGACGGCGGCTGGCGATCTCGTTCGCGAACTGCCACCGCAAGCCGGCACCGTGATGGACATGGCCTGGCGGCCCGGCACGAACCACCTGACGCTGCTCGCCTATGGTGCCGCGACAACCTTCGACCCGACAACCGGCACGGAACCCGTGAAGATGCTGGCGTGGAAAGGCTCGCCGTTGGCGTTGGCATGGAGTCCGGACGGTTCGATCTTCGCGCACGGCAACCAGGATTCGACGGTTCACTTCTGGTACTACGAGGCGTCGCACGATCTTCAGATGTGGGGCTATCGAACGAAGGTGCGTGAGTTGGCGTGGGATCCGACGTCGCGTTATCTGGCGACGGGTGGCGGCCCGGTGGTGTGCATCTGGGACACGAAGGCGAGTTCGCGTGGTCCCGAGGGATCGAAGCCGCAGATGTTGGATGGGCACGAGCCGGAGTCGAGTTTGACGGCGCTTGCGTATCAGACTCGTGGCTTCTTGTTGGCGTCAGCGGCAACGGATGGTCAGGTGTTGTTGTTTCAGCCAGCGAACACGCGAGGCCCGCAGGTGGGGAGCTTCAAGTTCAAGGAAGGCGAGGCGTCGGTGTTGGCGTGGAGTCCGGATGACAAGTCGCTGGCCGCGGGCAGCGGTGCGGGGGCTGTCGCCGTGTTCCGTGCCGGGTGATTGGTTCTGATGTATTCGCCGCTTGCGGCGTAGCGCTCCCAAGAACGCAACGCCGCAAGCGGCGAATACGAGATCGTTGTCACTTCTTCTGCGACTCGACAGCCTTGTTCGCGGCGGCGATCAGCATGTCGAGAATCGCCACATCCCCAGGGACCAACTTCCGGAACGCTGCGAAGTCGAGGTTCGCATCGGCAGGTCGGTTCTGGAATAGCCGCGTGATGCCGCGACGAGCCAGCGAAATCGCGTCGTTGCGATCCTTCGCCCGGAACTTCTGACACTCCGCCAGCACTTCGTTCGGTCGATGCCTCGACTGATCGCGAATTAACCGCAGAATCACGCGAGTCGCTGAAGTCTTGTCGATCTTGAACGCTTCCCGATAGTCGGCCGGCGCTGTCGCATCGGAAAGGTGATACTTCGCGTTCCCACGCGCTGCCCACCCCGCAGCGAGGTGCGGAGCCTTCTTCACGACCTCGTTCAAATCCGCCAGGGCAGGGGCGTACAACTCCAGACCGATCCGAGCCACGCCCCGAATATACAACACCTCATATGAGCCTGGTTCCGTTGTCAACAGTGCCTCAATGTCGGCGAGCGCCGCAGTGAAATTCTGCAGCATGATTCGAGCCGTCGCCCGGTTTATCAAACCGTCGCGATTCTTCGGGTCGGTCTTCAGCACTTCGTCGCAGTCGTCGATCGCTCCTTGAAAATCCGCAAGATGAAGACGTGTGGCAGATCGCGTTAGGTGGGCAGTTGGGTGTTTGGGGCTGAGTTCCAGCACTCGCGTAAAGTCTGCGGCTGCACCGGCCATGTCGCCGGCACGCATCCGTTCCGCACCGCGAGTGTTAATCACGGTCGGGTTCTCAGGCTCGAGTTCGAGAGCTTTTGCGATGTCCGCGTCGGCACCGGCTTCGTCGCCTGCAGCTCGCTTCACCGCCGACCGATTGAGGTAGACGTCCACGAGCTTCGGCTCGATTGCGAGAACAGCGTCGTAGTCCGCGATCGCCGCGGGGTAGTTCTTCGCGAGGAAATAAGCTGAACCCCTGTTGAGTCTGGCAAGTGTCCAACGCGGCTCACGATTCATCGCCTCCGTGAACGCTGCTGCTGCCTCGGTGGGGTTGCCAGCTCGTGCCAGGGTCATCCCGGAATCAAAAGCTTGCTTCGCTGCCGCATCGATCATAAAGCCATCTCCCAATCCCACTGTTCAACAGGAATTCTACCCGCCGAACGCGGAAAGAAGAGTGGTCAGGTACAAGACAAAGCGGGACTAACCACAGAGGCACAGAGACACAGAGAAAAACGAGAGGAAGACTATTCTTGGAAGAATGATCTTTCTTCGGTTTTCTCTGTGTCTCTGTGCCTCTGTGGTTCAATCTGGCTTTCCTTTGCCTCTACCCACCGGCGGAATCGAGGGCTCCGAGGTAGATGCCAGCGATCTTGAAGATCGCAATGATGATCGCAATCGCGACCATACCGTAGACGCAGTAACCCGTGAACTGTGCCGCGGCCTTTAGCTTGCGTTCGGCTTCTTCGCGGTAGCGCAGAGCGAGGCGTTCCATCACTTCCGACATATTCCCGGTTTCCTCGCCCATCAGAATCATCTCGCGGAACTCGTCGGGGAACGGAGCGCCAGACGCTTCCAACGCCTCGCTGATTTCGCGGCCCTTCTTCACGGTGGCGACAGCCCACGTTTCCCCCCGAGTGAACGCTGCGTTGCACGTCGCCCGGAAGCAGTACTGCATTGTCTTCTCAGCACGCAACCCCGCCTCGGCACACATTCGAAGTGCGACCGCGAAGCGCTGCAATGCGAACGCCATCATCGCTGGCCCCCACACCGGCACCATGAGCAACTTCGCTTCCATCTTCGTTCGCCATTTCACGTTGTTCTGAGCGTAACTCACCGCGAACACGACCGCTCCGAAGAAGCCCAGCCCAACCGTCAGGAAGATGATCGCACCTGTGGTGCCCGTCAGGTTGAGGCCGGTGGGGTCGTTGGTGATTGCCCTTCCGGACTGTGCGAGGAACCCCATAATCCAGATGAGGGCGCTGATAATCAGCACCGCCGCGACGTACTGAATCGCGGGGTACATCATCTGTGCGCGGAAGTTTCGCTGCACGGTGAGGCTCGACTCAAAGTATTCTTCGAGTTCGCGGAACGTATCTTCGAGGCGTCCGGTTTGCTCGCCGATGCCGATCAGTTCGAGGAACAACGGCGGGAAGCGATTGCGATGCGGTTCGAGTGCGTCTTCGAGCGAGTCGCCGCCAGCGAGTTTCTCGGCGAGATCGGCCGAAATGTCCCGCAACGGACGCGGCCCCGACTTCGCTTGCTGTTTGAAGATTTTCACGGGGCTCAGACCTGCACCGATGCTATGTCGCAGGACTCGGCACCAGGCCAACAACGCGGGCAGGGGGCATTTGCTGGAGAACATCTTCGTGGTGTTTCGTGTTTGGTGTTTCGTGTTTCGATTAAACGCTTCCCGTCTCACACCATGTCATTGATGATAACCCGTGGGAGAACGCAAGGCATGGAACCAGATTCGCAAAACACCAAACACGAAACACAAAACACTGCCTTTCTAAAGGGCATCGCCCTCTTCAACCAGCAAGAATACTTCGATGCCCACGAGGTTTGGGAAGAGTTGTGGATGGAGTGCCCGTCGGCGGAACGGCGGTTCATTCAGGCGTTGATTCAGGCAGCGGTCGCGGTCTACCACTTCGGACGCGGCAATTTCACGGGAGCGACGCGGTTGTTCAACTCCGGCAGGCGGTACATGCAGCCGTATCGACCGGCGTACATGGGGCTGAACATCGACGACTTCTGGCAGCAAATGGAATCGCACCTCGCGCCGGCACTGAACGGCGGAACAATTGGACCGGTGCCGAGAATCACGCTCTCGTTGTCGCCGGACGAATTGAGACTACTCTATCGGAGTCACCCTCACCCTGGAGACTTCAGCATGGGCCGCACCGTCACGTTCAAGAGCAACCCCGTCAACCTCGCCGGACCTGAACTCAAGGTCGGCGACGCCGCCCCGAACTACACCGGCCTCAAGGGACTCGACAAGGTCACGCTTGCAGACACTCCCGCGAAGGCCAGGCTGTTCAGCGTCGTGCCGTCGCTGGACACGGGCGTTTGCAGCATGCAGACCAAGAAGTTCGACGAAGGTTTGAAGGCACTCGGCGATTCGGTCGCGTCGTACACGGTGAGCCTCGATCTGCCGTTCGCACAGGGTCGGTTCTGCTCGGCTGAGAACATCACCGCGATGAAGACCGTTTCGGACGTCCACGACCACTCGTTCGGCAAGAATTGGGGCGTGCTCATCGAGAGCGGTCTGCCGCTTCAGTTGCTGACGCGAGCCGTGTTCGTGGTCGATAAAGCCGGCAAGATCACCTACGCCGAATACGTTCCTGAGGTGACCAGCCACCCGAATTACGATGCGGCTCTGGCCGCACTGAATGCAGCGGCGAAGTGAGTTCGTGTTTAGTGTTGGGTGTTTCGTGTTTAGCAAAGCACCGGTTCTGCGGATCGTGCGGACCGGTGTGATTGTCCAAACACGAAACACCCAACACTAAACACCACGCGGGCATATCCTTTTTACAATTCAAATCCCCATCCCCTTAAAGCCCCCAGATTCGCCGGAAGCTGGCTAAGTACCGCCGAATGTGCAAACCTTGCCGGATATGACGGCAAGCGCTGCAAGGTTCGGTTACGCTGTCCCCCGAAAACGATAGGGCGCGGAAGAGGAGCGAATTACTCTACTTGGGTGAGCCCGATTGGATGTGAACGCGACCTGTCGAGTTCTCATCCTCCCAAGTGGGCGGCCCCTCCAAAGGGCAACGTGACACCAGGAGACGGACACCCATGATTAACACGCTGCGACTCTTTGCTCTCGCCCTTTTCGGTGCCCTCTGCACCGTGGGCACCACGAACGCCGCCTGGGACAACGTGTTCCAGGTGTGCTGCAACGACTGCGGTCAATCCCGCGCCAGTTACTCGGCTCCTGCGTGCCCACAAGCTTGTGCCCCGGCTTGTGCCCCGCAGCCCGAAATGCGAATCAGCTACGTTCAACGCTGCTACTACCAACCGGTCACGGAATACGTGCAAAAGAGCTACTACGAACCGGTCAAGAAGAACGTGACCAGCTACTACTACGAGCCGGTGACCGAATACAAGTACAGCACCTACTACGACCCCTGCACGGGTTGCCCGCAGAAGGTTTGCACGCCAACCACCGCGTACAAGCTCCGTAGCCAGTGCAACTCGGTGACGAGTTACGTGATGCGAACCTGCACGGTTCCGGTCACAAGCTTGAAGCCGGTCACCTACCAGCAACCGGTCGTGAGCTACTACTACCCACCGACAGCAGGCGCGGCCCCGGCGTACATTCCGCCAGCAGCTCCGGCAGTCGATGAACTTCGGTCGAATCCACCGGGCGTCACGCCAAACCGTTCCGACATGATTCCGCCGACGGAAGTTCCGATCCCGATGTCGCCTGGAATGTCGTACCCGAAGCCGAGCGGCAACGTGAAACTGCGTCCTGAGAAGACCGTGAGCCGCAGCAGTGTGGTGACGGTTCGTGGCGAAGTGACAATGCCCGACCAACTGACCCCACGAGTGAACGCCAAGCTCGTGTTCGTGAATGCTGAGAAGCCTGAGCAGAAGGAATACGTGAACGCGAACGAATACGGCGAGTTCGACGTGCGACTCGCAGCCGGTAACTGGTTCATGTACCTTGGCGGCGACAACGGCAAGGCAACGTACCACAAGCAGATCAGCGTCGGCGACCGCGACACCTACGACTACAAGGTCGTTTCGCGCTAAACCAACCCGATCTTGATTTCGCCGCTTGCGGCGTCGCACTGATGCGACGCCGCAAGCGGCGAAATTCGTTTTCACCCGAACGCTGCACACAATCGCAGGTGCTGTTCCACGTCGAGCGCTTCCGAACGAATCGTCCCGTCAATTCCCAGTTCCGCCAACTTCGCGTCAACCTCGTCCTTCTCACGGCGACCCTGCGGCCAGCCCACAAGCGCCTGCCGGAGATTCTTCCGGCGGTGAACGTACAGATCACGCAGGAACAGTCGGAACTTTACGACGTCGCCAACCTTAGCTCGTTTCGCCGGGTTCGGCTTGATGAGCACGATCGCCGAATCGACCTTCGGCCGAGGGTGGAAGTTCGCAGGCAACACCTTCCGCACCACTTCCACATCCGCGACCGCCTGAACCAGCACGCTCAGCGAGTTGTAATCCTTCGTGCCGACGTCCGCTCGCAACCGCTCCGCAATTTCCCACTGCACCATCACGACCATCCGTTCGATGTCGTCGCGTGTGATGAGCAGGTTCGTCATCAACGGCGTGGCGATCGAATACGGCAAGTTCGCGACGAGCTTCCGCCGCGTGCAGTGACGCGAAACGTAAATCTCGTCCCACGCTTTTATCATCTCCGGGTTGAGTGTGTTCTTGCTTTCGAGGCAGTCGCCGAAGACGTACCGCACGTTCTGCCGTTCACCAACGACATCGCGTGCAACCGGAGCGAGGCCCGTGTCGATTTCGACCGTGCAGACGCCACCCGACCAGAGTGCGAGTTGCGCCGTGAGGGAGCCGGTGCCGGTGCCGACTTCGAGCACGGCATCGGCCTGACCGAGTTCAGCCGTGCGAACGATGAGTTCGAGCAGATTCAGGTCGATGAGGAAGTTCTGGCCAAGTTTGCTCTTGGCTTGCAGTCCGTGAGCCTCGAACAGCCCACGCAAATACGAGAGCGTTTGACGCGGTGACGGAACGGGCGGCGTTGCGGGGGTGTCGGACATTTGGTGGAGTGTTCTCAGTTTTAGATCGTGACGGTCATGTTTTGGACCAGTTTCCGCACGTGCTTGGCTAACAGGTCGAACTCGAGGTTCACGGTCGCGCCCGGTTGCTTCGTGCCGAGCGTCGTGTGGTCACGCGTGAACGGAATCAGCATCACACTGAACCGCTCCTTCTCGACGGCAACCACGGTCAGGCTCACACCATCGACCGCGATCGAACCCTTCGGCACCAACAGCTCACCGAAGTTCGCCGGAAACGAAAACCATACCGTCAGCCAGTCGCCATTCTGATGTTTTTCAAGAATCGCGCCCGCAGTGTCGATATGACCGGTAACGAAGTGACCACCGATCGGGTCGCCAGCGAGTAAGGCCCGTTCCAGATTCACCCGTTCGCCCATTGTAAGAGCGCCGAGGGATGTCTTGTCGAGGGTTTCCGGACCCACCTGGAAAGCGAAGTCATCGCCTTCCCGCGATACGACCGTCAGGCACGCACCGTTGACCGCGATGCTTTCGCCCAGTTCGACCTTGGGGCCGAAGCCTGGCTCGGTAATGACGATTGTGCGGCCTCCGCGACCTTCCTCGGTTCTCCGGACGGTGCCGAACGCTTGCACTAACCCTGTAAACATGGGTAATCTGGGAAGATCGGGTATTCTGCGGGCTGTGTCTTTAATGGCACGACCCAATCCATCATCTTAGCAGGTGACAGCGCAATGGGGATGTTGGATCACTGGCAACCAGTCGCCCGAAGCCGCGATCTCGGGCGAAAGCCTGAACCCGTGGTGATTGCGGGAAACCAGATTGCGATCTTCCGCACTGAGTCAGGCCAGCTCGGCGCCGTCGCCGATGCGTGTCCGCACCGTCGGCTCAAACTCAGCGCCGGCAAGGTCATCGGCGAACACTTGCAGTGTCGGTATCACGGGTGGACGTTCGACGCCTGCGGCCAGGGCGAAAGCCCAGGCGCACCGAAGATGACCACCTGCACCACGAGCTACGACATCCGCGAGGAGTACGGCCTCGTCTGGGTGAAGACTCGCGACAGCAATCCACGCTTTCCGACGCTCGACACCGAAGGTTTCATCCACATCGGCACGCTCGTTCACGACGCACCGGCGCCGCTTGAACTGACGATGGACAACTTCAACGAGATCGAACACAGCGGAACGGTTCACGCGAACTTCGGCTACGACCTCGACCAGATGCACGAAGTGAAGGTGAACTTCGAGTCCACCGACGACAGCCTGCGGGTCATCAACGTTGGCCCGACGAAGCGTTTGCCAATCCTCGACCGTTTCTTCGTGGGCATTCGCAAGGGCGACCTGTTCCACGACGACTGGACGACGTGGTTCTCTCCGTTGCATTCGCAGTTCGATCACTGGTGGACGAGCGCCGACGGCAAGGAAGAACGCAAGGTTCGCTGGCGTGTCTTCCTGTTCTACGTCCCGGTGACCGAGACGAAGACTCGCGTGTTTTCGATGCTGTATGCGAAGTCGCGTTGGCCGATTCCCGGTGGCGGCTTGCGGTCGATTCGCTGGTACATTCGCAGACAGACGCGGCAGGAGATCGACGCCGACATCGACATGCTGCAATACCTGGCGGACTACGAGCCTGGCCTCGCGGGGTTGAAGCTGAGCCGCTTCGACAAGTCGCTCGGGTTGACGCGCGAGCGAATCCAGCGCGTCTACAAGGGCGAACAACAACGCCCCACGCTTCGCGCTTTGCTGTGAGCCAGAGTTCCAGGTTTTGGGAGCGCTACGCCGCAAGCGGCGACCAAGAATTGCCGCTTGCGGCGTGGCAAGCCGAACCTGGAACTTGAAACTACAATTCTCTTCATGTCTACCTTCTCGCCAGATGAAGCGGCTGCGTGCCGTCGCCTGATCGACCTCGCACTCGCCGAAGACCTCGGCTCCACCGGCGACCGTACCAGCCTCGCCACCATTCCCGAAAGCACAACAAGCACAGCTGCATTTGTGGCGCGATCGGTGGGCGTTGTGGCTGGATTGCCGGCTGCCGCGATGGTGTGCGCAGCCGTCGATCCTTCGCTTGGGTTCACGATTGCGGTTCCCGACGGCACGCGCACAGAACGCGGCCTCAAACTGGCAACCGTGTCAGGGCCGTTGCGGTCAGTTCTCGCAGCGGAACGCACCGCTCTGAACTTCCTTCAGCGATTGAGCGGGGTTGCGTCGCTGACGCGGAAGTTCGTGGACGCGGCGGCGGGGTTCCGTGCCAAGATGCTCGACACTCGCAAGACGACACCCGGCTGGCGATTGGTCGAGAAGTACGCTGTGCGGTGCGGTGGTGGCGTGAACCATCGCATCGGGCTTTACGACGGCATTCTGATCAAAGACAACCACCTCGCGGGGCTTGGCGGCGACGTGCGGCGTGCGGTCGAAGCAGCGCGAGCGTATCCCGGAAACGCGGGCTTGCCGGTCGAGGTGGAAGTCGACACTCTTGAGCAACTCGAAGTCGCGCTCGCGGTGCGTGCGGATATCGTGCTGCTCGACAACATGACGCTTGAGCAGCTTCGTGCTGCGGTTGCTCGGCGAGATGCAGTTGCGCTTGGCGTGTTGCTCGAAGCCTCCGGCAACGTGAATCTCACGACGGTTCACGACATCGCATCGACCGGTGTGGATCGCATCAGCGTCGGGGCACTGACGCACTCTGCTCCAGCGCTCGACATCGGGCTGGATTACCTGTCGTGAGCCTCCTGCCACCGCGCGAAACGTGGAGCCTCGACACGGCCTACATCGGTCGGCGAGTTCTGTTCTTCGATCAACTCGACAGCACCAACACCACCGCCGCTGAACTCTTGGCGAACCCCGAGAGCCAGCGAGGGGGTGACGACACCGATGACCTCGTGGTCATCGCGGATTTCCAGACGGCGGGACGCGGGCAGTATGGTCGCGTGTGGCAATCGCGACCGGGCAGTTCGCTCCTGATGTCCGTGGCGTTGCGACCACCACCGCAGTTGCGTCGCCCCGTGATTCTCACGGCGTTCGCTGCGGTCGCGATTGGCGAAGCGATCCTCACGCTGACCGGCGTTCAGGCGAAGATCAAGTGGCCGAACGATCTGCTGATTCGTGGCAAGAAGGTCTGCGGTATCCTGATCGAGAACACGACGTCACTTGTCGTCGGCATCGGGCTGAATCTGAATCAGACCGCCGAGGAGTTCACGCAGGCCGAGCTGCCGGATGCAACTTCGCTTGCGATTGTCAGAGGCGAGCCACCGGGGTTACCCCCGTGGTCTTTTCAACCGAGTCAGGACCACGGGGATAAACCCCGTGGCTCGCAAGGCCCTTCCCTCGAACAAGCTGCTCGTGTCGTCGTGCAGAAGCTCGACCTCGAATACGGACGGCTGCTCGCTGGTGAGCGGGTCGCGGTCGAGGCTGACTGGAAATGGCGAATCGGGTTGCTCGGCAAACAAGTGACGGCTGAACTGACCGATGGCACAGCGATTTCAGGTCGATTGCACGAGATGAGTTTCGATGGTTTGGAACTGGACACCGGCGACGCTGGCTGGCGTGTCCTGGTCCCAGAAACGGTGCGACAACTTCGCCCGATTGCGGAATCCGTGTAAACCTCTCATTTCTCGGCGGTATGCCACAAAACCGGCAGCTTGTCGGCTCGCGTCCGGATCGTATATTTCCGCCGTCTGACCCACCGAGAGACTCATCGGAAGCCTCACCATCGCGGGCATCCGATTGGGAGTCGTATCCAGTGTCCCCCACCACTCCCGCACCTGAACTTCGTGAGGCGCAGCTCGCCTGTGTTCGGGAATTGCTTGGGGCGGTGCTCCCGACGAATCGCTTCTACGCTCGCAAATTCGCAAGCCTCGCAACGCACGACATCCGCACTCTCACCGACTTCGCGACGCTCCCATTCACCACGAAAGCCGAACTCGCTGCTGACCAAAGCGAACACCCGCCATACGGTTCCGCACTCTCATATCCTCGCGAGAAATACTCCAGGTTGCATCAGACCTCAGGCACTAGCACTGGCAAACCGTTGCGCTGGCTCGACACGCCGGAATCCTGGGAATGGCTCCTCGGCTGCTGGCGAGTCAGTTTCCCGCTGCTCGGCCTGACCGCACGCGACATCATCTACTTTCCGTTCTCGTTCGGGCCGTTCCTCGGGTTCTGGACAGCGTTCGAGGCCGCTTCACGGGCGGGCTATCTGTGCATCGCCGGCGGTGGCATGACCAGCACTGCACGGCTGCGTTTCCTGATCGAGCATGCCTGCACGGTCGTGTTCGCCACGCCGACGTATGCCTTGCATCTGGCCGAACTCGCAGCGAAGGAAGGCATCGACCTCGCGAACGGTCCAGTTCGCGCTCTCGTGGTTGCGGGCGAACCCGGCGGCAACATCACTGCAACGCGAGAACGCATCGAAACGGTATGGGGCGCTCGCGTCTTCGATCACTACGGGATGACGGAAGTTGGCCCCGTGGCGATGGAGAGTCACGATCAACGCGGACAGATGTACCTGTTCGAATCGGAGTATCTCGCGGAAGTAATCCTTCCCAACACGAATACCGCCGCTGCTCCCGGCGAGTTCGGCGAACTCGTGCTGACGAATCTCGGACGCATCGGAAGCCCGCTCATCCGCTATCGCACGGGCGATCTCGTGAGACTGGCGACCAATGCGGATGTCGCCGGGCGAACGTGGCGACGGCTCGACGGTGGAATTCTGGGTCGCGCCGATGATATGATTCATGTGCGAGGCAATAACCTGTACCCTGCGTCGATCGAGTCGATCGTTCGGCGGTTCGCGCAGGTCGCGGAATATCGGATTGTTGTGGATCACTCCGGTTCGCTCGCCGATTTGCGGATTGAGGTCGAGCCTGTTGTGGGTGATGGTCGCGAACTCGCCGAGAATGTGAGCCGGGCTGTTCGCGATGAGTTGCTGTTCCGCGTTGATGTGAGTGCTGTTCCGTGCGGAAGTCTGCCGCGATTCGAGATGAAAGCTCGACGTATCGTGCGGAACGACAAAAAATGACGGCTTTGCTCCCCAGGAGTTCGTTATGCACCTGAAGCGTTTCGCGTTGCTGCCACTGTTGCTGTTCGCCTTCATTCCGTCTGCGCAAGGTGCGGACTGGATTCACTGGCGTGGCCCCGAGATGAACGGCCACTCGAAGGAGACGAAGCTCCCCGGCGAGTTCGAGCCAGGCGCTGGCAAGAAGGGCAACGTTGTCTGGTCAGCCCCATACGGTGGACGCTGTGCGCCGCTCGTCATGGATGGCCGTGTCTACGTTCTCCAGGGCACGGGCGTCGGCCTCGAAGAATCCGAGCAGATGGTTTGCGTCGACGAAAAGACTGGCAAACTGCTTTGGACATATCGCGTCAACGTCTTCCACACCGACATCGTTTCGACACGCCTCGCATGGGCACCGCTCACTGGCGACCCCGCGACCGGTTACGTCTACGCACAAACCACCGGCGGGTTTCTGCTGTGTCTCGACAAGACCGGCAAGCTCGTCTGGCAGCACAGTCTCACCGAGGAATACGGGCGAGCGAGCGGCTACGGCGGGCGTATCCCGGCTCCGATCTTCGATAGCGGGCTGGTGATTGTCGGGATGGTCAGTTCGAGTTGGGGCGACTTCGCACGCGGCACGAACCGCTACGTCGCGTTCGACGGCAAGACGGGCGAGGTTGTGTGGTGGCACGACGCGGGCTTCCCGAGCAAGGAAACGTACTGTTCGCACCCCGTCATCGGCGTCATCAACGGTCAGCGAATCCTTGTCAGCGGTGGTGCCGACGGTTACCTGCACGCGATCAAAGTGCGGACCGGCGAACGAGTCTGGACATACCAGATTTGTTCGGGTGCTGCCAACGGTGCGCCGCTGATCGACGGCAACCTTGTGTACGCAACGCACGGCGACGAGAATCCCGACGGCGGGCCATACGGTCGGCTCATTTGCCTTGACGCCTCGAAGATCGACAAGAACGGCAAGCCGACGGTCGTCTGGGATTTCCGCAAGTCTATCCGCTTCGGGCTTGCTTCGCCTGCCATCGCCGACGGACGAATCTACGCTCCGGACGATGCGGGTGACCTGCACTGCTTCAACGCGAAGACCGGCAAGCCACTCTGGAAGTACCGCTACGCAAACGAAGTTCGAGGTTCGCCACTCGTGGCCGACGGCAAGGTTTACATCATGGACGTGCAACGCCGCATGATGATTATCACGCTCAAGGGCAACGAAGCACCCGATCCCGATGAGACGTTCGAGTACCGCTTCAAGGAACCGAAGGGGATCTACAGCGAAACGAACGGCACACCCATCGCGGTGAATGGTCATGTCTACTTTGTCTCGGCCGCGAACCTGTTCTGCCTGGGGTTGCCGGACGCGAAGCCGGAAACCGTGAAGTACACGCCGATGCCCGAGGAAACGCCCTTCAAAGAGGGAGCCATCGCAGGCGTGCGACTGTTCCCCGCCGATGTCGTGATGAAGCCCGGCGAGAAGGTGCAGTTCAAAGTGATCTACGTTGATGCAAACGGCCGCGAGGTGAAGGATTCTCGCGCTGACACCAAGGGGACATGGTCGATCGTCACTCCCGCGAAGACGCCGACCGGCGCACAACCGCCACCGCTGGCGGGCAAACTCTCTGACACCGGCGAACTCACGCTCGGACCGCTTCCTGCTCAACAGGGTTACATCGAGTTCGAGAGCGGTGAGTTCAAGTCGCCGCGTGCCCGCGTTCGTGTTGCACCATCGACCACATGGAAGCAAGACTTCGAGAAGTCACCGCCGGGATCGTCGCCCGCGGGCTGGGTGAACGCCAACGGTAAGTTCACCGTCGAGAAGCTCGCGGACGGCAACATCGTGCTGTCGAAGAACAACGACAACCCGCGTCCGCCGCTGGCAAAGGCGAACGCGTACATCACGATGCCGGACTCCGCGAACTACACGATCCAGGCCGATTTGATGGGCACGGAAGTTCGCGGCGGGCTAGCCGACTTCGGGCTGATTAACAGTCGCTACACGCTGGTTCTGGATGGAAAAACGGATCCGGACAGCAAGAAGCGACAGCTTCGATTGATCTCGTGGGAAGCCCGCCCACGAATCACGAAGGTGATTGATTTCGACTGGCAACCGAACGTGTGGTACACGGCGAAGCTCTCCATCGAGCACAAGGAGAAGACGGCCATCGTGCGTGGCAAGGTGTGGAAGCGAGGCGACGCCGAACCTGCGGCATGGACGGTCGAACTGGAAGACCCCAGCCCGAATCGCGTTGGCTCCGCTGGTCTGTACGGCTACGTGACCAACGCTACGGTCGGTGCGCCCGGTGCCAACTGCTACTACGACAACATCATCATCAAGTGACGCGTAGTGATTTGCGAGCCACGGGGTTTA
>JAIOPV010000290.1 GCA_021413735.1 Planctomycetota bacterium
CTTCATCAATCCCCTCGAAAGGGCACGGGGATTCGGGGCACAACATCCCCAAAGCGGCACCGAAACGCTCATCGAATCCGCTGAGTGGGATCGGTCTTGCCCCTCCTCCCTTTCAGGAAGCGGACGCGATTGCGCCACTGCCCATGAGGAAACCGTCGGTTTGGCGGAAGCTGATGCGGTTGATATCCGGGAAGGCGGCGCCGGATGTGATTCACCTCAGTGTGCTTGGCCCGCCAGCGGTTGTGCCTGGTCAGACGGTCACGGTGATGGTGAACCTGCACACTCCGGAAGTGACCGATAGCGTTCGCACTCTCTCTCGCGCAATTCAAAGTGATGCGGAACTGCTCGGCACGGGGTGCGTTGGCGCGATGGTGGTTCGCGACACGGAACTTGCGGTTCACTTGACGGTGACGAGCGCAGGGGTTTCGAAGTCATTGCTGACGTTCATCTGGCGAGGTTCGCCGCGACGGTTGTTGTTTGAACTTCACGTCCCCTGGGAAGCGTCGTCGGGGCCTGCACTTGGCGTCGTCACGGTTGGCTACAAGAATATCTGCGTGGCGAAGACCGAGATCAGCCTGAACATTCTCCCTCGCAAGGGATGACAGCGCTTCAAAATCCAAAATTCGAAGCACGAAATCCGAAACAAAGCCATCGACCTGTGCTTTTTTCGGATTTCGTGCTTCGTGCTTCGGATTTTCGAGGCACTGTGAAGGAGCCGTGTCCTTGACCGAATACGTTTGCGTGACACTTCTCGCGGAGCCGCTGGAATCGGAATCGGCGTTCAAGGCACGACTGACGTCGTTCTGGACGCACATGCTTCGCAACAAGCCCGACGATTACGAGCGAGTTTACGCCGAGGCGACACGGTTCGACCTCGTGGGGAGTTGCGTGACCAGGCAATACATGGTGCAAGTCGATGCGCTTGATGCATTGAGCATCGAGTTAGGAGCGAAGGGAATCGCGTTCTCGCCAGTTGACGTGGACGACACTTACACGAAGTACGAAGCCACATCGCCTGACTGGTTTCAACTCGAACACTGACGATTCGCCGATCTCGATTTGGTCGGTGCTGCTTCATCCTGAAATGGGTTTAATACTCTTCCGCCCATGGAACGGAGCCGCAAGGGATGACTGACGACAATCCCGAACCACAATTGCCAACGGGCACCATGTCGCGCTATGCGTGCGTGTGGTTCTTCGTTGGTTGCAGCGTGGCGGGATTGGTCGGCGTTGGACTCGCGTTGTGGGCGGCTTTTGCTCAGGCTCCCGTATGGATCCTTCCAGTTGCGTTCCTCGGTCCCCCTGTCGCGTTCGTTCTCATCTGCGGCTCGTTTGCCCTCCCGCGAGCCATTCGAGCCGCCCGTGAAGCGGTCCGAAATGCGCCGTCACCGGAAAGCGAAGCAGCGGCAGCCGCGGGAGCGGGCGTCGAAGCCGGCACCAAGGCCGAATCCACACCCATCGAGGAGCGAGGCGAATTCCCAACGGTTGAGGTTGAGGAAACGCAACCGGGCAAGGTGCTTCCGCACAGCATTTTGCGGACGGGCGTTCCGCCTGGCTGCCAGTTGGGTTGTATCGCTGTCATCGCCGTGATCTGGAATTCCGTCGTCAGCGGGTTTGTGTTGCCGATTCTCGCACGGTGGAATCGTGGGCAGGTCGTGCAGTGGGTCGAGGTCTTGTTCCTCACGCCCTTCGTGCTGATCGGGCTGGTGTTGATCGGTGCGACACTTTACGCCGCACTCAATTGGATCGTTTCGCTACTCGTGGGTCGTGTGGCCGTGGAACTTTCCAATCATCCCATCGCAATCGGGGCGACCGTTCGCATTCAACTCGCGCAGTACGGACTTGTTCCGCTCGCGCGTGTGAAAGTACGGCTCATCTGCACGGAGGAAGCCACCTACGTTGCTGGCACGAGCCAATCGACCGCCAAACGGGAAGTCGTGACGAAGCTGATCTCGGACCCGGATGAAGCCCCGACCGGTGGCGGTTTACCGCTCGCAGCGGAATTCATTGTGCCGCCGGATGCGATGCACTCGTTCAGTGCCCCGAACAACAAAATCAAATGGACGGTTTGCGTGACCGGCCGCGTGCTGGGTTTGCTTCCGTTTCGCAACGATTTCAATGTCACTGTCAGTCCGGGGGCGTTGTGATCGACGAACCAAACATTGGGCTGGAACTGGCATCGAGAGCGCTCGCACCACGAGGCGAACTCACGGGCGTATTCGTGCTCGCTGGCGGCCCGCCGGCCGACACCAAGAGCATCGAGTTCTCCGTGCTGTGGCGAACGTCTGGCAAGGGAACCGAAGACATTGGCGTCGTGTATTACGAGGCGTGGAAGCCAGACGATGGCACGCTCGCGGCGTTTCCGAATCCGAACACGTTCGCGGTCGCGTTGCCGCCGACGCCGTGGAGCTACGATGGGAAGCTCATCAAGATTCACTGGCTCGCAAGGCTCCGCGTTCGCTGGGAATCCGACGGCAGCACTCGCGAAGTGGTCAAGGATGTCGAGTTCACGCTCACCCCGCCAGCACGAACATGACGCCAGTCGATCACCTTCCGAGGATGAATCCGTTCTCGACGCGGTTCGTGCAACCCGGAGTGATTCCGTTTCGGTTCCCGACGCCTGACGGCCTTGCCGCGATGATTCGCAGGTTGCACGAAACATCTGGTTGGGGCGAGATCGTCGGACCGCACGGAAGCGGTAAATCGACGCTTCTCGCGTCGCTGCTTCCGGCGCTCACCGCGTGGCAAGTCCACCATATTCGCCTGAACGCGACGCATCGTACGCTGTCGCTGGAAGCGTTCGAGTCGCGTTCGCCGGGAAGCATCCTCGTCATCGACGGCTTCGAGCAACTCGGAATCTTCACGCGATGGCGGCTGAAACGGCACTGCCGACGGAACAGATGCGGGTTGCTCGTGACAGCTCACCGCTCGATGGGATTGCCGCAACTGCGACGCACGGACGTGACCCACGAATCGGCCGCCGAACTGATTCGGAGCCTGTTGCCGACGGGCGGCGACTGGGTACTGACAGACTTCGACATCGCGGCACGATTACGGCACCATCGCGGTAGTCTGCGTGAGGTGCTGTTCGAGCTTTATGACCGGTGGGAACAATAAATTTGGTTTCGCCGCTTGCGGCTTCGCAGGCCACAGCCTGCGAAGCCGCAAGCGGCGATTCTTAACCGAACGCGACGCGAGTACCGAGGCGACTCATCAACTCTTCCCGCACGGACGGTCCGATGATCGCGCCGGGTAACGTCAGGCGTTCCAGAGTGTCCGGATTCATCGCGTTGACCAGCGAGTAAACCGCTGCGTCCGGAATCAGGTCGGCAGCACGCTCGGCCGATCCGTACAGCCGTTCGCCGAGCAAGCCGAGAATGCCCGTGGGGCTGTCGCAGGAGATCCGCAGACGACGGAGCTTCTTCACCCACGGTGCGGCCGCGAGGGCTTCAAAGGCAGGCCCGAAGTCGGCCCATTGCACGACCGCCGTGCCTGGGAACGTGACCGATTGCGTGAACAGTCGAATCACATCGGTGAGCGCCTGAGCCACCGCACCGCCAAATAGCCCCGGCGTTCCGATCATCATGTCGAGTTCTTCGAGATGTTCGTGAATGCAGTTCGCCGCGAGATCGCGAACCGCGTCCGGATTCAGCCGACCCGTGAAGTGAAGCGACCGCAACTTCGGCCATGCCCGCGACGTCGCAAGAAAGCGGATGGTGTCGGCGTTGGCCCCGAGGGGATTCACCGTGAGTTTGGTCAACGCCGTGAGGTGTTCAGACCCCGTGACCAGCATCGCGGTGTTCGAAAGAAGGCTGTCGAAGGTCAGTTCCGAAAGTCGCTCCAGGTGCGGGCCATGGATGCGTTCCCATTGCACGGGTTCGACGGTGAACGAGAACGCAAGCCGGACCAACGGCATCGCGTCGCCCCAACGATGCACCAGTTCCGGGACGTTCTCCACGGGGTCCATGTTGAGGAACCGCACTTCTTCGGGGAACCCTGCCACGAAGCGAATCGACATGCCGCCGAGATGCACTGACGTGTCGTGTTCTGTGTGGAGATATGGCCAGTTCGCCGGCTTCAGTTCCCGCCCGACCGCTCGCACAATGCGATCTCGCAGCCGACGACGCGGAACATACGGCAACGGCAGCCCCGCAGCTTCGCACACAGGTCGCCACCAGCGTGGCCAGTGTTCCTCGAACAGTTCAGGAATCCGACGCACCGACGAGTGAAACGGCATCGCCACGGGGGCCGCTTCCTGATTGATCTGCGCTCGAATGAACTCGGCACGAGTTGCGTCTACTGTGTCGCCGGTTTCGTCGAGCGCATCGGCGTACACCAGCCGAACGGTGCGATCTTCGGGGCTGGCGATGATGGCTTGATGCAGCGCTTCGAGTGTGGTGACCATGGTGGTTCAGCCAACGTTCGCGGCTAACTTTTCGGCTTCTCCTTCGGCGGTGCAGGCCGATGCAATCCAGACGCATTCGGCTTTGGAGCCACCATCGCCGCTCGGCGACGAGCCAGCTTCAACTTCGGCACAGGCACATCGTGTTCGTCCTCGATATCGCCGACGATCTCTTCCAGCACATCCTCAAGCGTGATAAGCCCGAGCACGGTTCCGTTTGAGTCGCGAACCACGGCCATCGGGCGATGCGATTTGCGAAAGAGTCGGAAGGCGTTCGACACCGGTTCGTCCGGATCGAGGAACGTTGCCGGGTAAAGAGCGTCTTCCAACAGCACCACCCCTGACGTGCTGAACAAGAAGAACAGATCCTTGGTATTCACGATACCAACGATCTTGTCGGGAGTGGCATCGAACACAGGCAACCGGGTGTGCGCTCCAAGTCGTGCGACTTCCATGACCTTGTCGGGCGGACTGTTCACATCGAGCGCCGCCATCTTCTCGCGGGACACCATGCAGTCTCGCACTCGCTTGTCGGCCAACGCAAACACGTTCAGCACCATGTCGGCAGCGTCGGCGTCGATCTCGCCAGCCTCCTCGCTGTCCTCGACCAGCAGACGCAGTTCGTCCACCGTGTGAACCTCACCTTCGTCACCCGTGCCCTTGTAGCCCAGCCGACGAAGGAACCAGTTGCTCGATCCGTTCATGAGCCGAATCAGCGGACTTGAGACACGCCCGAACAGAGTCACCGGTCGGGCCACCCACATGCCAATCAACTCCGCTTCCTGAAGGGCCGCGAGTTTGGGCATCTGCTCGCCAAACACGACGTGCATGTACGTGACGAGGCAGAGGGTGATGAAGACCGATAAAACCTGTGTCCATTCCTTCGTGAGACCGGTGAACAACGGTTGGATCAGGTGGTGAATGGCCGGTTCGCTGACGAACCCGAGCGCGAGGCTGGCAACCGTGATCCCGAGTTGACACGCGGCCACACTGCGGTTCAGATCGGTAATGGCGTGCATCAGGGAAGCCGCACCGGGCTGCTTCTGGTTCACCAACTCCTCAACGCGAGTTCGGCGAATGGAGACGAGTGCGAACTCCGCAGCCACGAAGAAGCCATTGATCGAAATCAGGATCGGAATCGCGACCAGACCCAGGATCATGGAGGTGAGATCGGACGGTCCAGTAGAGACGTCAGCGGACGCCAGCAAGGGAAGGCAGTGAGACAGTGAAACAGGGAGACTAGGAGACAAGGAGAATCCCCGGACGTTCCAGTCGGTATCGAACACAACCCGCAGGAACATTCTACAGCAAGCAGCACGAAGGAGGTCTTCGGGTGCAAATCGGATGCCCTGACACGAAACCGAAGTGTACAATCCCGAGAGCAGCCACCACAACGGTTCCCGGTTGAGTTCTTGGACTTCGCCACTGGCGGCGGAGCGCTCGGTGTGACGCTACGCCGCAAGCGGCGAGTAGTCGGAGCCCAAAGGTGTCCATCTCAGGCACAATCGACGAACTCCTCATCCGCTGGCAAGACCTCCGACAACGTGGGCTGCCTGCGTCGGTGCGTGAACTGTGCGTCGATCATCCGGCGTTGACCGACGAACTCGCAGCACGCATCAAAGCCTTTGAGTCGATGGAGGCGCTTCTGGGTTTGGGGCAATACGCGACGCTTCCCGGTGCAGGTGGCGGCAATCCCAGCGTTCCGAGGCACCTCGCCGAGAAGTTACTTCCGCTCGGTTACGAACTGATTGATGTCATCGACCAGGGCGGAATGGGCGTCATTTACAAGGCAACTCAGGTCAAGCTGCGGCGAATCGTTGCTCTGAAGATGATCGCGGGCTTCCGGGTTGGGCCGAAGCAACTGGCACGCTTCCGTGTCGAAGTCGAAGCGGTGGCGCAGTTGCAGCACCCGCACATCGTGCAAATCTACGAGGTCGGCGAAGTCGATGGTCACTCGTACTTCTCGATGGAGTACCTCGAAGGTGGCACACTATCGAAGTGTTTCTCCAATGGTCCACTCCCTCCGATTGCTGCCGCGGAACTGCTGGAAGTGCTGGCACGGGCCATCCACCATGCCCACACTCGAGGCATCGTTCACCGCGATCTGAAGCCCGGAAACATTCTGCTTGCGAAGCCCGAAATTGATCCTGGGAAGATGAACGAGAACGCTGAAACTGTCGCGTTCCCGCTGACTCCTTCCGCTTCGCTGGCAAAGGTCGCTGATTTCGGATTGGCGAAGCGGCTCGGTGCCGACACGGACCACACCGCAACGGGTGAAGTTGTTGGCACCCCGTGCTACATGGCTCCCGAACAGGCCGAAGGCCGAAGCAACACCAGCGGCCCCGCGTGCGATCAGTACGCCCTCGGCGCAATTCTCTACGAAGCCCTCACCGGCCGACCGCCGTTCCAGGCTGGCACCGTTCTCGAAACACTCCAGATGGTGTCGCGGAACGAGCCGGATGCCCCTCGCTCAATTCGGCCCGAGATACCGCGTGACCTCGAAGCGATTTGCTTGAAGTGCCTGGAGAAGAAGCCCTCGCATCGCTACCCGAGCGCCGAGGCTCTGGCCGACGATCTTCGTCGGTTTGTTGGTGGGCTTCCCGTGAAGGCACGGCCTCTGTCGCGGACCGTTCGCACCCTGAGATGGTGCCGTCGCCGCCCGATCCGGGCCAGCGGACTCGTGCTTCTCGCGGTCGCTTCGGTAGCGTTGATCGTCTGGCAGAGTGGGTACATCGAACGCCAACAGAGTCGAAAGAAGGCGGTTGCAGTTGCTCCGCAGGCACGCGAAATCTTGAAGCGGAATTGCTATGAGTGTCACGGCGGCAGCAAGTCTGAACGCGGTTTCCTTGTGCTCGATCGTGCTTCGTTGCTCGATTTGAGCCGCAAGAATGTGGTTCCGGGGCACCCCGACCAATCCCGCCTGATTCAGCGAATTGTCGATGGCACGATGCCTCCAAAGGAAGACGAACTCTACTTGCCGCGAGTGACGCCGTTGGAGTTGGGGATCTTGCGGGATTGGATCGCGGGGGGCGCTCCGGAATTTCCACCGGAAGACCCGACTTCGCCAACGCCACCGGTGGTTCCGCGTTCTGAGTTGGCCGCCGAGGTGAAGGCGATACTCGTTCATCATTGCTACGAGTGCCATCAACTCAAGGATGAGAAGGGAGGCATTCGGGTGATGGATCACAACCTGTTGATAGACACGCGAGCGGTGGTTAAGCCTGGCAGCCCGGACGAGTCGGAGCTTTACAAGTTGCTCCTCTTGGCAGAGGACGCAAAAGGTGTGATGCCGCCGATGAACCAACCTCGGATGGAACCGGAAGAAATCGACACGATTCGCCGTTGGATCGAGGCTGGTGCGCCGCCGTTCCCGCCATCGCCAAAACCTCCGAAGTGATAAACCCCCGTGGTTCACACGAGACTTCGTATCCTGAATTGAACAACGCTTTTCTCTCTGCGGTTGCGTATGCCCGTCAAATTGTCTTGCCCGTGGCGGTCGGTTTGGCTTCCCCGGATCATCACCGCGGTCGTCTTGTTCGCGGGTCTACCGATCTACCTGCGGATGCCGCTGTGGTGCGACCTATCGCTGTACGATCTCGCGGCACGAAACATCCTCACCGGCGGCGTTCACTACCGCGACGTCTTCGACACCAACCTCCCCGGTTTCGTGTGGGTGCTGGCGGGCATCCGAGCCGTTCTCGGTTACGGGGCGTTCTCGCTTCGTTGTGTCGATCTCGCAATCGTGACCGGAATCGTTCTGCTCATTGACCATCTCGCGAAGCGCGGCGGGGCATCGTTGGTCGCTCGTTGGTGGGCGATTGTCGGGGTGTCGCTGCTGTATCCGTTCGCGGTCGAGATGGCACACTGCCAGCGCGACACGTGGATGGCGTTGCCGATTCTGCTTGCGGTCGTGCTGCGATTGCGGCGACTGGAAAAGCCTTCGACGCAGCCGTTCCTGATGGCCGTTCTGGAAGGTTTGTTGTGGGCGTCGGCTGTGTGGATCAAGCCGCACGTCGTGCTGATGGCGGCTGGTGTGTGGCTCATCACCGCTCGACGACTCGCAGCCGTTTCGCCCAGTCCGTGGCGAGCATTCGCGGCCGACCTGTTCGGGAATCTCCTCGGTGGTCTCGCGCTTGGTGCTGCGGGAGTCTACCATCTCGTGGAATCCGGAACGTGGGATCCGCACTTCAGACTGATCTTGGAAAAGTGGGCTCCCGAATACGCAGCGTTAGGTCGGCGTGAACTCGATGATCGGGTCGATCTGGAACTGCACTGGTTTCCGCCGTGGAGCCTCTGGCTAACGCTGACGCTTCCACTCGCATTGCTCTCCATCCTCGACGCGGTTCCGTGGCGTGGTTCGTCAGCAGCGACCGGTCCCGAACCTGGGCAAGTGGGCAGACGGCTTCCGGCGTGGCTCTGGGATCGCGAAGCCGGCCCGAATGCACGCTTTGTTCGCGGAACGATGGCGACGCTCTGGCTCGTGTGGGCGTTTCAGGCGTTCTACATTCAGCGCGGGTTCATGTACGTTCACATGGCCGAAACGCTCATCATGTTCGGACTGTGGGCGGCTCATCGGTGGGCGATGCCGTTCATTGTCGTTGTCTGGTTGACGGTGTGCGGGGTGGCCTGGGTGATTGCCGATTCATCACCGACACTGCACGCGACGCTCATGAGGGTTGCCGCCCACGATGGACACAGCACCGGCGAAGACCCAGACAAAGAGCATTACCTCGTGCGGCACCCGCTCGCGGACCCGGTACGAATGGGTTACTGGTGGGATTGCTGGGAGATCAACAAGTCGGATCACGACCGATACGTCTTGTGGGACCACATCAAGCGCTACCAGGATCACGAGGCGTCGCCGGGGTGGGTTGAGTTGGAAGAAGTGGCGGATGAACTTCGCAAGCGAGGCGTGGGTGATCGCGAACTGATCGCATGGCACGATTCGCCGCACGTCCTGTATCTGACGATGAACCTGCAGCCGGGGTTGCGTTACATGCACACCAACACGGCGATGGGGATCAGTCCGGAAGCGTACATGCGCGTGCTGGGCGATCTCTTTCCGTGCGCCGGTAAAGCGAAGTATGCAGTGAGCGACCTTGGCTGGGCCGGGCTTGGCCAAGATGATCCGAACGTGAAGGCAGCAATGCTCGGACCGCCGGTGAGTAAGGATGACTTGCTTCCGGCGGGGTTGTCGCTTGACCACAAGCAACTGTTCCCGTTTAACAAGCCGGCGGTATTTCGTTCGACAGACCGCAACGGGAATCCAAAGTGTGGGCGATACATCATCCACGAGTTATCTGGGCCGCTCGGCGACCTGCCACCACTACCCAGAGGAAAGGGATGAATCGAAACCAACACCGCTGATTCGATTCATCCTTCAGCCTTCATCCTACCCTCAGGCTGTGCCGAGTTCGGCGAGGATCGTCGCTGCTCGGTTCGCGTCCGCGACGCTGTCGAACGTGGCGTATCCCACGAATCGCCCGCCAATCACGGACATCACCAATCCGTGAAGGTTGATCCCAGCCATTTCCCATGCCTGTGTGAGCCGACCGCCGAGGCCAGTCTTGTCGTCGCCTTCGACCCGCATGACGATCGGATCGCCCACTTCGTGCAAGCCAACCGATTTCGCGGCCGTGATCTCAGCGTTCGTCTTCAGTGGCGCAACGTAGAGGTCGCCCATACCGGGCTTGCTGATTGAACGCTGACTGTACACGTATTCGAGATGTGCTCCGGACTCGGCGAGTTTTTTCAGCTTGCCAGCGATGCCGCCCGGCTTATCGTCGACTTCGGCATGGAAAACGTGAACGCGCTGCATCTTGAAGCTCATCGGCATATCCTCCTCACGATAGGGCGAACAGAACGGAATTTGTGACGGGTATACAACGCGAATGATATACCTCTGGCGACCGGGATTGCAACCGGTTAGCTTCAGTATCGTTCCGTCGTTTCGGATCAAAGGACCGAAAAGGCTGAAGACCAAAACCGGGGAAGACGGGAAAGTCAGGAATCGGGCACGGGCACGGGCAGGGGCACGGGCACGGACAAACCCAAGACGCGAAGCGGGGCAACGCACAATCTCAGCGGTGGAGCGGTATGGCCTTTTCCTCTTGTCCGTGCCCGTGCCCCTGCCCGTGCCCGTGCCCGAAATTCGGTTTGTGTCTTTGCCGCTTACCGCCTGCCTGTGATAGCCAAGCAAGGACAGTCGCCCATGACCACGTTCGACCACGAGAAGTTGGATGTGTACCAAATTGCCCTGGAATTCGTGGCGACGGTGGGTGAAGTCATCGCGAAGTTGCCAACGGGCCGACACAACCTCGCGGATCAGTTGGACCGAGCAGCAACTTCCGTGGTGCTGAACATCGCTGAGGGCGCAGGCGAATTCAGCAGAGCGGAGAAAGCACGGTTCTACCGGATGGCAAAGCGATCCGCGACCGAGTGTGCCGCTGCTCTTGATGTTGCCCGAGTGCGTAAACTCACCGACGAGAAACTGCTGGAGATTGGTCGCGAGATGTTGCTGCGTGTTGTGGCGATGCTGATTCGGATGATTCACGGCTTGGAATCCGGCGCCCCTCGCAACACAAAAGCCGATTCCCCGACATAACCGACCCCGGTTTCTCTTGTCCTTGTCCGTGCCCGTGCCCGTGCCCGAAATTCGGTTTTTGTCTTCCACGCTTCCCGGTTTTGTCTTCCCCGCTTTCCGCTCTGCTCCACTGAGGTCAGCATGATCCGCATTGTTACGAGTGTCATCGCGTTGTCACTGACCTTCGCAGTGGTGGCGTTGCGGCTTCCCACAACCGCCGCGCAGAAGCCCGACAAGGCCGACAGCACGACGCTGTACTTTAACGCGACCATCCACACGGGCACCGGCGAAAAGCCCCTCGAAAACGGCTTCCTCATCGTGAAAGCAGGCAAGATCGAAGCCATCGGCAGCGGCAAACCGAACACGGTCGCAGACACGCAAATCGACCTCAAGGGTGCGGTGGTCATCCCCGGAATGGTCGACACGCACTCGCACATCGGCGTGTGGAGCAAGCCGGGCGTATCCGCGAACTCCGACGGCAACGAAATGAGCGGGCCGGTTCAGTCTGGCGTGCGAGCCATCGACGCCATCAACCCCGACGACCCGGGCATTCGCATGGCCACGGCTGGTGGCATCACCACGGCGAACATCATGCCGGGCTCCGGGAACGTCATCGGTGGCGAAACGCTGTACGTGAAACTGCGTGGCCGCTCGGTCGAGGAGATGCGGATCAACGGTCGCTTGCCGGGTGGCGGCGACATTCTTGGCGGCTTGAAGATGGCAAACGGCGAGAACCCCAAGGGCTACGGCAAGAACAAACAGCAGGCACCGTTCACGCGAATGAAGGTGGCCGCTCTGCAACGCGAGACCTTCCAGAAAGCCAAGGAATACAAGGCGAAACTCGACGCCGGTACGAAAGTCGATCGCGATGTGAACCTCGAAGCGGTAGTGGAAGTGTTGGAGAAGAAACGCACGGTTCACTTCCACTGTCACCGGGCCGACGATCTCATGACGGCCATTCGCATCTCGGAAGAGTTCGGCTTCGAGTTGGTGTTGCAACACGCGACCGAGGGGTATCGCGTAGCCGACATCCTGGCGAAGAAGAAGATTCCCGTGTCGCTGACGCTCATCGACTCGCCCGGCGGCAAAGCCGAGACCATCGGCATCCTCGAAGAGAACGCCTACATCCTCGACAAAGCGGGCGTCACGGTCTGCATCAACACCGACGACAGCATCACGGAATCGCGGTTCTTCCTGTACACGGGGTCGATCGCGGTTCGCGGCGGAATGTCGGAAGCGTTGGCACTCAAGGCTATGACGCTCACGCCCGCGAAGTTGATGCACCTCGATCACCGCATCGGTTCGCTCGAGAAGGGCAAGGACGCGGATTTCGTTGTGCTTTCGGGCGCACCGTTCAGCACCTTCACGCGAGTGAAACAAACGTTCATTGAGGGCAAGAAGGTGTTCGACGAAGACACCGATCGCGGTTACCGCGAGGGCGGCTTCATGCTGCCGGCGGGCGAGAAACTACCTTCATTCCGATTTATCAGGAACGTGAAACGTCAGACGCACGATTTGGTTGCAAGGCAACACCTATTCGACGCCGAAACGGATAAGGCTGCAACTTGGCTCGCGGTGGAAGCCGAACGCATCCACCTTGCGTGGAATATCCCCGGCTACTCCGACGCTGCGACTCACGACAAAGTCGTAATTGTCCTCAAAAATGGGAAGATCGAACACGTTGGACCGACTCACGAAGTGACATTGAAGGGTATCACCACCATCAAGGCCAAGCACGTCACGCCAGGACTCATCGACTCGTTCAGCGTTGCGGGGCTTACCGGTGCGTGGAACATTCCCGCCGACCAGGATCAGGACGAACTCAGCGACCCGAACCAGGCCGATCTGCGGGTCTACGATGGCTTCAACCCTCGCGAGCCGCTCCTCGATTTCCTTCAGTCAACGGGCGTCACGGTGGTTCACACAACCCCCGGCAGGCAGAACGTGATCGCGGGGCAATCCGGCATTTTCCGCACAGACGGAGCGACGGTCGAAAGCGCGGCGATCAAGCCGGTCGCGGCGATACTCGTGAATCTCGGAGAAGCGCCGAAAGAGTCGTACAAGGGGAAGGGGCCGAGCACGCGAATGGGCACCGCAGCTCTTGTTCGCAAGGCGTTCGCCGATGCCGATGCGTATCGCGCGAAGAAGGACGCTCCTGGCTCGCCGAAGTTGGCCGCCCTCGTGCCGGCGCTCGAAGGCAAGATTCCCGTGTACTTCGCCGCACACCGCAAGGACGACATCCAGACCGCCCTTCGCATTGCGGCCGAGTTCAAACTGAAGCCAGTGATCGCGCTCGGCACCGAAGCCTACCGCATGGCCGACGAACTGAAGAAGGCCGGCGTCACGGTTGTGGTTCATCCCACGATGCAGCGAGCCGGCGGGAACATGGAAACGCTACACAGCTTCACCGGGAACGCAACGGCGCTTCACGCAGCGGGTATTCCCTTCACTCTCGGCACGGGCTTCGAGGGGTATGTGCCGAAGGTGCGAGTGCTGCGGCACGAAATGGCGATGGCGGTTGGTTTTGGTGGGCTCGACCCCGAAATCGCTCTAAAAGCGGTGACCATCGACGCGGCGAAGCTGCTCGGCATCGACAAGGATTACGGCAGCATCGAGAAGGGCAAGGTTGCCGATTTAGTGCTGTACGATGGCGATCCATTCGAGCACACCACGCATGTCACGCAAACGATTGTGGGGGGTCGCGTGTTATACAGCCGCGACGAGTACCTGAAACTGCCGTTTGAGAGGCGGATTCTGCCGATAATCGCAGGCGGTCCTGGCACCGGATGTTGCCTGAGCGGATGGTGAAATCACAAGGTCATTCGTCATTGCGAATGGTGGCCGAAGCCGGTACTCTGATCGGTGAGAAATTGTCGGTCTCAGATCGAGATTGCGTTCTATTATTTGCTCTCATTCTGCCAGCGGTTGAAACGAGGAATTCATGACGATTCCAATCATCTGTCCGGGATGCGATGCCGCATTCGACGTGCCCGACGAACTTGTCGGCAAGACAATCCGCTGCATCACTTGCAAGGCGCAGGTGACTGTGTCGGACGAACTCGCGGGTGTGACTGGGGAAGCAACCAAGAAGCCGTTCGGGTCGGGTACCAAAACGGTGCCGGCGACCCCAAAAGCCAAGGCCGCGATACGAGACGAAGACGAGGACGAACCCGAGACGAAAGCCACTCCCGCCAAGAAAACGAAGATTGCGGCAGCAGGAGCAGGGACAGCGTTCAAGGGCGGTTCCGCGAAGAAGCGGCCGCTCGACGATGATGACGATGATCGCCCGAAGTCGAAGAAAAAGAAGCAGGATGACGACGAGGAGAAGCCCTCGAAGATCGCCTACTACGGTGGCGGCCTGCTGACGGTTCTTTTCCTGATTGGCGTGATCACCAAGGTGTTTTTCGGCAGTGCCACCAAAAAGGACGACACGGCCTCGAACAGCAGCAGCACCACGACGCCTGCCAACACAACGGCCCCAAACACGCCAGTCGCGCCTGTCGTGGCTACCAACTGGCAACCAGTCAACGTGGGGGCTGAGTTCGCGTGCGAAATGCCGGGGACACCAACTCAGCGGAACGAAAACACAGCAGGGGGGGCTACCGTGAGGGGCTTCCTTCTGGAATCTCCAGCGAAAGACAGTGCATTCTTTGCCTTCGTGGTCCCGTTGCCCCAGGTGCTTCCTCCAAATCTCATCCCGCAAGTGCTGAATCAGTCGGTCACCGAATTTGAGCGCGGGATGAACAACGGTGCCGGGGGCGGTGGATTCGGCGGGGGCGGTTTCGGCAAGACAACTCAGGTGCGACTAACGGGACGGGCGGATATCCAGCAGAATGGCTTTCCAGGCAAGGAAATGCAGATCGCCGGCTCGGCGGGTAAAGAATCGCTTGGCGGGGTCATGCGATTCGTTATCGCCGGAAAGAACATGTACCTCTTCGGAGTCGGTGCGGATAACTATGCCGCGTTCAGCGCCCAATCGCAGCGATTCATGGCTTCGGTAAAGATCAGTGCTTCACAAAACACGGGCGGTCCGGTCGTCATCAATGACCCGCCGTCGAAGAATCCAGTGCCTCCGGTGCCCATCACGGATCCAAAACCGCCAATTGGCACCCCGGTACCCCCAACACCCATCACGGATCCAAAACCACCGATCGGCCCCAATCCAATGCCGCCGGCTGGGGGCGAAGTGGCTGGTAAGCTCGCGGCCAAGCTCAACAACGCATTCAACGCCGGTGCGTTCGACACGGAAAAGAAGGAGTTGATCGTCGTCGGCAGCCGCAAGGTCGGACCACGATTCGCTGGCACGATTCAGCGATACAGCTACCCCGATTTCAAACTGCAAGGAACGGTCAACATTCCGAGCAGCGCAAGCCGTGCCGTCATCGATTCGCAAAAGGGATTGCTCTACATCTCCACCATCGGTGCAGGCTGGGATCCGACCAACAATCAGTTCGATCGCCCCGCTTACATCAGCGACATGGCGGTGTACGACCTTGCTCAACTTCGCAGCGGCAAGTTCGACGAGAAGACCGATCTCAAGCCCGTTGCGACGGTCGGCGTCGGGTTCTCGAAGATTACGACTCGCGACATCGCACTCTCCAACGACGGCAAGTATCTGTACATCCTCACGTCCATACCGCTCCAGGGTGGAAGGCTCACCTCGCAGGTTCTCCGCGTGGATACCAGCGATCGGAAGACGACCAAGTCGGTGAACCTCCCGAATGCAGGTTGGGACATGCTTCTGTCGCCGGATGGTCAGAAGGTCTACATCACCGCGAACATGCCAGCAGGGGCGGCTTCGCCGCTGATGGTGGTGGACGCGAACACGATGACAGTCGGAGCCAGTTTCACGTTGCCGAAGCCTGCGTATAGCCTGGCGGTCGCGAAGGACGGTCGCATCGTGGCAAGTTCGCTGAACACGGCTCCGGCGGGTGGCATCGGTGGTGGTTTGGGTGGTCCGCCGATGGGTGGCATCGGGCCAATCGATCCGAACGGCGTCGGGGGGGTTGGGATTCCGCAGGGTGAAATTCACGTTCTCGATGCCGACGGAAAGAAGGTTGAAGCGATGCGGCAGGTGAACACGGGTGTGTCGAACAACGGGTATGTCGCGGTGTCTCCGGACGGGAAATACCTGATCTGTTCTTCGCACCATCCGAAGATTAACGGCACTGGCCTCGACGTATATGAGACGTCGGACAAGTTCATCGGTGACAAGCAAGTTGCGTCGATGAAGAAGGCAGGCGAGGCTTTTCTCGGAGGTGCATTCCTGGTGTCGCCGGAGAGCGATTACATTGTGATGCTCAATGGAGCTGTGCTGAAGCTCGACGATCTGAATGATGGGCCGGTTGGCGGTGGACCGGGTGGGTTCGGTCCTCCTCCGGGTGGTGTGGTGCCTCCAGGTGGGGGCTTCCCGCAACCGCCTCCAGGTGGTGTGGTGCCTCCGGGTGGTATCGGAGTTCCTCCGGGTGTCAAACCGATGCCGCCCGGCAATTAGAACCGGGTCGAGAAAGGAACGTGTCCGGAATAACTTCCCAACCCGAAGATCGGTCTTGGTATTGACCTCCCCCTTGTGGGGGAGGTCGCTCCGAGTCTTCGAGGAGCGAGTGGGGGTATGCCTTTACAATTGTTGAGGCCTTCCCCCACCCGTCTCGCAAAGCCTCGCCGACCTCCACCACAAGGGGGGAGGTCAAAACCAAAAGCCAATACCGGGAAGTTATTCCGGCCTGTTCCAAATAGACTCGAATGAACAAAACCGGGGCGTGGGATCAATCCCACGCCCCGGTTCGTTTTCCCGCCGCTGCGTCAGTGTTCCACGAGTCAGTTCTTGCGGGGGAACTTCATCTGTTCCTTACCCGACGCGACATCGTAAATCGTGATCGTGCCATCCGCACTCACCACAGCTGCGGTCTTGCCGTCAGAGGACAACTTCAGCGAGGAATTGCCAGCGGTTGGTGTCGTCATCCGGGCAGTTGCTGTTTCGGCCATCCACACCACTTTCGGTTTGTCGCCGTCTCCCTTCGGCACATCGAATTTCAGTTCGTATTCAAACGTGCCCGGTTTGCCAGCGGGGGGAACGAGTTCCGCTTTGCCACCGGGCGCAAGTTCAAATCTGAACGGCAATCCACCTCCGCCCAATCCACCGCCGCCCAGTACGGGTTGTTTCTTCGTCAGCAGAGTAAGCAACTCCTTCGCCTGCGCGACCACCTTGGGATCGGACGACTTGAGCAAGCCTTGCAGAGTTGCGATGGCGGGATCGCCAGGGGGTTGTGGCGACGCGAGATGCCACGTCACACCCGCTGGTGGTTGAAGACCGCCACCACCCTGAAACGGATTCACTGGCAGTGCGGGCTTCGGGGTCTCGACTGCTTTCTTCGCCTCGACTGCTCTCTTGGCTTCCAACTCGTGGAGTTGCTTCAGCAATTGTTGGAGCTTGTCCTCAGCGACTTTCCGAGCTTCTAATTCTTGAAGTTGCTTCCGCAATTGTTGGAGCTTTTCCTCAACTTCCTTTTTCTGAGCTTCGAGTTTGGGCGGTTCAACTGGGGCAGCCACCAGGGCGACGAGCGGCTTCGCCTCGGATTGGGCCACCGCCTTCGCGCCATTGGACAAGCTTACGCCGGTCCCGGCTCCGCCGAGAACCATGCTGCCGACCAGCACAGCAGACAGCACGCTCTTGATCTTATTCACGAACATGGCTTTCACCACTCCTTCTGTTAAAGCGACCACCTTCGCGGAAATCAGTCCCGACGAAGCCACTTGCCCAGCAGCCATCAGGCTTGCGGCCTTGATCGTGGATCCGATCAAACACGCCGGAGCAGAGGCCGACGCCACACTCTGAGATAACACCGCCGCCACTGCTGCACCCGAGACCGTCAACCCATGCCGAGCGAACCGCTTCGTCAGCATCGCCCTCGCTCTCGCCAACCGACTCGCAATCGTTCCTTCGGGACAGCCGAGTTGTTGGGCCACTTCCTTGCGAGTCTTGCCTTCGAGATCGCACAGGACGATCAGATTCCGAAACTGTTCCGGCAGACGGCTCAACTCTTGATCGAGGAGCGGCAGCAAGTCATCGACACGGGCTTCAGCCTCAGCGGGTTCGGGCATGTCGATTACCTGCCTCTCGCGGACTCCTTGCTTTGCGGCCATTGCCTTCAACCTGACGGCTGTTTGCTGTGCAACGCCGTACAGCCAGTTGGCGACCAGCTCTTTGTTTTGGATCGTCGCCGCTTTTCGGACGAGGACGAGGAATGTTGCCTGGAACGCATCTTCCGCGTCGTGCCGGTTGTGGAGAAGTCGGCAGCAGACCCCCCACACAAGCGAAGCGTGGCGCTGCACCAAAGCAGTCAGGGCGGCATCGTCCCGAGACTTTGTGAAGCGGTTCAAGAGTTCTCCGTCCCTCACTTCGTTCGCATCTCCCGCGAGGGTTGTGCGAAGGTGTTGGAGGAAGATGCTCATCTGACTGGTCGCCATCGGCTCGGACCTCATTGCGATTGGCTTCTATTATTACTCTCCGCAACCGGTCGATTTGATCCACCAGTTTTTCCGAGTGGTTACTTTTCTCAAGCGTGCCCAACACGACGAACGGCGACGACGGAACGAACAGGCCCGGTCGATTTTCGACCGGGCCGTGCAAGTTGCCTGCATTCGAGGGGTTACTTGGCCCTGCTTCGCATTTTCACCGAGGTGATTTCCCCGTCCTTGGTCTCAATGTTGATCTTGTTCCCGAACTTTGCGTCAGCCTTGAAATCCTTGAGACGCTTCTCGAAGTCCTCGAATTTGCCTTCCTTCTCAGTCGCGTCCTTGCCGACGAGCAGTGTCACCTTCACTTTGTCGGTGTACTTGTAGGTCGCTTCCTTGTCGCCTTCCTTGACCGTGATCTCCTTCTTTTCCACGTCGACTTTGGTCATGGTGACCTCGGCGGCGACAACGATACCAGCCATGAACAACAGGGCGAACAATGCACAGAGCGTCTTTCGCATAGGAAATCACCTCGCGAGTCTCGAACCTGCCCGACCGGCAGTGTGCCGATGAGTGCGAGTTCGACCAGCGCCATTCAACCACCGGAACTGACTGAGTCTTTGCAAAAAGTGATTAGAAAGTTGTGGGAGTGGCCATCGCCCCGAGCGAGAGCCCTGGGTTCGCGAGCAATTTTCTCACGGTCGCGGTGGTGACCACGGGTTGCCGCCGAGGTCACGAGTCCAGATTGCCTTGCCGTCTTTGAGAACCGTCAGCGTCACCTTTGTGACCATCGGAACGCCGGGCTTGAAGGCGGGAATCTGTTCCTCGATTTGGAACTCCAGGTCGCCAACCTTGTTGTTGAACGCCCCGAATTCGCTGTCCTTCGGTTTCCGGTCTTCGACGGTCATCTTGCCCGTTGTCGGGTCGATCACCACACTGCCGACTGCTTCGCGTCGTGCGGCTTTTTCGATCTCGGGCGTTGGCCTTGCGCCGCCGGCGTAGAACGTGTTCGCTTGCCAGACGACGACGATCTGCGTTCCGTCGGAGCGAGCAGCCGTGCGGAACGAGAAGCCGTGCTCCTTCGCGGTGTTGGCCCAATCAGGCATCGCGATCGCATCGGATTTAAACAGCGTCTTGCCCGTGGTGGAGTCCATTGCCACGACGCTGAAGGTGTTTGGCTTCTTCTCGTCGGCCGTCCATCCGATGACCGTGCGACCTGCAACGCCAGCCAATCGGGTTGCAGCTTTGTTGACCCAGAGGAGTTTTCCGGAGCTCAAGTCGATGGCTTCGACGCCATCCTTGCCGCGAGTGAACAGGAGTTTGCCATCGGGTGCCGCGATGGTGTCGTTCCCGACCCAGACCAGCGTGGGAGCGGGTTCCGCGGCGAGCATCGCCGTGAGCAATAACAACGACATACGATTCTCCTTCGAGACGTGATGACCCGAAGCCAGTCTATCCGATCACCGTCACAGTGCCACGACCGCCATCGACTCGCACGGTTTGCCCAGTTTTCAAGCGGTGCGTCACTCCGGGCAAACCTGCCACCGCAGGCAAGCCGAACTCGCGAGCCACAATCGCACCGTGCGACAACACGCCGCCCGTTTCCATCACCAAACCCTTCGCTCGCACGAACAACGGCACCCACGCCGGGTCCGTCGTCGGGCATACCAAGATGTAGCCACCCTCGCCCGGCGGCGCAGCGGTTGGTTCCGTCAGCACCAACGCTGGTCCCTCAGCCACGCCCGCCGACAACGGCACGCCTTCGAGTTTGTCGCCGCCTTCCGGCTCTGGCAACGGGCGACCAATCGCCTCCAGATCGTCACTGAACAAAACCGGCGGAACCTCAAGCGAGAGTTCCGTCTGACGACGTTTGCGTGCGGTCGCGATCGGCCCCGTGAGATCCTTTCCGGCGAGCAGATCGGCCAGGTCGCCCGGCGTCAGGAAGAAGATGCCACCGTTCAGACCGAAACGTCGGTCGAGTTCCACCAGTGCCCGACGAATTACCGCGTAACCGAGAAGCAGATAGTTCTTGCCAGCTTCGCGAAGTCCGAGGTACGTGCGCAGGCGTGCCACCTGCAACTTGAACTGATCGCGAGCGGGGCCACCGAGTTTCGCTTCGTCCGCGATGAGCTCCCAATTGCCCTCCACGCCGAGCGCTCGTTCTGGCTGCGATTTGTTGGGATGAACCAACTTGCTGAGTTCGTCCGGCACCTCCGACCAACGCGGTTGTGCGAGTTCCATCTCGTTCGTGGTGCGGTGCCCGAACAGATTGAGGAACGCGACCCGATCCTCCGTGCCACCCGCGAGATTGCGAATCGCCTTCGCGAGATCAGCGTCTTCGGGCGGATGCGCTCCAAGGCTCAGTTCCCCAACCGCGACGCGAGCACGCTCCTCGCCAAGTTTCGGCGTCAGCACATCGGTCAGGTTCACCCAGGCTTGATCCGCGAACACCGTCGGCTTCAAGCTGTGGCGTGCGAAGTCGATCAGCGTCTTCTGAATCCACGTCTCGAACTCACGCACGACTGCCGGCGGGTCGAGCTTCGACCAGTCCTGTGCGAGAGCCGCCTTCGCGGATGCGATGAACGGCGGCGCGATCTCTTTCGTGAACTTGTCCGCGAAGTTGATGGCCAGGTCGGTCCGCACTCGCTTCTCGCGGCTCAGTTGCAACATCAACGACGGCATCTTGAACAGACCGCCAAGGCAACCGCTGCCTGCGAGCGGATTGAGTTCGGGCTTCGGGTCGAGAGCCTTGCGTGGGTCCGCCTTGAACTTGCCGAGCGGATACTCGATTGGCGGGCGTGTGTACTGCATTCGCGGCATCCGCGACAGGTTCGCCATCGGTCGGCCACCGACGAGATCGAACGCCGAGAGTGAGCCGAGCGTGGGGTCGGGCTTCGCCCCAAGATCGCGGTTCATGGCCCCGAAACCGCCGTCCGCCGCGAGCAGTCGCCGAACTACCGACCACGTCATCGGCGTCGGTTCGGGCAGCACTTCGCTCAGGTTGTATCGCACCCATACGGTGCCGCCTGGGTCGGCCTTCCGCTTCATGTCGGTGATAAGCGATTGCCGAACTTCCTCGCGTTCGGCCGCACCCGCAACCGTGATCGGACGAGCTTGCAGCAAGTAGACCTTGCCGTTCGCAATGGCCCATTCCAGGTCTCGCGGATCGCCGTAGAAGTCCTCGACCTTTCGACCAAGTTCCGCGAGCTGTGACAACGCGGTGTCACTGACGCAGAACTCTTGCTGTTGCGCTGCGGGAACGTGTTCTTCGCCGTCTTTCGTGATGCGAATCGACTTCAACCCCAGGTGCTTTTCGATGACATTTCCCGTGGCACGATCGAGCTTGAAGCGGTCGGGTTGTACTCGGCCAGACACCACCGCTTCGCCCAATCCCCATGAGGCTTCGGCGAGCATCGTCTTGCCGTCGGGGTCCATCGGGTCGCGTGTGAACAGCACGCCCGCGGACTCGGCTGGCACGAGTTGCTGCACGACAACCGCCATGGCGATGTCTGCCGCGTCGATGCCCTGCTTGGCACGGTAAGCGACTGCTCGCTCCGTGAACAGCGATCGCCAACAGCGTTCGATGGCTGCGATAAGTGCGTCATCGCCCACGACGCCGAGGATGGTTTCCTGCTGACCGGCAAAACTCGTATCGGCTGCGTCTTCGGCCGTCGCGCTGGAACGCACGGCAACCGGACCGCTGCCAAGTTGATGGTAGGCATCGAGCAGCACACGCTTGAATTCAGCGTCGGAGAGGATTCCCCGCGACGACAGCCGACGGAATGCCTGCGTGGTGACGACGAACCCAGGCGGCACAGGCAAGCCGGCGTTCGCGGTCTTGCCGAGGCTCAGACCTTTCCCGCCGACGAGCGCTGCCTCGGTGTTCGTGATCGCGTCGAAGAACAGAATGTGCGGCATGTCATTTCGCCTTCTTCTTTTTCAACACGTTGCCATCTTCGAGAACCGACCAGAGCTGTTCCCACACAGCTTCGACCGGCACAGCCCCGAGCCCTTTTGCAGACCAAGCTTGAGCTGCCGAGAGCAGAATTGCGATTGCGTCGTCGCGAACGCTGGCGTCGCCGACCTGGACGGTTTTGCCCTCTCCCCTTGCGGGAGAGGGAGGCGAGTCTTCGAGCCGGGTGAGGGGTAAAGCCTGTTGAGATGTCGAAGCTTCACCCCTCACCCGCTCGCTTCGCGAGCTGCCCTCTCCCGCAAGGGGAGAGGGCGAATACGGTTGCCCCCGCTTCCGCGGGCGACCATCAAGTGCATCGTTGCCGATCTCGTCGGCTCGCTTGTTCTGCTCGCGACGAACGTGCGTGATCGTGAATTTCTCGAACGCGACCAACAGTTGCTTCGCTTCCTGATACAGCGGCAGCATGTCGGGGTGCTTCACCTTGTACTCGCCGTTCATCTGCTTCACCATCAACTCGCTGTCGCTGAACACCGACAGCTTCTTCACGCCGAGTTCGGCAGCGAGTTCCAACCCCTGCACGAGCGCCGTGTACTCCGCGACGTTGTTCGTCGCTTTCCCAATCACGTCGGCCTCTTCCACGACTGGTAGCCCAGGTCGCGCAAGCACGACGGCATACGATGCCGGGCCGGGGTTGCCGCGGGATGCGCCGTCGATGTGCATCGTTGCCGTGTCAGACATCGCATGATCCGAGAAGACAAAGACCGCTCAGGTGCGGAGAATGAAAAGCAATTGTAGTCCTGGCGAGTGCCGGCGTGAGTCCTCCGGTGGTGAACATGGCCGAAACGTGGCTGATTCTCGAAACGTCGGGTCGCGGCGCGAAGATCGGGCTTGCTCGCGATGGGGCTGTCGTTCAGTCCGTGAGCCTCGACGACACCCGCCGGCACGCACGCGATCTCGCCGCGACCGTGGATCGCTTCTTGAAAGCGGAATCGCTTGTGCCGCATGACCTGACCGGGGTGATGGTCGGCCGCGGACCGGGAAGCTACACGGGCTTACGGGTCGGCGTGATCTCTGCGAAGGCACTCGCGTTCGCGACTGGCTGCAAGCTAATCGCTGTGGACACATTCGCCGCAATCGCAGAACAGGCTCCCGCAGAGGCGAATCACCTGTGGGTCATGGGTGATGCTCTTCAGGGACACATCTATTTGCAACGGTTCGCACGAGGCGAGTCTGGTTGGTCGGCAGCAGACGAATTGCGGATTGAACGAGCGCAAGATTGGCTCAACGGGGTTGCCGCTGGAACCTGGATGACCGGGCCAGGATTGAAGGTACACGTGAACCGGATTCCGCAGACGTGTCTGCTCGTTCCCGAAGTGGATCGCGATCCGCGAATCGAAAGCCTGTTTGCTGTGGGGAAGAAGCTCACGCCACTGACGCGAGAAGAGATGTTCGCACTCGAACCGCTGTATTTGCGAGGCAGTTCGGCCGAGGAAAAGGCCAAATCCGGATGAACTGGCGAGCGGTAAACTCATGTTCCCCGCTCGCCAAGAAAGAATCAGTTTCCGGGCTTCACTGGCATCGGCTGGTGAAGTTCGGTTCCGGGAACAATCGTTGCACCTGGAATCGGCATAGGCTTGCCAATCACAGGCGGATAGCCGGGCTGATAGCTCGCGGGAAGCGGAGAGCCTCCACCAGCACAGCCAGGGCAATCAGGGCCACCGGGAACGATCGGGCCTCCCACAACCATCGGCGGACGGAATGCTGGGCCGGGTGCGCACGAGGAACACGCCGGGGCACAAGGACTACAACTTGCTCCCGGGTGCAAACGCCACCCAACATTCGGGAAGCATTCATGGAAGCAGCAACATCCGGATGTCATCGACACCGTGCCGACGATCAAGCTATACCAAAATGCGCGGGTCTTCATCGGACCGATCCTCCTCTCCTGGAGCGCGGCAAAGGGTAAGGAGCACCGCTCGTCCGATCCTTCGGAAGCCGCCGGAATCCTTCCGTTCGTAGGCTGGCATTACGGCCAACCCAAATCGCGGCTGTTCCACTGCCGTCACGAGAAGATCATGCGCTGTGGGCGTTCGTGGGCAAACTCCGCAGCCGGAGAATTGAGCGGTAGTCGGCGGAATTGAGAAGACCTGGCGCGACGGGCCAAAATCGACGGGTTAGCGAAGTGAGATAAACTGGTGGGGTTGTGTGGGCTTTGTGACGGTGTTCAGGATTCGGAACACAGCAGGAGGCGTGTCGGTTTCCTGCTGAATCCTGATTCCTGATTCCCGAATCCGGCTCATGGTGCTGGCGGTGGGAGGTAGCCCGGAGGGGGAAGGCTCTTATCGCAGCACGGAGGCGGTGCGAGGCTGCTCGAACAAGACTTCCGACACCCGCAACCCGATAACGGGAGCAAAGTGCTGATTGCGATCAGGGCCAAGAGCAAGCGTCTGGTGAACATCTTGAAACTCCGTCAGGACTATGCCCATTCTTGTGGGCGGTAATGGTAGCTGGAGAGAACGCCGTGCGTATTTCACAGTCTCGCATCAACGGTGCGATCTGCCCTCTGAACGTACAACTGTAGGGTCCGCTTGCGTCGTCGCAGCGCCAGACTTGAACGAAATTGCCCCATTTCTCGTTCTGTTTGGATGGTTGTAACGATGGCGATGAACAGCGCGATTTGCGAATCAGGAGAAGCCTTGCGGGTTATGCTGATTGTGAACCCATGACCACACCCCAACAACCGTTCTTCGACGTGAGAATGAAAGGCTTCCTCGCTCGCGCTTCGGTCGCTGAGGTGCTTGCCTGTCTTGCTGAACGCACCGTGCCATTGCCGTCCGAAGATTCGCAATTCCCGCAGCTTGCCGACCGTGTTCTCGCGGCTGCCGTGGCCTCTCCGGTGGATGTGCCAGCGTTCGCACGATCCGCGATGGATGGTTACGCGGTCCGTGCCAAAGACACCGATAATGCCACGCTCGCGGTCGTCGGCGAAGCGATGCCGGCGCGACCGTTCGCGGGCGTCGTTGCTCCTGGGCAGGCTGTGCGAATCACGACGGGGGCACCGATTCCCGATGGTGCCGACGCGGTGTTGATGGCCGAACTCGCCCAACTTGACGCAGACGGCCGAGTGCAGGCTCGCGAAGTCGTGCCGACTGGCAAGAACATCATTCGTGTCGGCGAGGACGTGGCGATTGGCAGCGTGGTGTTGCCGGTTGGTCGTCGGTTGCGACCGCAGGATATCGGGTTGCTTGCGTCGATTGGTGTGAACGCTGTTCGGGTGCATCGGAAGCCGCGGGTTGCGATTCTCGTCACGGGGAACGAGCTTCTTCCACCGGGGTCGCTGCCTGAAGGCTTTCGGATTGTGGATAGCAATTCACCGATGCTTGAGGCGTTGGTGGCTCGCGATGGCGGCGAATGCTTGCCCGTGCGATATCTCCCCGACGATTACTCCGCAACGCGAGACGCCATTCGCGACACCGTCGCCGATGTGATTCTTGTGTCGGGTGGCACATCGGTTGGCACGGAGGATTTTGCACCGAAGGCGGTCGCTGAACTCGGCGAACTCAAATTCCACGGCGTCGCGCTGCGACCAGCGGGACCAATGGGCGTAGGATTTTTGCCTGGCACGGTGCTGCTTCTGCCGGGGAATCCGTTGGCGTGTCTGTGTGCATACGACCTGTTCGCAGGCCGAATCGTCAGGCGACTCGGCGGGCGATCGTGGGACTTGCCGTATCGACGGATGACACTGCCGCTCGCCTCGAAGCTGGCGTCGATGGTTGGCAGAATGGATTACGTTCGCGTGAAGATCGAGGCCGGACAGGCGTTGCCGCAGGCTCAACGCGGGGCGTCGAACCTGAGTTCCGCAGTAACGGCAGACGGCTTCGTGCTGGTGCCCGCTGAACGCGACGAGTTGCCAGCGGGCGAAATGGTCGATGTGTGGCTTTACGGCGAATGATGCGTTCACTTCCCGGTCGGCAATTGCAATCCCGCGATGACCACTTCGAGGAACTCGCGGGCACGTTTCGCAAGCGTGTCCACGTCCTCGGGCTTATCTGGGCGTGGCAACAACGGAGCGGAAATGTTCTCGCACGCCAACGGCATCCTCAGCCCGGTGAACGCGACGGGGTGCAGCAATTTGTAGTGGTCGATCTCGCCGAAGCCGGGTCCGCAGTCTTCGCTCTTCGGCCAGTTGCGATGGTCCTTGATGCAGAAGCTTCGCACCTCGGCAGCGCAGAGTTTGATGTCCGGCAACGGGTCTTTGTTCAGGTAATCGAGGACGTTGCCGGCGTCGTAGTTCACCTTCACGTTCGGGTGATCGACTTCCTTCGTGATCTCGGCGCACGCTTCGCCAGTGCCAGTTTCGCCGCCGTGCTGCTTCACGACGAGCATCACATTGTTGTCTTTCGCAATCGGGCCGAGTTGCTTGAACCGTTCGACCCACAGCTTGCGGTTGCCGCCCTTGGTATGGCCAAACGTCAGCACTTGCGGCACCCCCGCTGCTCCGGCCTGCTTCAACCGCTGCGTCAGCACTTCGAGCCCGTCTTTGGCTTCAGGGTAGATGCCGCTGAACATCATGACCGTTTCGAGGCCGAGATCCTTGCACCGCGTGGCGAGTTCCTTTGCCTTCTCGGGCGTGGCATCGCGAGCGAGCACGGGCACGTCTTTGCCGTCGTCTTCCTTGTGCGATGTGCCCCACGCAACGTACTTGTACCCGACCGAATGTATGCCCTTCAGCGCTCGCACGAGCGGAAACCGCGAATACGGCAACGTCATGCACGCGATCTGAAATTGGGTCGGCGTGGGAGCTGGCTTCGGTTGCGCCCCAATGGCGAACGCTGCACCGGTTGCGAGAAATGTGCGACGATCCATGAGCGGACTCCTCGGTAAAACAGCCGCCTCTTGTCCGGTCGTCACCTTGCCCGGCCTGCGTCCAGGCTGGGCAAGTCGACGACTGATGGGGCAGCCGCTAAACGGGATTTCGTTACTTCTTGCTGTTGTCCGTGAACTTGATGTCCGAGAACTCGACCCTCATCTTCGGGTAACCGGCGTGAATTTGCATCGCGATGATTCCCTCGGCATTCAGGTCTTTCTTGTCTGGCGTCTTCGGGAAATCTTCGTCCACGATCGTTTCGCCGTTCATCTTGATCGTGATGTGGTTTCCCTTCGCGATGATGTGGTAGTCGTTCACTTCCTTCAACTTCGCGACCTTGCCCTTGTCGCCCGAAGCCTTCATCATCCCACCGACGCCCTCGCCGTAGAGACTTCCGAAGTAGCCCGCACCGACGTCCACCTGCGGACCCTTAACCTTGAACTTCTCCTTGTCGAACACTTCGCTGCGAATCTGGATGCCGCTGTTGCCGACACCGTCGCGGAGCAGGATTTTGCAGGTCAGCTCGAAGTCGCCGTACTTCTTCTTGGTGCAGAAGAAGGTGTTGTACTTGGGGTCTTCCATCGTTTCGCCGACGATGGTCTTGGCCTTGGCGTCGAGCTTGAAGATATCGGCTCGGCCTTCCCAGTTTTCGGGCTTGAGGAAGTCTTCGGTGTCGTCGGCGCGGGCACTGAGGCCGAATGCCGCGAACATGGCCATTGCAATCAAGAGACGGGAGAGACGCATTGTGAACCTCCTGGAAAGACGACTGCAAACTGCAAACTGCAAACTGCAAAATCCGAAATGAAAAAACACAAAATCGCACAATCGAAGTTCGTCGCGTCTTCAACTTTGCATTTTGCAGTTCGTATTTCGCTTTTGCAGTCAGAATCTGCTGCTTTGCGGGTTGCGGTCTTCCGCGAGTGTAAGGGTAGGCTGCCCGGTCGGTAATCCGAACCGGGACGCTACCATCGTTATGCCTCGGCTGTCCGAAAGCAACAGTCCAGACGCGAGAGACGCTGATCCCCCGGTTCTCTTATAACGACCACACTCGCCTGAACCCGCCGATCCGCTCGCCAGGAGCCTGCCCCGTGTCGCCTGCCCCACCCGCTTCCGCGGCCCTTCCGCCAATCACCCGCTGGCTCGTGCTGCTTGTTGCAGCCATCGGCTTCCTGTTCGACACCTACGAACTCCTGATGTTCCCGGTCATCGGGTCGCAGGCGCTCTCGCAACTGCTCGACGCGCCGCCGACTTCCGATGTCGTGCGTCTCTGGTCGGGTCGAATGCTCTGGATCGCGGCGCTATCCGGCGGCATCTTCGGGTTGCTCGGCGGCTTTCTGATCGACAGCCTTGGCCGCAAGAAGGTCATGATCGGCAGCATCCTCGTGTATTCCCTGTCGCCGGTCGCTGCCGCGTACAGCAGCGAACTCTGGCAACTGATCCTCTTTCGCTGCACGACGTTCATCGGAGTGTGCGTCGAGTTGATCGCTGCCGTGACATGGCTCGCGGAACTCTTCGCAGACAAGAAACAACGTGAACTCGCAATCGGGTGGACGCTGGCGTGTGCCTCGCTCGGCGGCATTCTCGTGACCGAAGTGTTCAACGAGATCGTCGCCTTCATGCGGGAACATCCCGAGGGCGTGTCGTGGTTGCCGGTGCCGCCGAATGCGTGGCGATACACACTGCTGACGGGATTGGTTCCCGGCGCGCTGATCTTGTTGCTGATGCCGTTCGTGCCCGAGAGCCGCGTTTGGAAGGCGAAGAAAGACGCTGGCACGTTGAAACGCCCACGTCTCGGCGAATTGTTCTCGCCTGAACTTCGCAGGACCACGCTTGTCACGACGCTGCTTTCGGCGTGTGGCTACGCAGCTGCGTTCGGAGCGTTGCAACTCACGCCGCTTCAGATGGCACCCGGACTGCCTGCTCTCAACGAAGTGAAGAAAGAAACCGGACCGGGCGTGAAGGCCGCCGAGAAGAAACTTGAAGCCGCGACGACTCCTGACGAAAAGAAAGCCGCCGGGAAGGAACTGGCGGTTGCTCGAAAGCCGCTCGGCGATGCCATCGAAGCGAAGCGTGGCAACCTTCAGCGCTGGCAGGAACTCGGCGGGCTGACGGGCCGAATCCTGTTCGCGATTCTGCTGATGTACGTCGCGAGCCAGACGCTCATTCGCATCTTCTTGTTGCCGGGCGTGGTGCTGCTGCCGATCACGTATCTGGTGCTGTATCAGGGCGATTACACCATGTTCGCGCTCGCAATCTTCTTCTGCGGGTTGCTGACCGTGGCACAGTTCAGTTATGTGAGCGAATATCTGCCGAAGGTGTTCCCTGTTCACCTGCGAGGCACCGGCAGCGGCTTCGCGACGAACGTGGGCGGTCGAATGCTTGGCACGATGGCCGCGACCCTGAACACGGAGATACTGGCGCCGATGTTCACGAGTGTCGAAGGGAACCCACAGAAGGTGGCGCACGCGGCAGCGATCATCGGCGGCGTGGTGTATGCCGTGGCGCTGGTGTTGTCGTTCTTGTTGCCGCCGGCGCTGGTCGAGGAGAATGCGCCTCCGAAATGAGACTGAAATGCGAACCTGCGGGGGAGTCCTATTTGGTGGTACGGGCCTCTGGCCCATAGACAGCTTTCACAGGCCTCTGGCCTGTGCCACCCTCCGTGCAGAGATGAGGCAGGTATGGCTCCATTCACCCGGCGTTCATTCCTAGCGGTCACCCTCTGCGTGTTCGGAGCAACCGGTTGTTCCCGCATCCTCCCTCAAGGGTACAGCCCGTCAGAGGCAACAATAGCAACACTGTCGCAGCTCGGAGATTTAGCCAAGAACGCAAAGTCCCAGCAACTCCGAGACACGCAGAGTTATCCCGAATTCCTGTCACTCTTCCGGTCGAAGCAGGCGCCGCCGGGAAGAGACGAAATGGAGCACTTCCAAAGGGATAGTTGGGGCAGTCCGTTTATCTTCCAGCGGGAAGTGCTGCCCAACTCCGTCCGGCTGACCATCACAAGCCCGCACCTCCACTACAAGACGCAGCGACCGATTAGCATCGAGATCGATATCCCGTCTGACGGTGGCTAGATCACAACTCATACGAGTTGGGAAAGCAAGTGACGGAAACCTGACCAACGCCGATTCCGCGTCCAATTCTGCCCGCTCACGCTCTGTTCTTTCGGAGCCTGCCGATGAGCGACAACGCCAATCGTGTCGATGAATTTGTCCGCTTGCTGGCCCAAAACCAGCGACGGCTGTTCGTCTACGTTCACACGCTCGTCATGAACCACACCGACGCCGAGGAAGTGTTGCAGAACACAAACCTCGTTTTGTGGCGAGAATTCGGCACATTCGAGATCGGCACCAACTTCGCGGCGTGGGCCTGTCGAGTGGCCTTCAATCAGGTGATGGCCTGGCGCAAGAAGCGACAACGCGATCGGCTCCAGTTCTCCGACGACTTCCTCACGGCAATCGCGAGCGAAGCGCACGACGCGAATGGCGCTCTCGAAGAACAAACCCAGGCGCTCGCGGGATGTCTCGCGAAGTTGCCGACCGACCAACGCGAACTGATCCGCCTGCGTTATTCCGAAGAAGGCACAATCGAAGCCGTGGCGAATCGGGTGAAACGAACGGTTGAAGCCACTTATCGCGCACTGTCTCGCATCAGGCACACGCTCCACGAGTGCATGACCCGCACACTCGCCAGGGAGAATCGAGCATGACCGACGAACTTCGTACGCTGTGTTCCGCCATCGTGGAAGGCACGCTCACGCCTGAACAGAGTCGTCGGCTGGAAGAACTGGTTCTCGCGGATCCGGGTGCGCGTCGGTTCGTGGTGGAACATCTGAACTTGCACGCCTCGCTGAAGTGGGCAGTCGGCGACCCAACGATGTTGGCTCGCGAGGGCGAGGCTCCTGCTGAGCCAAAACCGAAGGCTCGCACTTCCAAATCTCGGCTCGTCGCTTCGCTTGGTTGGATTGTCGCCGCATGTCTGCTCGTAGCGGTCGGGTTCGGGGCATACTCACGGACAGCACCAGAACCCCAACCCCGCGAATTCGCCAAACTGACAGACGCGAACGGCTGCAAGTGGGGAAGCGGCACGCTTCCCACAGAACCAGGTGCGCGGCTCGGCACAGGTCGCTTGAGACTGGCAGAAGGCGTTGCCAAGCTCGTTTTCGACAACGGCGCGGAACTGAGGCTCGAAGGGCCGGCTGATCTGGAATTGCAAGATGGCAATCGCTGCACGCTGCACGCCGGTCGGCTTGTGGCACGCTGTCCGGAAACGGCTCGCGGGTTCTTCGTCGATACTCCGAGCGCGAAGCTCATGGATCTCGGCACCGAGTTCGGAGTGAGCGTCACCGATGGGAAAACGTCCGACGTGCAGGTGTTCGAGGGTCGCGTCGATGTGACGCATGCCAAGACGGGGCAGATCGAGAAGCTGCTCACCGGTCGCGGAATGCGGTTCACGCCCGATAGCGCCACAGCACTTGATCCGAAGTCCGAGGGACCGCGTCTCGCCGATGTGTCCACGCCGCTTTTGCCGGGCCAGCACTTGGTCACCATCAGCACGGCCGTCGGGAAGGGCAAGGACACTTATGTCGCCGGGAAGCCGGGCTTGCTCCACAGTTCGGATGTGCTGTTGCTGGTGAAATGCGCCCAAGCTCACAACGCCGAGTACAACCGCAAGGGCTACGTGGGTCTCGACCTGACGCAACTCGCCGGGGCGAAAGTTCACTCCGCGACGCTGACCTTCACACAGACGCCAACCGGAATGGGGTTCGCCTCCGAAGTTCCCGATAGCACGTTCACCGTGTACGGACTAACTGACGAGAAGCTCAATGATTGGCCGGAGACGGGGTTGCTGTGGGAGACCGCTCCGGGGAACGCTCCGGGCGGCGCGAAAGTGAATCCAACGAAGACGAAGAAGCTCGGGCAGTTCCAGGTTCGTCAGGGCGTACAAGTTGGTGTGTCGTCGGTGAGCACGCCGGAGTTGGCCGAGTTTCTGAACACGCGGAAACAACCCTACGCGACCTTTATTCTCGTTCGCGACACGCTCGGCAGCGGTCGCAACGATTACGTTCACGGATTCGCCAACAAGGATCACCCGACGCTGCCACCCCCAACGTTGAAGCTGGTAGTCGAGGGGAAATAAATGGTTTGGCCGCTTGCGGCGTAGCGCTCACAAGAGCGCTACGCCGCAAGCGGCCAAAACCCAGAACCAATCACGCCACCTTCCGCACCGCCTGCGCGAGATACGCAGCGCACACATCCACCACTCGACGCTGTTGCGTTTCCGTGATCTCCGGGAACATCGGCAACGCCATCACGGTCCCGGCTGCTTCCTCGCTTGTGGGAAAGTCGCCGGTCCAGTAACCCAGACCCTTGAAGCATTCCTGCTCGTGCAGACACAGCGGGTAATACACTTCCACACCCACCGCGTTGTCTTTCATGTGCTTCACCAGTGCGTCGCGGTGCGTTCCAGGCACCCGCACAACGTACTGATTGAACGTGTGCAACCGATCCGGCTTCACGGTTGGACGACGCATGAAGCCGTGCAGATTCGTTTCTTCAATCAGTCGATCGTAGCGCTGAGCAGCTTCCCGGCGACCGTTCAGCCAGTTCGCGACGTGTGGCAACTGTACCCGCAACGCCGCAGCGTGAACGGCGTCGAGCCGCATGTTGTAGCCGATGTGCTTGTGGTAATACTTCACTTCCGAGCCGTGAACCCGCAACGCACGCAGCTTTTTGTCGATATCCGGGCTGTTCGTCGTCACCAAACCCGCATCACCGAACGCCCCGAGATTCTTCGTCGGGTAGAAGCTCATCGCCGCGACAGCGCCGAGCGTGCCGCAACGCTGGCCCTTGTAGTCGCTACCGAACGATTGGGCCGCGTCTTCGACCACGAATAACTGATGATCCTCGGCAATCTCCCAAATCGCGTCCATATCGCAGCACTGGCCGTACAAGTGAACCGGAATCACGGCCTTCGTGCGAGGGGTAATCTTCGCGTCGAGCTGTTCAGGGTCGATGTTGAACGTCAGCGGGTCGATGTCGGCGAAGACCGGCGTTGCCCCAACCCTGCACACAGCGCCCGCCGTGGCAAAGAAGGTGAACGGCGGAATGATAACTTCGTCGCCGGGTCCGATGTCGAGGGCGTGTAGGGCCAGCACGAGGGCATCGGAACCCGACCCGCAGCCGACTGCGAATTCCGAGCCGCAAAATGCGGCTGCTTCTTTCTCGAACGCCGCAACCTCTGGCCCGAGAATGGCTTGCCCCGATGCGATCACTCGCAACACGGCCGCGTCGATCTGCGGTTTGAGGAACTGATAGCGAGCGTTGATGTCGCAAAGTGGAACGGGCGCGGGGGTGCTGCTCAAGCTCGGCCTCCATGCAGAAAACACCGGTCCTGGGATCCTTCCCGTGACCGGGGGTTGACGAAAGTTCGCCATCCCTACGTTAGTGTGGTAAGCCTGTCAAGACGGACCGGGGTTGGGGTTGCACCAGCAACCGACGAATGTGCTACAGTTGCGGCCAATCGCCTCACCCGACAGACAGAGAGCTGCGAACGGTGATTACTGCGAATGGATCGGAGGCGCGAGTCGTGGATAAGTTCGACGAGAAGCCCGACGAGTTGGCCCGATTGGCGGACCTGCTTGCGGCCAATCCCGAACGCCGGGTGGAGGTTCTGGAGAAGCTTCTGGGAGTTTCGGCGTGCCGGAGCGTCGGCATCTATCCGCTTCCGCCTGGGTTCAAGCTGTCGGTCGTGATTCCCGTCTTCAACGAGGAACGCTGGCTGGCCGAACTTGTTCGCCGTGTGCAGGTGGTGCCGATTCCGAAAGAGTTGATCCTCATCAACGACTTCTCGACCGACGGCACGCCGGCAATTCTCGCGCAGATCGAGAAGCAGTACGACAACGTGCGGGTGTTCCATCAACCCAAGAACATGGGCAAGGGGGCGGCACTTCGCGAAGGCTTCAAGCACTGCACGGGCGATCTGGTAATCGTGCAGGATGCCGACTGGGAATACGACCCGGCGGAGTATCCGAAGCTGATTCAGCCGATTGTCGAGGGGCGAGCCGATGTCGTGGTTGGTTCGCGGTTCATCGGCGAGAGCCATCGCGTGCTGTACTACTGGCACTCGGTGGCGAACAAGGCGCTCACGATGATGTCGAACTGGTTCACGAACCTGAACCTGACGGACATGGAGACGTGCTACAAAGTCTTCCGTCGCGAGGTGATTCAGGGCATGACGCTGAAGAGCAACCGGTTCGGCTTCGAGCCAGAAGTGACTGCGAAGATTGCTCGCAAGCGCAAGGGCCAACCGAAGTGGCGGGTCTTCGAGGTTCCGATCAGTTATTCGGGTCGAACCTACGAAGAAGGCAAGAAGATCGGGCTGAAGGATGCGTTCCAGGCGTTCTACTGCATCGTGCGATTCTGGGCTGCTGACTGAGACCAAAGCCAGAAATCGCCGCACGATTGAAAACCGATGAAAACCCGATCAGAGCAAAGGCGAAGAGAGTTACTTCCAAGACAAGGAAATCAAGGTCTTTAACACTGTCCTCTGATTTGATCGTGTCTTGATCGGTTTTCAATCGTGCGGCGATTTCTGTTTTCGCTTCATTGTTTCGCGATCGGCAACGAGTGTTCGATCAGCCTTCGCAGCGTCGGCGCTGACCAATCCTTCATCCCGTGCGCTCGCCCAATCACTTTGCCATCTGCTCCAATCAGCCAGACCGTTGGCAGCACCTGCACCTCGAAGCGTGCCGGACTCAACCCCGTGCCATCGGCGAAGACACGCAACCCCGGCGCAACTTTATCCACCAGCGTCTGAGCTTCCGCGAGATTGTCAGCATCGGCGGTGATGTGGAGCACTGTGAACTTCCGTCCGGCGAGCGACGCCTCGAATTCCTTGAGTCGTGGCAACTCCTTCACACAGTGAACGCACGACGTGCCCCAGAAGTGCAGCAACACCACCTTGCCCTTGAGGTCGGACAGCTTCACTTCCTTGTTCGCACCATCCGCAACCACGAGTGACGGCGGATCAACTCCGCGCATGTCGATGAAGCCGGCCTCGCGAAGAAGCCTCTCGTCTTCGGTGGGTTCGTGAACGACCAGCGGCCGCGACGTGGCAAGGTGATAGACGTACTCGACAATCGCATCCACATCGGCGGAAGTGAGAGCCGCTCGCATGGAAGCCATCGCGGTGCCTGGGATGCCGTCGAGAGTCACCTGACGGATGGATTCGCGAGTCACGGCAAACCGCCACGGTCGCGCAGCGAAGTCTCGCGGCGGCGGGCGGAGGGTGACCGCGCTCATGCCATCGCCAGCACCCTCGTGACCGTGACACGAGGCGCAGTACACGCCGAACAGCATCTCGCCGCGGTTGGTCGCGGGAAGCGGAGTTGGTGGCGGATTCGTGGGTGCCGGCGAGTGCCGGGCAGGTCGCAGTTTCCCCGCAGCCCAGCCGACGCCGACAGCAACACCCACCGCAGCCACAGCGAGCAACAGGAACCGCGAGACGCCAAGCGACGAAGTATCGGAAGGCATGTCGGCCACAGGATTGGTTAGCGGTGTTTTGCCCTCTCCCCTTGCGGGAGAGGGTGGCCGTGCTTCGCGGCCGGGTGAGGGGTCAAACCTCAACATTTCCGTTGGCCTTCCCCCTCACCCGCTCACTTCGTTCGCTGCCCTCTCCCGCAAGGAGAGAGGGCGAAGACATCACTTGCAACATCCCTCGGCGGCTTGCGGCAACTGCGTGAAGACAATTGCCTTCCCGGCAGTGTCGAGTTCATTCCACGCGACGAACACGCCCTTGCTCGATCCCGCGACGCTCGGCCGTGACTGGAACGCACCCGCTTTCGGAGCGACCACACGCACTGGCCCGAACGCCGTTTTGCCTTCGGGAATGCTCGCATACGCAACCGCTCGCCCGCCATCGCCGCCAACCTTCGGCGGACCGTGCTGGTGCCCTTCCGCCGTAGGTTCGGCACCGATGCTCTCTTCCCAGACCGCGTGCAGGTTCCCAGACATATCCGCGTGAAGTTTCGGGTTCCCTTGCGTGCCCTTCGCGGCGGCGTTCAACTCCTTGGCCTCGAACTTCATGTCAGCGAGTTTCGCGTGTGCATGATAGACCCGTTGCGGACCCTGGCGGGCGTCCATCCACACCACATGAAGCGTGTCTCCGACCACCGCAATCGACGGGCCATCGTGCGGGCAGCCCTCGAACTTCCACGTCTTCTCGACGACGTTGAACGGCCCCTCGAACGCCGACTGCCCCGGCCGCAGTCGACTCACGGCGATGTCGCGGTAGCCGTCGTTGATGTTGCGGAACGCAACGTACAGCGTGCCGTCTGCGGCAAACGCGGTCGAAGTCGGGCAGCACGGGCACACGCCCTTTCCTGCCTGACCCGGATACACCAATAACTCGGGGGTGAACGCGGTTGCATCCGCTGAGCGAACGCTCGCGAACGGTTGCTGATTTCCTCCACGATCATCGAGCCACGCACAAGCAAGCGCACCACCCAGCCCGCGGGCAAAGGATGTGAACGTCGGCTTCGCTCCTTCTCCGGAATGCACGGTTTGCGGTTCGCCGAACGTCGTGCCTGTGTCGGTGGATGTCGCCAGAAGCATTCGCATTCCGGCGTTGTTCGGCAGAGCGTCGCTCCAGGTGAGCAGGACTTCCGGCCCCATTGCCGCAAGGTGCGGCGTCGCTCGTCGTTCATGGCCGCCCATCTTCCCCTTGGCTGCGGTTTTGTAGACGCCGCCCTTGCTGATAACTTTCGGAGCGTCGAAGGTTCTACCTTCATCGGTGGAACGTGTGTAAAGGATGATGCGTTCTGTTTCGCTGGTTTTGCTCGCCCAACTCAGGAACAGCTTCCCGCAGCAGTTCACCGCCAACTCAGGAGCTTCGCCAGTGTCCTTGACGTCGAGGCTCGTCAGCGGGAAGCGATGCTGAAGCAACGGCACGGGCTCGGTGGGAACACCCACGAACGGCGGCTCGATGTAGCAATTCTGAGGACCGTTTGTCGGCGATTGCTCGGCGAGGTAAAGGCCGGTGACCGCTCCGCCGCCCGCAAGCACGGCGAGCAGTCCGAACTTCACCCAACTCATTCCGCAGGCACATGAACTCATGGGCTTCTCTCGGTGAATAATCGTGATGGATTGCGGACGCGGAAGGCTCACCCGTCGAAACGGGTGAGCCGGAAATGTTCTCACCAGTTGCCGGGGAGTTCGCCACCACCGCGAGTTGCGGCCCCCAACCAGGTAGTCGGGTCAACATTGTTGTTGACGAACCGCACCGAGCCATCGCAGAAGACCGTGTTCACACCATTGGTGTGATTGCTGCGAGCAGCGAAGAATCCGCGGCCGTGCGCACCACAATCCATCTGGCTCGAATTGGGTTGCAACGTGGTATTGAAGACGCTGTTCCAGTCGCGACCGCCCCAGAACCAAGTGCTGCCCCGCATCACGCCCCAACTGCGCGAGCCGGTGTCGCACTCCGAAGGGCGCGAGGTCACAAGCGAACCGCCCTTCGACCAACCGCCGGTCGGAGCCGTACTGTTGGCCGTGAAGACGCTTGTATTCAGCGACACATAGACCCGGATTGGAACCCCTGGAGGTGGAGTCGTTCCAGCAGCAGGCGCCGGCTGACCTGGTCCAAGGAGCGCCTCGGAAGCAAACAAAGTGTTTGAGGTGCCATCGGTAATGTCCTTGAACGAAAGACGCGAGCCGTACCAGAACATCCCGTCGGTAGGGAACTGAGAATCGTAGTTGGCCACTGTGGAGGTTGCTGTCCCACTACCCATGTTGAAGACATAGTTGGTTCCCGCTGTCGTGAAGGTGCGGGTTGTCGTCACTGTGAATATTGGATTCTGCGAGTCACTCGGACAGAGGAACGTCGGAACGATGGTGGTTGATGCCGGATCGTGGATCGGGTTGATGGTCCCCTTGTAGCCGTCGAGCACTGCCGACTGGCTAAAGTCAATCAGATTTTTGAGGTTCGCCTGCTCGATGAACGGGAGCGTGTTCGCAAGAATACCGAACGCATAATTGACGTTGGCGGCACCGGCTGGTCCCCCGTCAGCCGTCCCGGGAAAGTACGTCTTCGCGCTCTCATGGTTGTGCAATCCGAGTGCGATTTGCTTGAGGTTGTTGGAACACTTCATGCGGGCGGCAGCCTCGCGAACCTTTTGCACGGCAGGCAGCAACAGGCCAATCAGGATCGCGATAATTGCGATCACCACGAGCAGTTCAATCAGCGTAAAGGCGCGACGGCGGAGCATGGGTGTATCTCGGTAGGGTGGATGAGAACTCGACAGGTCGCGTTCTCTTCCGATTGGTGCGCAGGAACCGACGTTTGACGCCAGTTCGCGCACGGGTGCAGGTTGTGTGAAGAATTCGCGGACACGGAAGAACGCAATCGCGCTCATCCCGGTTGGGTTGCGTGTGGTTGTGGACGGGTCTGGAGAAATCCCTTGAGCTGTCGAGCCACGGGGTTTACCCCCGTGGGATTGGCTTTGCGTCGCCAAAGTCCACGGGGATAAACCCCGTGGCTCGCTGTGGATTTCTGCTCAGTCGCCGAGACGGGGCGGTCGAATTGGTGGGCAGTCGGAAGCACAGGGGATTGTGAACGTGAACACCGCCACAAACCCATCGGGTTCGGGGCCAGTGAAGGTTTCCACAGGAATCGCTGGCGGTGCAGTTGGTTCGAGCTTCAACAACCCGGCCAGTCCTTCGCCACGGCACTTCTGGGTGAAGATGCCGACAACCCACTGCAGTGAGGCTGAGTCGTCGGTGTCGTTGCCGGCAGTTCGTTCGCAGTTCGCGTCGGTAGCTGGCGGGCTTTCGGATTCGCCCTTGCAACACGGCCGTTTCGGTTTCGGCGTGTGCTTCGCGCGTTCTTCGACTGCGGAACGAACGTGACCCGGCGGTTCGATTCCGCGAGCGTCGGCCCACGTCAGTTTTTGTTCGAGTGTGAAGCAGCAGCAATCGCCAGCCCAGCACTGTTCCGCACTGAAGCAACCGCAAAGGTGATCGCGACACGGATACGGGGCCGAAGACTTGTTCCGCGAAGCTGAGTGCGGCGTGGGAACTGGTGCCCCGGTGGCGACGAACGCATGCGCAACGAGAAGCAACACCGCCAATACATGGCGTTTCGAGGGAAGCGTCGGCAGTCGTCGCGGGAAGCGCATGGGAGGGCGTCGGGAGGGCAGCCATCTCTACGTAATGGTTGTACCGCACCAGCACAGACGTGCCAACTACTTACTTCGCGATATTCGGAGAAGCACAAAGAGTCGGCAAATCCAGTGGTTGATCGGGTCGCAATCGCGATGTAAGCTGCCTGAACCCCGCCACCCGAGACAAATCGCAATGCGTCAACTTCTCGTCATCGCCCTGTTCCTCACGCTGCCGGCCGTCTGCGTTGCCGATGAAGCCGCCGTCGTGAAATCGATCGAAAAGATGGGGGGTCGTGTCGAACGCGACAAGGGCGTGCTCACGCGGGTGTACCTCGATCAGACCAGGGTCAGCAACGCCGAACTAAAGGACATTGCGACGCTGAAAGACCTGACGCACCTCGATCTCTCACGAACCAAGATCTCCGATTCCGGCATCAACACGCTGTCTTCACTTCCCTCCCTCGTATCGCTTGACATCTCGCGAACCGAGGTCACTGACAACGGGTTGAAGATCCTCACGCAGTTGCGAGGTCTGAAGCGGCTTTCCATCGCGGGCACCGATGTCACCAACGACACGCTGAAGTATCTGAGCCTGCTCAAGAAATTGACTGCCCTCGACGTCTCGAACACGAAAGTGACCGAAGCGGGGCTGACGGATATCGCCAAATCCGTGAACCTCACCGCACTGAATCTCGGGAACATCGCGATCACCGACGCGGATTTGAAACGTCTCGCTCCGCTGACGATTCTTACCAGCCTGACCATCAGCGGAACGCAGGTCACAGACAAGGGCTTGCGTGAACTGGCTGCGTTCCCCGAACTCGCGAATCTCGATCTCGCAAACCTTCCCATCAGTGATGCGGGACTGAATCAGCTACCGCCACTGCCGGGATTGACGACGCTTCAACTTGGCTTCACCAAGGTGACAGACGCGGGGTTGAAGTCCCTCACTCGGTTCAAATCGCTGACGGGTCTCGACCTGAGTGACACGAGCGTCGGCGATGCGGGCTTGAAGCATCTCGCGCCACTCAGCGGGATCACAGTGCTGAAACTGACGCGAGCGAAGGTGACGGACTCCGGCTTGAACGCACTCTCGCCATTCAAGCAACTCGCGGTTCTCGATCTCGGGAACACGAGCATCGGCGACGCGGGACTCAAGAACATCGCCGCGTCGAACGCTCTGACGACGCTCAACCTCGGTGGCACCAAGGTTACCGATGTGGGTCTCAAGGGTTTGCCGTCGCTCGCGGGACTGACCACACTCGACCTCAGCGGGACGAAGGTGACCGATACCGGCTTGAAGGGACTCACGGGGTGCAAGGGCTTGACCACGCTCTCGCTGTTCGGAACGAAGGTGACCGATGCTGGCATCAAGGAGTTGGTCGTGTTGAAGGGCTTGAGCAACCTGAACTTGTGGAACACGGGCGTGACGGATGCCGGGGCCAAAGATCTGGCGAAGTTCACGGCCATGAGCGTCCTCGATGTCACGGGCACAAAGATCACCGACGCCGGGCAGAAGGAGTTGGAGAAAGCGCTTCCCACCTGTCGAATCGTTCGATGACGTTCTTGGTTTCGCCGCTTGCAGCGGAGCGTTTCCATCTCAGGACGCTCCGCCGCAAATGGCGAATGCCCGCCAACGTCACGGGCACCCCAACCGGCAAACAGAACTCGATCACATCGGCAAGATCACCCGTCCAGGGAAAAGCCGCGAAATTGGAGCGATCTCGATTGCGCCGCTTCCGGGGTGCGCTCACAATGGCAGCGACGAGGCGAGGAACACTCCGCGACGGCAACGGATGTGCTAGACTCGTGGAGTCGTGCGTTCGTTCACACCTTGAGAGGGGCAACCGTGCAACGATTGATGTTGTGCCCTGTACTGCTCTGGCTGATCCTCGGTTCCGCCGTGCCAGTTCGGGCCGACGACACTGAAGACGCTGCAATTTCCATCTTGGAGAAGGTCGGGGGAAGGGTAACCCGAGATGAGCAGCGACCCGGTAAGCCAGTCATAAAAGTGTCGCTGTCTGGCACTCCCGCAACGGATCCTTGGTTGAGGGAAGTGATCGCATTCAAAAACCTCACCGTCCTCGATCTGGGCAATACTCAAGTCACGGACGCGGGATTGAAGGAGATTGGCGCACTCAAGAATCTGACATCGCTCAACCTGCGGTTCACCAGAGTCACGGACGCGGGATTGAAGGAACTCGCTGCATTCAAAAACCTCACCAGTCTCGACCTGTATGGCACCCGAGTAACGGGCACGGGGTTGAAAGAACTCGCCAACCCGAAAGGTCTCACTTCGCTCAATCTGGGCCGCACCAAATTCACCGACGCGGAGGCGGAGATCCTCGCCTCGCTCCCGAACCTCACTTCACTTGACCTGGCTTTTGTCGATGTCTCGGACGAAGGGTTGAAGTGGCTCAAAGACACGAAAAACCTCACGATCCTCAACCTGAGCGACACCGACGTGACGGATGCGGGAATGAAGTGGCTCAAAGGCCTGACGAACCTCACCGATCTGAACCTGGGGGGGGTCTACATGACGGATGCGGGGTTGAAGGAGCTCAACGGACTCAAAGCTCTCACGACGCTCGACCTGTCCGTCACAAGGGCGACAGACGCGGGAATGAAAGATCTCGCGAATCTCACGAACATCGTCTGGCTGAATCTCTATGGCACCAACGTCGCGGACGGAGGGCTGAAAGAGCTGGCCGCACTCACGAACCTCAACACGCTCAACTTGCGGTTCAGCAAAGTAACGGACGCAGGCTTGAAGGAACTGGCCACGCTCAAAAAGCTCAACACGCTCGACCTGGGTTGCACGCAGGTGACGGGAACGGGGTTGAAGGAATTGGCCGCACTCAAAAATCTGAACACGCTCAGTCTGGGGCGTACTCGGGTGACAAAGGCGGGTTTGACAGGTATCGCCACGCTCAAAAATCTGACTTCACTCGACCTCTACGGCACCGGGTTGACAGACGAGGGTCTGAAGGAACTGGCCGCACTCCAGAACCTCACGGCGCTCACTCTGAGGTTCACCCCGATCACGAGCGCGGGGTTGGGGGAACTCACCACGCTCACGAAGCTCACCGTGCTCGATCTGGGCATCACGGATGTCACGGAAGCAGGCGTAAACGAACTCAGCAGGTCGTTGCCGAGGTGCAAAATCACCAAGTGACAATGCCGACGCGGTAGCCGAGACACCGCCCAGGTCGCGGCTACTTCTTCTCGAGCGGACCCAGGTATTCCAACTCGACGTAGTGAGCGCCACGGGTTTTCTTCGCAAGCGACACGGTCGCCTTCAGGTAGGCGTCGCCTGCTTCCAGGCCCATCGATGTCGATTCCTTGTCCTTGAATGTTCCCTTACTTGGACCGTCACTCACGAACGTGGTCTCGCCATCGGTGTCAGAGCGGAGGATGGTGAAACCGTCGAACTCGCCGGGGGCCCACAACGTAACGCGATACTTCCCGGCACGCGCCACCTTGATTTCCCAGTGTCCTTCGCTGTCGGCGTTCCAGCCCGCTTTCGGGCCGCGCCAGTCCTGGCGACTCAATCGCACTGGGTTCTCCTTTTCGCTGCCGACGATGATTCGCGGCGGCGTGAACCCCTTCTTCGTCACGTCCGCGAACCACTCCTCATACTCCTTCTTCAATTCCGCGACGATCTCGGGCTTCGCGGCGGCGATGTCCTTTTCCTCGAACGGATCGTTCTCGATGTCGAAGAGTTCGAACTTCGGCTGCCACTTCGGACCGGGTGCGACGCCGTTCGCCTGCACGAGTTTGTACTGTGGATTGCGAGCTGCGAATGCTCGGTACTTTTCGGGTTCGTCGCCGCGGTGCCACTGGAAGAACAGCGTGCGGTGCGGTCGGAACGAAACCGGTTTCTGCAATTCGGGTAACAGGCTCCTGCCGTCGAACTCCGCGTCGGTTTTGACATCACACGCGGCAAGCAATGTCGGTGTCACGTCGATGTGAGCAGATGGGTAATCCATCACTCTGCCAGCCTTCAAGTGTTCGCCCCACCGAACGTAGCACGGCACGCGAATGCCGCCTTCGTAGACGCTCGCCTTGCGATTGCGAAGCCCGCCGTTGTAGCGTGCGGCGTCGGGGCCATTGTCCGTCATGAAGATCACAATCGTGTTGTCGGCCACCTTCGCATCGTTGAGTGCCTTCATCATGCGGCCAAAGTTCGTGTCGATGTTCTCGACCATGCCGTAAACGCGGGCAATGTTATCGGGATCGGGTTTGCCTGGCCCCCACGGTTGGCCCGCCTTCGGGAACGCTTTCTCCGTGAGATCGAGTTTGCGATATGGTGCCGCGAGTTCGTCGGGAACTTGAAGTGGCCCGTGCGGAGCGTTGAACGCGACATACGCGAAGAACGGCTTCTTGCTTTCGGCAGACATGAACTTCACGGCCGCGTCGGTGAATACGTCGGTGCAATAGCCTTTCGTCTTCACTTCCTTGCCGTTCTGGGTCAGGATCGGGTCGAAGTACGCGGTCTTCCACTCCATGAGCGGATTGTCGGAGGGTTGAGCGAGCCCGCCGCCCCGACTCCAGAGCGTTTCCTGAAAGCCGCGATCTTCGGGACGCAGCGGGTAGTTATCGCCGAGGTGCCATTTGCCGAACAACCCCGTGCGATAGCCCGCTGCCGCGAGGTATTCGGGAAGCGTCTTCACGTCGGGCCGCATCAGCGAACGCCCGAGGAACGTGTCCACGATGCCGGTGCGGTAGTTGTACTGCCCGGTGAGCAAGCTCGACCGCGTTGGCGAACACACGGGGCAAACGTAAAAGTTCTTGAGCCGCACCGATTCCTGGGTGAAGGCGTCGAATTTCGGCGTCTTGATGACGGGGTTGCCATGCACACCGAGGTCACCGTAGCCTTGGTCGTCGGTGATGATGATGACGATGTTCGGCGGGCGTGCTTCATCGGCAGCGCAAAGTGTGGTGTCGTGCAGAACGAGCGTGCCGAGTGCGAGGCAGCAAAAGCGGAACATGGGAATGCCTTGCGAGGAAAGGTGCAGCAGAGGCGATCGTCGCGATATATTAACCCAACGCCGCCGCGACAGCATCGAGGAAACACCGTGCCCGAACCGCGTTCGCCCGAGACGGACCCCAACGAAATCAGCCTCGAAGAGTGGATCGCTTCGTGCCAAAGTTGCTGTGGCATCGAGCCTGAATCGTGGCGAGAGCCGCAACCACCCGCGAGCGAACCGACGGGCAACGCGGTACAATCCACTACTGGTATTCTGCCCTCTCCTCTTGCAGGAGAGGGTGGCCGGGCTTCGCGGCCGGGTGAGTAGGTAAAGCCTCAATAACTGCAACGCCTTTACCCCCTCACCCGCTCACTTCGTTCGCTGCCCTCTCCCGCAAGGGGAGAGGGCGAAGACAATCCCGTGACCGGGTTCACCGATGGCTGAACCGCCAGAACCGAACCGCAAAGGACGACCACGCGGGTCGGGTTCGTTCGCGTGGCGGGCGTTCTTCCAACAATCGACCACGCCCGTCTTCGTCCTCGGCAAAGGCCGCAGGCTCCGCTTCGCGAATGCCGCGTGTGAAACGCTGATCGGCATGGAGCTCGCCGACGCCCTCGGAATGGTCTGCTCTGAACGCCGACACAGTTCCCCGTTGGCCGCTGCTCTCGCACCCACCCCTGAAGCCCAAGCCGGCAAGCCCGACAAAGTTCGACGTGCCGCCCCGACGGGTCGCAGTGGTCCGCCGTGGTGGGACATCTCGTTCATGCCGCTGTCGGGCGAAGACGGACTCATCGGCATCGTGGGCTACATCACGGTCGTTGGCGAAGCGATTCCGAGTACTCCGAAGCGAGTTCCGGCGAGCATCACCACGCTTCGCGAGAAGCACGCTGGCCAATTCACGTTCGACCTGTTCGCGGGAACGTCGGCCACATCGGTTCGCCTTGCCGCACAGCTCAGACACGCAGCCGAATCGACCGCGCCGCTGTGGCTGATCGGCGAACGCGGCTCCGGAAAGGAAACCGCTGCCCGTGCGATTCACCACAACGGGAAGCGTCGAAACGCCGCGTTTGTGGGCCTCGATTGTGCAGGGTTGCAGCCATATCTGCTCGAAAGCCTGCTGTTCGGGCACGGCAGCATTCTCGGCACCGATCACGTCGGCACGCTGTATCTGAAAGACCCGTCGGCGTTGCCCCGCGATCTGCAACAACGACTCGCCGAACTATTCCTTCAGAGCGCTCCCGGCACGCCGCGTCTCATCTCGGGGTCAACGCTGACAGCGGGCGAATTGGTTGGTGAAGGCAAACTTGTGCCGACCTTCCATACAGCGCTGTCGGTGCTGGAAATCACGGTGCCGTCGCTGCGTGAACGTCTCGCGGAGTTAGCTCGGTTCGTGTCGCACTTCGTGCCCGCTGCCGTTGTGGAATCGGGCGTGCTCGATGTGCTTCGAGTGCAGCTGTGGCCGGGGAACTTGCGGGAACTCGCCGACACGTTGGCCGAAGCCGCGACGCTCGCCACTGACGGTCCGTTGAAGACCGAACACTTGCCGCGTGAGTTGCGAGTGCGTGCGGGACTCGCTCCGTTGGTGGCGTCGAAACCGCTGCCACTCGACGCGATTCTCGAAGCGGTCGAAAAGCGGCTCATCATGCTCGCGATGCGAAAGACGAACAATCACCAAGGGAAGGCGGCGGAATTGCTTGGCGTATTTCGGGCAAGACTTGGCCGACGCCTCGAAGCGTTAAAAGTACCGTTTAGCGGCAGCCCCGCTGGGGCGGCCCCTAACCACTCGCCGAAACCACAACAATGAAATCTCCCCGCATGGTCGTCCTCGAACTGGATGGCTGGCTCGCGAGGCAACTCCGCGAACTCGCTACCGAAAGTCGTTGGCTCATCCGTGCGGTGCGTGGTGTTGACACCGCGTTGTCACTGGTGTTGGAACGGTCGCCGGCGGTGTTACTCGTGCAGTTCGAGCCGAGTGAAGATAAGCCGTCGCTGCTTACACTGATCGCGGACGTCCACCGACTCGCCCCGGATGTGCCGGTCGTGGCGGTCGCGGACTCGAAACTGCCCGATGCGGAACGTGCTGCGTGGACAGCCGCGCTGCTCGATCTCGGTGCGAGATATGTGCTGTTCCCGCCGCTCACGAAGTCGGTACTGGAGGATGTCGTAAGCGGCCTGCTCACGGCTGCGATTCGGCGAGTGACGGGCGAAGAGCCAGCGTTGCCGTTGCCGCGTCCTGTGGTTCCAACGAAGCCCGCAGAAACGGTGATTGATCTGGCCGACGAGGACGTGGAAGCGTGAACGTGACTGCGGAATTGCCCGTGGTGAACGCGGCTCGCTGCACTGGTTGCGGCGACTGCGTTGCCGTGTGCCCGACGGATTGCCTGGCGATGTCGGGACGTGTGCCCTGGTTGCCGCGCCCGCTCGATTGCGTCGAATGTTCGGCGTGCATGCTGGTGTGCCCGGCGGATGCAATCCAATTGTTGAGTCTCGCCCAATTCCTCGAAGACTCGGATTAGGCTCGCCTTTTGGTGTCACACAATCACCAAAGCGAAACGCCGGTGGGGCAACCCACCGGCGTTCGCGTCACGGGATCGGATTTACATTGGCGGGCGGCGAACGCGTTCGCTGCTCCGGGAATCGAAGCAGTGAGTGTTACCCCACCGCCCGCCGTGGATCACGACAACTCAAACGCTCGCCAACTCAACCGACAACCCAGCGAACCGCTCCGCCAGGTTCGGGTCGATCAACTCCAACGCATCCTTCAAACGCTGACGAGCAACGTGCAGACGTCGCTTGATGGTCCCCGTCGGAACCTCAAACTCCCGAGCCATCTGCTTCAGGCTCCGGCCACGGATGTAGAACGCCTCCAGCGTCTGACGATCAAGCGGCTTCAACTCGGCCAGGCCAAGCTTCAACTGCTCAACCGCCTCGCCAACTTCGAGCGCCTCTTCCGGGCTTCGCTCGTGCGTCATCACAGCATCGAGCATCTCCGGATCAGCCCCGAACAGCGGGCCTTTCCGGGTCAACCGGTTGATCGCCATTCGAGCCGTGATTCGCCGCAACCAGCCAGCGAAGCACCGAGGATCACGCAGTTGCGGCAACTTCCGCATCGCGTGAACGAACACATCCTGCGCCAGTTCCTGCGCCTCAAGCGGATCCCGAACGCGGCTGAGCGCCATCGCGTAGACGCTATTCTGGAACCGAACAACCAACTCCCCATACGCTTCCCGATCGCCAGTCTTTGCCTTCTCGACCAGCACGGTGATCTCATTCCAGCTCATGATTGGATTCCTGTCCCGATCCCGTGATTGCTTCACAGGCAAATCCGAACACGGCATGCCGTGCTCCATTTGCCGACTGGCCCGCAGGACTGGTTGGGAGGCGGCCCGCCCCAGGATCAGAGGAAGGGGGGCCGAACATCTCCCGCTCAGGCGGTCCACACATTCCAGTTCCGCGACCAACCCCTCAAGCGCCTCCTTCATGACGAAGGGACATCGAGGTTGAACATCATCGCGAACCGAAACGGGGTATCCCGCAGCGGCTTCTCGCCCTTGAAGGTGAAGACAGGGGTGCCTCAGTACAGCACATGCGTTGGTAGGATTCGCGAAACGACTGGGGCGACGTGCAACCCCGTCTGTCTCGTGACACCAGCGCACCGTGTGACCGGCGACGCCTCCGACAACCCAATCAGGGACCAGCGTGGTTAGGGTTCGATTTCCTGGTGGTGACCAACCGACTTCGCGCGCAACGACATCTGGTTGTGCTTCTGGACTCGCGTCTCAAGGTGAATGTGAACCTGCGTTCGCATTCAGACGACGAGCTTTCGAGGTCAATCCGGGGGTCGTGTTACGTTAAGCCGTGGGTCACCTCACTTTCCGGCTGCCGACGCCGAGCTGACTTCCCGTATCGCGTCTCGTTTGTCGTGTAACCGTCGGAGCGATTGGCAGTCGCGTCCAAAGCGGTCCTGGCGACAGAGTTCGCGGGAAAAGTCTGCTCGGCTAGTTCCGTCGATCAGGGTTACCTCGCGGGTAAATCCTGTCGGCGGCGTTCGTGTTGCTCTTGGCCATCCCCTCGTGATCTCCACGAGAGAAGAGGCACTTGGCGACTCGAACCGGCTTGCCGAACTACCAGGGAAACATCCGGGCGAACTTTCCGGGGGCACAGCATCGCGATCCGCTAGCGTCTGCTCTCGCATTCGCATGGCGGACAACTCTTCCTGTGACCGGACCTGTTCGGGTTCCGGATTATGGGGCGTTGAGAATTGCCCCAAGGACAGGTTGTCCGTCGGATAGTTTGCGACGCCGCGACCCAGACCGATGCGATCGGCCGAGATGGCCAGCTTCACGCCGGTCACCTTCGCGGTCTTCTGCACCAGAGTCTTCAGGGTCTTAAGCATTGCAATCCCTCCGACAGAGTGGGTGGAACTCTCGTGAGAGAGGCACCCGAGGATGAAAGTTAGGAGATCATCTGAAACGGTTAAGGGTGAAAACGGTTAAGGGTGAACGGGTTACGGTAAATTCAACGCGGAACGCGGGCTGGGTTTCTCCCGATTCCGGATGAGTGACTGTACCACCATCCGAATCAGTTCGCAACCCGCTCGCGTTCACGAATGAGAGCACGACCTCTCGCGTTCTCGTTCATCAAACGGGGCCGAACCCCGCTGCGGTTACTCCTCTCAGACGCCGAGCCATACACCGAGGTTCGCGCAGTTCGCCATTTTCTTTTGGGAAAATTCTTCGAGTGAGCGATTGGGGAGTCAAGCGAGGTGTGTGCTTCTCATCGTTTCCAGGCGGTCTGCCCACCCCACGCCTGAAAACCGGACTGCAATTTCGGAGGTTCTTGCACATCCGAACCAAGATTCCGAAGCCCCCGGATAATTGTTCGCGCAAGTTGAGTCAAAAATCGCGTTTTCTGTGGATTGGCGGAATTATTGCATCCCGCCAATTGCCTCGCACCCACGTTCGAGTCCCGTTTTGGGCTTCTGGAACTCCTGCCTGCCGCCCGCTCTCTGGAAGCTGAAGCGAGACGAACACCCAAAGGAGGACATCCATGTTCGCCCTCGTTCTGTGCGTCTTCACTGCGACCGCACAAGTTGCGAACGACCCCGTCGTCGCAATCCAAGCGAAGTATCCCGTGACTCGGGTGACCCTCACCACGAATCTCGGGACCAACATTTACTACACGATTCCTCTGAATGCGCCGCCCGAATTACGGCGAGCGGTCAAAATTGTCGAACTCGCCGAGCGAGACGTCCTGATTTCGGAAGGGTTGCAACAGCTCAAACTGGAGATCGTGAAGAACGAACGGAAGCTGGAAGCACTGCGAACGAATTTCCTCGCAGCGGGTCTGCAACCTTCCCCCGGCAATGGCTTCGGCAACGCAGGTCCAGGCAGCAGGTCTGGCCGATACTACATGGCCACTCCGCCCTATCTGCCCGAATCGTCCCTCAGAACATTTCTCTCCGCGAATCTCGCAATGGAAGCGTCAACCGAGCGGGCCTTGCGGGCCCTCGATAATCTGGCCAACGCTCAGTATCAATTGCATCGCGTCTGGATCGACCTCGCGTTTCCCGAACGCAAAGCTCAGGACAAAGCCGCGGCTGTCGCTCCAGTTCCAGCGGTTGAGCCTGTCAACAAAGAGATAATCAGTGCGCCCATCGTCCAGAATCCCCCGACCTTTAAGCCAGCACTCAGGCAACTCCCACCCCCCAACCCTCCTGCAATCAAAGAGAACATCAAGGCGCTGACTTTCGATGAGGCCACCAATCTGGCCAATGCTCTCGCAATCGCAGATCAGGAAGTTCAAAAGCGACTTGAGGCAGCGGCAGCGAAGCGGGATGAAGCCATCAAGCGAGTTGTCCAAGCGGAATCGGCCGACAAGGTGGCCATCCGGCGAGAATTTGAAGCTGCCAGCAAGGCCTATTCGATCGTGTTACACGAAAGTCGGGCGATTCGACAACGATGGACTGCAGCATCGGAACGGGTCATCGAACTCTCGCCACGTCTTTCGGTCAGCCCCGGCGAAGATAAGCCGGTGCCCGTCAGCCGCCCTTGATCGAGTCACGCTTGCAGCGTTTGGTTTGTAACGTTTTCCAACGAGCCGCGACCGCAAGGAAGCGGGATACGTCCACCGCTCCCTTGCGGTCGCGGCTCGCTCAGAAGTTACACCCAACCACCGCCGACTGCTCAGGCGAACGGCGTGAAGGCATCCGCCGCGTTGATGTTCACGGTGTACCCCAGATCCGCCATCGAAGCGACCGTGACCCGGCTGAGCGGGTTCACGACGCCCGAATTGAGGATCGGCGTCATCAGTTCAGTCTTGAACACCGACTCACGCCAGTGCGATTCCACGGCCAGCGTGTCGGCGGAACTCACAACCTCAAGGGGAACACTCGTCACTTTCGTCCCGAAGATCAGGTTGTATTGGGCCGTTGCTTGCGCCCCGGTGAACGTTGGATCGGCCGTTCGCGAATTGAGCACCAAGCCCTGTTGCTGCCAGATCGACCCGAAGCCCAGGGCGTGAGCCAATTCGTGCAACGCCACCTCGTAGAGTTCAAACGGGGTCGCTGTTAGCCCTGCCAGATCTGCGCTATCGACGATAATCGTCGCGTGGATTGGCAAGAATGGAGTCGCCGACAACACGGGTCGGATCAGATCGACACGGGTCTGCGCAGCAATTTTGCCAACGCCATCAATCGCCCCAACCGAGATATCGACCAGGAGATCATCGACTGGGACGATACCGAAGAACGCCGATGGGATATCCCCGACAATGATCTGGCCCCAACGGTTCGCGGCCTGTTGAAATGCGTTCTGTTGGAAGGCCGTCAGGCCGCTCTGCCGAAGCGAGATGTTAAACCCAGCCGCGGGCGGAGGCGGAATCGTCGGGATTGTTGTCGGCACGGTCGGTGGCACGACCGGCGGCACAACCGGCGGCACCACCGGTGGCACAACCGGCCTGGCAAGCAGCGTGGTCGTCGAAATCGCTTGTTTCACCGACAAGGTGTAATTCGGGTTATGAGCGCCCGCGAGGCCACTCACCTGCACGTAGTAAGTCCCAGGGGGTTGACCCACGAGCGAGACAGCTTCTTGATTTCCGGTTCCCCGCGAAGCCGAAATTTGAACTCCCAACGAGTCGAACAACCGGAGATTTAAATCTCCCTGAGCATTCGAGAACTGGATGCTCGCGTAACTCCCGGCGACGCCCTTCAGCGTTGTGGTGAACTTGAACCAGGCGGCTCTCGTTTCCAACGACAGCCCCGTGAGGGTTCTGGTCACGGTGGGGTTCAATGCGGTTCCGGTCAGCGTACCGAGATCCTGCGCAGATGCGAATGTCGTGTTGGTTGGGGCCGTTACCGGAACCGCGTGTGTGTTCGTGGGCAGCGAAACCACCAGGTTCGCTGTGCCATATTGGGCAGGCGTGATGGAAATCGAGGCTGGCGTGAGGCGATCTTCGAGGGAATCAATCCGTGGTCGGAACTTCAGATTCGACATGATTGATTCCCTCGCTCGGGGCTCATCAGGGTGCGGAACGGCTTGATGGAACAGTTTAACACAACCACCCGTACCGGGACGGATGCCGATTGTGCCTGTTGAGGGGCACATCTCACGATGATCCGACGGATTAGGCGGAATAAATGGATAATAACGAACAGCGACGAAGTCCGGACACAAATTTCCGGCTTGTCCGAGCAGGAAGCGGAGATGCGCGACTGGCTCACGCCCAGAGTCGTCAATTTCGCTTCACATCAAAGTGCCAGAAGTGGCATTCCCCGTGTTAATCTGGGCACTTTCCGGACCTGAAATGAGTTCATCTGAGACATGAATTTTGGCCCAAACACCGTATTCAATGACTTTTGCAATTACAATGATGATCGTCATTCCGGACAGGTAAAATGGTTCCGGAGGTGGGGTGGGCATGTCGCCCGGAACCGTTTTCTTGCCTGCACAAAACTGCGGGCAACGGCTGCTCCATTTGAGCGGCCGTTGCCCGAACGACACCGACACGAAAACTACTTCCGCTGCTGGATGATGACGCGAACGCCCTTCTTGTTCGACGAGATGACGTCCAGCAACTTGTCGCCGTTGATGTCCGCGACCTCGAACTGCGTGCCGATACCCGAATCGTCGTCAATCGGCATCGGCGTGAACTGTGCAATGCCGTCGGCACCCTTCGTGTTCTTGAACCAGTAAATCATCGCGGGACCGTCGGAGCCGGGTTCGCTCTTGCCGTGGCTCCACCAGCGTTTGCCAGTCACGAGATCAGGGCGACCGTCGCCGTCGATGTCCACGAAGTGAGCTGCGTGCGACTCGGACACCAGCTTCGGGAACAGATCCATCTTCTGGAACGTCGGGTTCGCGTCCTTCTCGCTGCCGCGTTGCTTGTGCCACCAGATGCCGAACTTGTGCGCCGACGTGCTGATGATGTCGTTCTTGCCGTCGCCGTCCATGTCGTAGGCGAACATATCGGCACACGCTTCGCCCAGGCTCGCAGGGTGGAACACCCAAGGCGTCTTGCCATAGGCCTTCTCGGGTTGCTCCCACCAGCCACCGGTGCAGAGCACGTCGCTACGCTTGTCGCCGTTCACGTCGCCGACACCCAACCCGTGGCTGAACCGCTGCGTGCCGGGGATTTCCTTGCGAGTGCCCGCCACTTCCTTGCCGTTCTCGACCTTCGCTGGCGTGCTTGGCTCGCTGATTGGGTGCATTTCCCACAGAGCAGTCGGATCGGAGCCTGGGGTGAAGTACGCCATCTGCCCTTCGTTACCCTTGCCCTTTGGCTGCGCTCCCATCAGCAGAACCCGCTTGCCGTTGCCGAGAAGGTCGGTGTAAATCGGCGTCTCGTTGCAGGCTGAGTGCCAGATGATGTGCTTCTTCCAGTGGAGGGGCTTGCTGCCTTCTTCGGCCTGGCCCTTGGGGTTCTCCATCCAGTAGCACGGTTCGCCGGGGAACGCGATCACGAGGAGGTCGGCGAAACCGTCGCCGTTGAAGTCGTCGGTCCAGCACGCGAAGACGCGGCTGTAGTTGCTGAGACCGTCCTTGAAGTCGGCGGGCGGCTGCATTTCGTGCGGCTTCCAGTCTGGTGCTTCGTACCAGTATTCGCCGTTGAGCACGTCGATTTTGCCGTCTTTGTTCACGTCCGCGACGGCAACGCCTTCGGAGCGAAACTTCGGGTCGAGAACGGTCTTCTTCCAGGTGATGTTCGATTCGGCCTTCTTTTCCTCGGCGGGTGCGACTCCCGACAGGCTGGCGACAGCCGCAACGAGGGGAAGGATCAACAACAGACGCGACATTGGGGAGGCTCCTTGTGGAAGCGAGGCGAGCGGGCGGGGGGGTGGCGAAGGTGATTATCGGTGCGGACGTGAAACGAAGCAAGCTGTTGGCCCGATTGAACGGCGGTTGTCTGTATTTACCCTGAAAGGGTTGTATCTCACAGCCCAGGGTCGCCGCTTCGGCGCACCCTGGGAATGCGAGGCGAACCCGTTTTCACCGTAGGTTTCCCAGGGTGGCGCTGCGCTGACCCTGGGCTGCGAGATGTAACCCCTTCGGGGTAAAACCAAACAATCATTGAATCTGTAGTCATCACGCGTTCGCGGTGCTGAGCCATTCCGGACCTGCATTCACCGTGCTCATGATCCAACGGTTCACGTCGCGGAGCATGGCTTCGTTGATGCGATCCGTTGTTGGGTAGGTCTGGAAGCGCACGTTGCTTCCAGCGGCAGTCAGCAGTCGCGAAGATCGTCGTGCGACCGCGACCGGCATCACCGGATTGCTCACGCCGTGCCCAACGAACATTTGCAACCCTCGCGGTGCCTTCTTCCGACCGAGTGGCAACTCTCCGTTCAATGCAACCACGCCACCCACGCGGCCAGCCAGGCCAAGACCGAAACGATACGCAGCCGCAGCTCCTTCGCCCACACCCACCAGATACAACCGCCGGGAATGAATGTGGTACTTGTCGCGAGCGTGCATCAGCACGTCGCCGAGATACTCATCCTTCGAGGAATCGCTCCAGCCATATCCGGGCCGTCCGGATGCTCCAGGTCCGTGCAGAACGGGACCGCGCGGGCAAGCGACGACGTAGTTTCGGCGACTCAGAAGCGGAGCCAGGCGGGCGGCTGAGTCTTCGTCAGCACCGTCGGCATGAAAGAGAATGACCAGCGGGTAAGCGTACTTCGGCTGGTAGTCGGAAGGCAGGAACAACCGCACCGGGCGATCCGGATGGGACCGCAGACAGGTGGTGGTGAACCCTTCCGTGTGGCGAATGGGTCGCCGAGGTTTTGTTGTCACCGGCATGGGGAATCCGTGATCCGGTTGTATTGGAGCACCCTGATGATTGGCTCGGTCGAGCGGGTCAGGGTCGGTTGCGAGTCGACTGCGACCTGCGAGTCACTTCGCGACAACTCTACGTTGGCCACAGGGCACATTCAAGAACACCCCGGGGCCGGCTTGAGCGAAAATCGTGCGATTTCTCCCATTGACGCACGGTTACTCCGCCTGGGACATATGCAGTGGAATAGCGAACTTAGGAAAGGTCAACAGGGCAGGCAGCGCAGGAAATGATTTCCGGCGATTCTTCGCCCGCACCACCCGGCGCACTCGCGCCAATCGCGCCAATCGCGCCACCCGCGCCAGGCGGCGCAACCAGTTCGGATTCCCGTCCACACGTCCTGATACCTCGCTGGAAGAATCGCAAAAATGATTCAACGCTGGTTGCACTTCCCCTGAGAGGCGATTACCTTTTTCCCCATCGGAGTGTTTCCATTCCGAATGTCAACCTTTGTTTGGAGCACGTGCCCAATGGCAATCCTGGCAGCAGTGTTGGTCCCCTTGTTGATCGGTGGGGCGATCATTTTGGCAATGGTTGTGGGGATGTGGAAAGTGTTTGTCAAAGCGGGGCAGCCTGGGTGGGCTTCCATCGTGCCGATCTACAACACCTACATCCTGGTCGTTGAGATCGCCAAGAAAGAGATGCTGTGGTTCATTCTGACGTTCATTCCGTTCGTCAACGTCGTGATCTTCATTCTCGTCTGTATGGAGATTGCCAAGAAGTTCGGGAAAGAAGCAGGATACGGGATCGGCTTGGCGTTGCTTCCGCCAATTTTCTTCCCGATGCTGGGGTTCAGCGATGCGAGGTATCAAGGCTCCAAGAATGGTGGCAGGCGCACCCGAGCCGATGATGACGATGAGGAGTCGGACGGCGAGCGAAAGAACTGGTGAACCGCGAACACAGATTTCCCTTGGTTCTCCAGACAATGCGGTGAAGTGACAAATCCAAGCCGGGTAACTCGTTGCATACGAGGCACCCGGCTTGTACATTTGATACAGTCGCCACTGGCGGAGAACTGCGTTGCAATCCCCGATTCCACACTTTCCAACCCCGCCTTCGTCGCCGTTCACCTCTCCCGAACTCGACTGGCTCCTGCCGTACCTCCTTGTGTGGGGGACGATCACTATTCCCGCCGTCATTGCGGGTTGGCTCGGGGTCTTTCCCAAAGCTGGACAACCTCGCTGGGCCGCACTCATCCCGGCCTACAACATCTACGTCCTCACGGTTCGCGTCGCACGGCTCAGTCCGCTGTGGTTCGTGCTGATTATGCTGCCGCCGGTGAACCTGATCGCGGCCATTCTCGTGAATGTCGAGGTCGCGAAGCGGTTCGGCCGAACTGAAGCGTTCGGAGTGGGTCTGTCGGTGTTCGGGTTCATCCTTTACCCGATCATTGGGTTCGGGCGTTACAACTACGACGACAAGAGCCAACCGCTCTGGTGAACCGTCTGAGTCTTCGCCACTTGCGGCGTAGCGCTCTTTCTGAGCGCTACGCCGCAAGTGGCGAGTCCGGTTCCACCGTCCTTGTGGCGATTTCTGGTTTGCCCGAACATGCCACCCCGGTAAGATAAGGAATCGAGCGAGTTTCTACCTACCGCGCAAGCCTACCCTCCCAGCACGCCGAAGTTAGTTACAGCAAGCGACCTTCATCCCAGCCAAAGCCACGCTGTTCTGGAGCGACACCCGATGCTCGACATCTTCTTCAACGGTTCCTCGTCACGAACCTGTGATGGGAAAACTCGTCGCGATGTGCTCAAGGTTGGCGCGCTCGGGTTAGCTGGTTTGACGTTGCCCGGTTTGCTGCGTGCCGAAGCCGCGGGGCGTGCAAACGGAACAGCTATCAGCAAGGGCGCGAGGGCGAAGTCGGTTGTGCTGGTTTACCTCGGGGGCGGTCTTTCGCATCACGACAGCTTCGATACGAAGCCCGAAGCGAGCGAAGAAATCCGCGGCAAATACACGACGATCGACACCAACATCAGCGGGCTCCGGATCAGCGAGAAACTGCCCGGCATGGCGAAGGTGATGGATCGCATTTCGCTCGTGCGTTCCGGGGCGCACAACAACGACCACCACGAGACTGCCACGAACTGGGTTCTCTCCGGACGCTTCGGCACACCGTTCGGCGACTTCCCGGCAGTCGGTGCTGTTGTCGCGCACGAAGCGGGGTTCACGGGCACGGTGCCACCGTATGTCGCGGTGCCGCGGAACCCGTCGTTCACCTGGGAACTCGGCAAGTCGGCGTTCCTCGGCGGTCGCTACGAATCGTTCAAGGCCGGCGACCCGAACCAGCCGAACTATCGCGTGCAAGACCTTCAACCGGCTGGCGGCGTGAACGCGAAGCAAGCCGAGCGCCGGGAAACGCTGCTGCAAACCGTGGACGGTCTGGCGAAGCGTGTCGAGGGCAACGACCAGATCGCGACCTATGACGAGTTCCACGCTCGTGCCCGCGACATGGTACTTTCGAGCGAGGCCCGCAGGGCGTTCGCCATCGACCAGGAATCTGAGAAACTCCGTGATCGTTACGGCCGCAACACACCGGGGCAGTCGATGTTGTTGGCTCGCCGCTTGGTCGAGAATGGCGTGCGGTTCGTGACGGTGAACTACGGCGGTTGGGATCACCACGGGAAGATCTTCGAGGCGCTCGACAAGAAGCTCCCCGAGTTCGACCGGGCGGTGTCGGCGCTGATCGAAGACCTCGACGGTCGTGGTATGTTCGACGACACGCTGTTGGTCGTGATGGGCGAGTTCGGGCGTGGTCCGAAGATCAACAAAGACGCGGGTCGCGATCACTGGGGACCGG
>JAIOPV010000291.1 GCA_021413735.1 Planctomycetota bacterium
GACAGCGGCAACTGATTGGGCAGCACGGTCGGCGGGCTGCCGACGGCCTGGGAACGGACCACGGGATATTGGTAGCCTGGCGCTGCTGGGGGACTGACCGGACCCTGTCCAGCCGACATCGCCAAAACGAGCATCATTGGATTCATGGCTTGTCCCTTGGGACCTTCCTGGTTGGGGACCATCACATTCACGACCCGCTCTTCCGTGAGCGCGAGTCGCTGCGAGCACTCATTGCCCGACAGAACAATGAATCGGTCGGTTCCGAGAAACGCAACTGACGGGCTTGACCGTTCTGGGGAAATTGGGAGTGAAACCGTAGCGGTTATGCAAGGTGCTGGCGAGACAGGCACAAACCGTGTTCAAGAGTGGATTGGTTCGCCTAACTTCTGGGCGGAATCATACCAAAATTGCTCAAGGCATCGTTTCAACGACGTGGCCAGACTTTGGGTTGTCGCCCGTTCTGCTCAAGAAGTGGCACATTTGTAGTGCAGTTATGTATATGCGTTGTAAGCCACAGACTTCTTTGTTCAGTCTTTGAATTGCGATATGCGTGGTAATCCACAGGGGCTCAGTTTCCGCCACGAAATCTGCTTGAAGAATCTGTTTTTGCGAGCCATGGGAATGAATCCCGTGGCTCGCTTGGTATCTTCCGTTCACCGCGTCGGCAGATCCGGGATTGAACAGCCCACCGCTTCGGTGCGAGTATTGGCAACCGCTTCTCCGGCCAGAATCGCGGTCAGTGCATCCTTCAGATCACGCTGCTTTGGCGCGGGTTTCTTCTTGCCCAGGCCAGGATAGCGGTCGTCGATGCGTCCACGGTAAGCGAGCTTGCCATCCGGAAGGATCACTGCCACTTCGGGCGTGCGTGTGACGCCCGTTGCGCTCACGAGCTGGTGCTTCGTGTCGATGATGATTGGCATGCTCAGCCCATACTCCTTGGCGTGCGTGCGGGCCGCGTCAGCGGTCAACTCCGAATCGACCTGCACCGCGTAGAACCGCACCCCCTTCTCGGCAAACTCCTTCTGCAACGCCGTGATCTCCGGGGAATAGCTGTTCCCAATGGGGCAGTCGGTGGTGATGAAGAACAGCACGTTCGCCTTCGCACCATCGACGGTGAGCGGCGTCTGCTCCTTGCCGTCCAGGTCGCGGAAACCGACGGGTGCCTTCGGCGTTTCCTTCTTTGGCTCGTCCTGCTTCTTCGGTGTGGGCGTTTCCTTCCACCACGCGGGCGGCGGCACGCCGAGCTTTTCCCACTCGATCACGTCACCGCGAACCCTCGCGTGAACGACGGTTTGCCGAACGTGTGTCTGAAGCGCCTCACGCAGCTTCGGCACATCAGCTTCGTTCGCCGCAAGGATGCGGAAGTTTACCGCGCCCATCTCGTCCTTCGAGCCTTCACCCCACTTCACGCGAACCGGCGGATCGCTCGGGTTGCGTGGGTTGTTCGCCGAGTTGTCCCACGTGATTTCCGACCTCACCACGGTGCCCTTTGGCAAGCGAACGAACTCCTTGTAGAGATACTGCCCCTGCCAGTTGAAGTCCCAATCCTGAATCGAGAACAGCTTCTTCTCGGTGCCGTCGGGCAGCGTCGCCATCGCCTTCATGGTCTTGCCGAGGTAGTGAGCGTGCGCCCCGACGCCGACGAGATCAACATCCACCGGCAACGTGAATGAGTCCGTGATCTTGAACCCCGCCTTCCCCGCTGGGATATCGACACCCGAGAACAGCCCGAACGCCGGTGGCAGCGGCAGCCCGATAAGCGTTCGCTTCGGTGCCTTGTCCGCGAAGTACAACCCCACGGTGATCGTTTCCTTCTCCGTCTTCCCCGACAGGTGGAAGTGAGTTTGCAGAACCAGATCGGACCCCTTCTTCAGCGGAAGTGCCAGCCCGTCAGGCAGTTTCGATGGTATGCCGCCAACCGCCCAGCCGCCGAGTGATCCGGTGGGGCGGAAGCCCATTCCGGGAAAGCCGGGTTGCCCTTCCTTCGACGTCTTGGCTCGTGCTCGGCCGCTGTCATCGAGGAAGTACAGGATGTGGTGAAGCACGACCGGCGCGGTTGCCCGGAACTCGACCGCGGTAACCCATTTGTCCTCGGTAAGCCCGAGCGGGATCACGAAGTTCTGGTAGATGTCCGCACCCTCGGCGGGCACATTGAATGGGCGGTCCATCTCGACGACGAGGTCGGGCTTGCCGAGCTGCCAGCCTTCGGGGAACTTCGGTAACGCGGGCGTCTTCTTGGCGTCGCCTTCTGGCATGCCCGCATCGACCCACTTCGAGAACATCGCGATCTGCTTGTCCGACAGTCGTCGGCTATCGCGGAACTCGCCGAAACCTTCTTGCGGATGCCACGGCGGCATGAACCGATCGTCCATCACGCGACGCATCGACTTGGCGTGTTTGCGTGTGTCGGCGTAGTTCATCAACGGGAAAGGCGCGACCTGCCCCGGTCGGTGACAACTCGTGCAGCTATCGAACACGATCGGCGCGATGTCTTCGGCGAACGTTGGGGCATTTTCTGCCGCGTGCACGGTCAGCGGTGTGAGAACGAGAGCAAATATCACCACAGGCCACTTTCGCATCTGAAGCCTCCAGAGAACCGGATGAGTTGACACTGATGATAACCCAACCGAGACCGATTCGTTACACCACCTTGGAGGGCAAGGGGCCATCAAATCAGGAAACCGGCGACTGGCTGCTGTTATTTGCGAGACGGTTGGAGCAAAATGCGGAAGGCAAGGAAGCAAGAAGAATGAGCCGCACGATCAGAAACAGATACGACACGATTCAGACAAAAACCATGAGAGTTAGTTTTCTGGTTCTCCGCGACTCCTGGGCAACGCCTCAGCGCACACCTGTTCGGCAGCAGCACCGAGCGCTTAATAAGGTGTAGTTTTTGCCGCTTGCGGGGCGGAGTGACCACGAATGCCGCTACGCCGCAAGCAGCGAACACATCACACAATCGCGCTGATGACGTTTCCCCGGCTCGCCGGGAACGGGCGATTCTCTGCGTCACGCAGTTCCGCATCGCCACCGAAACCCAGGCAATGCAGCACCGTCGCGATCAGGTCACGCGGTTCAACTCGACCATCTGCCGGATACGCGGCGTTCTTATCCGATGAGCCGTAAACCACGCCGCCACGAATGCCACCGCCAGCCAACGCCAGCGAAAACACATGCCCCCAGTGGTCACGGCCACCGTTGCCGTTGAACTTCGGCGTGCGACCAAACTCGCCAAACCACACCACCAGCGTTTCGTCGAGCAATCCGCGAACTTCGAGATCGGTCACGAGTGCCGAGAACGCACGATCCATCATCGGCATCAGGAAGCCCTTTGCCGATTCGTTGTGTTTCGCGTGCGTGTCCCAGCCGCCCTGATTCTCGCGATTCGGGATGCGGGTCCAGTTGATTTGCACCAGCGACACGCCCGCCTCCACGAGCCGACGAGCCAGCAAACAGCTCTGTGCGAAGCGGCTGCGGCCGTAGCGATCACGCACTTTCTCGGGCTCACTCTCGATGTCGAATGCCGTGCGAGCCGCCCCCGACGACACCAACTCGAACGCCTTCTGCACGCTCGCGTCGTGCGTCTCGAAGCCGCCCGTGCTGCCCGCCGCGTTGAGGCGATGATTGATCTGCTCGAGGAGCCCGCGGCGTTCCGTGAGGCGAGTTGTGGGAACTTCGTCGGGTGCTGCGAGCGCGTCGATCTTGAACTTGGCGTTCGACGGATCGCAGTGAATGAGCCAGGGGTTGTGCTTGCGGCCGAGCAATCCCGCATCCTGACCGGGCCACGGGAAGTTGCCATCGTTCCAGATGTGTTCCGGCAACACGACCGACGACGGAAGTTGCCCGGCCGCCGGGCGCAGGTAGCGAACCATCGCCGCGAGCGACGGCCAGTTGTTCGGTGCCTTCGGCGTGGCGCTCTCGACATTCAACGGAGCGTGCGGCACCCCCGTGAACATCTGGTAACCGCTCGACGAGTGGGCGTTGTCGTTGGTGACGACCGCCCGCAGCACCGCGAGCTTGTCGGTGAGTCCAGCGGTCAGTGGCATCAGTTCGCCGACCCGAAATCCCGGCGTGCGTGTCTGGATCGTCCCAAACGGCCCGCGAACTTCAAGGGGAGCATCGGGCTTCGGATCCCAGGTATCGTGCTGTGGTGGACCGCCGAGCAATCCGAAGATGATGACCGACTTTGCCTTCCCGGTCTTGGTTGTGGGCTTCGCGCGGGCTTGTTGGCTCAGGAGTTGCGGAAGCGTGAGACCGCCGAGACCGATCGCGCCGACACGCATCCATTCGCGACGGCTGAACGAATCTGCGGCGTTGCGTGCGGGAATGACGAGTTGAAGCATCGCGTGAAACCGGAGAGGGAAACGTGGCGGGAACTCGGCGGGTGAGTGTATTGAACCCGATCCGTGGGCGAAGTGCAATGGATGGCTTTAGGATCGAAGCAATGGCACGCGGATCTCGCAGATCAAACGCGGATCAAGAGGATCAAGACAAAATCGCCGCACGATCAAAACCCGATAAAAGACACGATCAAACCAAAAGACACAGAGACAGCGTGTAACACCCTGAGTACCGTGTCTTTGAAAATGCCTCTCTTGGTTTTTGTTCGGATCATGCCTTTTATCGGGTTTTGATCGTGCGGCGATTTCTGCCTGGGTGTTGATCCTCTTGATCCGCGGTGAATCCGCGAACTCCGCGTGCCATCGCTTCTTGCCTTCGCGCATCCCGTCGCTTAGGCTTCGGGTTCGCAAACCACTCCTACGCTCCCCGGTGATTCCGTGATTCGTCTCCTGCTCTGCTTCGCCTTGTTCGCCTGTTGCTCGCCACTCACCGCTGCGGATAAACCCAACGTCGTCCTCATCGTCATCGACGATCTCGGGCAGCGTGACCTCGGTTGCTACGGCAGCTCGTTCTACAAGACGCCCAACATCGACCGCATGGCGAAGGAAGGTCTTCGCTTCACCGACTTCTACGCCGCGTGTCCGGTTTGTTCGCCTACTCGCGTCAGCATACTCACCGGCAAGTATCCGCAGCGTGCGAACATCACCGACTGGATTCCGGGTCGGCCGGATCGTCCCGATCAGCGACTCAAACGACCCCAGATTCGCAACGAACTTCCGCTGGAAGAGGTCACCATTGCGAAGGCGCTGAAGGAATATGGATACGCCACTGCGAGCATCGGCAAGTGGCACCTCGGCGGGGCCGGATTCGAGCCAACGAAATTCGGCTTCGATGTCAACATCGCCGGCGATCAAACCGGTACGCCACGTAGTTACTTCGCGCCGTTCGAGAACAAGACCGGCAAGATGCCGGGGCTTGAGAAAGCTGAACCCGGCGAATACCTCACCGACCGACTTGCATTTGAAGCCGAGAAGTTCATCGAAGCGAACAAGGAGAAGCCGTTCTTCCTGTACATGCCGCACTACGGCGTTCACACGCCATTGCAGGCCAAGAAGGAGACCATCGCGAAGTACAACGTGAAGCCGGCTCACGGTCGGCAAAGCAACCCCGTGTACGCGGCAATGGTCGAGAGCGTGGACGATGCCGTGGGCCGCGTTCTGAAGAAGCTCGACGATCTGAAACTGAGCGAGAACACGCTGGTCATCTTCACGAGCGACAACGGTGGTCTCGCGACGCTCGAAGGAATGGAGTTCGCCCCGACGATCAACTCGCCGCTGCGTGAAGGAAAAGGTTATCTCTACGAAGGCGGCATCCGTGTGCCGCTGATCGTGAAGTGGCCCGGCAAGGTGAAGCCCGGAGTCACGGATCAGGTCGCGTGCAGCGTCGATTTCTTCGAGACAATTCTGGAGGCGAGCGGTGGGCGTAAGCCCACCGTTCCCGCAACCGACGGCGTTTCACTTATGCCGATCTTCGAGGGCAAGAAGCTCCCCGAACGAGCGCTGTACTGGCACTACCCACACTACGCGAATCAAGGCAGTCGGCCCGGCGGTGCAGTTCGAGCCGGCGACTTCAAACTCATCGAGTTCTACGAAGACGGTCGCCGCGAGTTGTTCAACGTGAAAGCCGACATCTCCGAGAGCCGCAATCTCGCTGTCGAAAAGCCGGAGTTGGTCAAGGAGCTGGCGACGAAGCTCGACGCCTGGCGAAAGGATGTCGGCGCGAAGATGCCGACGCCGAACCCCGACTACAAACCGAACCCTCCCAACAAGGATGGCACCATCACGTTGCCCGCACGCACGGCGTTGGTCAGTGGCGTCATGCTGCGATATGAGCCGTTGCCACACAAGAACACGCTCGGCTTCTGGGTGAACAAGGACGACTACGCGACGTTCGATTTCACGGTGACGACGGCTGGCACATACACGGTGGAAGTGCTGCAAGGTTGCGGTGCGAAGAGCGGCGGTGCCGAGGTGGAACTGGCGGTTGGCGACGAAAAGGTCACGTTCACGGTGAAGGACACCGGCGGCTTCCAGGCTTTCGAGGCCCGTGAGATCGGCACGCTGAAGTTCGAGAAGCCCGGTCGTTTCACGCTGACGGTGAAAGCGAAGACGAAGCCGGGCGTCGCGGTGATGGACCTCCGGCAGATCGTGCTGAAACCGACGAAGTGAAATAACAAATCCACGACGCTCGGGGTCGTGGATTTCTCGATTACTTGCCCGGCGCTTTGCTGCCCTTCTCGTTCTTCGCCGGAGCTTTCTCGGGTTGGGCAGCTTTGGGATTTCGGGGTTCCTGTTTGGGAACCTTGATTTCCAGATCAACCTTACCCGCGGGGAGTTCGCGTTTCTCCTGGTAGTCGGTGAACAGCGGCTTCCCCAATGGCTGCTCATTGCCCGGCTTCCCGTCGAACGCTTCAACGCGAATGAGATACGCCCCGGGCTTCACGCCACGGCCCTTCTCGACGGAATTGAACTTCCCATCTTTGATGTACGCGTAGCCTTGCGGCGGGTTCCCCGGATGGTTCGGCTCCGGATCGAACCAGACAACGCCAGCCGGAACATGGGCGCCGTCGTAGGTGATGGTGCCGGTGACATCTTCGAGTTTCTCTTCCGCACAGCCTGTGAGCCCCACCAGAACTGCGGCGAATAGTGCGCATCGCATGGTGAACCTCCTGGCTTAGTAGTCGCCGATCACTTCGCCACCGTTGCAACTCGCCAGCGACCGATACAGCGTCAGCGGGATCGAATCCTTGATGAAGCGGATGCTGCCGTCGCCCAAGCAGAAGTTCGCGCCAGCCGTGTGCATGCTGCCCATCGAGATATCGTTGAATGCCGCGATGGATGGGGTGTTGATCGCGTTCGTGATGTTTTTCGCTCCCGCGCAGACCGGAGCGGAACCATCGCACCCGCGAACCCAGCTTCGATAGCGGGTGCCGGTCACTTCGTTGTTCCAGGACAGTTCGCCAAGCATCAACGTGTTTGACGTTCCATCGGTAACCTCGGTCAGCATTCGGCCTGTGTCGTTGTCAACGGTGGCGGTCTTGTCGTGATCGAACATGCCGCAGGTCGAATAGCCGCCTTCCGCGCCGCTATCGAGAGAATACGCGGCACCTGTGGCGGGGTTGGTGCCCTTCGGGCCCAAGATGGCGTAGTAGTGCGTCGTGTAAGGGGCGACGCCGGTGTTTGTGGGAACGCGGTCGGGGTTGTTCACGTTGTGAGGTGCGGTCATGGCCATCGTCGGGCGAACCGCGGAAGGACAGAGGTAAGTGTCGATCCTCGTTGTGCCGTAAGGATCGTTCTTGCCCGAACTGTAGTAGGGGCCGGTGGTCTGGCTGAACTTCGAGTAGAGCGCCCCTTGCTCGATGTGCGGCAAAATGTAGACGTGCCAGCTCAACTCGGTTCGCAGTTCTCCGGCGCGTGGAAGCGATCCCCGGACATCGTGCCAGGAGTGCATGGCGATGCCGAGTTGTTTGAGATTGTTCTGGCACTTCATGCGGGCGGCCGCTTCGCGAACTTTTTGAACAGCCGGCAGAAGCAGGCCAATAAGAATTGCGATGATGGCGATGACAACGAGCAATTCAATCAGAGTAAATCCACGACGACCCAGTCTGGCAGGCATTGGCAATTCCTCGGAGATAAGGAAAATCCATCACGAATCGAATCGAAATGAAGGGCGTTAAGTCAGAAAGAGCGTGTTCCAGACCGATTGGACAGAAATTTTCCCAGAGATGAAAATTTCAGGCGGAAATTGGAACGCGGATGATGCAGGATCAAAGCACGCGGATGAACAGGATCTGACAAAATTTTGTCTTTGATCCTGCGTTTATCCGCGTGCTTTGATCCTGCGTCATCCGCGTTCTGGTTTCAGCTTCCGCCCGAGATCACTTCACGTCGAGGTTGATGTTCTCGGAGTGAGAGTTGAACTCGGGAGCGTACATGCACTGAATGTTCGCGTAACCCGTGGGGTACTTACCCTTGTGCTGAACTCGCACGGGATACTCGAAGACGTAAGTGCCCTTGGGCAGATAGTCGATGTAGAAGTGGCTCGCGGTGTCCTTCGTGGACTCGTAGTAACCCAGGCCGTCCTGGTACTTGTACCGCGAGAGCACGTTCACCGGCTCCGTACCCGAACCGCGATGGTCCTTCATGTGAACGTATTCCATGTCGCGATCCGTTCGCAACACGATCCGCACCACGATCTCGTCACCGACCGAAATCGGATCGTTCGGCTTGATGTCGGTGATGACCGGACCGGCCTTCGTGTACGTCCGCTTGAACAGCTTCTTCTCGAGCTTCAACGGTGTGCCTTCGTGCGGTGTCACCTTGGAGATATCTTCAAGGTAACTCCAGTGGACGCTACCCCAACTCACGCCCGGATCGGTTTTCTTCACGGTGATCGTCGCCAGTGACGGCAGCACCTCGGACTTGAGGAACTTCTGCTCGTAGAAGCCCGTGCCCGCCTCCACCTTCTCCGGCTTGATCGTTTGGTTGCCAACCGTCACTTCGACCAACGCATCCGACTTGAGCAGGTTGTCGCCACGGAGCAGCAACGCATAGATCGCGTCGGCGGTGGCTTTGGTCGTCTTCCAGTCGGTGGTCTGCTTCATCTTGAGCAGCCAAACCTTGCAGTCCTCGACCGCTGCCGCGTCGTTCATGACTTCGTCGAACGCTTCGACCATCATGGCCTGCGTTTCGATCGGAGCGTGGAACCACGAGTAGTTGAGTTCGAGGTCACGCCAGTACATGCCCATCTCCTCGTCGTTCTTCGACCGTTCCTTGATCGACTTCATGATCGCGGTCGGCGTTTCCTTGTCGCCGAATCGCTTCAAGCCGACGGCGATGTGAGCCTGCGACTGACGGTTGGCCACTTGCAGCCAATACTTCTTGGCTTGACCGAGCCAGTAATCGACAGCGTTCTTGTGTTGGTTCGCGACAGCCTTGTCCGCGAGGAAGAAGCTGCGGGCGTAGAGGTACAACGCCATCGTCGAACTCATGTGGTTCTTGTCTGGGTCATGCTTCTGTGCCCACTGATATTGCTGATCGGCCCAGTTATCGAGGCGGTCGATGGCCTTCACTGCGGGAGCCGTCTCGATCTTCACGCCGAGGTGCCGCAACCGACCGTAACCCGTCGTGATGTACAGCGTGATGTAATCGTTTCCCGGACCACCTGGGAACCAAGGCCACGAGCCGTCGGCGTACTGCATCTGAGCCAGCTTCGCCATGAGGTTTGCGGTCTCGTTGTTGAGCCGGTTCTCGTCGAAGAGAATGCCGACGTTCTTGCGTGCCTGGCCTTCCTTCACCGCCTGACGAACCCACGGCGTCTCTTCAATCAGCACAGATTTCAGGTCTTGGTTTTTCTCAAGCGGGCTGTCGAGCGCATCGGTGCCCTTCCACTGATCGAACACTCGGCGAATCTTCGGATCGCTGTTGCCGATGTGGCGTGCCAGCGAGTTCGCATACAGACGGTTGAAGGTCTGCTCGGTGCACTCGTGCGGGAACTCCATCAGGTACGGCAGTGCCATCACTGCGTACCACGCTGGCTGCGACACCATCTGAACGGTGTAGCTCTGGCTCTTGATGGTGTTGCTTTCGCCCGACAGCCGCAGCTTGGCGAAGTCGAAGTTCTTGCTGCCCGCGTTGCGGATCGGCAACGCCATCGACTCCTGCACCAACACGCGACGCGACAGAACCGGGATCACGCCTTCTTCGCCGTCGGAGTGACGATCACTCGCCGCGACGACCTTGTAGGTCAGCGGGCCAACGCCATCCGGAACGTTGATTCGCCATGAGAAGGTTTTGCTCTCACCCGCTGGCAGATCGAAGTCTTGCACAGGCGTCGTGTTCGCCAACTCCGCGTCGAGCGGCTTCAGCGTGCGGGTGTCGGCCAACGCAAACTTGACCTGACCCTTCTGGCGAGTTGCACCCTGGTTACTGACCTTCGTTGTGAACTCCAAAATGTCGCCTTCTCGCAAGAAGCGCGGCGGGTTCGGCTGCGCCATCAGATCTTTCGCGGTCACGACTTCACCGCGAATGCTGCCACTTCGCAGATTCTTATCGTGGGTGAACGCCATCAGTTTCCACTTCGTCAGCGCTTCGGGAACCTGGAACTCGATGCGAACTTCGCCCTCGGCGTTCGACACCAAGTGCGGGAAGAAGAACGCCGTTTCGTTCAGGTTCTTGCGAGCCGCGACGCTGTTCAGGTCTGGGCCACCGCTGGTGTTCCCACCTTGGGCCTCACCCGGACCAGCGTCCTTGCGATCGGCTTCACCAGCGGACTTCGCGGACTGCTCCATCAGATCCTTGTCTCCACCATACCCACCAGCCAGAGCAGCGCCCGGAGCGGAAGGTAGCATGCTGCCGTCCATCATCATGCGATTCCGACCGCCGCTGCGCCCCCAGTGGTTGTAGTCGAAGGCCAGACCGCCACCCTTGGAGAAGTACTCGTAACGCATGTAGTTCTGCGTGAGTTCAGCAGGGAACCCGCGATACGTCAGATCAACATGTTTGGAGTTGTGCGGCCACTGTCCCTGGAACTGACTGAAATGCTTCGAGGTGTTCTCGAAGCGAAGCCCCATGTACGAATGGTCGTGACGGAACCCGTTGAACTGTTCCATCCAGTTGTGCGGCAAGTATGCATCGAGCGAGGCGTCGTACATGCCGGCGACCATCTCGGCCACGGCCTTCGCTGCGTTCGGGCCTGTCACGATTGCAACAAAGGTCTCCTTCTGACCGGGCTCCAACTTCGACACGAATCGTTCCCATTTCACGGTCAGTTGCTTGTTCGTCCACGGAACATCAATGTGCCGACTCAGCAAATACGCACGGTTCTCCCGCACATACGTGACCCGCACGGTGAAGCCACCACGCATGCCTTCGTTCACAGGTTGCTTCAGCGTGAACTGCGTCTTGCCCGGTTCGGTCCAGTATGCTTGCAGCGTCTTGCCCATGTGCTCGACTTCGACGAACGCACGACCAGTGTCGTAGCCGGTGGCCCACAGCATCGTGAACTCCTCGCCTGGTTCGACCGTCCACTTGGGGGAGTTAATGAAGTTCGGCACCTTCACGTTGAACGCGGCCGCAGCAGGGTTCACGACTGTGAACTGATGCTTCGCGGTCACCTTCTTGCCGAACTTGTCGGTCGTCTCGACGATCGCGCGATAAATTCCAGGCGCGAGTTTGGCACTGGTATCTGTCTTGCCGTTGCCGTTGGTGGTGAAGTCCGCAGCGTAAGCGACGTCGCCCAACTCCCAGCTAATCGGCTTCGACGGGTCAGGCTTCGGCACTTCGTCTTCCTTCACCGGACGCCACCAATAACGGTTGCTATCAACCTCGCCACGAGCCACTTTCTCAGGTTGCTTCAGGGCGTAAACCTTGATGTTGCCCTTCGCGACCTGACCCTCGCCATCGAGCGTCGTCGTGTTGATGTCGAACTTCACGTCTTTCTCGATGCTGGTCCAGGCGTCGGTCGAAACCTTCGCTCGCAGCGCGACGTACCCAACCTGCACGGACTTGCTGCCGCTGCGGGTCTCGCCCGTCGTGTCCGTCACGTCGGCGTTGACGGTGTAGCGGAATGCTGGCTCATCCTTCGGATTGATGGTGAGGTCAGGCAACGCCACGAATGGGATGCTGAAACTACCGTCGAGTTCGGTCTGCACGAAGCCGTTGGCGATCTCCTGTGCCGGACGGTTCTGCACCGGACGCCACCAGCGATACTCGAAGAACCAATCCGGGTAACGCACTTCGCGGGTGACGCGGTAAGCGACCTTCGCAGCGCCAACGGGCACGCCGTTGTACTGCATCGCCTTGCCCGGTACCTTCACGGTGTCGTTGAGCTTGAAGGCATCCTTCGGTGCTTCCACTTCCACTTTGAACTTCGGACGCTTGTATTCCTCGACGTTGAACGACGCGCCGCCGTTGGGGGTGACAGCGTGAATGTGCATCCGACCCATGAGGCGGTCACGCGGTGCGGTGAAGCTACCCGAGATCGAGCCGTAATCGTTGCTGGTCGTGTCAACCTTGGCGACTTCTTTGCCGTTCACGTCGTTGAACTGAACCGTGACCTTGCGGTTCGCGATGGTCTCGTAGTTATCCTTACCCTGGTCGATGCGGGTGACGATGCCCTTGAACGAGATCATCTGACCCGGCCGATACAGCGAGCGATCCGTGAAGAACACGACCGACTCGTATGGCTGTGGTTCGCCGCGACCGCCGCCCGAGTATGAGTTGTGGCCCGCGAGGATCAAGTCCTTGTGCGTGACGACAGCGATGTGACCCTGACGCGGAACCGCGATTCGGTAAAGCCCGTTCTTGTCGGTCATGCCGGCTTCGCCCGTAGCCCAGCCGCCGTTGTTCTGATTCAGCCAAATTTGAACCTTCGCACCCTCGATCGGTTCGCCGGTCGTGGCCGTGGTCACCTGACCCGCTGCGGTGCCGCTTGTGTAATCTTGACGTTCGACGATCGAGATATCGCCCACGAAACAGTTGGTGTAGCTCACGGGTGAGCCACCCGCGAAGTTTTCGTCGTGGCCTGCGAGGATGTAGTAGAAGCCGGGCTTGAGTCCCTTCGGCGCAGGCACCGACTCGGTGCGTTGCTTGTAGTCGGTCGTCGCCGGGAGTTCTTGCTCGAAGCTCAGCACTGGGTCCAGTGCCAGCAGAGCCTTGGCCTCGTTTTGATCGAGGTGTTCGGGCTGCCAGCGAGTCTTCTTCATGCGTTCGATGAAGTCCGCTTTCACGACGCGGAAATACACCTTCGTGATGTTCTTGTAGCTGACGCGGAGGTCAGGCAGCGGATCGTTCCACACTCGCTCGGTGGTGACGCTGGCGTTCTTCGATTCGATCCCCTGAATGAGGTTGAAGCAGAGCTTACCGCCGCCGCTTTCGGGGAATGCGTTCATACCGACAAGCGCGACTTCACGAGCCTTGACGAGATCGTCTTCGCCCTGAATGACGCTGGCGAGTTGGAACTGAGCCATCGCGAAGAGTTCGTGCTTCGGATTGGCCTTCGCGAACGCTTCGAGTGCAGCCTTGTAGCGTGCGTCTTTGTTGGTGCCAACCGCTTTGTTGTGGCCGAAGCGGAGACGGTGCAGATCGGTGTCGAGGAACGCGGAGTTCTCTTTGTCGTCCTTGTGGAACGCGAGCAACTTCTGGAACAGTTTGATGCCCTTCACCGTGCGGTTGTTGGCGTCGGTGGTCTTCGGTTCCCAGGCGAGGAACTTGTCGGTCGAGTCGAAAATGGGGCTGTCGGCCATCAACTCGAACGAATCTTGCGGCTTCGCGCCAGCTTGTTCCGCCGAGGCGTAGAAGCTGATCGCGTCGAACGCGAGGAAGTCGTACAGCGTCGGGCGGAACTGATCGGGGATGCTGCCCTTCTGGAGCAGAATGTCGTACTGAGCAACCGGCGTGGCCTTCAATTCAGCTTCATTTGCAAGGGCTTTCTCGAAGGTCTTGTCGATCTCAGCGAAGATCCGCGGAAGATCCCACGTCAGGATGTCTTCGCCTGGGCTGTTGCCGGTCGAGGTTCGCTGCACGAACCGCCAGCGATTCTGCTGGAAGTACTGCCAATACCAGTGAGCGAGCACAGCGGTCATGACGGGCTTCATCTCGGCTGGTCGTGCCGCGATTTCCGCCTGCATCCGCGTGATCTTCTCTTCGGGCTTGTTGCCCTCGATGTTGCCTTCCAGGTTGATCTTCTTGGCGATGGCCTTGATGGCTTCGGGGTATGCCTTGTCCTTGATTGCGCTTTCGATGATTGGTTCGAGAGCCTTGATTCCGGTGCGTGGCAATCCCTTCTTGTCGGCCTCGGCAACCTCTTTCCAGAGGTCGGGGCGTGGGGGTTGCGCGGCGGTGTGTGTTGTGACGACGAGGGCAATCCCAGCGGCGACACACGCCAGCGAGATGCCAAACGCGATCAAGCGTTTCTGCCGTGTCATGAAGCGATCCCTTGAGGGGAAACGGAGAGTAAAGCGGGCGATCGTGCCCGTGCTCATAAACCCAGACGAACGACGAACCGGAACGGATTGGCACGGCAGGAAACTTCACCCCGGCATCGAGTTCAGGTGACACAAGAATGCGGCGATGAGTAGGATGAGTTCACCATGAAGCAACTCACCATCGTCGTGAAGCCGTTTCGAGCCGAGGCGGTGCTGCGAGTTATCGCGGAACTCGGGGTCACCGCCTGCGCCGTCCGCGAAGCCAAAGGATACGGCCGACAGAAAGGCTACCTCGACCGATATCGCGGGTCGGAGTACAGCGCCGCGTATCTGCCGAAGGTTGAGATAACCGTTTGGGTGACGGACTCGCAGGCCGCCGACCTGAGCGACAAGTTACCGAAGGTCGCCCGAACGGGCCGAATCGGTGACGGCAAGGTGTTCGTTGTACCGCTGATGTGGCCGGAACCGCTGGAGTTTTAGCTGGGAAGACGGGAAGACGGGGGAAGAGGGGAAGACAAAAGGCAGAATTTCGGGCACGGGCACGGGCTGGGGCACGGGCACGGACAAGAAGTAAAAGCCCAGACCAGATCCGGCAGAGTATGTTCCCGTCTTCCCCGCTTCCTCTCTTGGTTTTTGTCCGTGCCCGTGCCCTTGCCCGTGCCCGTGCCCGAAATTGGTTTTTGTCTTCCCCTCTTTCCCGCTTCGGATTTCACCATCATCTTCGCGAATTGGACACTGGCAACTCGGCGTGTCATCCCCAATAATACTCCCGCGAGGCCACCGTATCTGCCATCCTCGCTTGGCATGGGTACGATTCACACCTCTCGCAACAGTGGTTCTTCCCCAGGAGATGCCTTCGTGACCACCCGACTCCGCTTGTTGGTCGGCAGCACTGCCCTGCTCGCCGGCTTCTGCTTCCTCACCAGCGCGGCGGCTGCCCCGCCGACGCTGCCAGCCGAGACTTACAAGAAGGTCGCCGAGACCGATCTCGCCCAGCTTCAGGAACACATCGCGACGGCCGCAAAGGGCGGCCAGGACGCCAAACGGTTTGGCCCGACAGCGAAGACCCTCGCGATGATGCTCGCCATGTATGGCGAAGCGACCGGCGATGCCGCTCTCCGCGATGGTGCGGTCAAGGTTGCCGAGGCGATCCAGGCCAAGGATTTCGCGGCCGCTGGAACCGCTGCCAAGGCGCTCGCAATCAAGGGCGGCGGCAAGGCTCTCGCTCCAAACGGGCTTGCTGGCAAAGCCAAATTCGGCCTCGAAGAAGTGATGTCACCGTTCCGCGGCAGCAAGGTCGGCGGCCTGAACATCGAGAAGGATCTTCGCGAGATGATCAAGGGGACGACACCGGCTGATCCGGCAGCGGTTCAGGTGTTGGTTGCTCGCACGGCGGTTCTCGGCGAGTACACGGCGAGTTTCCCCAACGAGAAGGCCAGCATCAACGCATCGAACAAGGCGAAGTGGGAAAAGTGGAGCAAGGACATGATTGATGTCAGCAAGAAGCTCGACGCGGAAGCCAGCAAGGGCAAGGGCGGCGATGCCAAGGAAATCGCCAAGTTGCTCAAACTGCTCGACGCGAAGTGCTCGGACTGCCACAACGAATTCCGAGACTGAGCCAACGACGGGATCGTTCCTGAGTTGCGATTTCAAGACACCGGCCAACGTGCCGGTGTCTTTTCGTTGATGCGGGCACGTTCAATGCGTGGTCCGTGGAAACCATCGCGGATACATTGATAAAGATCGGCTGGAACGATTGAGGAGCAATGATGCCGCAGGGCGATCCGTGCAACGTGTTGGTCATCGGTAAGGGCGGACGCGAACACGCCCTGATCTGGAAACTGAAGCAATCGCCTCGCGCGGCGAAGATCTTCTGCGCCCCTGGAAACGCGGGCACCGCAGCGGAAGCCACGAACGTTGCCATCGACCCCAGCGAGTCCGAGAAACTCGCCAAGTTCTGCGTCAAGGAACGCATCGGGCTCGTCATCATCGGGCCAGAAGATCCACTCGCCGCAGGATTGGCTGACTTCCTTCGCAAGAAGGGCAGCCAGATGCAGGACGTGTTCGTGACCGGAACGGCCGGCACATTCACGATCACGCTGCACGAGCAAACAACCGCGCCGATGCCGTTCGACGTCTCGGCCGCGCAACTCCAAACGGAACTGAACAGCCTTTCGACTCTCGGCGGCGGCGGAGCGGTGACCGTCACGCAGTCGGCTCCGGGTCGGTTCCATGTTCTGTTTGAAAGCTCACTTTCCGCCGGTCCCGTTCTGCTGATGACTGCGAACGGTACAGGCGGAACGTCCGCTTCTGCGAAGCTCGTGCTGCGGGTATTCGGTCCGTCGAAGGAAGCGGCTCGCATCGAAGGCAGCAAGGTTTTCGCCAAGGAACTCATGCGGCACGCCGACGTGCCAACCGCAGACTTCCAGGTGTTCGATCACCCCGGACCGGCCCGCACGTATGTCGAGACCCGCGATTATCCCGTGGTTGTGAAGGCCGATGGACTCGCGGCAGGGAAAGGTGTTGTGGTCTGCAAAGATAACGCCGAGGCGTTGCAGGCTGTGCGGCGAATCATGACCGACGAAGAGTTTGGCCGAACCGCTGGCCGCAAGATCGTGATCGAGAAGAAGCTCGACGGCGAGGAGTTGTCGGTGCTGGCTCTGGTGAGCGGTCGCACCATTCTGCCGTTGCCAGCGTGTCAGGATCACAAGGCCGTGTTCGACGGCGACAAGGGACCGAACACTGGCGGCATGGGTGCGTACTGCCCGGCACCAGCCGGCACGCCGAAATTGCTCGCCGATCTCGAAAAGGATGTGTTCGTTCCGATCGTTCACGCGATGAAACGCGGCCGTTATCCGTTCCAGGGTGTGCTGTACGCGGGCATGATGCTGACGAATCAGGGATCTCGCGTGCTGGAATTCAACTGTCGGTTTGGCGACCCCGAAACCCAACCGGTGCTGATGCGGCTCAAGACCGATCTCATCGACCTGCTCGAAGCGGTGGCCGAAGAACGCTTGCACGAGTTCGAGGACAAGGTTGAATGGGATGATCGCCCAGCGGTGTGCGTCGTGCTGTGTTCGGGCGGTTATCCGGGCAAGTACGAGAACGGCAAGCCAATCACGGGCATCGCGGAAGCGGAAGAGTTAGCAGATGTGAAGGTGTTTCACGCGGGCACGAAACTCGACGACAAGGGCCGCGTGGTGACCGATGGCGGTCGCGTGCTGGGCGTGACAGCACTCGGCAAAGACCTCGCAGCCGCGAAGGCCCGAGCCTACGAAGCGGTGAAGCGAATCAAATTCGCGGGGATGCATTTTCGCACGGACATCGCGGATAAGGCGTTGAAGGTGAAGCCGGTGGCGGCGCCGGTTGAGCCGCCGAAACTGCCGGCGAAGTTCCGTCGCCCTGGCGGCGACAAACCCGCTCAGTAGCCCTGGAAGGGCGTCGGATGGTAGCCAGGGGTG
>JAIOPV010000041.1 GCA_021413735.1 Planctomycetota bacterium
CTTGCGGCGTAGCGCTCGAGCGCTACGCCGCAAGCGGCGAAATCATTTGTCCGTCTCACTTCTGGTTCGCCATCTTCTCAGCACGAGCCGCGAGTGTTTGAACGTAAGCCGCCCGACCGGGGAACCCGGCCTGTGCGCGAGCACGTTCCGCGTAGGTCTGCCATTCGCCATGAGCAACCTGCCAGGCACCAATCGCGTCCTTTTTGAGCTGCTCAGCTTCCGCTCCCGTTGCGTGTTCCAAACGTGTCTGCACTCGCTCGGCCTGTTCGTGCTTGCACAACGCCATCAGAAACGTCGCCTCGGCGTGCCCGAGTTCTGCCGACACCCGATCGACCATCAACTGCACCAACACCGCGTTCTGTCGCCAGTGATTCTCGACCGCCGCCATCTTTTGCTGCCGATCCTCAGGCGTCGTGGCAAGCCCTTGCTGGTTGTAAAGGGCGCGGGCTTCCGTCGCCCACGTGCGCAGGTCGTTGTCGGCGTTCTGATTGTTCCGCAGGCGTTCGAGACCGTGCGCGAACTGGTCTTGCTTGGTCACGAGGCTACTCGATGCGTCCTGGAACTGCCCACGCTGGATGCGTTCGCGTGGAGTTGGCACCGCGAAGAACGACTGTCCGGAGATGCCAAAGAACGCACCGCCATACGTGATCGCAACAGCATTTCGGATGCGCTCCGCAGCTTCCACGTTTCCTCGCAGTTCAACAGGCGTGACCCCCACCCCCTCCGGAATCTGACTCCGAAGATACTGGTCGATCGCTCGACCGCCCGGCGGTCTGCGGTCGCTTCCACCTTCGTCGGCTGGCAGAAACATCCGCAACACCCGACCGTACGCGAACGAGTCACCAGGCGGATTCCAGAACGCCGGCTTCGGGTCCGGGAAAGCGTTCCGCAGTGCTGCCGCGTCGATGGCAACCTTCGCGCCGATGTCGGCCTTGAGTTGCTGTTCCAGAGTGCTCATGCGGGGAGCCAGCGAGTTGACCGGCACCGCGAGATAGACCGTTGCTTTCTTCGCTTCCTCGGCGGTCAGACCAGACACGTTTGCCTTGTCCTCGATCCATGTCTTGGAAGCATCCGGGTTAGCCTTGAACGCATTCAACTGCGCCGGGAAGACCTGCCCACGCCACGGGTCGTAGAGGCGAACATCGTTTCCGATTCGCACGCCGACAGCCCAGAACGGTCCGCGTGCGGCTCCGGTCAGAAGCGTCTTCTTGTCCGCACTGAAGACGGGCCACGGCGCGGGTTTGTCACCGGCATCGGGCGGCCCGACGAGACAACCATCAAGCCCCATCTGCTGCAGCAACGCGAGGAAAACGTACATCCGTTCCAGTCCTGAACCGTAGCCGCGTCGGAGAACATACGTCGGAGGCACCGATACTGTCAGGAAGCCATCAGGCGTCTGAACCACCCACGGATTGAGGTAGACACTGCGACAGACCCACGCGAAGCCGCGGTCGGCGACATCGGTAGCGATTTGGTCGGGGGTCTGACCGGGCAGCGCTGGCACGTCGAGTGACCGTGCCGCGTCTCGCATGTAGAGGCATTCAGCGAGGTAAGCCGAGTCGTGCGACGTGTACGAAGAATCGCGGAGTTCGGTCTGATCTTCCGGGTTCAGCGGAACGAGATCGGCGAGGGCTTTCTCGGTTTGCGGGGTGAACGTGCTTGGTTTCGGAGCGTCCGGAGCGGCTTGGAGATCGACATTCAGCGACGTGAGTGCCAGCTTGCAGGCGACCGCGTCGGAGTCTTTCCGCAACCGCTTCCCGGCATTCACCCACGGCTCGACTTTCGCGGCGGCGGATTGCTGGTCGTTCTTCAAGAGCGGTGGCGGTTTCCCGCAACCTGGCAACAGCGAGACGATTCCGATTCCGGCTGCGAGGGCAACGATTCCTGCCAGCCACAATCGCAGCGGACTCCTGACTTCTCGATTCATGGTGTTCGGCTCGGGCTAGTGAAGGTCAGCGACCGCCTCGCGAATCCGCTGGCAACGGCGGATCAGATCGGAGAGTTGGTCGAGCGGGATCATGTTCGGGCCGTCGGAAGGTGCTTTATCCGGGTTGGGGTGCGTTTCGAGAAACACACCGTCGCACCCGGCAGCAATCGCGGCACGAGCCAGAACAGGAACCATTGTGCGATCCCCGCCGGTTTTGTCTCCGAGCGCCGCCGGTTTCTGTACGCTGTGCGTGGCGTCGAAGATCACTGGAGCACCGGTTTCTTGCATCCACGGGATCGCCCGCATGTCGTTCACCAGCATTCCGTAGCCGAAAGTGGTGCCGCGTTCGGTGAGCAAAGTGCGACGATTTCCGACTTCCGCGAGCTTCGCGACGACATTCTTCATGTCCCATGGGGCCATGAATTGCCCCTTTTTCACGTTCACGACCCGGCCAGTCTTCCCGCACGCTTCGAGCAAATCGGTTTGTCGTGCCAGGAACGCGGGCACTTGAAGCACTTCGCAGACCTCCGCAGCGGGTGCGGCTTGCGAACATTCGTGAATGTCGGTCGTGACCGGCAACCCGGTGGCATTTCGCACAGCATCGAGAGTCTTCAACCCTTCTTCGAGGCCGACGCCGCGGAACGACTTCCCAGATGTGCGGTTGGCCTTGTCGAACGACGCCTTGAAGACGAGTTGCAGTTTGAGCGTGTCGGCGATGGTGCGAAGCGTTTCGGCGATGCGCAGGGTGAAGTCGCGTCCTTCGATGACGCACGGCCCACAGATCCACAAGAGAGGCGAACCCTCGCCTACTCGGTAACTGGCAACCTCGACCATGTGGTACCCTCCGTGGATTGTCGCGCTTCTGTTTTGCCGCTTGCGGCGTAGCGCTCTGGAGCGCTACGCCGCAAGCGGCAAAACCCAGGACGACACACTACCCCTTCAACTTCGGCTGTTCCAGCGCATCAATCTTCGCGGCGATGATGAAATCATTCTCGGTCAACCCGTTGGCCGCGTGCGTCCACAACTCGACCGTCACATCACGGTAGTTTGTCAAGTGCAAGTCGGGGTGGTGATCCTCAGCTTCGGCCACATCCCCGATTCGACGAAAGAAGTCCAGCCCGGTCACGAAATCGAGGACTCGCCAGGAACGGCTGATCCTTGTGCCATCGCTGGTGAGTTTCCACAAGGGAACGAGCGTCAGCAGTTCGCGAACCTTTTCGGGGCTGAGGGGGAGCGTTTTTCCGGAACACGCGGCACATTTTCGCGTGGCGAGTTCGGTTGCGGTCATCGTTGGCCCTCCTGGGCGACTGATTCAGATATAGCAGGAATCGCTGAATGCGTCTGCTTGTTGAGGGGTCTTGTAACTCCTCCCAACCGACCCGGAAAAAAATGCTCTCGTCTTGTAAGAACGCACTTGGTACAGTCCCGCGGCTTTGCCAACGCTCACGATCCACGGACGGATCGCTGCGTGCGGCATGGAGGTCTCCCCGTGGCTCGTCCACGTCGGTTGCGTTACAAGCTGATGCTCGGACTCGGGCTGGTGGTTGGCAGCATTTTGCTGCTCGTCGCCGGCACTCTGTTCGGCATTCGTGCGTACACAACAACCGTTCGGACGACCGAAATCAAAATGATCGAGTTGGAGCTCGTCAGCAGTCTCGTGGAAATCTTGAAGGGGCCTGACCAACCAACGAATCCGATAACCGAGGCAACCGAGTTTGAGCAGTCGTTGCAGAGCGTCGAAACGAAACTCGAAGAATTCCGGAAGATCAACGACAGCACAATCGCTCTCGGGCTCGATCCGGATGGTGGCGATCTGGAACGCGGCCTCGTGGGGCAACTCGAAGGTCACCTGAAGAAACTCCACGACGCGATCAAAAACCGACCACAGGATGATGAAGCCGAGGTTACCGTCCCCGTGCGACTCAAGAAGCACGTCAAGCCGCACTACGACGAAGCCCGTCGTTGTACGGAACACCTTCGACTCGCGGTGATTGACGATATCCAAACTGGCATCAAGCAATCGAACCGCGTTATCGGCCGAACGATTTGGGTCGTGCGAATCGCCACCTTCTGGGCAATCGTCCTCACGCTGACACTGCTGTTCTACTTCCGCGTGTGGATGTTCCAGCCGATCCGTCAGCTTCAGGCCGGTATCTCCAGGGTCCACGGCGGCGACTTCGAGCATCCGATCAAGCTCGAATCCGGCGACGAATTGCAGGAACTCGCGGATGAGTTCAACGCCATGACCGCCAGGCTCGGCGCGACTTACGCCGACCTGGCCCGACAGGTGAACGAACGCAGTCGGCAGCTCGTCCGCAGCGAACGAATGGTGTCGGTCGGGTTCCTCGCGGCAGGGGTCGCGCATGAAATCAACAATCCGCTGGCGAGCATCCTGTTTTGTTCCGAGGCTTTGGAACGCAGGCTACAAGACGTTCTCGATGAGATGAACGGCGCTCCCGCCGGCTCGCACAGCGGCCCAGCGGAAGCCGAGGTTCTCACTCGCTACCTGAAGATGATTCAGCAGGAAGCGCTGCGTTGCAAAGAGATCACGCACAAGCTCCTCGACTTCAGCCGCACCGGCGAGAAGAAACGCGACGCGACCGATCTCGGAGCGCTCGTTCGCGGAGTGATCGAAGTCGCGAGCCTGCTGCCGAACTGCCGGGCGAAGAACATCAGCTTCGAGCCGAAGGAATACATCGTCGCTCAGGTCAACTCGCAGGACTTGAAGAGCGTTATCCTGAACATGATCGTAAACGCCCTCGACAGCATGGACGAAGGCGGCCGGCTTTCGATCACGCTCCGAACCGTGGGCGATCAGGCGGAACTGGCGTTCACCGATACCGGCTGCGGCATGACGGCGGACGTGTTGGAGAACATCTTCGAGCCGTTCTTCACGCGGAGCCGCACGGGCAAGGGCACGGGTCTGGGGCTGTTCATCAGTCACCAGATCATCGACCAGCACGGCGGAACGATCCAGGCCGCGAGTCAGGGACCGGGTTTCGGCAGCACGTTCACGGTGAATGTTCCGCTGCACGATTCGGGGACTGGCAACGCCGAGAGCGGATCGAATCCGGAACCGGTGATGTTGCCGTTCCCAGGGGCAAAGGCGGCCTAGGAAATTCGGGTTGCGGAAATTGGGTTACGGCATCATAAGACGCAGCACTCGGGCTGGTGATTGAGGCTTGCGAAGATGGGTTCCGCGGGTTGATTCAATCCGCAATCCGAATTCCGCAATCCGCAATCTGGATACGGAGACCGCGATTGGCTACCACTCCCGCACACAACCGACTGCGAATCCTGTTCGTGGATGACGAAGCTCCACTGCGGGAATTCATGCGGACGGAGTTGCCCCGCCTCGGGCACGAGATCACGGTTTGCCAGGATAGCAAATCTGGCATCGAAGCCGTCAAGAAAGGCGTGTTCGACGCCGCGATCCTTGACATGCGCATGGAACACGACCGCGCCGGTCTGCAAGTTCTCGCGGCGCTGAAGCAAGTCTCGCCGGACACCGAAGCCGTCATCATGACCGGCTACGGCAGCACCGAAACGGCTGTCGAAGCTCTCCGTCTCGGCGCGTTCGACTACCTGACGAAGCCGTGCAAGCTCACGGACATCGAGGCATTGCTGCTTCGGATTCAGGAAAAGCGCCGGCTGAAGAACAAGACTGCCGCGCTCGAAAGCCGCGTTCAGGCGATGGAAGGCCCGCCCGGACTCATCGGCAGCAGTCCTGCGATGATCCCGGTTCAGCAGTTCATCGACCGCATCGGACCAACGGACGGCCGTTGCCTGATTACCGGCGAAACGGGCACGGGCAAGGAAGTCGTCGCTCGCAATCTGTACCTGAAGAGCAAACGGGCCGACATGCCGTTCGTGCCGGTGAACTGCGGTTCGCTGAGCCAGAACCTTGCCGAGAGCCAGTTATTCGGGCATCGCAAGGGTGCGTTCACGGGTGCGGACCGCGACCACAAGGGTTTCTTCGAGGTCGCGAACGGTGGCACCGTGTTCCTCGACGAACTCGGCGAACTCGACAAGAACATTCAGGTGAAACTGCTGCGATTCTTGGAATCGGGCGAGATTCAGCGGCTCGGCGACAACCACCCGATCATGGTAGACGTGCGAGTCGTGTGCGCCACGAACAAGGACTTGCGGCAGATGATTGCCGACGGCCAGTTCCGCGAGGACTTGCTGTTCCGGCTGAATATGTTCCACATTCACCTGCCGCCGCTGCGGGATCGTCGCGAAGACATCCCCGACTTGGCCCGGCATGCCCTGGCTCGCCATGCGAAGCGCCCGATTGATACGGTGGCGCACCTGCTGACGCCGGCCGCGTTGCAGATGATGGTTCACTATCACTGGCAGGGCAACGTGCGTGAGTTGGTGAACGCGATGGAGTATGCGTGGATCGTGTCGGGTGGCCAGGCGATTGGTCCTGAGCATTTGCCGCACGACGTGCGAAACCCGCGTCTGGCCTCGGTGCCGCTGACCGTGCCAATCGCAACTCCGCAGCATGCACCGGCTCCATCGAGTTATGGCTCGGCACCGACAACGCTGCCATTCCCGACGGGTGGAATGCAGTCGGCACCGTTGCCTGCTGCTCCGGCGGGTGCGGGTGGCAAGTCGCTGGCAGACGTGGAAATGGAGTACATTCTGCAGGTGTACGCGAAGAACGGCATGAACAAGCAGGCGACGTCGGTGGAACTCGGCATCAGCCTGAAGACGCTTTACAACAAGCTCCACAAGTACGAGGAAGAACGCCGCCCCCGTGCTGCGGGGTGAGGCAGCAATCCTCAGTTTTCAAGGCAAATCTGCTCTCGGCGATGCTGCGAGAGCAGATGGCATCATAGTGGCCAAAACCGACTTCTGGTGACCTTTTCGCCGTTTCTGGTGACCTTCCTGGTGACCTTGAACCGTGGACGGCTACCGCTGTAGGTATCAACCGCCCGACTTCTCTTCCATTTTCTGCTTCAGCCAATCGTTCAGTTCCTTCCGCTCGTATTCCGGTTCACAGATTTTCTGAAACCAGTCTTCACCCATAATTGGCATCCAGTGATTGAAACCATGTTCTGATAACCATCGCTGGAAAACGGCTGTCTTGTCAAAGCAGCCCCCTCTCCTGTTCGCAGTTCGCAGATTCGCCAGCCTGAGCGTCGGTAAGTGGCATTACGGGGTTGGGGGTTGTTGGGATTGAGAGATCAGATTCGGCAGCCAGAGAACCCGGCGAACGGGCGAACTGCGAACCTGCGAACGATGCCTCTTTCATTGGTTCTTCGTTCTTGTCGGTTTCCGAACGTGCGAACTGCGAACTGCGAACGTCATCCGGCAAAGTCTCTTTCGGAACATTTGAACAATCAGAAGATTGGCTTGTCGCTTCGCTGTTCGCTGTTCGCACGTTCGCAGTGTTCGGCGGCTCGGCAGGCTCAACAGATTTCACGGAGAAGACTGCCGAGACTGTTGAGCCACCCCCACCCGTGAAACTGCCTGCCAAATACCATCGTCCGTTCATCTCCACGATGAAGCCGCTATCAGTCAACAACTTGAACAGTCCGTTCAGTTCTTCGGCCTTCATCTTGTTGTTGAACAGCCCATGAGCATCACGCTTGATGATTCCATCCTCTCGGTTCTTGATGAGGTTCAACAGTTTGACGTGATCCGGTTCAGGGAACCTGTGGTCATCGTCTTCAGATGAACCATTCGGCGATGTCGGAGGCTTGCCACCGAAGACAGCGAAAGCCGACTTGTCGCAGTAATCCACGAAGGCAAGGGCGGCTTTCAGGTGCAGCAGTCCGATGACCTTTGCGCCATCCAACACCGCATACACCATTGCCACTTTGAGGCAGTGGACGGAGAGCCGTGCGACGGCTTTGCCGTAATCGCCTTCTCGCTGCTGTTCCAACCGCCGGTATTCGCCTTCCCATATTTCGGCGGCTTGCCCATCCAGTGACAACGGGCTGTCAGTCTTTGCCGCATTCAGAGCCGCTGAGAGCCGAGGAGCGAACCGCTTTCCTTCGGAAAAATAGTCCCCCCCGGTGGGCAGGTATCTTCGCCGTTCGCAGTTCACAAGCAGGAAGCGGTTGATGGTTCCGTTGACCAATTCGGTTCGTCCCTTTGTCAGTTCCCGGAGTTCTTCGCCGGTAATCATCCCGACGATGCTGACGTGCGGTTCTCGGCATCCGTAGCGGTTCTCTCCTCGGTTCATCACGGACAACGGCTTACCGTCGTAAGCAGAGCGGATGAGGGGCGAAAGGATGCTGTTCTCGGCACGGCAAAGTCTCAGCGGCTTCGCCCATTCTTCCTCTACGACGAGAAGCCGCTTGTCAGGTATTCCGGTGTCATCGCCGATTGCGTCTCGGATGCGATAGACGAATCCCTGTCCGCTGCCGAAGCCGCCTTCAACGCAGGATGCGTCCCATTCGGGCATCGCTGTCGCAAGCAAAGATTCTGCGACATCCTGGCAGGTTCCCTTTCGGGAACTGGTGTTGCCGACGAGTAGCACGAACAAGTTTGCCGAATGCCGTCTTCCGATTTGGTGATGCGTTTGTCTGCCGAGAGCATTCCCGACACCAGTCAGCAGGCAAGCCAGAATGCCCGCTGGATCGGCTTCGGTGAGCGGTTCCACGGCTCTCACGAATTCGCCGAGAATGCCGTGGTATGCCTCATCAGGTAAGCCAAAAGATTGAATTACGGGGGTGGGGTTGTCAGGCTGAGATTTCAGGGCTTGCGAACCTGCGAACGGCGAATGGCGAACAGTGGGTGTTGTCTTCTCACCAGTTTCAATCGGATCGGTTGCTTGCAGTTCTTCAAACTGAGCGTCTTGCTTTCGGGCGAAGAACGTCACCTTCTTTTCCATCTCATTGGCGGAATATGGCGGTTCCTGTTCGTCAGCCCATCGCAACCCATCCGCCAAAATCTGTTCACGAGTGAAGCCGTTGCCGAGCATTGAACCGATGACAGCATTCACCGAGTCGTTCCGTTTTCCGGATTCCACAAAGCCGAGATCGGCAAAAGTATCACCACGGCTGATTGTCCCCCGCATCGGGTTGAACGGTTCTGGCGTGGGAACTGCGGTTGTTTGCCGCGCAGCGGCAAACAACCCTTCTGCTTTCAACGGCTCGGCTGACATCAGCGACAACAACCAATCCGGCATATCCGCCAACGGTGTTTCCGGTTGAATCAACCACGAATACTTACCTCCTGAATGATGGTTTGACGGAGGCACAATCACGTCCCCACCGCAGAGCAGTTCGGCTCCTGAAACGATGGGCAGTTTCTCTTTCGTTGTTCGCAACTGAGCAGGACGTTTGAAATAGAAGTGCCGTCCTTTACTGCCGCTCTCGGCTGTCGGCGTTGCTGGCATCTTGCCGTGTTCTGCTTCCCATTTTGCCAGTTGCTCCATTCCGCCATTCCGGTTTTCAATGTCGAGAACAACGAAATTCTCGACACGAATGCCGACATTTACGGCAGAGGAAGGAAACCACAGTTTCAGTTTCTCAGCATCGGTGGTGGCATCCTTTCCGCCGTGAGGAACCATTTTGCCCCACGGATGCTTGCCCGGCTTACATCCTGCCATTCCATTGCACCAACATTTGCCATTCGTCTGTATGCCCCATACTGGATAGACACGCCAACCGATGCCAGAATATCGCAGGGCAGATTTCAGATTCTCATTCACTTGGAAATCCTTATCCAAAGAGGAACTGCCTACCAAATTGATAGGCAGTTTTTGTTATTGACGCTAGGCAACTACTTACGACTGATTTGGCGACAGCATCGCCTGAGTGACTTCAACCCAGTTCTTATTCGGTTTGTTGCCCACGGTCACCAGATACTTCTTTCCTACGCACGCTGACAAGTCGTATTCAGCAGTTGGTTGCCTCCCTAGCAACCAAGAGATGACTGTATACTGTCTGCTCTTCACGCTGTTCGCCGTTGATGTCTCCGTGTTCACCAACTTGCCTTTGTGTTCGCCGTCAGAGATTTCCCAATTGAACCGGACTGACGGAAACTGCCTCTTGCCTTTGCCCTCCATATCGCCTTCGTGCTCTGGCAGATACTCGGCGGTCTTGAACACCGCCTGATAGCCACCGCAGGGAACAGTGCCACTCTGTGACACTGTTCCTCGCATCGGATTATAAGTTTCAGCGGTCATACATGTTTCCCATTGTTGTTTATATTCTGAACTGTATCAGGCTGAAACCGCCACTGCTTTCCAACACGGATAGCATTCAGTTCACCATTCGCCAAAAGTCTACGAACTGTGCTTTCAGAGACGGATAGCCGTAAGGCTATCTCCTTCACTGATAACATTTCATCTTCGCTCCTACCTGTCCTCCAGTTGTTTTTGATACTCATATCTATTCACCACCAGTCAAGATTATTGACGAGTATTATTCCGTTTTCAAGATATGTTTTCGCACAAGCATTTTATGTCAAATTTGTAAGGGCGAGCGTTTAGCAAATCACAGAGTGCGCCGAATTTGTTGCGTTCCTGTCTGAGACTGATTCACGGGGGGGTGGGGCAGGTGAAAGTTTTTTATATACTTTTGTATACTAATATGATTTCGCCATAACTGACGAATTGTCAAGGGTATCGGCAGACCGATACCCTTTGAACTCGGCATCCTGCGCCGTGAATTGAGGGTGGCGAACAGCGAACAGCGAACGGTAAATTGTGTTTAGAGATGTTTGAAACACTGGAATCTGCCTTGTCTGTTCGGCGTTCGGCGTTCGCAGTGTTCGCAGGCAGATAGGAATTTTGATGGGGGCTGGTGGCAAGTTCGCAGTTCGCAGACTGCCCCGAATGGCGAACAATTGGAGAAGCAAGGAAGCGTTTCTTCTGCCTCAACCAAAAATCCTGAAGTGCCCCCCGTGATGAGGATACACGAATGAGCAAATGGCAGTGGGGAGGCACAAAGCGAAGATCATTCAAGATGGGCAAACCGTCTACCTCGAACCGAATCTCAACTCTTTCCCAAAATCAAATCAACTGCCCAACAGCCCCGAACGTGTTCACCCGGCTGTCGGCAATGGCTCAAAACGTCCTCGTTGTCGCAACCGGCGTCTTGAAGGGCGTCGGCAAGGATGGGCATTCGGTCGAAGGCACGGTCTTCGTAGATGCCTTGGGCGAGAGCGATGACATCTGACGTGAGCCATGACGGATCAGCCACGACGGGGCGGAAAGGGTTGCCGATAATGTCCCGCAGTAAACCCGCCTGCGCCTGATGATTCTCGTCATGCTTTCTTTCGTTAGTAACAGAAGAAGAAGCCGACGCATACGCACGCAACAAGTCCGCATCACCCGCCCAGATGGGATCGCCCCGAAGATAACTGTCGTCATCTTGGAGAAGGTTTCTCGCTGCGCCAACGCACCACATCCTGGTATGTCTTTTCCGTTGGTTCAGTGCCAAGTATTCGGTCTTCATCTGCTCACGAAGCAGAGCAACTTCTTCGGTCGTGGCTTCGCCTTCAACAAGCCGTTCAGCGAGCATGACGGCCTCGCAACATTCCTCAATCGCCATTAGGCTCCGCAACCGTCGGCAGCAGGCAATACCGACCAACCGGAGTTTGCGGGGACTGAGTGTCCGCCCGAGGAAGTTGAACATTAGGTGCGGGGATTTCGCCGCCAACCATTCCGTTTCCGTCATCGCACGCCCTCATTCATTTCGGCTAATGTCCCCGGTGTCGGTATAACGGGGTGGGGGTGTGGATTTGATTCCTGCTCCCGTGAGAACCTGCGAACGGCGAACCGTCAATCCCCCTTTAGCAGTCCTGCGAATATCCCGAAAACCGGTTTACCGAATGGCGTTCGCAGTTCGCACTGTTCGCAGGTTCGCAGCCCGATATTCCTTCTCACGATGTTCGCAGGTTCGCTGTTCGCAGTCGGCTATGAAATCTGCTACCCCACCCCGTAAAACTGTTCCGGATTATAAAGCCGAAAACCCCAGCGGGCAAACCCGCTGGGGTCTGCGAACGACGAACAGCGAACAGATTACCGCACCTTCCCCGCTGCTGCCCGAAGAACATCAACACGGCTCGTCAGGTGAGAGTAGTGCTTGTGAAGCATTGCCGTTCCGCTGTGTCCCAACAAAGCCGCTACAGTCGCATCAGGCACGCCGTTGACGAGAGCCGCAGTTGCGTAGGAATGCCGCATTGAATAGCAGACGATTGTCTTCGGCAGTCCGGCTTTCTTGCGGGCAACCTGAATGGCCTTCATCATCGTCCACCTTGTCCAGCGTCTGCCCAACTTATTGCGGAACAGCAAATCGCCACCAACGGCTTGCTCTCGGAACAGGACAACCGCTTCGGCGGACAGGAAGATGAGTCGTGGTTTGCCTGTTTTGCCTGATGTCTTGTGTTCCGTCAGGACGGCTACACCGCTCGTGAAATCCACGTCCTGAACCGTAAGCCGAGCCAGTTCTCCCGGTCGGCATCCTGTCAGCCACAAGCCCCGCAGGAACGGTTTGAAGGTGGCAGAAGAAGCGATATGTAGCCGAACGAACTCGGCATCAGTGAGAACTGCCGATGCCCCACGACTTCCGCACGGCGGCTTACGGATGCCATTCAAAGGATTTGCCGTCAATAACCCGGCACGAACCGCCCATCGGAAACAGGTGATGACGGACGTTAGAAAGGCATTCACTGTTGAGTTGCTGATGTTGGGACGACGTGCGAACTGTTCCACTTCCGGTGGCTTCAAACTGCTGCCAGTCCGTTCTCCGAACTGTTTGGCAAACCTGTTTAGAGCCGATTTCCAGACCGCCATCGTTTCCGGTTTCACTCGTTCAACGGCATCAGTCAAGAAAGCCGCCACAATCGCTTTCACGACGATTTCGGCTTTCGGTTGAGGCTTTACCCTGTCTGCCGACATCAGCCGATAGAACGCATCCTGAGCGGCTTTCTTGCCGTCCTTCCCTTTCACGCCGAGACTGCGTTGTTTGCCATCCACCCACGCATACCAACCATCCTTCACCTTCCGATACCACGGCTTTTCACTGTTCGTTCGCATTGCCGATTACCTTCGGCATCGCAGTTCTTGGTGACCCGCTTGGTGACCTTCACCAAACGTAATCGTTGAATCACCTTGAAAACAAGTACCTGAAGACGCTTTACAACAAGCTCCACAAGTACGAGGAAGAACGCCGCCCCCGTGCCGCGGGGTGACTTCGGCATCCTGATCGTCAATCCTGTTCTACGCTTCCGTCGGCTGTGCATCAGTCCGGCTGACGGAGGTTCTTCGTGAAGCGGCTGCTTCGTCCCGAAACGCTGTTCTTCCTCGCCGTCTGGATCATGCTGCTGATCGCGTTTCGCGAACGCGGCTTCTGGGACCCTGGTTCACTCTGGCACATCAAAGTCGGCGACATCATCCGCACGCAAGGGATGCCGCAAACCGATCCGTTTAGCTACACGATGGAGAACAAGCCGTGGGTGCCGCAGCAATGGGGCGCGGAAGTTCTCATGTCTCTCACGCATGCCCTCGGCGGCTTCGATCTGCTGCTCCTCGCGTTCAGCACCGGCGTCGCGCTGCTGTTCACGCTCATCTTCCGACGCTGCATCGTTAGCCCTTCAACCGACATTCCGGGAACCACGATCAGCGGCGGAATGGGGCCGATCCTCGCGGCACTCATCGTCGGAGCGTGCATCTTCGTCGGCGCGTTCCACTATTACGTCCGCCCGCACATGTTCACCATCGTGCTGCTCGGCTGGACGATGATGTGCATCATCGACTACGAACGCGGTTGGTGTTCGATTCGGCGGCTCGCGGCGTTGATCCCGCTTTACGTCATCTGGACGAACCTGCACGGTGGTGTCCTCGGCGGTACGATGTCACTCGGGTTGGCGGTCGCCGGCTGGGGCGTGCTGTTCCTGGCTGGGCGAGCCCGAAACGTCACGCCAATTCAGGACTGGCGCACGGCTTGGTTACTCGTCGGAATCGTCGTCGCGTGCCTGCTGACGCCGCTGATCAATCCGCACGGCCTGAAGATGCTCGACATCTGGTATCGACTGCTCGTGTCGAAGGTGATGCCCGCCGTCATCAGCGAACACCAGCCGATGGATGTCACGTCTGAAGTCGGAATCATGATCGTCGGCCTCGGCGTGTTCTATATCGCGTTGCTGCTCGGCACACTTCCAAAGTGGCCGCGTGTGTCATGGTTCATTCCACTCGTATGGTTGCTGCTGACGTTCAAAAGCATCAGACAAGGCCCGCTGTTCACGATCACGGCGGCGGTCTGCATTGCGGATATGTGGCGATACACTTGCTGGCACCGTTACCTCGTAAAGAACGGCGACGGCTCACTCGCATGGAACGCCGAAGACGATCCCGCGAGGCTCGCGACCGTTCGCAACGGAAATCTCTGGTGGGTCATTCCGGCGGCGTTCGTGTTGCTCGCGTTCGCGTTGCAGCTCGCTGGCGTTCGGGTTCCCGTCATCGGCCACGGCTGGGTGCGCTTCGACAAGGACTTCGTGCCCGAAGACATGAACGACGAGATCAACAAGTACATGGAGAGTGTGCCGCCGGGAACGCACATCTTCAACGATCTCGACCTCGGCGGCTACATGATCTGGTATGCCCCGAAGCTGAAGATCTACATGGACGACCGCTGCGAACTCTACGGCGACGACATGCTGAAGGAGTACGCCGACACGATCAAGTTGCCGCCGGAAGAGTTCGGCGTTGTCTTCGAGGGCTGGCGCGAGAAGTGGAAATTCGACCGTGCGATCATCTGGTCAGAGCCAAAAGACGAGACGAAGCCCAACGATGGCAAGCCGCCGATGGAAGTGTACTTCCTGTCGCATCCGGAACGCTGGCGAGAGGTCGCGCGGGGCAAGCGTGCGGTGATGTTTGAGCTTATCCGGTGACTCGTTTCGAGGCATCGCCTTGCTCCCAGCGTGGGATACAAGGCGATGCCCACCCGCAACTCCTCAGCGTGTGCTTACACCACCGGCAACTCGAAGCCCTTGCGGTACTCGCGGCCCATCATCTTGTTCGCTTCCGCGTCGTTCGTCTGCTCCGTCTTCGCGTCGAACAACAGCGTCTTACCTGTGCGATACGCCAAGTTCCCGAGGTGACACAACCGCGTGCTCTTGTAACCGATCTCGATCTCGGCGTTCGGGGTCGCCTCACCACGAATGCTCGCAATGAAATTGCGAACGTGATCGGTCACCATGTCAGATTTTGGTTTCTCGGTCGCGTCGTCGCCACCGCGAACCTTCCACGTGTCGCCGTCGAACAACATCGTGCCCTTGTCGCCGTGAATGCTGATGCCGTAACCCTGACCCTCCGGCCCCTGTCCCTTCTTCTCCCACACGCGATGTTCCCACACCAGCGTGCAGCCTAACGCTCCGCCAGGCCCCGTCGGGAAGTCGAACGTCGCGATCTGCGTGTCCGGCGTTTGCTGTTCGTCGTCGTGGTAATACTTCCCGCCGGCGCAACTGATCTTCGTCGGGGCGTCGAGGCCCATCACGTTCCGGGCAACGTCGAGACCGTGAATGCCGTTGTTGCCGATCTCGCCAGTGCCCAGATCCCAGAACCAGTGCCAGTTGTAATGGAAACGGTTCTTTGTGAACTCGCCGCTCGCTGGCCCGAGCCACAGCGAATAATCGACGCCCTGCGGCACCGGCTCCGGCTTCGCGAAGCCGATGTTCGGGCGATTCCCCGCGATCCACGCACGACCGAACGCCACCTTCCCGAGCTTGCCAGCAGCCACATATTCACGCGCCGCGATGACACTGGATTGACTCCGACGCTGCGTGCCGGCTTGCACCACCACCTTGTACTTGCGGGCCGCCTTCACCATCTGCTGGCCTTCGATCAAGTTGTGAGACACCGGCTTCTCGACGTACACATGCTTGCCGCGTTCAGCAGCCCAGATGGTCGCCAGCGCGTGCCAGTGATCGGGTGCTGACACCACGATTGCCGTGACGCTCTTATCGTCGAGAACCTTGCGAATGTCTTGCTCGGCTTTCGGTGGGTTCTCGGGGTTCTTCAGCACATCAAGGACGGGCTTCACCATCGACGGATCGGGATCGACGAGGTGTGTGATCTGGACATTCGGAGCAGCGGCGAAGACGGGGGCGAGTTGCTTGCCGCGAATCTTCAGCCCCATAATGGCGACGCGAACCTTTTCGTTCGGCTTGTCGGCAGCACGGTTGTAGCTGGCGGCGGATAGCGTGAGGGCAGACGTTGCGAGAAACTTGCGGCGCGTGAGGTCAGACATGGCAGCACTCCGGAGAAGAAAAGCGGTGACTGCTATGGTAACCTGTCGGAATGCGAATGCACCAACGTTTAGCCGCAGACCCAACGGGTCGCGACTTGGTGAGCGCGACCCGTTGGGTTCGCAGCTAAACGAAAAGGCCTCATCATGAAACGCGCTCTCCCACTTCTCGCGTTGCTGTGTTGTTCGCCCCTCCTCGCGGCCGATGATCGCGCCGAAATCCTCATCGCGGACTTCGAGGGCGACACTTACCCCGAAGGCTGGAAGACCACCGGCACCGCGTTCGGCAAAGGTCCGGCACGCGGGACGCTTCCCAATCAGATGGCGGTCTCGGGGTTCCTCGGCAAAGGACTCGTGAACAGCTTCACGGATGGCGACGCCAGCACCGGCACGCTGACATCGCCCGCGTTTCAGATCGACCGAAAGTATCTGAATTTCCTCATTGGTGGCGGCAAGCACTCCGGCAAGACGTGCGTGAACTTGATCGTTGGCGGCAAGGCCGTTCGCTCGGCAACTGGCCCAAATGACAAACCGGGCGGCAGCGAACGTCTCGATTGGCGATCGTGGGACGTCGCTGAGTTCGAGGGAAAAGGAGCGATCATCGAGATCGTGGACGACGAGAAAGGCGGTTGGGGGCACATCAACGCCGACCACTTTGTGCAGGCCGACAAGAAGAAGCAACTCGAACTGACCACTCACGAGATCGTGGTTGATCGACGCTACCTCCACCTGCCGGTGAAGACCGGCGCTCCGATGAAGCGGATGAAGTTCATCGTGAATGGGAAGGTCGTGCGTGAGTTCGATATCGAACTCGTCGATGGCGGCGATGCAGATTTCTGGACGTTCGCCGATCTGTCCGCATTCCCTCACAAGACCACGCTCACCATCGAAACCACCCTCGTCTCGGGATCGAACACGCTCTTCGCTCTCACGCAGAGCGGTGATCTGCCAGACTCCAAAAAGCTCTACCAGGAGAAGCATCGCCCGCTGTTCCATTACACGAGTCGCCGCGGTTGGCTGAACGACCCGAACGGCCTCGTGTACGCCCCCGACCCACGAGGCGCGCAGTACCCTGGCGAGTGGCACCTGTACTACCAGCACAATCCGTATGGCGTGAACTGGGGGAACATGCACTGGGGCCATGCCACGAGCAAGGATCTCGTTCACTGGAAGGAAGAGGGCATCGCACTCTACCCAAAGAAGTACGGCGACTGGGCGTTCTCCGGTAGCGCGGCCTACGATGGCGGCGAACTCGTCTTGGCGTACACGAGCACCGGTCGCGGGGAGTGCATCGCGACCAGCAAAGATGGTGGCCGAACGTTGACCGAATCGGACAAGAACCCCGTCGTGAAGCATGTCGGTCGCGACCCGAAACTCGTCTGGCACGCGAAGGCGAACCACTGGGTCATGGCCGTGTACGAAGAGTTCGAGAAGAAGCAGTGGATCGCGTTCTACACGTCGCCGGATCTGAAGAACTGGACGTTCGCCAGCCGCATCGAGGGCTTCTACGAATGCCCGGATCTGTTCCCGATGCCAGTCGAACTCGCGGAAGCGAGCAAGCTTCCAACCAAGGAAAAATGGGTGCTGTATGGTGCCGACGCGAGATACATCGTCGGCGAGTTCGACGGCAAGGAATTCAAGCCTGACGTGAAGGAGAAGAAGCAACTCTGGCACGGCCACTTCTACGCCGCACAGACATTCGACAACGCCCCGCTCATCGAGGCACCACTGTTCAGTTTGATCCAACCACGACGGCGAGTTCAGATCGGTTGGGCGAACGGCGTCACGTTCCCCGGAATGCCGTTCAACCAGCAGATGACGGTGCCCGTGGAACTCAGCCTGCACGACGAGAAAGACGGCTCGCGACTTCGCGCACGTCCAGTAAAAGCACTCGAATCGCTGCGTGCAGAACAGGTCGCAAGCGAGCGGCCGTTGCTCGGCGCGATCTGGTTGACGAATCCAAAAACGGCTCAACTTCGGAAAGTTGTCGCGGAGGATCTCGATGCGTTCGATGTGCAGGCAACGCTCATCATCAGGCCGGTGACGGCCGAGGCCAAGCCGACTGTCACGTTCTCACTTCGCGGAACGGAACTGGTGTACGACGTGGCAAAGAAGACGCTCACTTGCAAGGGCGTCACGGCGTCGGTGCCGCTACGTGATGGGAAGCTGACGTTGCGAATCCTCGTGGACCGTGGATCGGTCGAAGTGTTCGCGGATGAGGGGCGTGTGGCAATGTCGATCGCGGCGATACCGGTCGAGAAGAACACCAAACTGGAACTGCACGCCGCGGGTGCGGACCTCGGCGTGCCAGAGTTATCGGTTTGGAGGATGCCCACCTCGTGGGCGAAATGAGTCGCATCACTCCAGTTTGAAGTCGAAGTGATTCGATCCGCTGGCCTTCACCTCGGCCGTCAGCGTGGTCGCGGTGTTGTACTTCTCCGGAAGCCCTTCCTTCCCCTTCGGCGACGCGCCGGCGGCCTTCTCCTCGGGAGTCTGGATACCACCGGGCACCGCCATCGAGATCGATACCTTGTAAGTGCCCGGTTCCAGTCCGTGTTCCGCCGGAATGTTGAACCGCCCATCCTTGATGAGTGCGCCGGCGATTGGGCCGGGTGGTCCCTCCATTGCGAAGAACGTGACCGTCGCACCGTTTAATGGCTGTCCATTGTGGGACACCGAGCCGGAGACGGGTTGCCGACCGCCCTGCATACCGCAGCCAACGAAGCACGTCATCATTGCAACAGCAAGGCCACATCCGGCGAAGCGAATCAGACGCATTGTTGTTTCTCCGCGAGCGAATTGCTTCCGTTAGAAACTATGGCGAAATGAACTGTGTGGTAGATCTTGGCTGAAGGTGGAGCGAATCGCAACCCCGGGCCCAAGGGCAATGCGAGATCACCCGAATGTTCCGTCGCCCCTCGGGGCTTCGTGATATTGGGGTTCGCGTTTCCAGGGGTTGCTCTCGCTTCGCTCGCTCACCCCTGGCTGCCATCCGCCGTCCCTCCGGGACGAAAACACGGGTGCACTCCGTCGCCCTTCCAGGGCTAAAACACTGGTCGCGTCTCGCTACCGCTCCTACCCGTAGGCACGCCAAAACGCTACCTTCACTTCACGACCGCATTCCCCTCCCGAGGTGAACAATGTCCTTCTTCCCCGAAGTGTCCAAGATCAAATACGAAGGGCCCGACAGCAAGAATCCACTCGCGTTCCGGCACTACAATCCCACCGAAGTCGTCGAAGGCAAGACGATGAAGGAGCACCTGCGGTTCGCCGTGTGCTACTGGCACACCTTCCGCGGTATGGGCGGTGACCCCTTTGGTCCTGGCTGTGCCGTGCGGCCATGGGAAGACGGCACTGACTCACTCGAAATGGCTCTCAAGCGCGTCGACGTTGCGTTTGAATTCATCGACAAGCTCGGCGCTCCGTTCTATTGCTTCCACGATCGCGACGTCAGCCCCGAAGGGAAGAACCTCACCGAGACCAACAAGAACCTCGACGCCGTCGTGAAGAAGCTCGGCCAGAAGCAAAAGGAAACCGGCATCGAGCTGCTGTGGGGCACCGCGAACCTGTTCAGCAACGCTCGGTTTGTTCACGGAGCCAGCACGAGCTGCAACGCCGATGTGTTCGCGTATGCGGGCGCGCAGGTGAAGAAGGCGATGGAAGCGACCAAGGAACTCGGCGGCGTGAACTACGTCTTCTGGGGCGGTCGCGAAGGCTACATGAACCTCTACAACACCGACCTTCGCCGGGAGTTCGATCACCTTGCGAAGTTCCTGAGCCTCGCCGTCGATTACAAGAAGAAGATCGGCTTCACCGGGCAGTTCCTCATCGAGCCGAAGCCGAAAGAACCGACGAAGCACCAGTACGACAGCGACAGCGCCGCGTGCATGGCTTTCTTAAAGACCTACGGACTCGACAAGGATTTCAAGCTCAACATCGAGACGAACCACGCCACGCTCGCCGGTCACTCGATGCACCACGAACTCACTTACGCCAGCAGCTACGGCATGCTCGGCAGCATCGACGCCAACCGCGGCGACGAACTCCTCGGCTGGGACACCGACCAGTTCCCGAACAACCTGTACGAGACCGCACAGGTGATGCTCGTCGTGCTCGGGCAGAACGGCATCGGCAGCGGCGGCCTGAACTTCGACGCGAAGGTGCGTCGCGAGAGCTTCGAGCCGATCGACCTGTTCTACGCGCACATCGGCGGGATGGATGCCTTCGCTCACGGACTGAAGATCGCGGCCGCGATTCGCAAGGATGGCGTGCTGAAGGATTTCGTGAAGCAGCGATACGCCTCGTGGGACAGCGGCATCGGCGCCGACATCGAATCCGGCAAGGCGAAGTTCGACGAACTGGAAGCGTACATGCTGAAGAAGGGCGACGCGGACAAGAACACGTCGGGCCGGCAGGAGTTGCTGGAGAACGTCGTCAACCGCTACCTGAAGTGAGAACAGTTCCTGGCGAGCGGGGGATGGCAGTCCTTCGGTTGTTGGTCACACACCGGGGACTGACGTCCCCCACTCGCCAAGCGGATTCGAACGATTCGAACTAACTCCCCATCCTGACAATGCACTTCAAGACGCCGGCTGCGATAATGAAGAACTGCTCGCCCAAAGTCTCCGCGATCTAACGAACTCCACCCCGAGCGTTTCGCGATGTCATACCCCGTCGTCACCCGACTGGCCGCCCCCATCGCCGCAGTCAGCGTGCTGCTGCTTGCGCTCTCCGTCATCGCCGCGTGGTACGTCTGGGATATGCAGGAACGCGCCAGCGGCCCCATCGCGTCGAGCGTGACAAGCGTGACAGCCGCACAAGAACTGGAGATCAGCATTCGCGAAATCTCGCACCAGTTCAACCGCTACCTCATCATGCTTGACCGCAAGTATCTCGATCCAATCCCCGGTCTCAAGGCGAAGACGGCGGCGGCGCTGGCGAATGCCGAGGCGTCTGCCACGAGCCCGGGCGAAGAAGCGTTAATGCAACGAATACGTCGCGGATACGAACACTTCTTTGCGGCCTATGAAAGACTACTCCAGAGCCCACCCAAAGAAGGCATGTATGCAGAGATCATCAAGCTGAATGACATCGTGCTGAATCCCGAGATTCTTGAGCCGGCCCACGAATATCTCCGGCTCAATGAAGTCACGCTCACCCAGGCCAGTGAGACGAATCAGGAACTTGCTCGCCACCTCGTGGTCGGGCTTGTCGCAATGGGACTGTTCGGGTCGATTGGCGGATTGCTCGGCGGCGGCGTCATCGTGGCGACGATCCGCAGGAACATGGCCCACACTGAGGAACGACTCCGCACCACGGCCGAGACACTCGACCGCGCCGCGAACCGGAGAAGCAAATCGACACCCACAATCGCGCTGGCCGATCCGCTGGAGCAGGTCAGCGTCAGCGTGTCGGCGATTCTCGAACGACTCCGCGAAACAGAACGCGACGCACTTCGAGCCGAGCAACTCGCGTGGGTCGGGCAGATGGCTGCGGGCATCGCGCACGAGATTCGCAATCCGCTCATGGCCATCAAACTGCTCGTGCAGGCCGGAGCCGAGCGGGCGGGTGGCCCCGCACTGCGACTGCGAGACTTCGAGGTTCTCGATGAGGAAATCACTCGGCTCGAACAGATTGTCTCGGAGTTCCTCGATTTCGCTCGGCCGCCCCGTCCAAATCTTCGACCGATGGATGCAGCCGAAGCCGTGGCTCAGGCGCTTGAGGGAGTTCAACCGCGTGCGGAGTTGCAGGGGGTTTCGCTTTTACTCGACCGCCCTGAAGGGCCAATTATCGTTTCCGCCGACCCAAACCAGCTTCGTCAGGTATTCTTCAATCTGCTGTTCAACGCGTTCGACGCACAGCCAAAAGGCGGTGAAATTCGTATCGGATTGCGAATCGAGCAAGCCCCCGAGCCGACAATGGTAATGACAGTAGCAGACGCTGGCTCAGGGATTGCACCGGGGGTAGCCGAGCGAATCTTCGAGCCGTTCGTCAGTACGAAAGAGTCTGGGCTTGGTCTCGGGCTCTCAATCTGTCGGCGGATCGTCGATGCCCACGGCGGCACCCTCAGTGCCAGCAACCGCCCAGGGGGCGGAGCAGTGTTCACGCTGAGGTTACCTGCCGGAACGAATCACGTTTAACCTGCGGTGCTGCCATGCCCAAATTGCTGATTATCGACGACGAAACGAACGTTCTCTACTCGCTGCAAACCGGCCTCGAAACCGATGATCTGTCGGTGGTCACAGCCAAAACTGGCAAACGAGGCATCACGCTCGTTCCGAAAGAAAACCCCGATGTCGTGATCGTGGACGTGCGGCTTCCGGATATGTCGGGGCTTGAAGTCTTCGACAGAATCAAGGAGATCGCGCCGAAGGTGCCGGTCATCATCATCACGGCGTTCGCAGCCACCGACACGGCTATCGAAGCGATGAAACGCGGTGCGTTCGAGTATCTGCTGAAGCCAGTCGATCTGCACCATCTGCGGGAAGTCGTGACGCGGGCACTCGAACTGCGGCGAATGCAATCGGTGCCAGCCGTCTTCGACCAACCCGAGGCCACCGCAAGCGATTGCGACACGGGAACCGACCCGATCATTGGCCGATCGCAGTTGATGCAGGAGGTGTACAAGTCGGTTGGCCGAACGGCTCCGCAGGATGTGACCGTGCTGATTCTTGGCGAAAGCGGCACGGGGAAGGAGTTGATCGCACGGGCGATCTTCCAGCACAGTAAACGTGCAGACAAGCCATTTCTGGCCATAAATTGTGCAGCTATCCCCGATGCGTTGTTGGAATCGGAACTGTTCGGGCACGAGCGGGGAGCCTTCACGGGTGCGGATCGTCAGCGCATCGGCAAGTTCGAGCAGGCAAACGGCGGCACGATCTTCCTCGACGAAATCGGCGACATGACGCCCGCAACACAAGCGAAGGTACTGCGGGTGTTGCAGAATCAGCAGTTCGAGCGGGTCGGCGGGCAGGACACGCTGACGGTTGATACTCGCGTAATTGCCGCCACGAATCGCAATTTGGAAGCCGAGGTTCTCGCGAGTCGGTTCCGGCAAGATCTCTTTTATCGGCTGAACGGAGTCACGATCACCCTGCCTTCGCTGCGTGACCGGAAAGACGACATTCCGCTGCTAGTCGATCACTTCATCAAGGTCGCAGATCGGAAGTTGGACAAGCGTGTTTCGAGCATCGCGCCGGAGGCGATGCGAGTGTTGCGAGCGCATGACTGGCCAGGGAATGTTCGCGAGTTGCAAAACGTCGTGCGGTATGCGGTGATTCAGGCTGTTGGAGATGTGCTGACGGTGGAATGCCTCCCGGCATCGGTTCGCGGGGGCACGGCTCCGATACCCGGCGGATCGTCTGAGGACGGCCTCGACGTCCGGAAGCTGACCCGCGATCTGCTCGCGTTTGGCAGCCCCGAAATCTATCGGCGAATCATCGCCGAGGTTGATCGAGTGGTGCTTGCCGAGGTGTTACGGCACGTCGCGAACAATCAGGTTCACGCGAGCGCACTGCTCGGCATTTCTCGCACGACGCTACGGGCCAAACTCGCCGAAGAGAAGCAACCGACAACGGTAGCTGAGAAGCCCGTTGAGAAACTCCCCGACACACCGCAAAGCGTGACTGAATAGAATGTAAAGTATCAGGCACACGCCGTGTGCCGTCGGAAATCCAAAGAACGGCACACGGCGTGTGCCTGATACTTTGCTTCGGAGCGATTTCTTGGACGTCGATCACGAGCGTATCCGTAAGGCGGTTCGCGAAATTCTGATCGCAGTGGGCGAAGACCCCGACCGCGAGGGGCTTCTCGAAACGCCCGACCGCGTGGCACGGATGTACGCCGAGATTTTCAGCGGGCTACACACCGACCCCGCGATTCATCTCCAGACGATGTTCACGCAAAAGCACGACGAAATGGTGCTCGTGAAGGACATCGAGTTCTCGTCTTGCTGCGAACATCATCTGCTGCCGTTCATCGGGAAGGCCCACATTGCGTATCTGCCGAACGGCAAGATCGTGGGGCTCTCGAAGCTGGCTCGCGTGGTCGATGCGGTGGCGCGTCGGCCGCAGGTGCAGGAACGCATGACGGAACATATCGCGGACCTCATCATGGCTCATCTGAAGCCGCGCGGCGTCGGCGTGATCGTGGAAGCGAGCCATAGTTGCATGACAATCCGGGGCGTCCGCAAGCCCGGTGCGATGACGATCACGAGTTCCATGCGAGGCGGATTTTTGACCGATCCCGCGACCCGAAGCGAACTGATGTCGCTCGTGTTTGGCGCGAAATAGTTTCACGTCTCGCGTTCAACGTTACACTAACTCTGTGACACTCGAACCCAAGCAAATCACCGAAGACCTCCGCGGCATCTACCGCGGAGCGCTCCACTTCGACACCCTCACGCGAGGGCTGTACGCAACTGATGGCAGTCCGTTTCAGATCACGCCGCTTGCCGTGGCAGTGCCCGAAGACGCCGACGATGTGGCCGTGTTGGTTCGCTACTGCTCCGAACACAACTACCCAATCATTCCACGCGGAGGAGGAACCGGCGTCGCGGGCGAAAGCCTCGGGCCAGCGATCATCCTCGATCTGAGCGTGAAACTGCGCCGCATTGGCGCGATCACTGCCGACACAGTGACGACCGAACCCGGCGTGACCTGCGCGGCTCTGAACGCGGAACTGGCGAAGCACGGTCGGCGATTCGCCCCCGATCCGGCGAGCGCGAACACCTGCACGATCGGCGGCATGGTCGCCACGAACGCTTCCGGCGGCAATGCGTTCCGCCACGGATATACACGCGATCACGTCTTGGAATTGGATGTCGTTCTCGACAACGGCACAACCGCTGTGCTGACTCCCCCTTCCTTTTTAGGAAAGGGGGTTGGGGGGTTAGGTTCTTCAAACGCCGACCCCTCCCCAACCCCTCCCCCAAGGGGAGAGGGGCTTAAGACCGAAACGGAGCGCCTCGAACAAATCACGCAAGCCACTCGGGAATTGCTCAGCGCGAATCAGGCCGCCATCGCACAGCATCGGCCGCGAACGCCGTTCAATCGTTGCGGCTATCTCCTTCACGATATCCTCACGCCTGAAGGCCCAGACCTCGCAAAGTTGCTTGTCGGTTCGGAAGGCACGCTCGCGATCACCACCGCCGCGACACTTCGCACAATCGAACTTCCCGGCGGGAGGTGTCTGACACTGTTGGGCTTCCCCACTCTCGACGCTGCGGTGCGCGCTGGCCTCGACCTTCGCCATTTCGAGCCGGTTGCGTGCGATCTGCTCGACCGTCGGCTGCTCTCAATCACGCGCCGCAGCACGAGCGAAGGAATCGGCCCGATTCCGCCGGTGGTCGGGGCCGCGCTCTTGGTCACGTTCGAGGGCGACACGGAACGCGAAGCAAGCGAGCGTGCGTGCGGGGCAATCGAAACGCTGCGGAATCGGCACCTGTTGCGAACGCTCGCGGAACCGACCTGCACACCCGAGGGAATCGCCCGTGTGCGTGGGTTGAGGGAATCGGCCGTCGGCGGCATGTATGGTCTGACGCACGGTGCGCGACCGGTGGCGTTCGTGGAAGATGTTGGCGTGCCGGTCGAGAACTTGCCAGCGTATCTCGCGGGCGTTCAGGATGTGCTCAAGCGACACGAACTCACGGCATCGTTTCTGATTCACGCACTCACGGGGCAAGTTCACACGCGGCCGTTGATCGACCTCGAAAATCAATCCGATCGCGCGAAGTTGTGGCCCGCAGCGGAAGCGATTCATGCGCTGGCGTTGTCGCTGGGCGGCACCGTTAGCACGCAGCACGGCACCGGTATCGCCCGCACGCCGTGGGTGGAACGGCAATACGGTCCGGTGTATCCGGTGTTCCGCGAATTGAAGCGTATCTTCGACCCGAAGAACCTGCTGAACCCCGGCAAGATCGTTGGCCCCGACCCGAGCCGGGAAGCGTGGCCTTTGCGGGGGATGGTGAGCAGTTCGTTTAGCAGCAGCCCCAACGGGGCTGCGCCTCTAAGTGAACAGGGCGCGGCCCCGTTGGGGCCGGCGCTTAACGGCAACCATCAATCATCGAGCCTGCTGGTGTGGCGCGATTCCACACCCGCAACCGAAGTCGCGAAATGCACGGGGTGTGGGGATTGTCGCACCGCAAACCCAACGCGGCGAATGTGCCCGGTATTCCGCGTGACCGGCGACGAAGCTGCTTCGCCGCGAGCCAAAGCGAATCTGCTCCGCGTGCTGACCGATCCCACAGCCGCGACGCCAGAAGAAGTACAGGATGTTGCGGCGTTGTGCGTCAACTGCAAGATGTGCCGTGAGGAGTGCGATGCCCGCGTGAACATTCCCAAGCTGATGCTCGAAACGAAAGCGGCCCAGCACGCGGAACATGGCCTCAGTCGAGCCGATTGGGTGCTGGCACGAGCCGAAGGATTCGCGGCACTTGGCAGCAACTTCGCACCGGTCATCAATGGCTTACTCGCTCGCCCAGGCGCTCGCTGGTTCCTGGAGAAACTACTCGGAATCTCGCGGCATCGCCGGCTGCCCGCGTTCGCGTTGCGGAATTTCTTTCGCCGGGCACGCGGTGAAAAGCTCACTCGCAAAGGAATCAAAAGTCAGGAGTCGGGAATCAGCAAGTTCCCGTTTAGCCGCGATGCCGAGCGAAGTGTCCGCGTGGCTTACTTCGTGGATGTGTTCGCAGCGTACAACGATCCGCTGATCGCCGAGGCAACCGTCGCGGTGCTGAAACATAATGGCATCGAGGTGTACGTTCCGCCGCGGCAGATCGGTTGCGGAATGGCTGCTCTCTCGGTGGGCGATCTCGAAACGGCCCGCGAGAACGCCGTGCGGAACGTGCGTGTGTTCGCTGATCTCATCCGGGAAGGTTACCGTGTCGTGTGTTCAGAGCCGACGGCGGCACTCATGTTGTCGCAAGATTACCCCGACCTGCTCGACGACGCAGACACAGCATCGGTCGCGGCGAACGCGGTCGAACTGACGACATTCCTGGCTGAACTCCACTCGGCAGGTCGATTGCGAACGGACTTCCAACCGCTCGACTTGACGCTTGGGCATCACGTCCCGTGTCATGTGAAAGCACTCCGCACGCCGCCTGCGGGGCCAGGGTTATTGTCGCTGATTCCGGGGTTGCGAGTTCGCACCATCGACGTGGGCTGTTCCGGCATGGCCGGCACCTGGGGACTGAAAGCCGCGACTCGCGAGACGTCGCTGGCTGCCGGGAAGCCGGTGTTCGCGGAGTTGAACCGTCCGGGGCTGTTGTTCGGTTCGACGGAGTGCAGTGCGTGTCGGCTTCAGTTGCAGGACGGCACCGGCAAGCGAACGCTGCATCCGATCGAGTATCTGGCGTATGCGTATGGGCTGTTGCCCGAGATCGGTGACAAGCTACGGAAGCCGCTCGACGATCTGGTGAGCGAGTGATGCCAAAGGTGAATCGAAGCCCCTCACCGGTGAGGGGGAGTTTTGCACTGCATTCCCTGAATAACTCGAGTGCGTTATCGGTATTGATCGCGTGAACATTTGTGTTCTGCTTTTTGCCGCTGCCAGGGATCACGCCGGAGTCGACTCCGTCAGCGTTGAGTTGCCCTCTGACGCAACGGTAGCCACGCTACGGGTAGAACTCGCACGCCGAGTTCCCGCACTCGCGACGCTCCTTGCTCGCTCAGCCGTCGCCGTGAACCACAACTTCGCGGAAAACGATCGCGTGCTTTTACCTGAAGATGAGGTTGCAATCATTCCCCCCGTCAGCGGTGGCTGAGCGTATACTGGAAATATGGCCCGGCTCACCCGCGAACCCATCGACTTTCACGCCCTGACCGAATCCGTGCGCGACCCGCATTGCGGAGCGGTTGCCCTGTTCCTCGGAACCGTTCGCGATATCACCGGCTCACAGGTTACCGTGTTCCTCGATTACGATGCCTACGGGCCGATGGCCGAGAAGAAGCTCGCCGAGATCGAGACGCAGGTTCGCGAGAAGTGGCCGGTCGCCCACATCGGCATGATTCATCGGCTCGGTCGCCTTGCAGTTGGGGATGTGAGCGTGGCCGTGGCCGTGAGTTCGCCGCACCGTGCCGAAGCGTTCGACGCTCTTCGCTTTGCGGTCGATACGCTCAAGGAGTTGGTTCCGATCTGGAAGAAAGAGAACGCCCCGGACGGCACCGGCGAATGGGTCCACCAGTCAGGGCGGAAGGCGGAAGGCGGAAAGCGGAGCGAAGACCAACAGTGAGCATGCGACACCCTCTCCAACTGACGAGCGATCCGGAGGTGCTTTCCGCCTTCCGCCCTCCGCCTTCCGCCTTGTTGACCGATTCGTTCGGTCGCCGTCACAACAACCTTCGCATCTCGGTCACCGATCGCTGCAATCTTCGCTGCACGTATTGCATGCCCGAAGACGTGACGTTCCTCGAACGCTCGGAACTGCTCACGTTCGAGGAAATCGCGCAATTCGTGCGTGTGGCTGCATCCCTTGGGGTGAACAAGGTCAGGCTCACGGGCGGCGAACCACTCATGCGAAAAGGTTTGCACAAGCTCGTGCAAATGCTGGTGCCCATCCCCGGTATCACCGATATCGGGCTGACCACAAACGGGTTGCTCCTCGCGGAACAAGCTGCCGAACTGTTCGATGCTGGCCTTCGTCGATTGAATGTGTCGCTCGATACGCTCGACCCCGGACGGTTCCGTGAACTGAGCCGTCGCGATGGCCTCGACCGCGTGCTTGCCGGTCTGGACGCCGCGAAAAAGGTGGGGTTCGGGCCGATCAAGGTGAACGCAGTCGCGATCCGAGGATTCGCCGAACACGACGTGGTTCCGCTGGCCCGTTATTGCCGCGAGAATGGCTTCGAGTTGCGATTCATCGAGTACATGCCCATCGGGGCTGAACTGTGGGAACGCAACAAAGTCTTCTTCGCACAGGAGATTCTCGACCTGATCGGCCGCGACGTTTGTTCATTAAACCCGACAAAATCCGACCCCACGGCTCCGGCTGTGGACTACGAATACAGTGACGGCAACGGACGTGTCGGCGTCATCGCATCCGTGTCGCGGCCATTTTGTGAGCAGTGCAATCGGCTCAGACTCACCGCCGACGGCAAGGTTCGGAACTGCCTCTTCGCTCTGAACGAGGCCGACGCGAAATCGCTGCTTCGCTCTGGGAATTCACCCGACACCGCACTCGCGGAAATGATCCGTCGAAGCGTGTGGGAGAAGTGGGCAGGGCACGATTTCAACACGGCACAGTTCGTGAAGCCTAATCGCACGATGCACTCAATCGGGGGTTAACGGAATTCGGAGTGCGGAATTCGGAATGCGGATTCCAAACACTCAAACCCTACTCCTTTTCATTCCGCATTCTTCATTCCGCATTCCGCGTTGCGAAGAGACCTCCGATGGACCCCCGCGAAGACGACGACATTCCGTATGACTCGGACGACAACGACAACGATCCGATCATTCGTGAATTGCGGAACGAGATGGTTCGTCTTGAGGCACAGCTCGATCAACTCCTCGCCGCGGATCGGGAGCGAGCCGAGGAAATCGCGGTTCTTCGCGCTCGGCTGACGGAACTCGAAATCATCGTGGAACGGCTTCGCGATCGCTATCGTCGGAACGCTCGCATGTGGGGCTGGATTGCGGGCTTCTACGGCGCCGCGATCGGCATGTGGGTAAGCTGGTTATTGCGATTGTGGTGAAGGATCGAAACACAAACAAAGCAATGGCACACGGATGACACGGATGAAAGACAGGAGTGAAAACCCGATCAGAGAAGAATGTGATCCACAGATGACGCAGAAGACACAGATTTGAAGACCGATTTAGACCAAGCAGGGGTTCAAACACAACTTTGCTTTCTGGCTTCATCTGTTTTGAAATCTGTGTCTTCTGCGTCATCTGTGGATCAAACTGCTTTCTATCTTTTGTCTGATCCTCTTGATCCTGTCTTTCATCCGTGTCATCCGCGTGCCATTGCTTCGTTTTCTTGCGTTCGAGGTGAGCCATGCCTGCGCCGAAGATGCTGTCGGGGTTGCCCAAACCACTCCTGTTCGGCCTCTACGGTGCCGTCGGCGGACTCTTCGGCGCACTCATCTTCGGCGAACTCATCTGGTCGTTGTTGAAGCCGCCGCCCGCGTTGCCAGCCGCGCCACAGGTCGCCGTTTCCGCATCGGCCACCGTGCAGGTCTACCCCAAGTCCGAAAACGTCTTCCCGGTTCAGATCGTTCGCGAACGCTTCGATGCGAGCGTCACGGTGCAGTTCGGATTGCTGCCGGTCGGCATGAGCATCTCGCCAATCACTTTCGCGCCAGGACAAACCACCGCACAGGCCACAGTCACGACGACATCGGCGGTGTCGCCGGGCGAATACAAGCTCTCGTTGACCGCCGACGCGAACGTCGATGCGAAACCCGTGACCGCTGCGAACGACTTCAAGGTCGTCGTTCTCCAAACGCCAGCACCGCCACCGGCGCTGGCCGTGGCAGTGCCACCGAATCTCTCCGTCTACAAGAAGGGCACGGGCAAGTTCACCGTGTCGGTGGCTCGGCGGAGTTACAACGGACCCGTCGCGGTGACGGTTGCTCCGCTTCCGGCTGGCGTGACCGCTGCACCCGCGACCATTCCCGCTGACGCAACGGATACCGAAGTCACGCTGACGGCAACCGATGCCGCGGCTCTGGGAAGTGCCACACTCACCGTTTCCGCAGAGGCTGGCGCAGCGAAGCTCAAGGCCGAAGCCTCGACGCTGCTGGCTGTGTCGAGCCCGCCCGTCGCGCCCGTGGATATCGTGTTCGTACTGGACGTGACCGCGAGCATGCAGTGGGCCATCGACGACCTGAAGAACGGCATCGGCAAGTTCGCCGGCACGCTCGCGAAGAACCAAGTCAACTTCCGATTGGGGTTGGTCACGTTCCGCGACATCAGCATCGCGGGCGAAACGGTGGATGTGATCGAGTTCAAAGACAAGGAAGTGTTCACGGCGGACGGCGCTGTGTTCCGCGAGAAGGTCGGGACGCTCAAGGCTTCCGGCGGTGGCGACATCCCCGAGAGCAGTCTGGAGGCTGTCGTTGAAGCATCGAAGATGCCGTACCGCCAGGGCACGACGAAGATTCTGCTGCTCATCACGGATGCGCCGCCGAAGATTCGCGATGTCAGCGTTGAGGCCACGGGAACTGCTGTGAAGGATGCGGGCATCGACTCGGTTCACCTCGTGATTCAGAAGCTCGACCTCGACGCATACAAGCCGTTGATGGCGGCAGGCACCGCCGAGATGGGCGGCAAATACTTCAACCTCGGCGATGTCGTTCGCGGCGACGACGGCTTCGATGGCCTGCTCGAAACGTTCGGCAAAGTGGTGACCGCTGCCGCGTTCGCACGAAGTCCAGACGCGAAGCCGTTGATCGCGCCACCGCCTGATCCGCCGAAGGTGGCAGCGTCGGCAGCTGTCGCGCCGAAGGCCGCCGAAGCAGCACCCGCACCCGCCATCAAGAGCCTGCAATCGCGTGAAACCGCTGCGGCTGGAAGCGAGAAGCGAGTCGTGATTCGCAGCGGCGTGTGGGCGGGCGCGATTGCGGCGTTCGTGTGTCTGGCACTGCTCGCGGGTCAGCATCATTACCTGCGGGGAGAACTGCCCGCTGTCGGCGGCGCGGCGATGGGCTTGCTCGGTGGGTTGATCGTGGGGCTGATCGGAGGCGCTGCCGGGCAGGGGTTGTATCTGCTCGCACCCGACGGAAGCAGGCTCGGCACGGTGTTTCAGGTTCTCGGATGGACGCTGCTTGGTGGTCTCGCGGGTGCGGGGTTATCGGTGTTCATTCCGAACATGAAGGTCGTCCTCGGGCTGCTTGGCGGAGCGCTCGGCGGGGCAGCGGGTGCTGTTGGGTTCTTGTTGGCATCATCCATTGACGAAATAGCGGGTCGTCTCGTCGGCGGGTTGCTGCTCGGGTTCTGCATCGGGCTGATGGTCGCGATTGTCGAAGCGGCGTTCCGGCGTGCGTGGCTCGAAGTGCGTTACGGTGCCCGCGAAACGATCACAGTCACGCTCGGACCGGAACCTGTGAAGATCGGTGGCGACGCGAAAGCCTGCACGGTGTGGGCACGCGGTGCCGCTCCGCTGGCGTTGCGGTTCTTCGTGCGTAACGGCAACGTCATCTGCGACGACGCTGTGATGAAGCGAGAAGCCCCCGCTGCCGATGGCTTCTCGAAGGAAGTCGGCAACGTCACGGTCACTGTGCGAACGGGTTCGGGAACGACGAACACGCCCGCTGCCTCGCCACCGCCACCACCGAAGCCCACAAAAACGGCACCGGCGAAACCCACTCCGTCGCGCGTGCCGTCAGACGACGAGTACGATTCGCTTCCGATGCCGATGAGTCCGCCACCGGCACCGCCCGCGAACCTCGCTGCTCCGTTAAGTCTCGATGTTGAAGCCGCCCCGCTTCCGCCGCCTCCACCGCCTGTTCCGGTGGCAAAGCCAAGCGTGCCGCCACTGAAGCCGGTCGCCACGAAGCCGCCCGCTCCGGTGGCACCACCGAAGCCGAAGCCTCCGGCAACGCCCGCGGTGGCCAAAGACCCGAACGCGTGTCCGGGGTGCGGTCGGGGGAACGCAGGCAAGCCGAAGCAGCGTTACTGCATGGTTTGCGACAACACGTATTGATGTGCATCAATGTCATCGCCTCAGCCGAACACGCACGGATTGCCACGAGCAACATGGTCGCGGCTCACCGAAGACCAGCTTCTCACGCAGTGCGAGGTTGACACGTATCGTGCGAGCGGCCCCGGCGGTCAGAAGCGGAACAAGACGAGTTCGGCCGTGCGGCTGCGTCACCTTCCGACGGGATTGCTGGTCATCGCCGAAGAGAGCCGTTCGCAGCACGACAACAAGGCGATGGCTCTGAAACGCCTGTGGAAATCGCTGTTCTTGCATCTTCGCGATGATCTTCCCGTCGCGGCCCGCACGCCCGAAATCATTTCGACGCTTCCCGATTACGCCCAGGCTCGCGGCGCTGACGGTCGGCTTCATCTCTCGGCGAAGAATCCTCAGTTCTGGTTCGCGGTTGGAGTTGTCCTCGATGTGTTGGCAGCGTGCGAGGCTCGCGTTGCGGATGCCGCGGCGCTGTTGAGCATTTCGACCGGCAACCTGATCGACTTTCTGCAAACCGATCCGAAGGTCTGGCAGGAAGCGAATCGCATTCGCACGCTCGCGGGACAGAAACCGTTGAAGTAGTTGTCGGTGGTCAGTTGTCAGTCGTCAGTTTGGAGATAAAAACCTGTAGCCGTGTGTCTCGGCTGATACGATGGGTTTGGGATGTCTGACAACTGATAACTGACCACTGACCACTAACCACCGATGCCCCCAACCGGATTCTCGTGGGTCGATCAACCGCACCTCGCAGGCATGGCTGCGCCGGGGTCCGTGGAGGATCTGACATGGCTGCGTCGGCACAAGGTCGATGTGGTTGTTTCGCTCACCGAAGACCCGCTGCCCCGGCAATGGATCGACGACGCTGGCTTGCTCGTGGTGAACGTGCCAGTGCCAGACATGGAGCCGCCCACCGACCGACAGCTCGACTATCTTCTCGACACGATCCGCAAAGCGAATGCGTCTGGAATGGCAGTCGTGGTTCACTGCGGAGCCGGACTTGGGCGAACGGGAACCGTGCTGGCCGCGTACTTCGTGTCGCGGGGAATGTCGCCGGGGGAAGCCGTCGAAAAGGTTCGCGATCTGCGTCCGGGTTCGGTCGAAACGACCGAACAAGAACGAGCAGTGGATCGCTTTGCCAGTCGCGCTGCTCGTCGTTCGAGTAGTTGACCTCCTCAGACCGCAAGCGCGGCCCTCAATTCCTTCAAGAATCGCTCCACGTCTTCGGCGGTGGTGTAGCCGTGGATCGCCACTCGCATCCGGCCCGCTTGACTCATCACATGAACATTCGCGGCCAACAGCCGTTGGTGAATCGCTTCCGCCTTCGGATGTCGGAAAGCAAGAATACCCGCGACGTGTTCCGGCTCGTTCGGCGTCAGCATCTCGACCGGCAACTTCCGCAGTTCGGCCAAACATGACAGCACTAGTGGCCGCGCCGCAGCGTCGATGTTCGCCACGCCAACCCCGCGAATGTAATCGAGAGCCGCACGAATCGCGTACACCGCCGGGTAGTTCGGCATCCCCACCGTGAAACTCGCCGCACCCGGCTTGCTCACAGCTTTCTCGAAGCGATTCGCTCCGAACGGATCTTCGAGGTTAAACCAACCGCCCGCGGGAACGGTCCACTCTGCCGCTCGCGCCGAGGGCACGCCGACAAGCCCGCCACCATGCGAAGCGAGAATCCATTTGTGCGTGCTGCTCACGATCAGATCGGCACCGGCAAGGTCGAGCGGGATTCGTCCGAGAGCCTGCGTCACATCCACCGCGAGCAGCGCCGATGAATGCTTCCGCACAGCCGCGACCACTTCTGGCAACGTGATCCGGAAGCCATTGAAGAAGCTCACGAGCGACACCGTCACAAGCCTCGTCTTCGCAGTCAGCAACGGAATCAAATCTTCGACTCGCAAAGCTCCGTCGCGATTTCGCCAGACGCGAGTAGTCGCCGCGCACGTTGGCTGAAGCCACGGCGTTGCTCCTGCCGGGAAATCCAGATCATTCACGACAACCTCATCGCCAGCCTTCAGACGCAGGGCCATCGCGGCGAGGTTGTACGCTTCCGACGAACACGAACAGATGCTGACCTCGCTTGGCGACAGCCCGTAGAACTCGGCCGTGAGCGCCTTGGCCGCTTCCCACTGTGCCGCGTGTGCCGTGCGACCGGCCATGCCAAGCCGTTTGTCATTGAAGTATTGTTCGAGTGCATCGCGCACCGCTGGCGGCGGGATTCCCTCGGCAGCGCTGTTGAGGTAGGTCATGCCGTCGAGGACGGCGAAATCGCGACGGCGTGTTTCCGGTGTGAGCATGTTTGGTGTGGGTTTGGCGTGATGGGTTCCCTGCCCGATATGCTAACCAGACCAGTGGCTTCTGACTCTCCATCTTTGGTGTCGAATGGCAAACTTCTTCAAGTACAAGTCCGTTGCGGAACTCGAAGCCGAGAACGCACGGCTCGGAATCTCGCTGCACTTCTCGGACGACCTCTCACAGCTGTTTCGACCGCTCACCATCGCCGGCCGCACAGTTGGGAATCGCTGGTGCATTCATCCGATGGAGGGCTGCGACGGCGAACTCGACGGGCGACCCGGCGAACTCACGCATCGTCGGTATGTGCGATTCGGAGCGGGCGGCGCGAAAATGATCTGGGGCGAAGCGTGCGCCGTGACCGACGATGGCCGTGCCAACCCCAGGCAGATCGTGTTGAACGAATCCACGAAGTCCGACTTCGCCCGCATGGTCGCCGATTGTCGTGCCGCTCACCGAACCGCGAACGGCGACGACACCGATCTGCTGTTCGGTCTGCAACTCACACATTCGGGTCGCTACAGCTATCGCAAGCCGATCATTGCCACGCATGACCCGCTGCTGATTGGCCGCTACAAGGTGACAGCAGACACGCCGCTCGTGACTGATGACGAACTGAAACGGCTCGTCGATGCCTATGTCGCGTCTGCGAAGTTGGCGGTCGATGTCGGCTTCGATTTCCTCGATGTGAAGCAGTGCCACCGTTATTTGCTGAACGAACTGCTCGGCGCGAAGAACCGCCCCGGCCCATTCGGTGGCAGCTACGAGAACCGCACTCGTCTCGCTCGCGACATCTTCCAGGCCGTGCGGGCTGCAGTGCCGTCGCACGTCCTCCTCGCCACGCGAATGAACATCTTCGACAGCATCCCGTTCAACCCGCCCGGCGAACCGGTGCCGCACACGCTACCGCTCGCGAATGGCTGGGGCATGTCGGAGAGCGACCCGTTCACCCCTGACTTGACGGAACCGCTGCGCTGGATCGCGGACATGCGTTCGCTTGGCGTGTCGCTCGTGAACCTGACGATGGGCAATCCGTATGCGCAGCCGCATTTCGGGCGACCGGCCGAGTATCCGCCGCCCGACGGCTACGAGTCGCCAGAGCATCCGCTGATCGGCGTCAACCGGCATTTCCAGGCAACCGAGACGATTCAGCGTGCGAACCCTGATCTCGCGGTGGTCGGCACGGGGTACAGCTATCTGCAAGAGTTTCTCCCGCAGGCAGCCGCGGCGAACGTGAGTGACAACCGGGTGTCACTGGTTGGCGTCGGTCGGGCTACGTTGTCGCAGCCAGACTGGGTCCGTCAGTTGCTCGATCACGGCAAACTCGATCGCAAGCGCGTGTGTCGCACGTTCAGCTACTGCACGGCGATCATGCGAGCGAAGGATCACCCGATGGGTCAATTCCCCACGGGCTGCCCGCCGTTCGACAAGGAAGCCTACGGCGACATCTGGAAGGAAGTGCAGCAACTCCACGCGAAGAAGTGACAAGACTGGATTTTTGCCCACAAGGGGGCAGAGTAGAAATCGTGTGGGTTGTGGTTTTCACCCCGAAGGGGTGGGACAACATAGCCCAGGGCAAGACAGCAAAGCTGTCGCCGCCCTGGGTTGCGGGACCAACAACCAACCGCACCCTGAAGGGGTGCGACACCCGCTGGCCTCACATTGTCGCACCCCTTCAGGGTGCATTTTTGTGTTGATCGATGGTACCCAGGGTGCGCCGCAAAGCCGACGACCCTGGGCTATGTTGCCCCACCCCTTCGGGGTGAAAACCACAACACCCACACGATTTCTACTCGCAGCCGCAAGCTGAGGGGCGAAGACAGCCACAACCTCCCGTGGTCACTCGACCAAATCGCGTTGGTCACATCTCGCGTTTCCCTCGAATTCCAAGGCGTTTTGCGTCGGCACGCAGCGTGCATTCCGGTCGGGTCGTTCCCAACCCTACCGGAGAAATGCAATGGCTCATGTCGTGACCGCACCGTGCATCGGCTGCAAGTACACCGATTGCGTCGTGGTCTGCCCGATGGAGTGCTTCTATGGCGACGAGAAGCAACTCTACATCGACCCAGACGATTGCATCGACTGCGGCGCGTGTGCCCCCGAGTGCCCCGTGAACGCGATCTACCTCGACCGTGACGTACCCACGCGCTGGGCGGAGTACGTGCAGCTCAACGCTGATCGCGTGAAGATGCTGAAGCCGCTGCCCGAAGCTCACATCACGGAGAAGGTGTAAGTCGGGGTATCACTCGATTCCGGACTGAACGATCGCTGAGAGTCAAGGAATCTGGCTGCTTCTCATTGCTTCCGGACGGTACGCACACCCCACGCCCGGAACCATGATTTCAGGCCCGGAACCATGCGTTTGAGCCCCGGAACCATGTCACTCGTCCGGAAGAATCTATATCAGAACGACCCGATTTCCCACATCCCACCATGGGCGAAATGCTTACGACGATCGGAGCTAAACGGACGGAAGCACAAGAATAGGGGGCACTCTCCGGAATCAACCGGCGCAGCCTCACCGTGGTACATTCCAAGTGTGCGCCGGGTGTGGTACTCTCAGGCGTCCCTTTCCCTCCCGGAGATGCTGCCGTGCAATCCCGCCGCGAATTCCACTCCCGTCTGCTTGGCTCCGCCATCACGTTCGGCCTCATCGAGTTGCTTCAAACCCGCAATCTGTTCGCCGACACCGTGAAGCCCACCATCGACAAGTGGTTCCTCGAACTGGCCACGATGACCAAAGACCTCAAGGACCGCAAACTCACCGACCTCGAATTCCAGACCAAGATGGAAGACCTCTACAAGCGAGTCGATTTGAAGTCGCTGTGCTCGCTCATCAAACTCGACGAAGTAGAGAAGAAGCCGTTGCCGGATAGCGGCGCGTCGAACGTCGGTTTTGATCTCTCGAAGGTGGAGGGATTGCCCGCGAACGTCGGCTTCGGCAAGCAGATCTTCGGCTGCAAGAAGGACAAGTCGATTGTGCCGCACGGCCACGCGAACATGTGCACCGGCTTCATCATCCTGAAGGGCGAGTGGCACGGCAAGCACTACGACCGCCTCGAAACGAAGGCCGACCACTACATCATCAAGCCGACCATTGACCGCGAGTTCGGCGTTGGCGAACTCTCCACGATCAGCGACCACAAGGACAACATTCACTGGTTCAAGTCGCTCTCGGACACAGCGTACATTTTCAACGTTCACGTCATTGGCTACGATCCGAAGATTAAGGACGCGGGCGGTCGGCTGTACCTCGACCCGGAAGGCGAAAAGCTCGCCGACGGACTCGTGAAGGCACCGAAGATGTCGTCGGCCGACTGCCACCGGAAATACGGCTGACCGTTCTCGGCAATAGGGCACGCAGATGGAAGACGCTGCGACGCAGTTCATCGCTGCCGGGGATGTCGCGGGCTTGCGGGCGTGGCTCGACGCAGGCGGCGACGTGAATCACGAAAACCCGGCCAATAACCAGACGCTTCTGATAGCGGCGACTTTCGAGGGACAGCACGACATCGTTCGGCTGTTGCTTGAACGGGGAGGCGAGCGAGAAGGAGCACTCGTCGCTGCGATTTTGGGTCAACACGGAGTGATCGCCCGCGAATTGTTGTCGCTCGGCTGTGATCGTCACGAGTTGCAGCAGGCGAATTCGATTCACCGCCAAGTGAGCGAGGGCGTGCCCGTTGCCGACGAGGAGCTGGGCCGCCTTCTTCGTGCGGCATTACGAGCCGCGAAGAAACCCTAACATTTCAGGGCAAAGTACACGAGATGCCTCAACACTATCATGACGTGGAGTTCACCAAGTCCTTCAGACGTGTGACCGTGACCGCGATCCGCAAAATCGAAACTCTGCTTGGGGTCGTATTGCCAGACGACTACCGCGAGTTCCTTCGAGCGGTGAATGGTGGCATCCCCACTCCGGGGGAATTTGAGATGGCCAAACCAAGTCGTCCAAGTGAGCGGGTCTGCATCGACTTCTTTTATGGCATTGGTGCCACCCGCAGGCAGAACGACCTGCTCCGCGAACAGCGAGAGGTCATCGAACGTACAGATTCGCTTCCAAAAGGGTTCGTTACGATTGGGTTAGACCCTGGCGGTGCCCCGTACTTCATCAGCACTACAGGCAAAAAATCAGGGGCAATATACTTCTACGACCCCGATGGCTTTCTCGACCCTGGTGGGTCGCCACAATCGTACCTCGTAGCGAGGAGTTTCACTGACCTCCTCGCACGATTGGCTGTGGGGTCTTAAAGACGCCGGTTGCGGTAACTGTGAAGTCGGCCTATCCTTTGGATGTGAAGTTCGGGCAGTTTGGTCTTTCTCATCCAAGGATGGCTCGTGAGTACGGATAAACCTGCCTCCGACACGCCGACATCCAACCCACCACAACCAACCAACAGCAACCCGCGCGGCCTCTGGACCGCCCTTCGCAATACCACGTTCCGCTCGCTGCGGCATCGCAACTATCGACGCTACTTCCTCGGGCAAATCGTCTCGTTCGTTGGGTCGTGGATGCAGTCGGCCGCGCTCATGTGGCTCATGTACGACCGCACCGGCGACCCTCGCTGGCCATCGTGGTTGCTCGTCGCGCAAGTCGGGCCGACGCTCCTCCTCGGCAACTGGGGCGGCGGTCTCGCCGACCGTTACCCCAAACGTCAACTCATCCTCTGCACACAAACCGCGTTCCTCTGCCACGCGGTTCTCGTCACGCTGCTCATCGGGTTTGATTTGGCTGTCCCTGGGTTTCTGCTGGCGCTGATGGTCGTGAGCGGCATGATTCAGGCCGTGGACCTCCCCGCACGGCTCGCGTTCGTTCCCGATCTCGTGCCGAAAGAAGACCTCATCAACGCCGTCGCGCTGAACTCTCTGCTGTTCAACTCGGCACGCGCCATCGGGCCAGCGCTCGCAGGCGTCGTGTTCCTGCTCGCGACAGCGGCATTGCCGTGGTTCCCGCCAAACACCAGTTCCGTCACGGTGGGAGCGGTCGCGTGTTTCGCACTGAACGCGGTCAGCTTTGTGGCGGTGCTGTTTGCGCTGCGGGGAATCCACGTTCCGGGCGCGTCCAAGAAGAAGACCGTGGCGACCTCCATGTGGGATGGCGTTCGGTATCTGCGTGAGAACACGGCTCTCGGTGGGTTGGTGCTGCTGACGCTCGTGATCTGCATTTTCGGCTGGCCACTGCTGACGGTGCTGCCCGCGTTGACCCGGCAGCAACTCGGCGAAGACGTGCCAACGTACAGCATGCTCGTGAGCATGTTTGGTGCGGGTGCGTTCGTTGCAGCACTCGCCACCGCGACCTTCGGCACCACGCAGCGACGCTGGAAGTTTCTGGTGGCTGGTGGGATCATCACGTCGCTCGGATTGTTCTGCGTGTCGCAGGCGTTGACGCCAATGTTCGCGGCGATGGGCTGCGTGATCGCGGGCTTCGGGTTGGTGATGTACCTTTCGACGGGTCAATCGACGCTGCAACTGGCTGTTCCCGATGCGAAGCGTGGTCGTGTGATGGCGTTGTGGGCCATGACGCTCAGCGGCAGCGCACCGATTGGGCACATCCTCGCCGGGCAAGGTGTGACGGCATTCGGAGTCGAACCCGTACTGCTGACGATGTCGATGGGAGTGGGACTTGCCGCGTTGGCCCTTGTGGGGATTCTGAAGACACGCCGAACGGGGAAGTGAGAGTGTTCACCCTGTAGGTTCGGTCGAAGAATCGTCCGCATCCGCGGTCTTGCCAACAGCCCATCTCCCCACCAAGCCGCGTCCCTGGTAGATGTCGGTCAGCAGTTGCCGCGCGTGCGGATCGCTCACAAATCCCTCCAACGCTGCAATGGTCTCCTCAACCGGATACTCCACGCGTTTCAACTCAACCTTGCCATTCTCGATAACCGCATATGCTGCTCGCGGATCGCCATTGCGGGTCAGTCCAACGCTCCCAGGATTCACCACCGTGATGCCGTTCACATCCAGCGAATAGAGTTGGTGCGTGTGCCCCACGAGTACGAAGTCCACGTAAAGCCCCTGTAGCAGCGGAGCCCATTGAGTTGCCTCGGCCAGCGTGTATTCGTCCATCGGATCACGCGGCGACGCATGAACCAGCAGGAATCGTTTGCCACCGAGCGTGAGCATTCGCGACGTTGGAAGATCAGCCAGGAATCGTCGCTGTTCGGGTGTGAGCGATTGGATCGTGAGTGGTCGTGTGACTGCGGTGAGATAGCGGAAACCCGCGGCACCTTGCACGGTCACGTTCTGTGCGACACCGTGATCGTGATTCCCGCGAACTGTGTGAGTCGCATTCGCCCGCACCCACTCGATGCACGCACCGGGTTCGGGGCCATAGTCCACGATGTCGCCGAGACACAGGCACACGTCGAACGGCTCGCGGATCGCTTCGAGTGCCGCCCGGTTCCCGTGAATGTCGGTCACGACGAGAATACGCATGACAAGGCAACTTTTGGATCGCAATAAAGAGCCACGGTTTCATTCTACCCCAGCGACGCCACAACTGCATTTCTCCTCTGAACACTTGACACCTGTTCATCATCACGCACACTTCCAATAGCACGTCATTCGCACACGTCTTTGTCCTGAAATCACAATTCCACATGCTCACTCCCAGGCTCCTGGAGTCCGCGTGCGTCCGATCGTCGGAGACTCAGTCCCATGAAAACCTCACTCACATGGCCGCCCGTTTGCGGAACGCCGCGAGCTCATCATGCCTGCAACCTGTTTCAGCGGATCGCGGAAGCCAGACTCGATCCCGCCGCGTTCATCGGTTTGTGTCTCACCGATCCCCAAGGCGATCCCATTGAGTTGGCTCCAATCCACGAGGAATTGCAGACGTTCCTCAGCAATCACCGCCTGGCGTTGGTTGAGTTGCCGCGAGATCACGGGAAGAGTTTTCAGATATGTGGTCGCGTGCTGTGGGAACTCGGTCGCAATCCCGGTCTGCGCGTGAAAGTGGTGTGTGCCACGGAAACCGTCGCGGCCGAGCGAAGCCGATTCCTGCGGGATGCCATCGCGAAGAACCCGAACATCCGCTTGGTATTCCCGACACTTCGTGCAGCAACACCGTGGACTGCCGCAGCGTTCGCGATCCAACGTCCCGCCGAGGCGATTGGTCCAAGTGTGGCCGCGTTTGGAGTCGGCGCGGGCAGCACGGGCACGCGAGCCGATCTGCTGATCTGCGATGATGTCGTCGATGTTCGGGCACTTCACAGCAAGGCCGACCGCAACCGCACGGCGGACTACTTCACGAACAACCTCATGAACCTGCTCGAACCCGATGGTCGCTGTTGGGGACTTTGCACACCGTGGCACCCCGACGATCTGAATTCGCGACTGAAAGCGAACGCGGCTTTCGCGTTGTTTCGGCGTGCGATCGGTCCGGAGTTCGAGCCTGTGTGGGCGACAAAGTGGCCAGCCGAGAAACTCCGTGAACGCAAGACCGAGATCGGTTCGGTGTCGTTCGCACGCGGCTATCACCTGCGTCCTGTTGCCGAGGAAGACACGCCGATTCGTCCGGAGTGGATTCGCTTCTGGTTGGAGCCAATGGATTACGACACGGTGATACTGTCGGTTGATCCTGCCGTGAGTTCATCTGCGGGAGCGGATCGTTCGGCGCTTGTGGTGTTGGGGCGAGTGGCGGCCCACGAGCCACGACCGCAAGGGAGTGGAGACGAAGCCCGCTCCCTTGCGGTCGCGGCTCGCCAAAGTACGTTCGCAGTTCGCCCGTCAACGGAGATCCGCGTTCTTGCTTCGACAGCGCGGCGAGTGCCTGCCCCAGAGTTGGTCTCGTTAATTGACGCACTCGATCAGCAGTGGAATCCCGCGGTGATTCTGTTCGAGTCGAACGCGGCATTCCTCGGCATCAAGGATCTGTTGGTTCGACACGCCAGGTTTGGACCACGGGTAAAGGGCGTGTCGCAATCGGCAGACAAGGCGGCGCGAGTGGCGGCGTTCAGTGTCGCTGTCGAGAACGGTGGGTTTCGACTCAAAGGTGACACGATCGGAACCGTCGATGTGGGACAGCGCGAGCTGTTCGATGAGATGACGACGTTCCCGTTCGGCGAACACGATGACCTCATCGACGCGGCCGCCACCGGCTGTGCGTATCTACTGGATCGGCGTGAGCCTCGCGTGTGGTGAGTCGCGGCAGAATCGGGTACGATTCTTGGAGCGAGGCCGCAACTCGAATGGAGGATCACATGGCCGCATCAGACAGAGCAGAAGAGCACGAATATCGCCTCATGTGGCGACGCCGAATGATGTTCATTGTGCTGGTGTTGGTTGCGGTGGGAGCATGTGTGTGGTTTGTGCGCTGGGTCGGCGACGGCATCGGCATGAACCGCATCGGTGAGCACTACAAGCAAGCCGACGACTATTGAGCCGGGGGAAGGCATGAACATCCGCGTTGGTGGTGTTGGTCGTGCGGTGTCGGCGTTGTCGCCGAGTGGATACGTCGAGATCGACGGAATGCGACATTCCGCCAAGTCGGAGGGTTCCTACATCAAGGTCGGCAGCGCTGTCATCGTGATGCGTGGCGACACGTTCGGCCTGATCGTTCGCGAGATCGAACCGGGGAAGTCGCAGCCAGCAATCCCCAACGTCGGCGACATCATCGGCAAGCCCGAACACCAACTGAACAGCGCCGATGTCGCTGAGATCGAACGCGAACAACAACGACGTGACCGTGCGGAACTTCGGCAGAGCATGAAGATCGGAGCAGCAATCACCGGGGCATTTGGGTTGGTTTTTGGATTGGCGAACGCCGCGATTGGCTCTCACTTCAATTGGGCAGACGTGAACGAATCGGCGAGTGTGCTGCTTCTCTTCGGTGGATCGGCTATCGCGTGTGTCGTTGACGGGATCACGCTGTACTTCCTTACGGGCTGGTTCGCTCCGCACATCTTCCCTTACGAGGAACGAGTCTTCGCTGCGGACTTCCTCGGCATCGTCGCCGGTTTGCTTGGTGGATTGCTTGGCTTCTGGATTCGATTTGGCGAAGACCCTGGCACTGTCGTGTTGTGGTCGGTTGGGCTGACATTCGCGTTCGCGGGCGTGGGCTGCGGTATCAGTTGGCTCCTGTCGCTCGTCGCAAATTGAACATCGACCAACAGACAGTTACACGAACAGTTCGACCACGGGGCACGCAAACCCAGGGATGACATCTTCGCCCGACAGCGTGCCTGCCTCATCCACTTCAGCACACGTTCCATCGAGACGGCGAATCAGAACCGTTCGCGACTTCGGGCTGACGACCCAAATCAGCTTCACACCCGCTGAACGGTATTCTTTCACCTTGGCTTCGACCTCTTCGTAGGTCTCATTTGGCGATATCACTTCCACGGCAAGATCGGGCGCGATCTTGATGTAGCCTTCGGGTGTGCGGTCATTGGGCAAACGACCCGTTGCGACGTAGGAGGTATCCGGCATCCGGACGGCCTTCGAATCTTTGGGGAAGCACTGGAAGCCTGTTTGCGAACCGTAGACGTGTCCCAACCGATTTGCCTTCACGAAGGCACGGATGAGTGAGCCGGCACTCATCGCGACCTCATCGGATTCCGCTCCCATCGGTTTCTCCTTCGGCATGCCATCGATTAATTCGTAGCGATCCCCGTCCGGCATCGCCAACAGGTCTTCTGGTTCCAGCAATTGAGTCGGCAACTCGTTCATCCTTCGCCCTCCGTTCCCGTCAAGTTTACCCCATCGCAGCGCCATTTGGGAGGTCTGTCATGCTCGCGCCAATCACCATTCGATACACGTTTCGACCCACGCGGCGGTCGCTCGCCACAGGGCAGGTTTCCGACTTGTTCGGGCTTCCCGAGCAAGAGCCGCCGCACGCCATCGCGGAGAACGTCACGCTCGACATTCGACCCGGCGATCTGGTGCTATTCACCGGTCCGAGCGGATCGGGGAAGTCATCGCTGCTGCGTGCCGTCGCGGAACAACTTCAAGCCGTGGATGCATTCGCGTTGCCATTACCAGACGCACCGCTGATCGACGCACTTCCGGGAAGTGTGCAAGACAGGCTTGCGACGCTCAGCGGGTGTGGGCTCTCGGAAGCCCGGTTGCTGCTGCGAACGCCTGCGGAATTGTCGGAAGGACAGCGTTATCGGTTTCGGCTCGCTCATGCTTTGGTGGCAGGTTCGCCGTGGATCACTGCTGACGAGTTCACGGCGACGCTCGACCGCACTCTCGCGAAGGTTGTCGCGTTCAATCTGCGAAAGCTCGTATCACGCACAGGTGTTGGCGTTCTGGCTGCGACCACGCACGATGATATCGTCGAAGACCTGAACCCAGATGTGCATGTACGATGTCTCGGCGATGGTGCGATTGAAGTCGAACGACGGAGGCCGCAAAGACAACGAATCTCGTTCGCGGATCAGTTTTGGTTGTCGCACGGTGCCAGATGCGACTGGCCGTACTTCGCTCGGTGGCATTATCGGAGTCACCATCTCGCCTTCGTGAAGCGTGTCATGCTTCTGTGGCACGACAGCGAACCGGTTGGCATCTGCGTGTTCGGAACGCCGGCCGCGTCGCTCTCGTTGCGATCGAAATTCTTCGGGCTAATGAATCCACGTTCGGGCGTGGCACTGGCAGCGTTGAACGAACAGCTCTGGCTGTTGCAGCGAGTCGTGTTGCATCCCACGTATCGCGGAGCTGGCGTAGCGGCAGAGTTCGTGCGATGCGCGTGCGAACTCTGCCCCGTCGATTGGATCGAAACGCTTTCCGCGATGGGGCAGGCGAATCCGTTCTTTGAGCGCGCCGGCTTCGTGCGAGTGGGAACGATCCATAAGGCGAGCGGCCGACGTCAGTCGGCTGTTCGCGGAGCATACGGAGAGAAGGGAACGCGGCTCTCAGCCGAGACGCAAGCGAAGAGTCGGTTCAGTGATCCCGTTTACTATGTATTCGACAACCGCAAGCGCAGTTCGTAATGTCACGATTACCGCAAACGGAGCACAGAATGGCCCCCGTCGCCAAGAAGCACAGCGTCGCGTTCCACGCCTTCATGGTGCTGTTCACCATCTTCGGCATCCCGATCATCATCATCCTGCCGTTCCTGTTCTCGGGATTCATCGGCCGCAACTGAGAAACCCCGCTCCCTTGCGGTCGCGGCTCGCAACCAATCTTCCGAGCCGCGACCGCAAGGGAGCGGGTATTGCCTGGAGAGAACATGAAGACTCGCGTATTCGGTGGTGTGCCGGTGTCGGAAGTCGGGCTCGGTTGCTGGCAGATCGGCGGCGATCAATGGGGCGATGTGTCTGATGCCGACGCACTCGATGTGTTGAAGGCTTCGGTTGATGCTGGCGTGACATTCCTCGACACCGCAGACGTGTACGGCGCCGGTCGCAGCGAGGAACTGATCGGGAAGTTCCTGAAGGGCTATTCGCGCGAGAAGTTCTTCATCGCGTCGAAGTTCGGGCGGTTCCCGCGACCGGGCATGCCTGGAAACTTTGAGCCGAAAGTGATCCGCGAACACACCGAGAACTCGCTGAAGCGTCTCGGCATCGAGCGACTGGACCTCACGCAATTGCACTGCCTGCCGATGGATCAGTTGAAACGTGCGGAAGTGTGGGACACGGTGCGGTCTCTCAAAAAAGAAGGCAAAATCGCTCGGTTCGGAGCGAGCGTCGAATCTTCGGCAGAGGCGGAGGAATGCCTGAAGCAACCCGACTGCGCTTCGCTCCAGATCATCTTCAACATCTTCCGGCAAACGTTCGCGGTGAGTGGTCTCCTTGATCGCGCGAAGAAGCAAGGCGTGTCGATCATCGTGCGGCTACCGTTGGCGTCGGGGTTACTGACCGGGAAGTACACGCCAGCGAGCACGTTCGGCCCCAACGATCACCGCACGATCAACCGCAACGGCGAGAAGTTCAACGTCGGTGAAACCTTCGCGGGCCTCGGCTTCGAGAAGGGGCTCGAAATGGTCGAGAAGTTGAAGCCGTTGGTGCCTGCAGGATACACGATGCCGCAACTCGCGTTGCGGTGGTGCCTCGATCATCCCGCTGTGACGACGATCATTCCAGGTGCACGCAACGCAGCGCAGGCCCAGTCGAACGCTGCCGCGAGTGACTTGCCGCCGATCCCGGCCGCGACGCTGGCGAAACTGCGCGAGTTCTTCGTTCGCGATGTGAAGCCCGCAGTGCGAGGCCCCGATTAAAACGAAGAGCGTTTATCCGCAGATTACACAGATGGACACAGATTTGAAAACAGACAACCAAGAGACACAGCAGTGTTGAAATCTTGATCTCACAGCGTTTGACCAGTTCGCAATGCTCGCTGTAAATCATCCTTGTTTCTGTTTTCAAATCTGTGTCCATCTGTGTAATCTGCGGATGACTCTGCTTGTTTTCTTTGCGTATTGGTGGCCACTTGGGCTGACTCGCATAAGTTAGTGAAAAGTTTCACAAGCCGGGTGTACCATGCCCGCTATCTTTTCCCGATCGCTCGATTTTTACGTCCGCCAACTCGGCGTCGGGCTGGTCGTTGGCGTGTCGCTGTTCTCCATCGGCTTCTACTACTACGCTCTGCCCAGCTACACCCGCGTCGGTTACACACCGGAACAACCGGTGCCGTTCTCGCATCAACTGCACGTCGGCCATCTCGGAATGGATTGCACGTACTGTCATCAGGCGGTGTTCGAGGGGCCGCACGCGAACGTGCCGGCGTCGCAGACGTGCATGAACTGTCACAATCCGAAGAAGGCGAACGTAAAGGGCACAAGCCCGCTGCTCGCGCCAGTGCGGATGAGCTTCGAAACAGGCTCGCCGGTGGAATGGAAGCGAGTTCACAAGTTGCCTGAGTTCGCGTACTTCAATCATGCTGTGCACGTCAACAAGGGCGTGTCGTGCGTGTCGTGCCACGGGCAAGTGAACGAGATGAAGGTGATAACGCACGATCAGGTGTTGAGCATGGGCTGGTGTTTGAAGTGTCACAATGCACCCGAGAAATCGTTGCGGCCGGTGAGCGAAGTGACGAACCTGACGTGGGCACGCGGAAAGCACGAAGACGACGGGACGGCGATCAAGAAGAACCTGGCGGTGAATCCGCCGATGAATTGCCAGAGTTGCCACCGATGATTCTTGTAGGGCCGGCTCAGCCGGCCGTTCTTGACGGTGCAGGATGGCGGAAGAGGCCGGCACAGCCGGCCCTACAGAACTCACAGTAAGCGTTCACATGAACGATAACCATCACCACCCGAACCACGACACCCAGGAATTCCCGGGCTACGCCAACGTCTACGAATCGACGGGCGAAGCCGAGTTCGTGGACGCGGACCCCGAAGCCGCCCAACTCAATCGCCGCAAGTTCCTCGCACTCTCGGCCGCGACGCTCGGCATGGCCACGGTTGCAGGCTGTCGTCGACCCGATCTCGAAATCCTGCCGTTCTCGGCCGTTCCTGACGAACAGATTGGCCACCTCAGCCCCGGCCGCCCGACCTTCTACGCCACCACTTTTCCGCGGGCAGGCGGGTCGCTGCCGATCCTGGTCGAGAGCCACGACGGCCGCCCCACGAAGATCGAAGGCAATCCGAAGCACCCGGCGAGCGGCGGCAGCACCGACATCTTCGCGCAGGCGTCGATCTTCGACCTGTACAGCCCCGATCGCGTGATGTCGGATAAGTATCCGGGCGTGATGGAGAAAGGCGAGCCTATTCCGAGTCTTCGAGGAATCGGGCGAGACTCAACGACTTGGGCACCGCGGCGCTGGGAAGACTTCGACCAACTGGCCCGCACGCTGTCCGACAAGTTCATCAAGAGCAAGGGCGAAGGCTTCGCGGTCCTGACGGATCAAACGCCGTCGCCGTCGCTGCGACTGATTCGCGAGCACGTCAAGACGCTGCTGCCGAAGGCATCGTGGTACACGTACGAACCCGTCGATCAGTCGGAGGCACTGGCCGGTGCAGAGATCGCGTTCGGGGCGAAGTACGTCGCCCAGCATGATTTCTCGATGATCGACCGCATCCTCGCGCTGGATAGCGACTTCCTCGGTAACGAGCCTGATGCGGTCGAGTACGGCCGCGAGTTCGCGAAACGCCGCAAGGTCGAGAAGGCGACCGATAAGATGAACCGGCTGTACGTCGTGGAATCGACGTACACCATGACCGGCACGATGGCCGATCACCGGCTGCGGTTGCCCGCGTCACAGATCGGCGGATTCTTGATTGCGGTTGCGCGAGAATTGCAGGCGACGCACAAAAAGAAACTGCCGAACTTACCCGACCCCGGCACGGTGTTCCCCGAGAAGTGGGTGAAAGGCGTCGCAAAGGATTTGGCGGAACAGGATGGCAAAAGTGCCGTCATCGTCGGCCCTCGTCAGCCTGCATGGGTTCATGCGCTTGCTTTCGCGATGAATGACGTAGTCGGATTCTTCCAGGGAGGGTGGGCTCCGCACTTCGCTACTTGGAATTTGCCCGCAATTCCAGAGCAAACCGAGAAAGGCATTCGCGATCTGACCCGCGACATGGCTGCGGGGAAGGTCAGCACGCTACTCGTCATCGGTGGCAACCCGGTGTTGAACGCTCCGGCCGATGCGAACTTCAAGAACGAGTTGCAGAAGGTTGGCACGAAGATTCGACTCGGGTTATTCCACGATCAGACGTCGGAGCTGTGCGACTGGCACTTGCCACAATCGCACTATCTCGAAAGCTGGGGCGACACCGAAACCAGCGAGGGCACGCTCTGCTGCATTCAACCGCTCATCGCGCCGCTGAACGGCGCTCGCACGGCAGGCACATCGGACGTCGAGCCGCCTCCGCGCGGTGGTCGCACGGCTCTCGAAGTTCTCGCATTGATGACGCAGTTCGCGAACCCCGATGACGGCAAAGCGGTCGGCTCGTTCTTCGCAGCCCAGAAGGCCGCGTATGCTGCGATTCGCAAAGTGTTCTCGCAGCGTTCAGGCGTGCAGACTGCCGACAAGGCTTTCGACACCGAGTTCAACCGCTACAAACAACTTGGGTTTCTGTCGCCGGAAAAAGACAAAAGGCTCGCGCCTCCTGGCGTCATCGAACTGGTTCCGGAGAGGATCGCATCAGCCCTCGCCAGTTATCGTCCCGCACCGGCCCCAACCAGAGATTCACTCGAAGTCACGTACCACCCAGACGCCACGCTGCTCGACGGTCGGTTCTCCATGAACCCGTGGCTGCAAGAGCTGCCCGACCCCATCACGAAGCTCGTGTGGGATAACGCGGCCGTCATCAGCCCCAAGACCGCGGCCGAGTTCAAGCTGAAGCAAGGCGATCGCGTCAAGCTCACGGTCAACGGCGTGGTCCTCGATATCCCCGTTTACATCCTGCCGGGACAGGCAGATTACTCGATCGCGTTGGCGTATGGGCAGTCCGGCGAGATGCGGATTGGTCACGTTCCCGATGGCGGTGGCACTGATGTCTTCCCCGCACGCAAGGCGGGTGGCTTCCACACCGCGACCGGTTGCAAACTCGAAAAGACTGGCCGCACCGCCGACCTCGTGACGACGCAGGAACACGGCGTCATTCCCGAAGGCCGCGACATCATCGGTGAGCACACCTACACATCGTTCGTGGCGAAGCTCACCCACGACCCGAAGGGGAGCGAGAACGAACACGACGATCCACTCAAGGTCGGCATTCCGCCTGCGGGGCACATCACCGAGGGCGATCTCAAGAAGGAATTCCAGGGCGGTTACGGCAACCCCCAACAACTGAAAGCACCCGCACGCCAGAAGCAGGAACGCTTCCCACTCGATCTCGCACGACCGGAGTTGCTCGACAGTCAGTTCCAGTGGGGAATGACGATCGACCTCACGGCCTGCACTGGCTGCACGGCGTGCCTCATCGCGTGCCAGACCGAGAACAACATTCCGGTGGTCGGCAAGGCGGAGGTGAAGCGGAACCGCGAACTGCACTGGATTCGCATCGACCGCTACTTCTCGTCGGACGGCCTCACCGCCGACGTCGAGCCGCGAATCGTCACGCAGCCGGTCGCGTGTGTGCATTGCGAGGCCGCACCGTGCGAGCAAGTGTGCCCGGTGAACGCGGCAGTTCACAGCCCAGAAGGGTTGAACCTTCAGGTGTATAACCGCTGCATCGGCACGCGGTACTGTGCGAATGCCTGTCCGTACAAGGTGCGTCGCTTCAACTGGTTCGACTTCAATAAGCGCAAACTCGACGAGTTGCGGGTGCCGACGCCGTTCGCGGAAGGCGGCATGGCACTCATGGAGAACCTGCTCCCCGAAACGCTGCGGATGCAGAAGAACCCCGACGTCACAGTGCGGATGCGGGGCGTCATGGAGAAGTGCACGTACTGCGTGCAGCGCATCGAACGCGGCAAGTATGGTGCGAAGATCGCCGCGACGGAAGTGGCACAGGGTCGCCGTGTAATCGAAACGGATGCGGCATACAAAGCGGAAGGCCCCGCGACCGCGTACCGCAAGCCAAAGAATCCGAAGGCGGCAGGGTACGACCTCGACAAGCAGGGGCGCGTGATCGTTCCCGATGGCGTGATCGTGACCGCGTGCGAGGGTGCCTGCCCGACGAAGGCAATAACCTTCGGCAACGTGCTGGACCCGAACAGCGCCGTGTCGAAGGCGAAGGCACAGCTCGGCGATTACCTGTTGCTGGGCGAACTGAACACGAAGCCGCGAACGAGCTTCTTGCCGCGACTGCGAAATCCGAACCCGGAATTGATGGGGTGATGTGTCGACGTTTAGCGTTGGTCCCAACTGGACCAACGGCCGCCCCGGTGGGGCGGCCGCTAAACGTGATTCACGAACCGGAATTCATGATGACCGCAACCCACACCGCCGACACGCACACGAGCCACGGGCCGAAGTTCCCGGAGCCGTTGCCGCGCATTCCGCTCGTGTGGGGACCGGCAACCTACGACTCGCTTTCCGAGCAGATCAGCGAAATCACCGAGAAGGGCCAGCCCGCGTGGTGGTGGCCCGCGTTCCTCATCTCGGCGTCACTCCTCACGGGCGGAATCGTCGCGGCGACGTACCTGATCTCGACCGGCATCGGTGTATGGGGCTCCAACAACCCCGTGAACTGGGCGTTCGATATCACCAACTTCGTATTCTGGATCGGCATCGGCCACGCGGGCACTCTCATCTCGGCCATCCTGTTTCTGTTCAGGCAACGGTGGCGAACGAGCATCAACCGTTTCGCCGAAGCCATGACGATCTTTGCCGTGATTTGCGCCGGCATCTACCCTGGCATTCACGTCGGTCGCTTCTGGTATGCGTGGTTCATGTTCCCGTTACCGAACGCGAACCACATCTTCCAGAACTTCCGCTCGGCGTTGCTGTGGGACCTGTTCGCCGTTAGCACGTACTTCACGATCTCACTGATCTTCTGGTACATCGGGCTCATCCCCGACCTCGGCACACTCCGCGATCGTGCGAAGAGCCGCACACGCCAACTGATCTTCGGGTTCCTGTCGCTCGGCTGGCGGGGCAGCACACGAAACTGGCGACACTACGAAGTCGCGTACCTCATGCTCGCCGGACTCAGCACGCCGCTGGTGTTGTCGGTTCACTCGGTCGTGTCGTTCGACTTCGCAACGTCGCTGATTCCGGGCTGGCACACGACGATCTTCCCGCCGTACTTCGTGGCGGGGGCGATCTTCGGCGGCTTCGCGATGGTGCTTCAGTGCATGATCCCCGCACGAGCCGTGTACAAGCTCGACAACGTGGTGACGATCAAGCACATCGACGTGATGTGCAAGTTCATCCTCGCGACCGGCACGCTGGTGGGTTACGCCTACTGCATGGAGCTGTTCATCGCGTGGTTCTCGGGCAACCCGTATGAATGGCAGACGTTCAAGGATCGCGCCTTCACCGGCGACTACGTCTGGGCGTACTGGGTGATGATGACGTGCAATCTGTTCATTCCGCAGGTCTTCTGGATTCGCTGGTGCAGGCAGACGCCGTGGTTCGTGCTGATCGTGGTGACGTTCGTAAACGTCGGCATGTGGTACGAACGGTTCGTCATCATCGTGCAGTCGCTGCATCACGATTTCCTGCCGGGAAGCTGGGGGCAGTTCTATCCGTCGTGGGTCGACTGGCTGCAAATGATCGGCGACTTCGGGCTGTTCTTCACGCTCACGCTGCTGTTCATCCGGTGCCTGCCGATGATCGCGATTGCGGAAGTGAAGGGCGTGCTGCCGATGGCTAACCCGCACGGCCACCCCGTTGCCGAAGACAAGTATCTGAAGGGCGAAGACGGTCAGTATCCGACCGAAGATCACGCGATGGCAGCAGAGTATGGCGCACCCGCTCACGCTTCGACCGAAGTGAAGCCAAGCCCGACACCTGTGCCTGCGTTCATTCCGACAGCGGGCGGCAACGGAACTCCGTGGGGAGCGGTTGCGGAGTTCGCGAACGGAACGCTTCTTCTCGCGGCGGCGAAGGCGACCGTCGCGGCAGGCTACAAGCATGTCGATGCGTGGACGCCGTTCTACGTTCACGGCATGAAGGAAGCGATTGGCCGCACGCGGAGTCGGCTGCCGTTGTTCACGCTGGCGGGGGCGCTCACGGGTTTGACCGCTGCGGTCGCGATGCAGTTCTACCTGATGGCGTATTACTACCCGACGATCGTGGGCGGTAAGGAGTATCGTTCGTGGGAAGCGTTCACGCCGATCTTCTTCGAGATGACGGTGCTGTTCGCGGGCTTCTTCACGCTGTTCTCGCTGATCGGACTGTGTGGCTTGCCGCGTTTCTTCCACCCGCTGGATAGCCACCCGACGTTCAACCGCAGCACGCAGGGCGGCTTCTTCCTGACGATCGAAGCGAAGGACGCGAAGTTCAACCCCGACACGGCGCGAGCGTTTATGGAATCGCTCGGTGGGAAGCACGTGGCAGTTGTCGAGGCGTAACGTTTAGCGTTCGTCCCAGCGGGGCGACGCACGACGAGAGTTCAGTCATGTACATGATCGACACGAACCGGTTCATGAACTGGGTGCTGGGGCTAACCCTCGCCGCAGGCGCGTTCGTGTTCTTCGTCACGCTCGTTCTGGCCATGTTCGGCGGCAAACGCACCGGCCGCGTGATGTCGTATCTGTACATGCTCAGCGGCATCTTCGGCGTGTTTGCAGTCGCAGTCGTTGTGATGGGGTTGCGTGGTCGCAAGAGCGATGGCAGACCGTGGCACGTCTTCCTCGACATGAAGTATCAGCCGAAGTACACCAGCCAGGGGCAAAGCAAGTTCTTCGCGGATGGTCGCAGCAATCGCCTGCCTCCAACGAACACGATCCCGTTCGATGGCGGTGACTACACGGCCGACGCGGGCTATCACGACAGCCCAAACCCGATCTTTCTGAAGGCCGACGCACGCTATTTCTTCGGCGTCGCGAACGCGGACATGAAAGACAAGGATGGCGTGCCCGCGAAGCCGAAGTGGGACGCCGGGAAGCTCAATGGTGAAGGCTACTTCGTGAACCACATTCCGGCTGAAGCGATTACGCAGGCCGGCGGATGGGAACCGCTTCTCAAACGCGGGCAGCAACAGTTCAACGTTCACTGTGCGGTGTGTCACGGAGCGAGTGGTCGCGGCGGCGGCGGCGACGTGGCTTACGGGATCGTCGGGGCGAAGGGGTTGTCGGTACCGCCGTCGAACGTGGTGACGCCCGAAGTGCAAGCGCAGGCCGATGGGCAGTTGTTCAACACGATCACGTACGGTGTGCGGAATATGCCGGCGTATGCGGCGCAAGTGAAGGTGCAGGACCGCTGGGCGATCGTGGCGTATGTGCGAGTGCTGCAATACGCCGCGGGTAACACAGCGAACGAGAAGAAGTGAGATGACGACCGAAACCACCAACACCGGCGAACCGCAGCCGCTCACCTATCCGGATGGGCTGCCGGAGAGCGTTGCGCCGCTTGGCGACAAGGCCGTCGGTGCGCTGCGAATTCTGATCCCGGTGACCAGCTTCGCGGCTGGCGCCTTGATCGTCGGCTGGATTCTCAATCCGAAGCAGTTCTACTACTCGTATCTGTTCGGCTACGTCTTCGCTCTCGACATCGCTCTCGGGGCACTGTTCTGGACGCTGATTCACCACGTTTCGGATGCCGGGTGGTCGGTTGGCTTGCGGCGCGTGTTCGAGAACATCAATCGCGCCATCCTTCCGCTGACGGTCCTGTTCATCCCCGTATTGATCGGCATCTACAGCGGGAACTTGCACAAGTGGTATGAGTTCATCCACAAAGACCCGTCAACGCTCGCGGAACACGAAGTACACCTTCAGCATGTGAAGCATGTATACTTCTCGACGCCGTTCTTCTTCGCACGATTGACCCTCTACTTCGGCGTGTGGATCCTCTACTCCACGATGATGCGGAATTGGTCGGTGAAGCAAGACAGCATCGGCGGTGCGACGCTGACGCGAAAGATGCAATGGTGGGCACCGTCGGGGGTGGCGTTGCTCGGTCTCACCACGACGTTCTTCGCCTTCGATATCTTGATGAGCCTGCAATACTCGTGGTTCAGCACGATCTTCGGCGTGTACTTCTGGGTCGGCGGCATTCGCGGTTCGCTGGCAACGTGCGTGCTGGTCGTGCTGGCCCTTCGTCGTGCGGGCTATCTTCAGCAGACGATCACCGTTGAACACCTTCACGATGTCGCCAAGATCATGTTCGGCTTCGTGGTGTTCTGGGCGTACATCGGTTTCTCGCAATACTTCTTGATCTGGTATGGAAACATGCCCGAAGAGACGCAGTTCTATTTGCTGCGTCGTAACGGGGCATGGTATCCGATGTCGATCCTGCTGCCGATCCTGTACTTCGTGGTGCCGTTCTTCATGCTGTTGCCGCGAGCCCACAAGCGGAGCGTTCGCTGGCTCGCGGTGATTTGCACGTGGACGCTCGTGATGCACGCATACGACCTGTACTGGCAGATCATGCCAGTGCTGCACAACGATACGATCCACTTCCACTACCTGGACGTGGCTGCGCCTGTGTGCATGTTCGGCGTGCTGCTGCTCGCGACCGTTTGGGGACTTCAGCGATTGCCGTTGATTCCGATTCGCGACGCCCGCCTTGGCGAGAGTGTCGGGTACGAGAACGAGACGCCGTGACTTGGCGAGCATCGAGGCGTGAGCCCGACGGTGGAGACTTGAACAATGGCCGACCACACAAATACCGATTTGCCGCCGCGTGGCTTTCCGCTGTTCACGGTTGCCATCACACTCGCCACGCTATTCGCGTTCCTGGGCTTGATGGTGTTGGCATACCGATCGCCCAACTACCTCGACGAGACAAAGACCGAACCGAAGGCTGACCCGGTCGCGAGGCTCAACGAGGTGAAGGCGCGAAACGAAGCCGTGCTGAACGGAACTGATTCGAAGATGCCTGTGACGAAAGCGACGGCGGAACTTCTCGGCAAGCTCAAAAGCGAGAAGGATCACATGCCGTTCCCGGCTCCGGAACCGCCGACAGCGCCGGCGCCCGCACCGAAGAAGTGATCGGAGATTCCCATGAATGCCGCGAATGTCGCGATGTTCGCAGTTGTGATCGGGTCGATTGTGGTGTTCGGCACCGCGACGATTCTGGCTCTCGGGTGGGCATTCCGAAACGGTCAGTTCGATAATTTCGACCAGGGTGCGGCCTCGATCTTCGGACCCGATGAACCCGTCGGCGAACCAACCGACGCATTCCCGAAGTAAGTTCTGCAGCACCGTTCAGCGTTTGGAGAATTGCTGAAATGTCCAGTGTCACCGTGATTCCGCTGCACGACCGCGAACGGGCCGCCGCCGAGCGTGCCAGTATCGACGGCTCGTGCCGTGGCCCGGTGCTGTACTTCACCGCCAGCGCCCTCTTCTGGTTGCTTGCCGGCTCCATTCTCGCGATCATCGCGTCCGCGAAGTTGCATAGCCCATACTTCCTCACGGGGATTCCCGAACTCACGTTCGGTCGCGTGCGAATGGCGCACCTCCAGGCAGTTTCCATTGGGTGGACCTCGATGGTGACCATGGGGGGCAGCGTGTGGATGATGTGCCGGCTGTGTCGCACCGAATTGATTTACCCCAAGTTGCTGTACGTCTCCGCGACACTGTGGAACATCGGTACGCTTCTGTCGGTGGGTGGCATCCTCCTTGGCGATGGGCAATCCGTCGAATGGCTCGACGCCCCACCGTATGCCCCGCCATTCTTCGTAGCCGGGCTCGGAATTGTTTCAGCATGGGTGGCTGCCACGTTCCGCCGTCGCCGTGAAAAGCACGTGTACGTCACGCAGTGGTACATCCTTGCCGCATTGTTCTGGTTCCCGTGGTTGTACACCGTTGCCGTGTTCATGATCTTCTGGAGCCCTGCGACGGGGGTCGTGCAACCAATCGTGAACTGGTGGTTCAACCACAACTTCCTGGGCTTGTGGCTGACGCCCGTGGCCGTGGGCACCGCGTACTACCTGATCCCGAAGATTATCGGCCGGCCGATTCACAGTTATTACCTGAGCATCACTGGCTTCTGGGCGCTTGCGTTGTTCTACTCGTGGGCCGGAATGCACCACCTGATTGGCGGCCCGATCCCTGCGTGGCTTTCCACGGCCAGCACCGTCGGCAGCATGATGATGTTCATTCCTGTCATCGCGGTGGGAATCAACCACCACATGACGATGCGGAATCACTTCCATCGCCTGAAATATAGCCCGGCATTGCGGTTCACCGTGTTCGGGGCCATCACGTATACCTGGGTCAGTTTCCAGGGGTCAATCGAGTCGTTGAAGGATTTCAGCGAAGTCGCTCACTTCACGCATTACACCGTGGCCCACGCCCACCTCGGAGCCTACGGCTTCGTGACGATGATCTTCTTCGGCCTCTACTACTACATGATTCCGAGGCTCACGGGCCGCGAATGGTCGAGCAGCACGTTGATACGCATTCACTTCTGGTGTGCGAGCGTCGGCATTACAATTTACTTTGTGTCGCTGTCGATTGGCGGTTGGTGGCAAGGGCGAATGCTGAACAATCCGGATGTGTCGTTTGGAAATATCACGCGATATTTGCTGCCGTATTTGTTCTCGCGAACCGTGGCAGGGATTCTGTTGACCATCGGGCACATCGCGTTCGCAACATCGTTCGTGATGAACCTCGCGGGTTGGGGCAAGAAGCGCACGGGCGGCCCGACGTTCTTTGTCGAGAAGGTCGCGTAGCGGCGGTCCCAACGGGACCGTCTTCGGGGATATTGTCATGGATCGCGGGATGGTCATCTTCCTCGGTGCGCTGCTCACGTTCTCGTCGAGCTGGCTCGGCCTCATTCTGTTCCCGTACTGGCAACTGAACAACGAGAAGCCCTACCAGAAAGAGCCCGGCGACGATCCGTACCCGATGCCGCTGCAAGGCGAGGCACTCGCGGGTCGCAAGATCTACCAGGCAAATGGCTGCATTTACTGCCACAGTCAGCAAGTCCGCAGCGAGAAGTTCGGCAACTGGTGGGACGAGAACGGTCAGGAACACACGGGTGCCGACATCAAACGTGGTTGGGGTTCCCGGCGAAACGTGTCGCGCGATTACATCTACGACAACCCGACGATGCTCGGCACCATGCGAACCGGCCCCGACATCGCGAACGTCGGCAGCCGATACTCCGAAGCCTGGCAACACAGCCACACGTTCAACCCGCGTGCCCTGAACGACTGGAGCATCATGCCGTCGTTCGCGTTCTTGTACCGCAAGGAAAAGGTAGTCGGCGAACGCTCCGAGAAGGCGTTGAAACTCGGTCGCGAATGGACGGTCGACCCTGGCTATCGGTGGCGTCCGAGTGCGAGCGAATGGGACGCGATCCTCCAACAGAGCGGCGACGCAATCAAAAGTCGGTATCTCACTGAGCCAACCCACACGGGTGGCATCGACCCGAACACCCCCGACGGCAAAAAGCGTCTCCTCGACTTCTGGCTAACGACCGAGGAAGAAGGCATTCAGATTGTGCCGACCGGCAACGCCAACGCACTCGTCGCGTATCTGCTCGCACTGCGGAAGGCCGAAGTTCCGGTTCCGGAGGCCAAGGAATGAGTACCCCAACGAATCCAGCGCCGGAACCCGATCCAGTCGTGGGCGTCGACTCCGTTCTCGACATTCACCGTCAACTCATGGCAGAGTTGAACGACGCCTCGATGACCGCCGACGGCATGCCGCCAGAAGACGAAGAGCCAGACACCATCCAGCGCTTGCTCGCCGTGATCGCTCGCGAAAATGCGGAGCCTCGCGACGGCTTCGAGCCAGTGCCGTTCTGGGTGGCGTGCGTGTTCGGAACGCTCCTCGCGTGGGGCGGCTACTACCTCGGCACGAACACGGCCGATTTCCGCAAGGATGTCTTCGACCGCAGCGATTTGCGGATGCCGGAAGGTGGGTCGGCTGCCGCGAATGTGCCCGACCCCGACCCGCAGACGCTCGAAGAACTCATGAAGATCGGTGGCCAGAAATTCCAGGCCGTGTGTGCGTCGTGTCATCAACCGAACGGCCAGGGCAAGCCAGCCGAGAACATCCCGCCGCTCGACGGCTCCGAATGGCTCGTCGGCGATCAAGCGTCGGCAGCGCGGCAATGTCGCATTGTGCTGTACGGGCTGTCGGGGCCGGTAACGGTGAAGGGACGCACGTTCAACGGGGTGATGCCGAACCAGGGCAACATCATGAAGGATTACGAGATCGCGGCCGTGCTGACGTATGCTCGCAACAGTTGGAGCAACGCCGCCGACAAGGGGAAACCGCCAGCGATTACTGCTGCGACCGTGCGAGCAGCACGAGCCAAGGAAGGAACGCGAAAGACGAACGGCACGCAACCCGTGAGCGCTCCTGAGTTGCAGAAACTGCCGCTGGATTATAGCGACAGCGGAGCGACGCCGACGCCGGAGAAGAAAGACGAGAAGAAGGACCCGCCGAAGCCATAACGCTGCGTTCTCATGTCCATTTGCGACTACTGCCGGGGTCCGATCACTGGTGCCGGGCACAGTGGCCGACCCTGGCCCGGTCGCGCGGCAAGCACCTACTGCTGCTTCGGCTGCCTCAGCCTCGGCGAACAGCAAGAACAACTCGCCACTTCACAATCGCTTCCCCCTTCTGGATGGAAACTCGACGGCCTCGGCATCCGCCTCGGAATCGCGCTCCTCGTCGTCGGTCAGTCGATGATCTTCGGGCTTGCGCTGAACCTGCATGACGATGTGCCGCCCGACGTGCGATGGATCACGCAGTCTCTCATCTTGCTCGCGACGCTGGTGGTGATTGGGTTGCTTGGCCCGCCGTTGTTTCGCACTGCGTGGCACGAGTTCCGACGCGGTCGCGTCACCATCGAAGCGTTGTTTCTGCTGACGATGACGGGCGCAATGGCGGCTTCACTTCAGGCACACATCACAGGGCACGGCAAAATCTACTACGAAGTCGTGTCGATTCTGCTGGTCGTGTACACGCTCGGGAAAGTGATCGGCTCACGCAGTCGGGCGGTTGCGCTCGCGGGCGCGAGAGCATGGGCTGGGCAACTCGAAACGTGTCGGCTCGTCGATGCTCACGGAAGAACGCGAACAGCGTCCGTAACGGAAGTGTTGCGAGGCGATGTTGTCGAAGTGAACCCGGGCGAGACGTTCGCGGTTGATGGCGTCATTCGCGAAGGCGTCGGCTTTATCACGGAAGCGGCGGTAACCGGCGAACCGTTCGCGGTGGTGCGTCGACCGGGTGATCGCGTCCTGGCGGGTGCCGCGAGTAACGATGCCACCTTCCGAATTGAAGCGACCGCCCCAGGTACAGAACGACAAGTCGATCGCCTTATCGCGGCCGTCGATGCTGCGAGTGACAAGCCAGTGTCACTGCAAGCCCAAGCCGACGCGCTGGGGCAGTGGTTCTTTCCTTTGGTGGTTCTCACGGCGTTCGGCACCTTCGGTTACTGGACGCTCTTCACATCCGAAGGATGGGAAGCGGCGCTGTTCAATGCGATGTCGGTGTTGCTCGTCGCGTGTCCGTGCGTGATCGGTCTTGCAACGCCGATTGTGATTTGGTCTGCCCTCGGGCGTCTCGCGGAACGCGGCGTCATCGTTCGGGCTGGTGATGCGGTCGAGCGATTAGCCGAAGTCGATTGCGTGATGTTCGACAAGACCGGCACGCTGACCGACGACAGCTTCGCACTGCTCGACATCGCGACAACCAGCACAGGCGACGATCGCGCGAAGTTGCTCGGCTGGCTCTCGGTGATCCAAGAGCGAAGCAATCACCCCGTTGCACGGCCATTCGCAAAACTGCCGCGACCATTCGCTTCGCGTGTCGATTCTCTGCGAGTGATTCCGGGCTGCGGCGTGGTAGCCGAGATTGATGCGAACGGCGTCAAGCATCTCGTTCACATCGGCACACCGCAGTGGATCTCGCAGAACCTAACCCCCCAACCCCCTTCCCTGGAAAGGAAGGGGGAGCAAAGCCCCCTCTCCTTTTGGGGGAGGGGGTTGGGGGAGGGGTTATCCGAGACACTTCGTGCCTCCGGTCACCGCATCGACATTGCCCTCGACGGCGAACTCGTTGCGTGTGCGGTTCTCGCCGAACAGCTCCGCGATTCAACCCCGCAAGCGCTCGCTGGGTTTCGTCGGCTTGGGTTGCCTGTCGAAGTCCTCACCGGTGACACCGCCGAGCGCGCCGCCATCCTGAACCTTCCAGCCCGAAGCGGTCTCCTTCCCGATGACAAACGACTCGCCATCGAAGCTGCGAAGGCGAGCGGCAAGCGGCCGCTGTTCGTGGGTGATGGGATCAACGACGCTGCTGCTCTTGCCTCGGCGCATGTCGGAATCGCGCTCGCCAGCGGAACCGACATCGCGGTCGGCGCAGCAGACGTAACCCTCTACCACAATGACCTCCGCCTGTTGCCGTGGGCGGTCGAACTGAGCCGGGAGGCGGTCCGTGCGGTCCGACGAAACATGCTCTGCGCACTTTGCTACAACCTGTTCGGAATGACGCTCGCCGCATGCGGGATCCTTCACCCCGTTGCTGCAGTCGTGCTGATGCTCGTCTCCAGTTTGTCGCTGATCTTCTCATCAACACGGGTCGGTGTCTCAGCTTCCCACTGCTCGGAAGAACCGGGTATCGGGGATGTCGGGAAGCGGGAAGCGGAAACACCGCAGGCCAAACGCGCTCTTTTGCACGGGTTCGCGTTCGGACTTCAGGGCGCCACGTTCCTGTTGCTTCTCAGCACAGCTCGGGAATGGCCGGCTGTCTTGTTCGTGTTGGGTGGGTTCGCGGTCGTGGGGGGCGTGCTCGCATACCTCTGGAACCGCTGGACAACGATTCCGCACTCGGCGGATATGTGCTTCGGAATGCTCACGCTCGGGAACCTCGGAATGCTTCTCGGCTGGTGGGCCGATGCGGGCTTCAGTGCGTTGAGCGATCACGGTTGTTGTCGCTGCGTTGAAGCGATGCGAGGCGACATTCTTACGTCGCCATGTATGTGGATTGGTATGTTGCTGTTCGCGAACGCGGCGATGCTCTGGCTACCGCGACGCTCGGGGGTGCATTCAGGGAATCACGCCGCCGCGATGTACACCGGCGGAAACTTCGGCATGGTGTTGGGTATGATTGCGGGCGGCTGGTGTGCGTCGCAGTTCGAGACGGATTCGATGTCGTTCGCGGTCGTCAGTAGCTTCGCGGGAATGACCGCAGGTATGCTCGTCGGGATGTTACTCGGGACATGGTTGACCGAACGAGTGCTTGGCTTCGCTCGGTTGCTTTTGCTGGTGCCGCGTTGGTTGCGAACGGGAAATGTCAGCCGTAGCGCCTGATGAAGTAGAACGCCGACAACCCGAAGCCAATCGAAATCACCGCGTAACGGACATAAGTCGCAGGCAGTCGGAGTGCCACTCGCGCCCCGACGTAGCCGCCGACAATCGCGGTCACAGCCATCGGAATCGCATAATTCCAGTTCACCAAACCATCGCGGATGAATACCACCGCAGCGGCTGCGTTGATGCCAGTCGCCAGGAATGTCTTCACCGCATTCATTCGATGAATGTCGCCCACACCCATGAAGCCGAGCGTACTCAACATCAAGATGCCAATGCCCGCACCGAAGTAACCGCCATACACAGCGACGAAAAACTGGAAGCTCACCAACAACACCTGCGTGATCCAACTCGGTTCATGATGTTCAGGCTGAACCCCCTCAACGCTCGCCCTCCGCTTCAACCACTTCGACACCGGACCCTGCACGACGAACAACACCGCTGCCGTGAGGATGAGCCATGGGACAAGATCCGCGAACGTCTCCTTATCGCGGCCCACGAGATCAGCGCCGATGTATCCCCCAATGAGGCTCGGCACAATCATCTTCAACACGAAGCGTCGGCACTCCCAAAGTTCCTTGCGGTAACCGAGTGAACCAGCCAACGAACCGGGCATCAGCGCGATGGTACTTGTCCCGTTTGCGACCGCAGCCGAGACAACAGTGGTCAGCGCGGGGAACGTGAGCAGTGTGCCACCGCCAGCGATGGAATTCATCGCTCCAGCGAGGAACGCGGAAACGCACAACGCGAGGAGTGTCCAGTCGAGAGGTGGCATCGGGACATGATATGAGGCGAGTTCCGCCTGTCCGCAAACGACAGCGGCCGGCCATTCCCGAAGGAGAGGCCGGCCACTGTCGTTGTTACTTCAGACGCAGATTACTTCGCGCCATCGACGATCTTGAGGGCACCATCGCCAGCGTTGGCCCGCTTGTACAGCGGCAGGTGGCGGTAGTAAACCTCAAGCGTCAGGATCATCATCGCGGTGGTGCCAAGGCGACCACAGCTCCGGCCGATCCAACCCGGTTCTGGCTCGAAGCTCCCCTGGTTCGGGCCGTCCTTCTTGTTCTGGAGGCTGATGAGCCAGTCACGCATGCCGCCCTTGCGTGTGCCGTCAGCGCCCTTCGGGCCTTCGTTCCAGGTCTTCCATTCATCGCCTTCGTAGAAGTGAACGACCTGCGTGGCGTAATAGTAGAAGTACATGTCCGGCGAAGCGGTGGACTTCACAGGTGCTCGCTTCATCAGGCCGGTGACGCCTTCAGCCATGCCAGCGTTGTCCGGACCCCAACCGTCGATGTAATAGCGGCTCAGCAGACCGACAGCCGTCAGAGCAGTGCCAGGAGCGGCACCCGTGTTGTCGGCGTAGCCATACATCGCCTTGCGTGAGCCTGCCCCCGCGAGATTCAAGAAGTCGATGGACTTCTTCATCGTGGCGGCGGGAACGACGATGTCCTTGCCCAGTTGAGCAGCCTTGAGAGCCTGGAGTTGCCAGCCAACGATCGAGGTGTCACCAGCAGCACCAGGAGAGTAACCCCAGCTACCGTTGCCAGCCTGAGCCTTGACGATGTGGTTGATGGCAGCTTGTGCGCCCGCAAGGAGCAGCCCCTTGTCCTTGGTCATGCCATAGGCTTCGCAAAGAGCGAGGGTGCCGATGGCGTGAGCGTACATGTTGCCCGACATACGACCCGCAGTTGCGCCGCTGAGCGGGCAGTTGCGGAGCAGGAACTGCAAGCCCGAGTTGACCGTCTTCGTGTACTTCTTGCCCTTCAAATGCGTTTCGCCTGCGGCGAGGAACGGAAGAAGAGCCATGCCCGTTGCGGCGATGCGTTCTTCCTTGCTGCCGACTTCGTATTCCCAACCGCCGTCTTGCTTCTGCATGCGTGCGAGCCACGCCAGACCCATCGCAACGGCCCGTTCGCTCTCTTCGTTACCACCACCCTCACGGAGCAGACGGCTCTTGGTCGCGCCGCTACGTCCCGGGAACGATGCGAACATCTGCCCGTTGCCGCCGCCCGTGCCACCGATGGCATCGCCGGTGGTGCCGGTCACGCCAGGATTGGAGTTATCGGTGCTG
>JAIOPV010000265.1 GCA_021413735.1 Planctomycetota bacterium
ACGCTCCCTTCGGTCGCGGCTACGCAGGAAATCGTGGAGTTTCAAATATGCCCCGCGGGATTGCGCTTTTCGCCGTGATGTTCGCCCCGTCGTTCGCCAGCGCCGCGGAGCCGCAGGTGTCGTTCCGCACGGACGTCATCGCCGCACTCTCGCGGGCCGGATGCAACTCCGGTGCGTGCCACGGGTCGCCCCAAGGCAAGAACGGCTTCCGCATGTCACTTCGCGGTGGCGACCCCAATCTCGATTACGCCACGTTCGTTCGCGATCTCGGCGGCCGTCGCGTGAATCGCAATTCCCCCGACGATAGTCTGCTACTCATGAAGGGCAGCGGGCGAGTGTCGCACCTCGGCGGCTCGCTCATGGGTCGTGGCGATGCCGTGTACCGCACCATCGCGAACTGGATCGCACAGGGTTGCCACGATGACCAGCCCCCCGCACTCGTCAAACTGGAAGTAACGCCCGGCTCGAAACGCCTGCCGGTGGATCAGCCAAGCCTGCAACTCAGCGTGAAAGCGTACTTCGAGGACGGCTCACAGTTCGACGTCACCGACATGACGGTGTTCACGTCGAACGATTCGACCGTGGCTCCGGTCACGAAGACCGGGCACGTGGCGTTCAAGCGAACCGGCGAAGTCGCGATCCTGGCACGCTACCTCGATGGCATCACGAGCGCTCGCTTGACCTGGGTGAAGCCCGACCCGGCGTATAGCTTCCGTGGCCCTGCCCCCGCGAATTACGTCGATGAACTGCTGTTCGCGAAGCAAAAGGAACTGCTGCTGTCGCCTGCCGCTGTGTGTTCGGATGAAGTGTTCCTGCGGCGTGTGTACCTCGATGTGACGGGCACGTTGCCGACACCCGAAGCAGCCCGCGAATTCCTCGACTCGAAGGCAGCGGACAAGCGGGCGAAGCTCATCGACACGCTGCTCGAACGCGAAGAATACTCGATGTTTTGGGCCTTGAAATGGGCCGATGTGTTGCGTGGCAGTCCCGTCACGATCAGCGAACGCGGCGTTCACAGCTTCCACCGGTATCTCGTGCGAAGCATGGCCGACGATAAGCCGATGACTCAGTTCGCCCGCGAGCTGCTAACCGGCACCGGCAACACGCTGAACAAGCCGGCCGCGAACTTCTACCGTGTCACCCGCACACCCGAAGACGCAGCCGAGGCCGCGGCACAACTGTTCCTCGGCGTTCGCGTGCAATGTGCGAAATGCCACAACCATCCGTTCGAGAACATCACGCAAACGGACTACTACGGCCTCGCCGCGTACTTCGCCCGGGTGCAGTTCAAAGGCACGCAGTTTGGCCTCGACGACGAAATCGTGTACCTGCAACCGGGCCGCGAGGTCAACAACCCGCTGACACGCCGACCACAACCACCGGTTGCGTTCGGCAGCGTGGCCGTCGTTGGGCCAGATGACGACCGCCGCGAGAAGCTCGCCGACTGGCTGACCGAACCTGGGAACAAGTTCTTCGCTCCTTCCATTGTGAACCGCGTGTGGTTCCACCTGCTCGGCAAGGGAATCGTCGATCCGGTGGACGACTTCCGCGACACAAATCCGCCGAGTTCGCCCGAACTGCTCGACGCTCTCGCCAAGGATTTCGTGAAGAACGGCTACCGTCTGAAGCCACTGATGCGGACGATTCTGAACTCAAGGACGTATCAACTGGCGTCGGAACAGCCGATGCAATCGCCCAACGCTGCGAGCGCTGACCGCTATTTCGTGGCAGCTCAGGTTCGCATGTTGACCGCCGAGCAAATCCTCGACGCGGTTTCGAGTGCGACGGGCGTGGCTGAGAAATTCAAGGGTTTCCCGGCTGGCACGCGGGCCATCGGGTTGCCCGAAGGTGGCATCAATCACCCGTTCCTGATGGCGTTCTCGAAGCCAGTCCGCGATGTGATTTGCGAATGCGCTCGCGAAGACGATCCCGCATTGCCGCAAGTTCTGCACCTGCTGAACAACGCGGGCGTGCTGGCGAAGGTGAAGTCCGCCGACGGACGCGTGGCTCAGTGGCTGAAGGCGGGCAAGGACGATGCCGCGGTGGTCGAGCAGATCTATCTCGCGACGATGAGCCGCCGCCCCACGGCTCACGAGAAGGAGCTGGTAGCGAAGCATCTTGCGGACGCGAAGGATCGCACGGCGGGGCTGCAGGATTTGCAGCACGCATTGATGAACCTGAACGAGTTCTTGCTGCGCCACTGACCGGGCAATGGCGTAGCCGATCGTGTAGAATCACAGCATCGGTCGGCCGAACGCCAGGGCATTTCATATGCGTGTGATCGAGCAGTTGGTTCAACACTTCTGGACTCGCGGAGCGCTGACGCGAGAAGAAGCTCAGTATCTCGTCAAGCACGGGTTCGTCCGCGAGAGTGACCTTCCTGGGTTGGTCGAGGATGCCGAAACGGTTCCGATTCCGGAGCCGTCTGAGGCTGAATACGAACCCGATCCGCGGTTCGATCCGAAGGCACGCGAAGCCGAAGAACTGGAAGACGAACTGACCGGTCGCAATTCGATTGGCAAAAAGGGCGGCAAGAAGAAGAAGCCGGCCGGCCACAACGTCGCTCCCGTCGCAACACATCTCGGCACACACATCGCCGCACGCGAAGCCTTCCCAGCCCTGCACGAACTCGGTCAGCGGTTGAAGCCGTGCCCCACATGGCGAGATGCAGCAAAAGCGATTGCCGCAAGTAAGCCCGCGAAACTCGAAACGGCTCTCGTCGGGTTGCTGAACGCTCGGGCGCGTGCGTTGGGCGAACTCTGGTTCTGGTTCGACCTGGAACCGATCTTCCAGTGGGCTGAACACGGCAGCAACGCAGGCCCTGTTGCCGACGCAATCGGCAAGCTGCTTCGCGCAGACACGCCCGGCCGAGTGGGTCGCCTCGATCAGTTGAAGAAGACGCCGGAAGTGCAGGCGCTGACGGATTTGCTCGCGGCTCGTCGGCCATTCCTCTCGCTGTTGCCCACACTCTACAACAAACACTTCGACAAACTCGGTCAGTGGCTCATTCCGCCTGCGGGAGTCGCTGCGATACCGTGGCCGTCGCTGCCGTGGGCGTTCGTGCTGGTGTACAACGCTCGCAAGGGAACCGCCGATGTGCCGCCGCCGGGCTATCCAGTCGATCCGCATCTTTTGACATTCGAGTTGCTGAAGGCGGCGCTCGCGGCGGCGTTCCCGATGGACCCGGTGACCGTGCGTGAACTGCTGATTCACCGAATCCGCGAAAGGCCGGAACCCATCCCCAACTCCGGGGATCTCGATAAGAAGGCCGTGTTCGACCGTCCGTTGCACTGTCCGAACAATTGGAAAGTGTGATTGCATTTGCCGCTTGCGGCGTAGCGCTCTGGAGCACTATGCCGAAAGCGGCAAATCGTCCCGAGGTGCCCTGCGTGAGCAGCCCGCTAACTGAGACCGTAACGCTGAGTCAGGCGAAGGAACTCATCCGGTGCCTGTCGCATGAGCAAAGCGTGCTGCTGCTGTCGCCTCCGGGCGTCGGCAAGTCAGACGTCGTTCGACAGGCAGCGGCCGCCGCTGGCCTCGAATGCAAGTCGCTCCTCGGAACGCAAATCGCGCCCGAAGACGTGTCGGGCGTGCCTCGCATCATCGGCGAACGCTCGGTGTTCTGCCCGCCGCGAGTGCTGCTCCCCGAGAACCCGCAGAAGTTCTGCCTCTTCCTCGACGAGTTGCCCGCGTGCGCCCCAGACGTGCAGAAAGCGTTCTACTCGCTGCTCCTCGAACGCCGCATCGGGGAGTATTCGCTGCCCGAGGGAACGTGGGTTGTCGCTGCTGGCAACCGTGCCGAGGACAAAGCTCTCGTGCGGACCATTTCGAGTGCCCTCGTGAACCGCGTGCTGATTCTGAATGTCCGCATTGATGTCGCGGAATGGCTCGTGTGGGCACAGAAAAGCGGCGTTCGCGAGGATGTGCTGCGGTTCATCGAACAGAACCCTGACGCACTGCTGCGGCCCGTGCCGGATAAAGCTGTCCCGTTCTCGACGCCGCGTGCGTGGGCGTCACTTTCTCGGGCGCTCGATCTCGTCGGATCGCGGGGAAGCCTCACGGGGCAACTCGTCCGGGCGTTGTCGGTTGGTCGCGTCACCGAAGACGACGCACGCCGATTTGCTGCGTCGTGGATGGGCACGCCCGCCGAATCGGTGAGCCTTGAAGAGAAGCTGAGTTGGCCGTTGGAGAAGATCGAACTTTCCGTGCGTGCCACGAATTGCCTGGAGACGGAAGGCATCATTACCGTGCGTGAACTCGTGAGCCGCACCGAGGACGAACTGCTTGAAATCCGGAACTTCAGTGAAACGACCCTTCGCGAAGTGAAAGCGAAGTTGGCACTACACGGCCTCGCAATCGGGATGGTGCTGCCGAAGTGAACTATGGCGAATTCTCCACCATCGCAGGCCGTTACGCTTTCCCAGGCGAAGGAGCTAATCCGCTGCCTCGCGGACTCCCAGAGTCTGTTGCTGCTGTCGCCGCCTGGGGTCGGTAAGTCCGCTGCGGTCGAACAGGCTGCACGCGAAGCTGGCCTCGAAGTGCGGTCGCTGCTCGGAACGCAGATCGCCCCCGAAGATGTCTCAGGCGTTCCGAAGATCATCAACGATCGTGCTGTTTTCTGTCCGCCGCGACTGCTGCTCCCCGACGACGACAAGCCGTTCTGCCTCTTTCTCGATGAGCTGCCTGCCGCGCCGCCGGATGTGCAGAAGGCGTTCTATTCACTCCTGCTCGAACGCCGTGTTGGGGAATATCGCTTGCCTCGCGGAACGTGGGTCGTTGCGGCTGGCAATCGCAGCGAAGACCGTGCCCTCGTTCGCACGATGTCGAGCGCCCTGGTGAATCGCGTGTTTGTCGTGCCGATCCGCGTCGATTCGAGCGAGTGGTTCTCTTGGGCCGAAAAAGCAGCCATACGGTCAGAAATTCGGGGCTTCGTGCGGTTCGTGCCGACAGCGTTGCAGCGTCCGGTGCCGCCTGATCCCGTGCCGTTCTCGACGCCACGTTCGTGGTCGTTGCTGTCGCGAGATCTCGACTTGGCCGAGCAAAACGGGCGCATCGCGAACGAGGAACGGCGAGCGCTAGCGTTCGGGAGAGTGACGCCGCACGATGCCGGCTTGTTCTGTGCGCTCTGCGAAGAAGGTCTCGGCAACATGCGACCCGTGCCCGAATACTTCGACGATCCGAGCCTGATGCCGAAGACCGAAACGGCCATGTGGTTTCTTGTGTCGCGAACCCGAAATGCCATCGCGGGCGGTGAGTTGACCGGAACGCCAACCGAGAAGGTGAACGCGTTTCTGGTGGCCGTCGGCGAGGAGTACCGCTTCGCACTGATCCTCGATTTGGTCGATAAGTGGGGAGAACTTGGGGCCAGCGAGTTGATGCTGCGAACACTCAAGACCGTGACGGGACTGACTGAACCGAACAACGCATGAACCCAGCACCCACCACACCAACACCCGAACAAGTCGCGTTCGCGAACGCCACGCGAGCGCTGCGGCTCGTATCCGCGAACCTCCCGCACTTGTCGGGGCTGTGCCACTCCGTTCGCATCAAGGTGACACCGAAATATCCCGTCGCTGCAATCGGGGCAACGGGCCTCATGCTCGTCAATCCGCGTGTCTTCTCCGAAACGCCGTTGCCTGATCTCGTCTTCGTCGTCGCTCACGAACTCATGCACCTCGCCCTCGACACGTTCGGCCGCGGTGGCAGTTCCGACCCCTACCTCGTGAACATCGCTCACGATTACGTCATCAACGATATCCTTTCCGTCGAGCTTGGACGTGTGGTGCCGCTGGGTGGTCTTGTTCGCCATGGTGCCAGGCAAGAATCGCTCGAAACTCTGGTGACCGAACTCGCTCGCAACGGCACCTCTGGGAAGCCGTCGGGGTGCTGGTCGATCGAACGCAAGAAGAAGCCGAAGAAACAGAAGTCTCCCAAATCCGCGATGACCGAGGCTCTTGAGAAAGCCGGTCTGCTTCCGCCCGAGCCAGAGGAGCCTGATGGCGACGATGCTGAGAGTGATTATCCCGATGGCGACACTCTCTCGAATGAGGAAGAGGCCGAACTCGAACCACACATGGGCCCAAAGGAACGCGGTGCGGTGCGAGAGCGAATCCGTCGCGAGGCAGTGCGAGCAGTGAGCCTCAAGGAGCTTCGCGACCAGATCGAAAAGCACAACGGCACCAGTCACGGACAGGGTGGCGATGCGGGCGCATCCGAGACGCTTATGGAAGCGATCACGACAGCGTATCAACCGCCGTGGCAGCTCGCGTTGCAGCACTGGCTCGATGCCGTGACGCCGGGGCCACGCAGTTTCGCTCGGCCGAGTCGTCGCGGTGCGGACCGCAGCGACGGCGTGATTCTTCCCGGCCGCAAACGCGAAGGCTGGGCACTTCATGTTGTGATGGACACGTCTGGCTCGATGGTCAGCACGTTGCCGCACATCCTGGGTTTGCTTGCGTCGTTCTGCGAAGGGGCGGGAGTGAATCAGGTTCACATTTTGCAGTGCGACATGGGCGTGACCGCTGACGAATGGCTCGATCCGGCCGAACTCGCGGCGTACAAGATCACCGGTTTCGGCGGCAGCGACATGAGCCCGGCAATGGATGCGTTAGCGGAAGATGCAGAAGTTCACGCCGTGCTCGTGCTCACCGACGGCTACATCTCATACCCCGCCGAGGAGCCACCGTATGCGGTGCTGTGGGGGCTTGTGGATGGCTATTCCAGTTTCCACCCACCGTATGGCACGGTGGTGCATGTGAAGACGTGAACCGACGCTGTTTCTATTCACGAACTGCCTCGAATCCACGACCAACCGCGAGGCTGATACACGCATCCGAAAGGGCTGCCAAAGCGTCTGCGCGACTGGAGTAGGTGCGAGTGTGATCGAACATTGCCAGGTCAAGTGCGTCCTGTTCCAGCAGATCGAACAACACAGGTGGAAGCAGACAGTTCTCCTCAGGTGGTTGCACCCACTCGGCATCGTCGCAAAACCAGGACCGTCTCGGCGATCGCGGGTTCAGCACTGAAGCGTGCGGTTCGCGGTCGATCAACACCACGCGACGGACAGGTCTTGCTGCGACGAGTGTGGCACCGTGCAGTTCCCAGAGAGTCAGCGGGCAGTGCCATACTTCCGAGAACCCACGATGCCATTCCCATCCGCCGACATCAGTGGGCCACCGAAGCTGCACTGACGCAGGCAATGCCCACTCGCGACGACGTTGCCAGACCCGATCCCCGACTGGTCCGAGCAGTTGTTGCTCAGTGGTCAGCAGATCACGGGTGCGTTTGTGGGTCAGAGCAATTTGAACGCGGATCAATGCGGCACGCTCGGCTTCACCGGCTTCGTCGAGCCAGTCCGCGTAGATCAGTCGCAGGAGGTCGTCGCCTGGTGAAGCGATAATCTCGCGAAGAAGTGCGTCGCCGTCGGTCACGATACGCCCTTGAGTTCAATTCACTCGGAATGCCTGAGTTCCGAGTGAACTCACGGTATCCTAAGCGAATCGTCAAGAGGGCGCAAGAGTCAGAATGTGACATCATTGCGGATTTTGTGACCTGGTCTTTGTAGCCGGGGTCTGCTCGTTTCAGGTGGCCGCACTTGCACGAAAGGTTTTGCGAAATTCGCCCGGTGTCACCCCGGTCGTTTGTTGGAACTGCCGACGGAATGCGCTCTGGTCGGCATAACCACAGCCAAGCCCGATCTGCGACCGCGGCTTGTCGGTTTTATCTGGCGAGTGCAAGTCGTTCGAGATCCCGACGAGGCCAACCACCTCGGCACGAGTCCCACGGAGGGGGAACTTGTCCGCCAGGCCCACGGGTCTACCCCGTCGGGTAGAGATGGGAGTTCGTGCTGATTCAGCACGGGCATCTCGGTGGAAATTGTGCGCAGAATTAAATCTACGGTGAAAATACTGCCAAGACTTGGCCCTCGCGAGGGAGTTACACTTCTATCAGTTGGGCACACCTCCGCACCTGGCAACGAGATCACCATGAATGTTCGATGGGCCGGCGTGTTTCCTGCGGTCACCACACAATTTCTACAGGATCAATCGCTCGACCTCGCGGCCACGACGCGGCACCTTGAAGCGATCATCGCGTCTGGAGTGAGTGGGTTGGTGGTGTGTGGGTCACTCGGTGAGAACCAGACGCTCGACCCAGAGGAAAAGCTATCGGTGGTTTCGACCGCAGTCCGCGTCGCAGGCGGGAAGGTGCCGGTAATCGCTGGAGTTGCTGAGACGTCCACCAGAGCTGCTGTCCGGTATGTTCAGAGTTGTGCCAGGCAGGGGGCTTCTGGGTTTATGGTGATGCCGCCGATGGTGTATCGGCCGGACCCCGCCGAAGCCGCCGGATACTTTCGTGCCGTCGCCGCCGCGACCGACCTGCCCTGGATGCTGTACAACAACCCGATTGGCTACACGACTGATGTCACCCCCGAACGGCTGACCGAATACGCCGACATCCCGACGCTGCGAGCTGTGAAAGAAAGCTCCGGCGACCCACGACGAATCACCGAAATCCGTCTCGTTCTGGGCGATCGACTCGCCCTCTTCGCGGGCGTTGACGACCTGATCCTCGAATCGTCGATCCTCGGCATCGACGGTTGGGTGGCCGGTTCGGGGATCGCATTCCCCACGGAAAACCAGCGATTGTGGAGCCTGATCCAGTCGGGCCGGTGGGATGAGGCCCGTCGGCTCTATCGCTGGTGCGCCCCGCTGATGAAGCTCGACACGAGCCCGAAGTTCGTCCAGTACATCAAGCTGCTTGTGCAGGAAGCCGGGTTGGGTGCTGAATGGGTGCGGCAACCGCGACAGCGTCTGATTGGAGCCGAACGCGAACGTGTCCTGGGCATCATCCGCTCGTGTCTGCAAAGCCGGCCCTTGATCTGATTTCTTCGGATAACCCTTTCCTGAGGTGACCACATGGTTCCATCCATCTCCAGAAATCGCATCACGACGCTCGGCTTGTGTCTCTTGGTGCTGGCGGCGTTCTCAAGCGCAACCGTGGCGGCCGACAAGCCTGTGAAAGTGTTCGTCCTCGCTGGCCAATCGAACATGGAGGGGCATGGCTTCATCAAGTGCGACCCGAAGCGGAACGGCGGAAAGGGCAGCTTGGATTACGTGGCACATCATCCGGCCACAGCGGGCAAGTACAAACACCTGCTCAACAAGGATGGGGGATGGGCGGTACGCGACGACGTGTGGATTCATTACCTCGACCGCAAGGGCAAGCTCACGGCGGGCTATGGGGTGAAGGAGGATCGCGTCGGGCCAGAACTGGGGTTCGGCTATGTCATCGGCGACGCCTCCGAGGAACCGGTTCTGCTCATCAAACTGGCGTGGGGAGGCAAGAGCTTGGCGAAGGACTTCCGCCCCCCGAGTTCGGGTGACGAGGTTGGCCCGTACTACAAGGAGATCGTTCAACGGACAAAGGACGTGCTTGCCAACTTGAAGAAAGAATTCCCGGAGTTCGGCGATCGCGGGTACGAACTCGCGGGGTTCGGTTGGCACCAGGGGTGGAACGACCGGATCAATCAGACGTTCAACGACGAGTACGAGAAGAACATGGCCAACTTCATCCGCGATATCCGGAAAGACCTCGGAGCGAAGGACCTGCCGTTCGTGATCGCCGAGACTGGCATGAACGGTCCAGAGGAGAAACACCCGCGTGCTCTATCTCTGATGAAAGCCCAGGCGGCAGTGGCGGAGTACAAGGAGTTCAAAGGGAACGTGGCCTTCGTCGGCACAAAGGATTTCTGGCGGGACAAGGGCGTGTCGCCGTCCGACCAGGGCTACCACTGGAACACCAACGCCGAGACGTACTACCTCATCGGTGAAGCGATGGGGACCGCGATGAAGAAGCTGTGCGAGGCGAAGTCGCCAGCCAAATAGACATACTTTGCGAGCCACGGGGTTTACCAGTGGTCTTTTGCCTCGCGTTGCCACACCACGAGGGTAAACCCCGTGGCTCGCAAACTCTCCACCGCTCTCGGAGGCTCTCGAATGCAGATTGTCCCACGCCACCCTTGGCTCATCGTGTGCTTGGCGTTCCTGTGGCACCCGGTCGGTGTCGTGGCTGAGGAACCCCAGAAGTCCGAGATGGCAGGCTATCTGCTTGTTCCGCACAGCAGAGTGCCGGAGAAGTACAACGCCGGTTTCTCCATGTACGTGGCCGCGTGGCCACTCTTGAAGAACTACCCCGGACAGCAGTTCCAGAGCGGCCTGTTCGGGACTTGGATGTTCGCCCAACACGACGGCAAGAAGCCGAAGGACCAATACTCCGACATCGAAGGCGGGCTCGGTTGGTGGCGCGACACACGGTTTGCCACCGAGACACCAAAGTTCATCATGGGTGGCGTCGCCCTGAATTTCAGCGAGTGGGCGAACGGTCCCGGTGCCGGCAAGGGTCGCGACTGGAAGAAGCCTGCCGGCCATTACGGGATCGCACAACTTAGCCCGTGGGTGCTGTGGCCACCGGACGGACTCAACCTCAAGCAAGGCACTTCCGGGGAACTGGTCGGGTACGGCTACCTGCCGCTGCCTCTCACGTCGCCCAAGAAAACGACCGCAGGAAAGGACGTCCCCACCGGGGATCAAAGTTGGACTCTGTTCCTCAACACCGGCAACTTCAAGGGACCGGTCGCGTTCTTCACGCCGTACTTCTGGTCGCGCCCCACTGTCGAGAAACCAGAACTGAGCGGGCAGTTCCTCGACACCAAGCCGTCCGATCCAAACAAGGCATTGCAGATGGAGACCCAGCACATCCCCGCATACATCTCCAAGGACGCAAAGGGAGACACCTACGCCCGCGTTGCTCCCGTGCTGTTCCCCAGGAAGCCGGACGGGGATTCGGTGTTGGTGCATCGCATCACCGCGTACAACAAGGCCGCGCTGTGGGATGGCGTCCAGGCGTGGTTCGACGGCGGATCTGCTGTGACCGGTACGATTGACCCCAAGGCCGCCACTGTACACACTTTTGATGGAAAGGGCGGCGCGACCTGGCAAATCTATCCTCCCAATACAGCACGAGAGAAAAAGGTGCCGGTCGCGTGGAACTCGTTCGCCACGCCCGTCGCCCTCGACGACACCACCTACGGCTACCGGTGGGACAAAGACTCTGTGACAAAAGCCGACTCGAAGGACGGAGCGCTCGTGACCCTGCCCGAATACTACCGGCTGGAAAAGGACAAGAAGGACAAGGAGCGGTGGGTGGTGGTCAACGCCAAAGATGTGCCAGCCGACACCGGCTTGGCCAAGGCGGAATTCCCACGGTCGCGGAAGGTCTCGGAGGCATACGTCACTCCCGATGGCGGAGACAGCAGTTGGAAGAAGCCGGGGCCGGCGGCAGGGCCGTTCCAGGCGAAACTGGGTGACGGCAGCGTGGCGACCTATTACTGGTACCGGTTTGCCGACCAGCCCGCCTTGCTGAACGCCGACATGACTGACGCCGAGCGAGAGGGCGTGCAGAAGCGCGTCGAACTGCTGCACCGCCAGTGGACGAAAGAGCGTGAATACCTTCCTCCCCCGACGGTGGGCAAACTCGCTGATCTCGATCCGGCGGTTCTCGTGACTCCGCCAAAGGGTTTGGAAGTCGGCTATGTGCCGATTGTCACACGACAGGCTGCGAAGGAGTAGGTGAACGTCGATGCGAGCATTCGATATCGCCTTGCTCACCGACCGACGTTACACCGCCAGCACCGCTACGGAGGGTGATTGGTATTTGCAGAACATCCTCGACGACGACAAGCTACTTCAAGAGGCGCTTGCTCGTCGCGGGCTGACTTCGATGCGGGTTGATTGGGCCGACCCAGAAATCGACTGGTCCCAGTTCCGATGCGCCGTGTTCCGCACAACCTGGGACTACTTCGAGCGGTTCGCCGAGTTCGCCGCCTGGCTGGAGCGCGTCGAGCGAACGACACGGTTGTGCAACCCCGGCGCGACGGTTCGCTGGAACGTGGACAAACATTATCTCGCCGACCTCGCGGACCGCGGTGTGCCCGTGGTCCCGTCACAGTTTCTGGAACGCGGCTCAACACGAACACTCTCCGACGTGCTGGCGGAAACAGGCTGGGATGAAGCGGTCATCAAGCCGTGCGTGTCGGGAGCGGCTCGGCACACATACCGTGTGAACCGCCAGAATGCGCTCGAACACCAGCCGATCCTCACGGCGCTGCTGGCACAAGAGGCGATGATCGTGCAACCCTTCCAGGCCGACATCGCTCGGACTGGCGAGGACACCTTGATGGTGTTTGGCGGGCGGTACTCGCACGCTGTGCGGAAGGTAGCCAAGCCTGGCGATTTCCGTGTGCAAGACGACCACGGCGGAACGGTCCAAGATTACCAACCGACAGACGAACAGATTGCGCTCGCCGAGCAAGCAACGGCTGCTTGTCACCCGTTGCCCGTCTATGGCCGGGTCGACATGTTACGCGACAACGACGGTCAACTGGCCGTGATGGAACTGGAACTGATCGAACCGGAACTTTGGCTCCGATACCACCCGCCTGCAGCGGAAACGTTCGCCACACGTATTGTGGCTTTCCTAACTGGACATCCGTGATCCAGTTGGGAGGATCTTCCATCTCTCGCATTTTCGTTTTTCTCTTGTGGGGAACCCCTGTCTGGAGTTAGCCTTAACCGGTTCCACGTCAGCAACCTGCGGACAATTCCGAATTCCGCAGCACGATTCTCGTGGCCGAATTGAACCGGGGATTCTCCATGTGCTCGGTTATTCCTGCAGGTCAAAGGCTCAAAACAACTGCTTCCATCGCATTCCTGTTGTTGCTCACGGGGCAGGCGGTTGGACAACAACCTGCTCCGCGTCCGGCCGATAAACTCGCGATCGACATGGCGGTCGATAAGGGCGTGAAGTTCCTTCGCGAGTCTCAGAACCAGGCGACCGGACTTTTTGGACCGGGCACCGGCGCTGGAGGCGGCAAAGGTTGGGGAGCTGGCTATACGGCACTCGCTGGCATCGCTCTCATCGAGTGCGGGGTTCCAAACACCGACCCCGGTTTGAAGAAAGCGTTGATCCGAATCCGTGCGTTCGCTGACGCTGGCGAAATGGACGACACCTATGAAGTTGCCCTGGCGATTCTCTTCCTCGATCGCATGGGTGGCGGCAAACCCGACCGCACTCGCATTCAGATTCTCGCGGCTCGCCTCATGGCCGGGCAAACCATGAATGGCGGTTGGGGCTACAAGGTTCCCAAACTCAGTGCCGTCGAGTACTCCACGACGATCAGCGCGTTGAAGAAGATGAGTACGCCGCAAGCGCCGTTCGTGCCCAGTTCGCGAGATCGCCCGTCGTCGCTTGGTCTGTGCATCAAGTCGTCGGACGACGTCGTTCCGCCGTTGCCACCGAAAGCGGAACCCGAGAAAAGTCGGGCTGATGCGCTGCGAACGCTGTCGGCGACAATGAAGGCCTGGCCGATCTTCCTTCACCCGAACCAGATCACGATGCGTGTGAACAAGGAGAAGGATCCGGCGCCGATTGCGGATTGCAATTCCAACACGCACTTCGCGATGCTTGCGGTGTGGGCTGCGCGGAAACACGAAGTTCCGGTCGAACAATCGCTGACGCTTCTCGCGAAGCGGTTCCGCACCAGTCAGAACGCTGATGGCACCTGGGGCTATAGTTACGGTGGTGGCGGCACTCGGGCGATGACGTGCGTTGGGCTTTTGGGGATGGCGATTGGTCACGTCGTCGATCCCGAAGTTGGTATTCCTCCTGAGAAAGATCCCAAGGTTGTGGGCGGCTTCGCCTGGTTGAGCAAAGTGATTGGGGCGCCAGTCGGAACCACCGAGAACCGCCCCGCGATCAAGGAGGTTGGCGGCCTGTATTACATGTGGGCGATGGAGCGAATCGCGGTCATCTACGATGTGACAAAGCTCGACAAGAAGGACTGGCATTTGTGGGGTGCTGAGATTCTGCTTTGTCACCAGAAGATTGATGGTTCTTGGGAAGATGGCGGGTATCACGGTGAAAAACCAGTCTTGAACACGGCGCTCGCGTTGCTGTTCCTTCGCCGTGCGAATCTGACGCCCGACCTGTCACGGCGGTTCACGATCGACACTTCTGCGCTGACGGCCAAGGTCGCCGAGACGGTCACGCCAGTGATCGCGCCTGAACCACCGCGACCGGAACCGATGCCAGAACCGATTGCGATTGCCCCATCGCCGCGTGAGGTTGTTGCGAAGGTTACGCCACCGACGCCGACACCTCCAGCGCCAACTCCGCAGGTCACGAGTGAAGCTCCAAGGTCCGACCCACCGAAGGAAAGTTCGGGGATGATTTGGATCATCCTGGGAATCGTGTTGGTCCTCGTTCTCGTGGGTGCTCTCTTCTTCTTGAAGAAGAAAAACAAGGAAGAGGAAGAGAAACCCAAGAAGAAGAAAAAGAAGAAGGTGAAAGCGAAAGTCGAGGTCGAGGAGGACGACGAGTAAGCGTCCGTCATAGTGGGAAGCGAGGCAACGCAACGGCACTCGCCTTGATCGCGCGGACGACATCAATCGCCCGCGCGAATGACCGACCCTGAAGCAGCGATTTCAGCCTTGCCGTCGTTCGACTCATGCCAACATACGTTCGCCACTTTGCCACTCGACCGAGCGGTAATCGCGGTTGTTCAGGGTCGAATTCCCACGGGTGAAAGTACAGCATCGCGACCGATGGCGACATCGACTGCGCTGTCTGTCGCAAGCCGGCTCGCATCACTCCAAGCGGGAACAGCCGAAAATAGCCACCCCCCGCGACGGGTAAGTTAAACTTCCCAACCTGATAAGTGAGTGGCGGAAGTTCGAGAATCTCGTGTGAACGGCCAACTGCCCAGAATGGTCCGCGTGGCGCGTCAGGGATTCCGTAGCGGTCGTGACGCACGGGGAAGACCGACGAGTCGTACTCGAAGCCGCACTCGGCAAGCACATCCACGGCCCAACCGGTCTGCCGCACCACGCTGAACGTCGGCGCCCGGAAACCCAAAACCGCTTCACCGGTTACATCCTCAAGGGCTTCCTTGCTTCGCAGGAGATCGTCACGGAAACTGTCTGGCGTGAAGTGATGAACTCGCCGGTGATCCCAACTGTGCGATCCGATTTCGTGGCCGGCTGCGTGGATGTCCCGAACAAGACCAGGATGCGTGCGTGCGATTTCGCCGACGATGTAGAACGTGGCGAGCGCCTGAGCCTTGGCGAGATGATCGAGCAGTTGCCGGGTGGTGTGTTCCATCCGGCGGGCGTATTCCTGCTTCAATTCAACTGAACACTGCAATCCGGTCGCCGCTTCGATTCGGTGATGTTCCTCGACATCGAAGCTGGCGACGTGGAACGGTTGCACGCGAACTCCAACTACACCCCGATTGATTCAGGCTGATAGTGATAGCCCGGAGACATGCTCCGGGCTACTTCCGTCTGCGGAAGAGACCATAACCCGCGACCGACACCAGCCCGAAGAACCCGCTCATGATCATCGACGGTTCCGGCACTCCGCACGGTGGTGGTGGCGGCGGCATGTGGCAACCGCAGTGCGGCGGTGGCGGCGACACCGGTGGCACGATGACCGGCGGTTCAGTCGGCGGCTCGAACGGCGGCGGCGGCACGGGCGGAATCGGCACCGGTGGTGGCGGCAGCGGCGGTTCCGGTGGCGCCACCGGCGGAGGATCCGGCGGCGGTGGCACTGGTGGAGGCAATGGCACCGGCGGCGGATCGGGCGGTGGAATCGGCGGCGGTGGCAGCGGCACCGGCGGTTCCGGTGGCAACGGTGGCGGCAGCGGCACCGGCGGCGGGTCTGGTGGGATCGGCGGCGGTGGCAGCGGAACCGGCGGTTCCGTCGGCAACGGCGGTGGTTCAAGGCCAAGAGGCGGAGGAGCCGGCGGCTGACTCACCACCGGCGGGTCGGCCGGGGGAAGGAACGCCCCCGCTGTCTGCGTTTGCACGAAGAATGTGATCGCTGTCAACGTGAGCGTTGGGATGATCGACTTCCAACGCTTCTGACGCCGAGCGGCCATGGCACGTTCCTCTATTGGTCGCCCGGAGCAAGGCTCCGGGCTATCTTCGTCGCATCAGTCTGCTCGTTCGAGCGGTTCATTCTCGCCGGTTCCCTTCCGTCGGCGGAAGAGTCCGTACCCCGCGAGCGACACTAACCCGAAGAACCCGCTCATGATCGTCGACGGTTCCGGCACTGCACACGGCGGTGGCGGCGGTTCGTGGCAATGACAATGAGGCGGCGGTGGCGGCGGCGGTGGAATAATCACCGGCGGCGGACACGGCGGCTCAAACGGCGGCGGCGGACACGGCGGTATCGGCGGCGGTGGCGGCGGCGGCGGT
>JAIOPV010000269.1 GCA_021413735.1 Planctomycetota bacterium
CGGGCCGTAGATGCCAGCACAGACTCGTTCGAGTTCCAGGGCGGTCTCGTAGGCCATCGGTCGCGTCGATTCCGCGAACATATGCTCGGCGATTTCTTGCAGCACCGTCGCTCGCGCGTCCTTCACCTTGTAAACGCGGTGGCCGATGCCCATCACCTTGTACTTCGGGTTCGCCGCGAGCTTCGCATCAAGCCACGCCTTCACCTTCTCAGGCCCGCCGATCTCGTCGAACTGACGCAGTGCTTCCTCGTTCGCGCCGCCGTGCAGCGGTCCCGACAGCGAGCCGATGGCCGACGCGATCGTCTGGTATGGCGTGGCGAGCGTGGACCCGGTCACGCGAGCGGTGAACGTGCTGGCGTTCATGGTGTGTTCGGCGTGCAGAATCAAGCACGCATCGAGAACCTTGCGAATCGCTGGCGTCGGTTCTTTGCCGAAGAGCAGGTAGTAGAAGTTGCCCGCGTGGTCGAGGTCGGCTCGCGGTTCGATGATTTCTTCACCGCGACGAGTGCGAGCGAACGCCGCTACCACCGTCGGCAACGCGGCAATGAGCCGCATGGTTGCGTCCCAGTTCTTCGCGGGATCGGAGACGGTCGGGCACTGGTAGAACATGCCGAGGGCCGCGACCGACGCATGAAGTGCGTCCATCGGGTGACCGTCGCCGGGCATGTTTCGGATGATGTCTTTCAGACGGAAGTGAATCGAACGCCGTTGTCGCAATTGCTGATCGAAGTCAGCGAGTTCCTTCTGCGTCGGCAGCGAGCCTTTGATGAGGAGCCAGGATACTTCCTCGAAACTGCTTTCCTTGGCGAGAACCTCGACAGGGATGCCGCGGTATTCGAGTACCGCTTTCTTGCCATCGAGGAAACTTACCGCAGATTTCGCAGCCGGGACGTCTTCGAGACCCGGTTTATACTCGGATTCGTTGCTCATAACGGGACAGCTCCGGGCAGCGTGCAGGGCGTGGGTTACTGAAAATGTATGATCGGAGGGCACGTCGGGCAGTGGGGATCAATGTTTAGCCGCAGCCCCATCGGGACTGCGCCTGGGAATGGTCCAAGGTGCAGCCCCGATGGGGCTGCGGCTAAATCGCGAATCGGGCACTCACTTCTTCGGGGTAATTTTGATATTCCGGAATGCCACAGGTCCATGATCGCCCTGGAACATCAGCGGGCCGGTTGCTGCTTCCTTACCGGTGAGACCGCCGCCGGTCGAACCCTTCGCCTCGACGTTCTCGTGAATCACCTCATCGTTCAGCGTCACCTTCAGGAACTTCGCGTTGCTGATCTTCTTGTCGCCCTCGAACTTCGGTGCCTGGAACTCGATCACGAACTTCTGCCATTCGCCTGGCTTCTTCGCGGCGTTCTTCTTCGGTGCTGCGTTATGGTAGATGCCGCCGAGGTCGCCCTGCCCGAGTTTGTCGTCTGGCTTGCCGAAGCTGTCGATGATTTGCACTTCGTACTCGCCCATCAGATACACGCCCGAGTTCGAGCCTTTGGGATACATGAACTCGACTTCGACCAACACGTCGCCGAACTTCGCTTCCGTGAAGATGTCGGTGCCGCCAGACGAGAGATTCGTGAGGTACGGCGTGCCAGTCGTCAGAGGAGCTTCGGCCAATTCCCCAGGCTTGTCCGGGTTCACGACCGCCCCGCAGACCTTCCACTTGCTTTTCTTCTCATCCTTGACCTTCCAACCGTCGAGGTTCTTGCCGTTGAATGCTTGCTTGGGAGCTTCTTCCGCCGCGGAACTGATCGGCATCAATGCCAACGCAAACGCGGTCAGGGACAGACACGATCGGAACATGGTGAGCCTCGAAGAAAGGGAGGAAACGGTGGGATCGACAGGGAAATGCTACGCGACCGCAAGCGAAAGGCGAGCGACCCACGGAAACAGCCTGCGTCATTGCGTGTTTCACGATGTGTGGTGGTGTTGTGAAAGTACCCAGCCTGCTGACGCATGCGGTTCAACGGCAAACTACGGTTTTGTCGAACCGCATGCGTCAGCAGGCCGGGTTGCTGAACACTGCGATGGTGAAACACGGAACTGCCCTGCGGAAACAGCCCGCCAGTTCGGAAATGAGATTGACCTGAATTGAATGCGTCTCGACACTCAATGATTGTCGGTTCCGCCGTTCGGCGATCATCCAGGGAAAGCTTCGTCTCGTGCCAGTGCGGTTGCATCCTGGCTTACGTCCACATTCTCCCTCTATCTCGAAAGCATGACATGATTCGTCTCCAACAACGCTGTCGTGGTTTCACACTGATTGAATTGCTCGTCGTGATTGCAATCATCGCGATCCTGATCGGACTTCTCCTTCCTGCTGTGCAGAAAGTGCGAGAAGCCGCGGCGCGAATGAAGTGCTCGAACAACCTCAAACAGATCGCGCTCGGGTTGCACAGCTTCCACGATGCCCGGTTGCAATTGCCAGTCGGCTACTCGCAGGGGGGCGACAATACCAAGGTGCCTGCGGACCTGCAAAAAGCGTGGCCGGTGTTGATCCTTCCGTACATCGAACAGGGAAATAACCCCGCAGTAACGGAAGCGGCACCGGGATCAGCCGCACCTGTGGCCATCTACCTCTGCCCAAGTCGGCGGAGCGCTGCGGTTGGCGCGAAGATCGACTACGGAAGCGTCCACGCCGCAGCGTGGGATCCGAACCACCGCGGACCAAGTCAAGGGTCAGCACCCGGCGTCGATCAATGGTGGACGATCATGGGTGGTTGGGTGTCGAGCAGGTCTCGTTGGGTTCCGGCGTACACGATGGCGCAAATCACCGGCGCGAACGGCACGGCGAACACGGGCTTGGTCGCACACCGTGGGGTGAGGCCAGCGGACTATGCGGGTGGCGGGGTCAACGATTTCCCGTTCGATGCGACAATTGGTGGCGACAGCAACAAACAGCCGTGGTGGACGAACCGGGCTTGGGTGGGGATTCAAGCCGACTCAGACACAGCGACGTTCAACAAGGTTTCCAGCGGGCTGACCCTGAATTCATCGTGGACTCAGGGAAGTAATCACACGGGGGTTGCCCCGACCGCATGTGCTGACGGCTCAGTGCGGAACATCCGGTTCTCGGTGGATATGGATGCGTTCTGTGGTTTCTGGAATGCGAACAGCGGCGTTCTTGGTAGCGTCGATTGATTTGACGAAAAACGAATGCCCACTCATCCTGTGAGTGGGCATTCATGGCGAATCATGGGCTGTTGGTCAACCCGTCGTCGCGAGTCGAGATCGCAGCCAGCGTCAGCAGCGGAGTCGAATCGCTCAAGAATCGGACCGACCCATCACAAAAGACAGCATTCACCCCGCCGGGGTGTGTCGAGGTCAACGGCACGTTCGAGCCGAAGTTCGGGCAAACACCACGACCGCCGCAATCACCGCCATTTGGCCATCCGTTCTTCTGGTTGATCTGGTAGCGGACGCTCACAAGTCCAAAAGTCCGGCTGTCGCCGCTGGCAAAACTCGGACCCGGAATACCAGTCTGACTCGTGGCGATCAACCAGCCGTGCCAGCCAGTCTGCCAATCTACTTTTGTGCCGTCGACCTGTGTCAAGAAGTCGCTCTGTTCACTGACGGCCATCGTGTTGCTGGTCCCGTCGCTGATATCGGTCAGTTTGATCGCGTTGTTGGGCACAAGAACCCCTCCGCCGGATATCCAACCACCCGTACAGCAACTCGTGGTTCCGGCTCCCGGCGTTTGGCGTGATTCAACGAAACTCGACCCTGTGAATGTGTCTGGGGTCGCGCCCGAGATGCCGACGTAGGTGACTCGCTGAACGGTCTTGTAGGTCATCAACGTAACGGAATACTGCGGGAGCGTTGTTGAAGGACACCGGTAATTCGGAATCACCGCACCGTCGGCGGGAGCCATCGCGGCCGACCAGGAACTCTGAGTCTGGTCGAACTTCAGGTACAGGGCGCTCTGTTCCAGGTACGGAAGGATGAAGAGCCGCCAGTTGTAGCCGTAACTTGGGCCAGCACGGTTGCCCAGAGGCAACTTGCTGTTGGCATCGTGGAAACTGTGCATTGCGATGCCGATTTGCTTCAGATTGTTCTGGCATTTCATGCGAGACGCCGCTTCGCGGACCTTTTGAACCGCCGGCAACAGCAGTCCGATGAGGATGGCGATGATGGCGATGACGACCAATAACTCAATCAGCGTAAAACCGCGGCGTTGTGGAGAGGGATGGATCACGAAAATACCTCACTTCGGGCGAAGGGCAGAAAATGAATGGGGTCACTTGGAAGATAGCTCGAAATTGAACTCATTCGGACCACTGGCAAGAATTTCAGCCGAGAGGGTGGTTTTGCTGTGATATCTGTCCGGAAGATAGTTTTCCTTCCCGCCCTCCATCAGCCCGTGCATGGATTTGGGAATGTCGGCTGGAATCTGATACGGTCGATACGCAGCGATCTCGACCTTTCGCGATCCCCATTTCGCCTTGCCATCGTAGGAACCGTCGCGGATGTCGATGAATTCGGGCACCTGTCCGGGGGTAACGAACGCGATCTGACCTTCGGCGAGCGGCTTCCCATCAAGGGTGACTTTCCCGTGAACCGGAACGGGCGTGGGCACTCCGGGGCCGCAACCGCTGATGATGCTCGCGAGGACAAGAAATGCCATGATCGAGGCCGTGCGCATTGGAGAATCCGGGGAGAAGAATGACGCGAAGAAATTGCGCCTCACAGGGGTGCGTGTGAAGTCTAGCACTGCAACACCCCAACCGGCAAATAACACCCGCCACTTCAAGATATATTTCGGTTCCGATCCGAAATACAATCAACACGCATCAAACAAAAGGATCACCCATGCTTCGCACTGCCGTCCCCATTTTCGTGCTGATGGGTGTGGTCGGCCTTGTGGCCAGTACGGTCATCAACCAACGCATTCAACCCGTCGTCGCGGTGTTGGATCAGACAGAACCGCCCGTCGATCCGATCCCCAGCAAACCCGCCGGGAAACTGGTTGTCCTCGTGGTGTTCGACCAGATGCGTGGCGACTACATGACGAAGTGGTCCGAATACTACGGGCAGGGCGGCTTCGAGCGTCTCAAGAAAGAAGGCGTTTGGTACTCCGACGTGCAAATTCCTTACGCCTGCACCTCGACGGGTCCGGGGCACGCATCGCTCGTTACGGGTGCGCCGCCGTCGGTCACGGGCATCATCGAGAACGAATGGTGGGACCGCAAAGAGGCCAAGCGCGTTTACTGTTGCCAACCCCTGAAGCGACCGTTTGAGTTGGTGCCGCCACCGCCCGCCGACGCAGGCAAAACCGGTCGCGGTGCCGACACTGGTTTCAGTCCCGAACGTCTCCTCGCCGAGACCGTCGGCGACAAACTGAAGGCATCGAATGGTGGCAAAGGTCGCGTCGTTTCGTTGTCGATCAAGGATCGCACGGCCGTGCTGATGGGCGGTCAGAAGCCAGACGCCGCGTATTGCTTCGACACCCGCGACGGTCTGTTCCACACCGGCACGTATTACCGCGAGCAGGCTCATCCGTGGGTGAGCGAGTTCAACGGCACGAAGCCCGCCGACAAATGGTTCGAGGAGAAATGGGACCGCTTCCGGCCCGACCTCGATTACACGAAGATCACCGGCAACCCCGACGATGCTCCCGGCGAGGGCTTTGGCTTCAACGGTCAGGGTCAGGTGTTCCCGCACGTCTTCAAGGGCAAACTCCAAGCGCCTGCGAAGGGCTATTACGATGCAGTCGAGTGTTCGCCAGGCGGCAACGAGATGCTGCTGGAGTTCGCGAAGAAGGCGGTCGTCGCGGAGAAACTCGGACAGGGCGAAACCACCGATTTGCTGTGCGTGAGCTTTTCGTCGAACGACCTGATCGGGCACATCTACGGCCCGGATTCGTGGGAAATGCTGGATGTCACGCTGCGAGCTGACAATGTGGTCGCGGACTTCCTGACGTTCCTCGACACGACCGTCGGCAAGGATCGCTATACGCTGGTGATGTCGGCGGATCACGGCGTCTGCCCGATACCGGAACAGAGGAAGTTCGGCAACGCGAACCGATTGCCTGTGACCGCGATTTACAATGAACTCTCGGATCTGCTGAACGGGGCTTACGAAGCAACTCCCGGTGGTCCGACGCAGTGGTTCGAGACGAACGACCCGAAGGATTTGGACCGCGTATGGCCGTGGGTGTATCTGAACCACACCGCCATCAAGTCTCGAGGACTGACTCCTGAAGCCGTGGCGGAAACGATCCGCGACTCATTCGTTGGGAGGCGGTACCTGGAGACGGCGTTCACGCGGAAGCAACTGGAAACCGAGATGTTCGCAGCGGACAGTTTCGGCGCGAAGGCGAAGCTGGCGTACCACCCGAATCGCTGTGGGGACGTGATCGTGATTCCGAAGCCGGGAGTGCTGATCACGGGCTACGCGAACGGAACAAATCACGGCAGCCCGCAGCCGTACGATTCGCACGTTCCGGTGCTGGCGATTGGTGCGGGCATCCCGGCGCTGGGTAAACAAGCTGAGAAGAAATCGTCATTGATCGTCGCGCCGATTCTGGCTCGCGGGTTGGGGATCCCATCGCCGAAAGATGCCGTCGAGAAGCCGCCGTTTTGATCTTCCCTGGGACCGCGGCCATCTTGGCCGCTTCTTGGTGTTGCGGAAGAGCGGCCAAGATGGCCGCGGTCCCAGGGGAAATTCGGCGTCACTTCTTCAGCACCTTCTTCACGAGGGCATCCTTCACGGGTGCCGCGAGGAACTTCGTCAGGTCGCCGCCGAGAACCGCGATCTGACGCAAGAGCGAACTGCTGACATGCGAGAACTCTTCCTTCGCCATCAAGAACACCGTCTCGATTCCGGGGTCAAGGTGCAGGTTCATCAACGACATCGTGAACTCGTACTCCATGTCGGATAGCGTTCGCAAACCGCGAAGCAGAATCCGAGCGCCGGCCTTCCGCACGAACTGCACCGCAAGCCCGTGAAACTGCTCCACCTCCACGTTCTCGTATTCGCTTGTGACTTTCCGGATCAAATCAACCCGCTCCTCAATCGAGAACAGCGTCGCCTTATCGGGATTGATACCGACGCCGACGATGAGCCTATCGAAGAGCTGGCTTCCTCGACGAATCACGTCGAGGTGCCCGAGGTGGATCGGATCGAATGTGCCGGTGTAGACGGCCACTCGCGGACTCAGAGAGTTCGGCATGAATCACCTCACGGAGTCGAGAAACTGGTCGATTTCGGCTTCGGTGTTGTACGCATGCGGGCTGACACGGACGCGGTTCGCTCGATTGTTCACGATCACCCCCGCCGCCCGACAGATACGGACAATGTCCGCCGGCGATCGGTTCGGATGCAGCAGCGACACAATGCCCGACTTCTCGCCAGACTCACGACTGCTGAACACCGACCAACCGAGTGACAACGCCTTGTCACAGAGATAGTCCGTCAGTGCCAGCACGCGGCGTTCGATCACCGGGATGCCCGTATCGAGCAGCAATTGCAGGCTCGCTCCGAGGGCAGTGATTCCCGGCACGTTCGGCGCACCGCCTTCCCATCGCCCGGCGTGCGGTTTCAGCGTGAAGTCGATCGTGCTGAACTCAAACGGCCGCACGACGCTGAACGCGCCGACGCCAATGGGGTGCAATCGCTCGACCCATGCGCGGCGAATGTAGCCAAAGCCCGCACCTTCCGGCCCGAGCATCCACTTGTGGCCGTCAGCGGAAAGTGCGTCGATTGGCGTCTTCTGCACATCGAGCGGGAATACACCCAGCGACTGAATCGCGTCCACGAAGAAGAACACGCCGCGTTCTCGGCACAGTGCCCCGAGTGCGTCGAGATCATTGCGGAAGCCGCTCGCGAACTCCACGGATGACACGGTCAGAACGCGAGTGCGATCTGTCAACGCAGCACGGATGTCGTCGATGCGGAGCCGATTTCCCACGCTCGGCACGGGCCGCACTTCGACGCCGCGAGAAGCGAGGTTCATCCAGGGATACTGATTCGCCGGGTACTCCTCCGCAGCGAGCACGACGTTGTCGCCGGGTTGCCACGGGAAGCCTTCCGCGATGACGCTGATACCGTGCGTTGTGTTCGGCACAAAGTACACATCATCCGTGCTCGGAGCGTTGATGAGCTTTGCCGCCAACTGCCGCACCGCAGCGACGCGGTCGACCCACTGCTTCACGGCAGCGATGCCGTTCTCGGCGAGGCTGTCGGCGTAGGTGCGGAGCGCCTCGACAGCGGGGGCGGGCAACGGCGCAACTGCCGCGTGGTCGAAGAACGCCCACTTCGCGGTGACCGGGAATTGATCTCTCCTCACTCCTTATTCCCCCTCTCCAACTCTGCATTTAAGGCGCGATTGTGACCCACGCCGAGTGGTCGTACAATCTCAAACTGTTGTTTCCCGCGTACTCTTCCCGGAGGCTGCCCGTGCTGGCCGAACCCGACCGCACGCCTTACGACGTCAACTTCTGGTTGCTCGGCTTCCGCGTCCGGATTCACCCGCTGTTCTGGCTCGGCACAGTTCTACTCGGTGCAAGCACGCTCGACCTTGGCCTCTTGTATCTCGTCATTTGGGTCGGCGTTGTTCTGGTGTCGATTACCGTTCACGAACTGGGTCATGCCGTCGCTTTCCGACGGTTCGGCTCCGACTCGCACATTGTCCTGTGGATGTTCGGCGGGTTGGCTGTGCCGTCTTCGGGCATCTCGGGTCGGGGTCGGCGAATCCTGGTTTCGCTGGCTGGCCCGCTGGCCGGGTTCATCCTGTGCGGCGTCGTGTACGCTTCGCACCTCGCGACAGACTGGGGTTCGCCCAGGAACGGATTGCCGACCGCCTACCTCTATCTTTGGCTGGTGTTCGTGAACCTCTACTGGGGCATCTTCAACCTGTTGCCGGTGTATCCGCTCGATGGCGGGCAAGTGTCGCGGGAGTTGTGCGAAGGAAAGTGGCGTGGACGTGGAGTGGTCACCTCGTTGAAAATCTCGATCGGCACTGCCGCAACGGTCGCGATTTACAGCTTGGCTTGCGAGATGGAGCGGCGTTCACGCAACAACATCTTCGAATTCCTTCCGGACTGGTTTCCTCGTGGCAGTCTGTACACGGCGCTCCTGTTCGGGTTGCTCGCGTATCAGAGTTACCAGTTGCTCCAGTTCCACAGTCGCGGATACTACTACGAAGCGCCCGACGACCGCGTACCCTGGGAGAAGTGACGAAAGGTTTGCCCCAGACGGCGGGAATCGTATCCCAGAACTTATGAACCGCCGCGTGCCACACGTTCCTACCTTTTCCGGAGACTCGCCATGACCGGCCGCCCATTCGCCGGAATACTCCTCGGCCTGCTCACCGTCGGGCCGCTGCTCGCCGACGATTCGAAGGTCGAGACCAACAAGCGCGACCCACTCACCGGGTTGGACATCAGCGTGTGGCAATGGCGACGATTTAGCAACCAGATCGCCATGCTGCCGCTTACCCGCACGCTCGCCGACGAACCGAAGGTTGAGCTGCCGAAGTTGCCCGACCCAGCGAAGTTGCCGGACGTCGCCACGTTCGACAAACTCGTCGTGAATTCCCTTCGCGACGTCCACAATCGCGGTGCCGACCTCTACAACATGTCGCAAAATTTCGAGGCCGCGTATCGGGTGTATCAGGGCGGGCTGCTCGCAGTTCAACCGCTACTCGCACACCGACCCGCAGCCCAGAAACTGATTGAGGAAGGCATCGCGAACGCCGAGAAAGAACTGACGCCAGCGAAGAGGGCATTCAAACTTCACGAGACAATCGAGGCCGTTCGCAAGTCCCTGAAGGATGCGAACGAACCGCTCATCAAGCCGATCATTCCAGAACCAGAACCGAAGCCCAAACCGAAGCCCAAAGAGCCGCCAATCAAGCCGATCCCTGTTGAAACGGCTCCGACACCGCATGAAAAGAAGCCCGGCGAGGAGAAGAAGCCCGGCGAGAAAAAGCCGGTTGAGGAGAAGAAGCCGAAAGAGCCTGTCGAGATTAAAGCAACCGACCCGAACCCAATGGGGGTGAAGGCAGCCGGGCCATCCGGGAAAGTGACGCTCAAGGGGCAACCACTCACCGCTGCCGAGGTGACGGTGGTATCGCTCGATCAGAAGCTCCCGCGAGTCTTCACGGCGATTATTCAGGCGGACGGAACATACAAGTTCGCGGAAGCACTTCCGCCGGGGCGGTACGTCGTGATCGTCACGGCAAAGAACGTCCCGGAGAAGTATCAGACGACGACCACGTCGGGCGTGGTGATCGAGGTGAAGGCCGGGACGAGCGCATACGACATCGACTTGAAGTGACACAGCATCGGCCGCGTTAGCGTTCTTCTCTTACAGTGACTCGGCCAGCGTCGAACCGCAGAATCCGTTCGCCGAGCAACTCCGCCTCGGCGTTGCTGTGCGTGATGTGCAACACCGTCATTTTGTGTTCAGTTCGAACACCGCGAAGCAACTCCACGATCCGATCCCTGGTATCTTCGTCCACCGCATTCAACGGCTCATCGAGAAGCAACACCGCGGGCCGAAATGCAATCGCTCGACCAAGGGCGACACGTTGCGCTTCACCACCACTTAGCCCAACCGCTCGCCGCTCAAGAAGTCCGCTCAGCCCGAGCAGTTCAGCCAGTTCACGCACGCGGCTCTCAACTTCGGAATGCTGCGTCTTGCGAACGTTCAGCGCGAAAGCGATGTTCTCCCACACGGTCATCGTCTTGAACAGCACGGCATCCTGTGGCACGTAGCCGACGTTCCGTATTGCTGGGGGAAACTGCGTGACGTCGTGACCGGCGAGCAGAATCCGACCGGCAGTTGGTCGACGCAATCCCGCAATCGCTTCGAGAAGGGTCGTCTTTCCGCTGCCGGTCTGACCCATGAGCACGGCGTACACACCCGTCGGAACCGTGAAAGTCACGCCGTCGAGGGCAAACTCGCCTTGTCGGATGCTCAGCCCCTCAACGGCGATCACACGCACCTCGTTGAAACGGTCTTCGCCGCTTGCGGCGTAGCGCTCACACTGGCAGCGCTACGCCGCAAGGGGCAAAGCCGAATTCTCAAATCAGCCCGGTGCCACGCAGCCCGAACGCTCGCGTAATCACCAGCACGAACACCGCCACGCCGATCATCAACAGCGACACACCCAACGCCGCTTCCAGATTGCCAATGCTCAGTTCCAGGAACACTGATGTCGAAAGCACCTCGGTTCGCATCCGAGTCGCGCCGCAGAACACCAGGATCGGTCCGAACTCGCCGAGCGCCCGTGCCCATGCCAGCGTGAACGCCGTGAGTATACCTCGCCGCGCTTCGGGAAGCGTCACCAGCCAAAACGCCTGCGCCCGCGAGCAGCCGAGCGTTCTCGCGATATCTTCGGTTCGCGGATCGATCTGGTCGAACGTCACACGCATGGTTCGCACGGCAAACGCAGCCGACACCGCGAACTGTGCCAGCACCACCCCCGGAACTGCATACGCTACTGCGAACACATTCCGCTGAAACCACGCACCCGGTGGCATCTGAAACAGGATCAACAGACTCAAGCCCACGACCAGCGGCGGCAGCAAGATCGGAACATCCACAAGTAGGTCGATGAATCCTCGGCCCGGGAACCGCGTTCGCGAAAGTAAGTACCCCAGCGGAACCGCGACCCAGACCGACAGGATCGCAGCGGCCGAACAACTGATGAGGCTCAGCCAGATCGCGGCGCGAATCTGCGGTGATGCGAACACATGGCCGAGATCGACCGTGGAAGTGTAGGCAACATCAGCGACAAGAAGCGCCGCGACGAGCCCGACGTATAGCCCGCCGAGAAGCGAGAGACAGAGATAGAACGGCACGTCCGACTTCGGCCGAGGAGCGGTCACTTCGTGCCTCCCACATCGGCCGTGCGACCGTCGGCCCAAGTGCTGGCGTTCTCCTCGACGCGGAACTTGAACTCACGGAAACGCACGAGTCCGCGATCGCTCGCTGCGACATATCGCGCGAACCGACGGGCGGCTTCTGGATCACGCGTTTGATTCAGCACAGCCATTTCGACTCGGCCTTCAACGCCATCAAGTTCCGGTACCGTGAGAACAGTTTGCTCTTTATAAGCGGGTGCGTGGGCGACCGCGTCCCAGACAATCGCAGCATCGACGCCGCCGATTTTCGTGGCATTCGCGGCTTCCGTGACGGTTCCCGTGTCAACCGCGTGAGGTTCGAGTGCGGCCCATTTCCCTGTCTTGGTCAGGTGATTACGGGCGAGCTTCCCGACAGCTGCGGCAGGATTCGGCACGGCCACTTTCACACCATCGCGAAGCAGATCCGCCCACGTCGCGATGCCCTTCGGATTCGTTTTCGCAAGCAATAGCACGCCATGCACGCGAGCAATCGGAAGCGACTCTGCCGCGAGGCCCGCTTCTCGCGCTTGCCGGATGTAGCTGTCGTCGGCGGGAATAAACAGGTCGGCGGGTTCGGTCGCATTCGGGAAGCGAACTTTGGTGAGGATGTCTTCTGAAGCACCGAATCGGAGTTCGACTCGCTGACCCGTTTCGGTTTCGTAGTCCGTGGCGATGAGTTCGAGTGGTAGTCGGCTCGTAGGTGCAGCGTACACGATGAGCGGTTGGTTCGCAGGTGTGGGTCGGTGCTGCCGTTCACGCCAGAACAAGCCCGCTGCGAACAGCCCGAGCAAAAGCAAGGAACCGACTGCGATCATCGTGGAGGAACTGGTTCGCATTGTCGGTTCCGGTTGTCGTGAGTCCGCGTTATTGTGCCGACGAAGCAGAGATTCGCAAGGGCCACGCGGAATGCGTATTGCTGAGTGGAATTGTTGTCGGTTTCTCGTTGCCAGTTCTCTCTAGCGAGAGTTAAATCGAGTCACGGCTGGAAACGCCCGACAACTCAGGTGCCAGGATGAACATTCGATTCGTAATCAAACTGGCCTTCCTCGGATTCCTCGGGTTCGTGGGGCTTGCCGTGGTTGCTGTCCGATTTGTCGCTTGGAAGGACGCACAACAAGCCCGCGTCGAGAAGCAGGCAGCACCTCAGATTGAGCGGGTTGTCGAACGGAAGCAACTCACATTCAGCGATCCGACGACGCCGACAGTCCAAGACGCTGAAATCTTCGGTGGCGTTCTGACTCGCCTCGGAGACGCCATCAGTCGCAAGGACGTAGACGCGGTCGGGGCGGCCTTCGACGGCGAACGATTCACCGACGAACTTGATCGGCGTGGCGTCATCGACCGCATCCCAGGAAGCCGAGCCCGCAACCGCGAGGAGTGCATCCAACGGGCGTGCCCGATGTTCGGCACATCCCTGGCGGCCAACGAGTCGTTCCAGTGGGATCAGGTCGATGTGCGGCGAATCCGCTGGTCGTCTGATCGAACCGAAGCAATCGTGTCCGCCCAACACCGCCATCCGCTCAATCCCGAGACGGTGAACAAAGTTCGCTGGTGGTTTGTCCGCACTCCGGCGGGCTGGAAGGTGTACGACCTGGAGGAACTCGACCTCGGAATTCGGTTCACCGAGTTGCTCGGGTTGCTGCTTACCAAGGACGTCCTCGACCAGTTGGGCACCAATCCCAAACAGCTTCAGGCAGGTGCTCTCGGCATCCGCGAGGCGATCGCGGCTATCGTGGTGCGGAAGAACGTGGACGAAGCCGAACGGCACCTCGACGCCGCGAGGCGCATCAAATTACCGCCAATCTTGCTCGCAATCGTGAGACTGATCGAAGCGCGAATCTTCATCGAAAAACTGAACCCCGAAGAGGCGTTGAAGCGGATCGACGAAGCAGATCAACTCCATCCGAACATCCCGGTATCTGGCGTCATCCGCTCGACAACTCTTACTCTACTTGGCAGACCCGACGAGGCGTTGCCGTTGATTCGCAAGTACCTCGACGAAATCGGTCCCGACGCCGACGGCTACCTCGTCGAAGGTGCTGCACTTGAGGGACTGCGCCGCCCAGAAGAGGCAGCGGCAGCATACCGCAAATCGCTCGACCAAGCCCCGGACGTGCCCGAAGCGTTGGAGGCGCTTCGCCGGGTGCTCCCCGAAGATCAGAAGGCTGAACTGGGAACCCGACTGACCAAGGCGGCCGACCCGGTGAAACTGTACGAAGAGGTTCTCACTCTCGCCTCTGAGGCGAATGACACTCACGCCATCGAGGAATTGCTGCGCGGCCTCCGGCTGGCCGCACCAAACGATGTCCGAGGAATCACTCCCAACATCCGCCGATTGATCGAGAAGAAGAAATTCACCGATGCCGCAACGGAAATGAAACACGGTTTGTCTCGCGTGAAAGACGCCGAGAAGCGGCAAGTGCTGAACACGTATCTTTACTCGATGTCGGACGCTGATCGCCACCTTGAGGCGTACAACGCGATCCCCAAAGATCAGGCGGTCGAAGCGTTCAAGATCCTGGCCAGCGATCTGGAAGACGCTCTCTTCGACGATTGGGACGACAAGAAACCAGACAACATCGCGAAGCACCTTCGCGGCCTGGTCGCTGCCCACCGCAAGCAGGTTCCGAGCGATGTCTGGCTCGGGTTCTACGACGCCACCCTCCTCCAGAACGCCAAGGAATACGAGAAGGCCGAACGCGGGTTCGCCGCCGCACATGCCGAATACCTCAAGACAGCGAAACCCACGGGGGAGAAGGACTGGCGTGTCGATCAGTTCCGCTACCGCCGTGTCGAGTGCCTGTACTCGCTCAAGCAGGGCTTGAAGGCGTTCGCCGAGATCGGACCCGAACAGGAGACGTTCCAGCAGCTCGCCTACCGCTACGCCGGCGACAGCGACGCGAGCGGCCTCGAAAATCTCGTCGCAGCCCGTCGGAAGCGTTCGCCAGACGAACTCCAGTTGCTGTACTGGTCGGCCAAGTCGCACGAATTGCGGAACGAACTGGGCCTGGCGGCTGACGAGTATCTGGAGTTCGTGCGGAAGACGAACGATGAGGTGCCGAACTACCACATGGCTGCGACTCAGTGCGTGCGAAACTACCTCCGGGTGGAGCAACTCCGAGATGCCCGCGCTGCCGTGATGGAGTTCGGCCCGGACGTGATCCACGATAGCTTACGGGCGGCGGTCTTGCTGGCCGAAGGCCAGTCGGCGGAGGTGGAGGCAATGCTCGCGGGCTTCGCAGAGCGACCCAACGGGGCGGGGCACTTCTATTACGACGAAGACTTCGCCCGTCTGATGGCCCGTCCCGAGAACGCGATGCTGCGGAAGAAGTACCCGGACTCACGGACGACGAATCGTATCCGCTCAAAGGATTGACGATTCCTCTCCGCGTCGGACTCAGATCAGAACTCGGGGCGGAATCGCCTGCCTCTGTGGTCTGCGGGCGCGATGCCCGCAAAAGCTGTGGCGCTCCGATGGTTTTGCAGTGTATCGAGAGGCGACTGGATCTCTTCAGGGGCGAGCAAGCTGCCCGCGGTCCACAGAGTTAAGACAACCCCACCTTCAAAACGCTGATCCCCAACGAGGCACGTAATGCGTTCCGCTTTTCTCGCCGTACTCGTTCTTGCAACCCCGTGTTCGGCAGCGGGAACCCGAGAGAAACCGAATGTCGTGTTCATCCTCGCGGACGATAGGGATTATGTCGAGCGAGACTCATGCTCCCACAGTTCAAATCGGCTTGAAAATACACCGGAATCACGCTTCCGCCACTCCAGTGACTCGGGGGTTTGGGTTGAGTTGTGAGGAATTAACTACACTGGGCTACACTCCTCACAGAAAAACTGAAACGTGGTCAGTCGCCACAGAAGGCCGCGTAATCTTCGGCGAATTCCTTTCGGAGTTGCGAGATGCGACCGGCACTCAAGCCGAACTCGACCGCGAGCTCCTTGGTTCGGTGCCCAAGTGCCAATCCGCGCACCAACCGCTGCTTCGCGGTCGGAAGCCGGTATTCCCATCCACATCCACCGAAATCGCAGCGGAACTGAACTTGGTCGGGCACCGGTGTCTGCGTGTTGTCGCACAGTGCGTGTTCGATCACGTTCTCATCCGGGATACGTGCTCTCGATTGTCGCGGTTCCATCGGTTGTCGGAACTGCTGACAAGCGAGAGAGGCAATCGTTGGCGAGTTCTTGACCGCATGCCTGGCGCCCACTGTTCACGGCTCGGACACCGTACCGAGCTAGCGCCGAGATGAACTCGGCGGGATTGCGGTCCTTCTGAACGAGCCGGATGTACCAGACCCAGCACAACGCCACCGTCTCGCAGATCGCGTCTTCCCGACTGTGTGGACACGGCACATGCCGAAACCGGAAACGGGCGATCCACAGAATTCGCGACAACACCGGGCGAGGTTTGTCGTTCAAAGCCGCGGATATGTCGGCAATTGGAAGGGTCCAAATCGAGAGATAAACTACCTATCTTATATCGCATCATATACTATGACACACATATTTATGTTATTTAGTCCATGTGATAGTGTTGGCCTCATTGGCCTGCGCCCGATCCCAACAAGTGGTGGCGTCAACTGATAGCTAAGTTCCTCCGCTACATATTATGACACATTTCTAACTGTTATTTAGTCTTATGATTGTCTGTTTTTGCCTCCCACTCCTGGCGATTATCTCACACAAACGCTCACAACAATTGGCGTGTTCAAGCCCGGATGGCAAGAGGAATCGACGCCGGCCCTCTTTCTGGTTGTCGCCCAAAGAAAGTGGCTCAGCACTCCGATTTGACCTACGGTTCGATGCTTCGGTCGAGGTGACCGAAGCAAGAACATTGCTAACATGGCCGAGACAGAGACGGCAGAACCGTTAATTGCAGGAACTCGCGGCAGGCCAATCCGAACTTTCAACCCGATAGCGGTGTCATCCTGAGTAGGCATTTGGGGAGAGGTTATGAGCGCGGAAGCAACGGAACTCGACGCACCGGCATGGGTCGTGGCGGTCTTCGATCAATTCGAGAAGGCAGGCTTGTTCGACGAATTCGCGGTCGCAGGGCACATCTCGGAAGCTGCCAAAAGGGTCGAATCTCCAACTGACGAAGAGAAGAAGGCAGCCGACGCGGAGCGGTGGGCTTTCAGCTTCCACCCACAGGACACGGGCGAACTGAGCGAGTGGAAGACCCACTTCGGCCCAGCGTTCGTGAGCGGTGACTTCCGCAACCCCGACATCGCGTGGATCGACAAGCCGGTTCTGAAATACTGGGGAAAGCGGATGGCTGCCGTCACGCACCCGCTGCTCCGTGCCCGGTACGCCGATCTGGTTTGGGACTTATCGAAGCGGGCGTGTGATGCGAAACCGCCCATCGAGGCAGCCCGGATCGCCATCGACGGGTATGTCGCCGCCTCCCGCCTGGCCGACAAGCAAACCGACCTGCAGGCTGCCGACCGCTTGCAGCGCGGGATGAAGTTAGCGGTGAGCATCGGCGACACGGCAAGGTCGGAACAGGCTCGCGACGCTTTGGTCGAACTCTTCACCCGCGTGAACGAGACCTGGGGCTGGGTGACGCTGTTCGACGTGTTCGAGGACTCACCGAAGATCAAACTGACCGACACGCAGAGCGATGCGGTGACCGCCGGACTCGAAGCCCATGTCACCAAGGTCGCTGAGAAACCGGAGGGCATCGACCCGAATGGCTCGCTCCACGTCGCCGCCCGACTCGTGAGGCACTATCAGCGATTGACCCGCCAGCCCGACGCTGACAGGGTGGTGATTGCCTGCGCCCAAGCGGCCGAGCGTTTTGCCGCAACGGCCGATCATACCCGAGCGCACTTCTGGCTCGACCAGGTCTTCAGGTTCTACCGGATCAACGGACTCGACGCCGAGGCCGAACGGGTGCAACTGGAAGCGCGGAGGCGGGGCGAGCTTGCCAGGGGCGAAGCCCAGGCCGTGTCCGCAAAAGTGGAAGTTCCGCCCGAGGAGTTGGAGAAGTTCCTGAACGAGTTGACCGACGGTGGCCTCGATACCGCGCTGCAAACTATCGCCGGACACTACGTCCCTCGTTTGGACACGCTGCGTGACCGGCTCAAGCGGTTCCGCAAAGAGTACCCGATGGCGACGATGTGGCCGATCGCCAAGATGGCCGAAGGCCAGCTGGTGGCACAGATCGGCTCTGTCGATACCGATCCAGAAGGCGCACTGCTGAACGCGGTCGCCGACGAAATTCGCCACGGGAAAATATTTCTGGAGAAGACGTTCGACCGGTTGCGGGAGCGGTACTCCGTGACTGCCGAGCAGATCGTCGACTTCCTGTTCGAGTCGGTGGCCTTCACCGTGGGGTTCCGGAGCATCATCCACCAGGGTGTCGAGGCGTATCTGGCCGGCGACCACCCGAAGGCGATCAGCTTGCTCGTACCGCAGTTCGAAAACGGCCTCCGCTTCCTTCTGCCCCTGCTCGGCCGTCCGCCGAACAAGGCGAAACGGGGCGACCAGCCGGGGATGACCGAGAAGACGTTGACCGACATCCTCGAACACGAACCCGTCATCAAGGAGAAGTTCGGGGAGGACGCCCATCTCTACATGCTCGCGTTCCTTGCCGACGCGCGGGGTTTGAACATCCGCAACCGGATGTGCCACGGGCTGATGATGGAAGAGGACTTCAACCGCTGGGTGAGCGACCGCGTGCTGCACACGATGCTGATGCTAGGGATATGCAGGCGGAAGAAGCCGGAGCCGCAGGCTTCCGATCCAGCCGAAGGTGGTGCCGCGACATGAGCCTCTGGAGTTGGTGCCGTTTGACGATCACGGCACTCCGGAACAAGTTGTGCCCTCGGAAGTGGGCCGAGAAAATGAACGCCGTCACCGAGTATTTGCACAGGGACGTGCTCAGCACCCTGCAAACCATTGCTCCCGAACGCAAGGATCGCCTTCGGGCCGAGTTCGATCGGTTTGACATCCGCTTCGTGTTTGACACGGACGCCCAGCGAATCCGGTTCGCTGCCTTCGCAGTTCGAGTGCGTGGCGTGTGGACTGAAGATCTCCAACTACGCGCAGCTTGCGGTCTGCGGACTCGGGGAGCCGTACACCTCGACGTGGGTGTACGACGCGGCAGAGTATTACGCCGACGCGATGCGGGAGTACGAGGACGACAACAACGAGAACTTCTGACCCGCTGATTATCGCCCGGTCGGCTCGGGTCAGCCCGCCGCTTCACCGGGAATCATCTCCAGTAGAGCACGGACGTAAGCGGCGGTCGCCAACGCAACGTAGGGCTTCCAGGCGTCCGTCTGTGCGTCCTTGTTCCTGTTGTCGCAGTAGTCGCAGATGCCCCGCACGATGAGATACCCGGCCTTCTCGTACTCCCATGAAGCGTCGGCGATGCCTGATCCCTCCATCTCGACCGCCTTGATCTTGAACAGGTCTCTGAGCTTGTCGCGCTTGCGGTAGTCCCCCTGGACACAGTTCGCCGATGCGACCGAGCCGTGGAAAATGCGAGGCAGCGGCCCCGAGTACGGCGGGTGGGCCACCGTCTTCTCGTCTTTGTCGAGGACGACATCTGACGAATCCGGGGGCTTCGTCAGGCACCGGAGGGCCAACCCTTCCCTGAAGTACCCCTCCCAGGGGCGTTTGCCCGTGAGCCGATCCTGCTCCAGAACCTGGACGGCCTCCAGCAAGCTGGCGCTGGGCGGCCTCGGCGCGTGCCGGTGGTCAAAAGCAGCCTGGGTTTGCTTTCCGAAGTCGTACTGGATCACCCCCTGCCCGTTGGACACGACGATGTCGCCCAACCGGACGTGTTCGTCTGCCTTCTCCGGGTTCGGGACGCCGCCAGCGATGCCACACATGATAATCCGGTCGATGCTCGGGAAATCCGTCAGCAGCTTCGAGGCGCGGATCGCGGCCGAGTTGTTGCCCATCCTCATCGTCTGGGCCAAGACCACTTGATGCTCGCCCTCGCGAAGCGACGGGATCACGCCGAGCATATACTCGTGCCCGGCCCCCGCCCCCGGCGTGCGGTGTCGCTTCTCTCCCTTCAACATCACGCGAACCGCGTCGAACTCTTCCGGCAGCGCGGTAATGATCCCGACCCTCGGCAGCGACATTCCTCTTCCCTCCTTGCGTGTGGCCAAGCTCGACTGCGGGAGTAGGCCGACCCGCACAGCCCACTCCGACGCCCCCTTCTCGTCTTGCGCGACGACGATCATGTCGTCCACCAGCTCATCGGGGGTACGTTTCAACAAGTCGGCCAACGCCGCGAACTTTCCGTGCTTCGCTTCCGACAGACGATAGCCCGTGTTCCGTTCGGCCTCGGCCTCGGCTTCCTGGAGGGCCTTGAGGCCGTCCAAGACGGCATCCTCCTCGGGATGCAGGTGCCGGTAGTTAGCGACCACCTGTGCGAGGCTGTCCTTCCCGACCTTTCGGTGCAGCACGGGGCCGAGCCGCGGCTTCAGGAGCAGATCGGACAGGTTGCCCGTAGCCGCCAGTCTCTCCTGGCCCGGCATCGCCTGCGGCCTGTACCTGATGGCGGCGTAAGATCGTGCCAGGCAGGTGACAGCATCGTCGAACCACGTCCATCTCACCGCCCTCGCGACCTCTGCCGCGGCCGCGTCGAGAGCTTGCGCGATTCGTAGACTGTTCCGGGCGAACTGGACGGCGGCGGGGCTGCGGTTACCGCGGAACACCACCTCACCCAACCCGGTTACCCCGGCGCGGAGTCGCCCGGTCATGTCGGCGATGGCACCAGATGCCGCCTGCCGGTCAAGTTCCAGCGCGTCGAACTGAAGGATGAGGTCGATCAACAGTCCGCACATGGTTGCGTCGGGCCGCATCTCTTCGGCCGCCTCGGCGAGGGCGAACTGCGCCCGCGCCTCACGCAGACGGTCGGTAAATTCGTCGGGGCGTGCGGCGAGAAGTGCGTCTCCGAAACGCAAAAGGGCGAGTTGCTGGAGCCCCTCGGCGCGGGCACCCGCGTCGCTGACTTCCGCGATCTTGGAAAGCTTGACTCGTAGCGCTTTGTCGTCTTCGCGGTCGCAGAGAAGGCCGATCACTTTGGCCCCGGCCACGAGCAGAGGTCTTGAGTCGTGGTCTTGGAGGCGAAGCAGGTATCGTTTCGCTCCCGCCCGGGCCGCTTCGTTGCGCAGACCGAGAAGCCCGATCGCGCCGAGTAGGGACGGCGCGAGGAAGTGGTTCGCCCGGTCGCGCTCATAAGCCCGTTCCAGGCAGTCCACCGCAGCGATGTCGTCGTCGCCCGCCACCCACACCAGCGCCGTCGCAGCGTCTGCGTGACTGAGGTCGGAACGGGCCAGGTCGAGTGCCTGAATCAGCGGCACCGCCGCGGCAGGATCGGGCCGCACCGACAGGGCCTGCGGGATCAACTCGTCCACCGCATCGTCGATGTCGTCGCCCGCCCCGTCCAGTCTGGCGGACCAGACCGACCAGTCGGGGATTGGTGATTTCAAAAGGCGTACTCCTTTCCGGCGGTACCCTTCACCGCCGGCCCGTAGACCTTCGCCTTAATGGTTGCTTCTCTGAACTCCGGCCGCGCCGTACAGCAGATGATCTGCACTTTGTCTCCGAACCCCTCGTCGATCTGCTTCAGCGCGAACGCAGAGGCCTTCAGGTCAGCCGGAACCATTTCGGGTCCGCCGAGTTGGTCGATGAGCAGGAACCCAGGGTGCCGGCCGAAGCCGACCTCGCAGCCGAGTTGCATCATCGCGAGGAACAGGGCGAGCTTGGCCCGGAACCGCTCGCCGGGGTTCATGATCTTGCTGAACGCGATGGGCTTGTCGCCCTTCGTCAGCCGGACGACGCCCATCGGTGAGCAGGTTACGCCGCCGATCTCATTGGCGCGCAGGGCGGATATGATCGGTTGGGCGAGCTCGTTCAGCCGACGCTGGATGGCCGCGTTCCTCTGGTCCGCTTCCCCTTTTAATATCTCCTGCACCTTGTCAATAATCCGGGCTCTCGTCTCAGGATCGCCCCCGGTCTCCGATGGGCGGTTCAACGTCGACAACTCTTGATCGATGGCCCCGATTTGCCGGTTCAGGCTGCCGCGCCGCTCGTTTTCCTGACGGAGCGTGTCTGCCGTGATGCCGCCGGTGGGGGGCTTGCGTGCGGTCTCGGCCAGTTGCCTCGCGGCGGCGACCAGCAGGCGCACATCGGCGATGTGGCGACTCACTTCTTCGTAGGTGGCCTGCAGCGCGTTCGCCTTCTCCTCGCACTGGACCGCAGCGGCCTCCAGGATTTCGGCTTCATCTTCGGGTGCTTGTGGCACCTGTTTGGAGCACAAGCGGCACTTGTGAACCTTCTGCTCCCTCTCCACCGCAGTCTGCTCGATGCCCTGGGTGCAATGCGGGCAAAGCCGAACTTCGATCCCGGAGAGCTCGCAACTCAGCGCGATCTGCTCGCGGAGCCGGCGCGCGTTGGCCCTCTGCTGTCGGATCTGCGTCGTCAGGTTCTGAAGTTGTTCCTGAAGCAGCCGCTGATCCGCTTCCCTGGCGGCGAAAGCCGTCTCCGCTTCGACGATCTGCCGGGAGAGGTCGCCTCCGAGCAGCACGGCAAGTCGCCGCTGTAAGTCGGCGTCCAACGTATCGATCTCTGTCTGCAGCCCCCGGCGCTGCCGCGTGAGTTCCGTGCGGCGTTGCGCAATCTTCTCGGCATCATCTGCCTTGGCCGAAGTGCTTTTTCGGATCGATGACGCCTCCATGCTCAGCCTGTTTAGCGGCTCCATGAGGTGGAGCCCGAGGAACGCCGAGAAAAGCAATTGCTCCTGATTCGCGACGCCGGGATCCGGTCGGCAGAGCAGGTAGGTGTGGTTGTCGTCGGGGATCCGTAGCGCCTGGAAGAACGTCCGCCAACTAGCCCAGCACTCCGACGACCGGCCGTCCCCTGAGCGGTGGGCCATATTCCAGCCCAGTGAAGCGAGGCAGAACTCGTGGACGAAAAATTCCTTGAGCCCGGACTGGATCTCCTCCGACCCCTTGTTGTAAAAGCCGAGGGACAATTCGGTCGCCGGGACATCCTCGATGCGGCACTCCTTCTTTCCTGGCACGAGCACGCCATGCAGCCCGTCTTCCCGGCGGGCGAGCAGGATGGTGTACTCGCGTTCGTCGAGCGTGAACTGGAGCCAAATCTCGGAGATCCACTCCCGCACGTCAGAGTCGTATTCCTCGTCGTCGCCGGTCAGCGCGAACTTGATCGTCTTGAGGACGGACGACTTGCCGACCAGGTTGTCCTCGATGAGGATCACGTTGACGCCGGTGCCGAACTTCTGGTCGTAGTTGATGGCGGAGGGCTTTTGACCCGTCGGCTTCTTCGTGCCCGTGAACCGCAACCGCCGGACAACGAGCCGGGGCACTCGCCGCGCCGGTCGAAGCTTGCCCAGGTCGAGACTCGCCACAACGGTTCGGACGTCGTCGCGCGATATGTCCTCCCTCGCCCGGGCGCTGAATTTAGCGTGCGCGCGGTCGGTAATGTCGTCGGCGTTGAGTGGCGGATGAGCTGTGGGGAGTTCTGACTTATCCGGGGGTTTCTTGGCCAATCACCACCTCCAAAGGCTCGGCGAAAACGTCCTGGAAGTTCTGCCTGATCTCCTCCACGGTGAGATCCGGGATCAACTCGCTGATCTGGGCGAGGCGATACCGTTCGTGGCGATACTGCCGAGACTTGATGTCGGATGCGCTCAGGTGCCCCATGTAGCGGTGGATCTCGTCGATGCGCCTCGCGTACCAAGCGGCGTGCTCCAGTTTGTTGCGGAGCCGGTCGGCGACGGCGGCGCCTTGCTTGGTAAGGAAGTAGTGCTTCCACGGGGCGGCTTGCCCCCTCAACTCGAACTTGGTGTAAACCAGCCGCCTGGAGAGCCACCATGCCTCGACGTCGTCGAGCCGTTCGTACGCGCCGCGCCAGAACTTGCGGAACGGTATGGTCTGGAGCTCGGGCTCCTGGTCTTCGAGGATGCGGCGGATCGTGGCCTTAACCTCTTCGGCGTCGGAGGCTGATTCGTCACCGGCGTAGTGCAACTCCGTCAGTTCGTACACGAAGTAAGCCGGGTACCGGAGCAGGAAATCAAGCTTCTGGAGGTAATACTCGGAAGCGAAGTGCATCTCAAAGGGATCGGCGGGAAGGCACGGCAAGCTCCACGTCGCGGCATCGGCAGGGCGCGCGAAGCGAGCGAGGACGAGCAGCAAGCGCGCTGCATCGACCTCCACCCACCCTTGCGACCGCATCCCATGCACGAACTGTGGGGCGATCACCGTCACCTCCCTCGTGTCTACAAGCCTTTGGTTAACTTGATAATATAGCGATGGCGACAGTGTCGGCCAGTCTGGACGCGGGTACACAAGTGATCGTGGGAGCACAGGCCGTTTTGATCCAGTTCGATACGATCATCGTTTGGAAGCAGGGCGACCGAGGAACACCACCGCTATGTTCGTGAGGATCTCAAGGTGCGGTCTACGGTGATCCCGCTCAATCGTCGTGGAGGCGGGCGGAAGTGGCCCAAGACCACATATCGACGTCAGATGGTCAAGCGGTTTCGGAAGAAGCCCCGTGGTAGTCGGCACCAGCGAGTCTACGGCCAACGGTGGCAAGCGGAATCCGCATTCAGCCGACACAAACGCCGACTTGGCAGCTCACTCGGAGGTCGTTCCGATGCTTCCCGCGAGCGAGAATGTCGTCTCCGAGTGTTGACCCACAACATCATGCTGCTCGCTGCAACTGAATAAATGGTTTCAACAGAGCATGATACGCTCTCAACACCGAATCGCGGCAGACGTCTCAACTCTCTGTTCCTGCACCCACTCGAATGGGTCGAGGGTGATTCCCTGGTGTGGTCGGAGTGGGGAGACCGTTGTGGCAACGAGTCGAACTCGGCTCCAGCGAACGGATAACCAACGGATGGAAACCACGATGCAAATGCAGAACGATATCGCCTCGGAGCGTCGGTGACGCATGGACGAATCGCAACAATTCCCGCGTTTGATGGAGGGTCTGAGAGCCGGTGAGCTGTGGGCCGCAGAGGAGTTGTGCCGCGTGTATGGCCCCTTTCTTCGAGCAGCCGTTCGACGACAACTGCACCCTGAACTGCGAGCACGCTTCGACTCGCTCGACTTCGTGCAGGATCTTTGGGTCTCCTTTCTCGCGATCCCTCGGGATCGATACAGTTTCGAGTCACCCAACACACTTCGACAGTTTCTGACGCAGATCGTGCTCAACAAGGTCGTGGATGTGTACCGCCAACGGTTTGGAAGCCAGAAGCACGACCTCAATCGTGAACTGCCCCTCGAAGAAAAGACTGAAGGTGCCTCTGGTCTTGAACCGGCTTCCTCGGACCCAACCCCGAGCCAACTCGCTGTGGCCGCGGAGGAATGGGAACGGATTCTGAATCGATTTCCGTCTGGTCACCGAGCAGTCTTGATTCGCCTTCGAGAGGGGCACGGGTACGAAGACATCGCACGGATGACGGGCATTAGCCAAAGCACCATCAAGAGGATTGTCCGTCGGCTGAAAGAAGTGTCCGGGCGCTAAGTTGAGGAAGCATCTCCAATTGACTTACCGAGGGTGTCAGATTCGGTTCAACCAGTAAGCCTTCCACACGCAACTTCTTGGTGTGTCTCGGTTTCCGGTCATCGCGAGCAAGTTATCACTCCTTTCGACACATCCTCCTCCCAGCACAATTGTAACGAATGTCGCTTTTCGTGACCCATTTTGTCGCGTCATTTCGATTCTCAATCTAAGCGGTTGTTTTTGGTTCGTATCGGGTTGAACCACCTTTCGACGCACAACATCCACTCGTGGTGCCCGCCGTCACCTCGGAGTGAGTGACCGCAGGAACCACGCAACTACTCCGTCCACACAGGAGCCACAGCTATGACCAGGAGGCTTTGGGTCCGACCGGCCGCTTTATTGATCCTGCTCACTGCCTTCGTTGGCGGCATCGCGTTCGCCTATTGCGACCGATTCGCTGTCCCCCCGGACGAGGCGCTTGCCCGGACGAGAATTGAGAACGGGGGATATGTCGCGAACAACGAGAATGTCTCCCTGGGTTCCGGAGCCTCACCTGGGAAGTGGGAAGCTGCCGCAAAACAACTCTACCTACCCGCGTCCCTCGATTATTTCGAGGAGATGGACGTGATCGGCACCACTGCCGAGCTTGGGGCGAAGCCCATCAAGATGAACGAGAAGCAGATCATCGGGCGCAATGCCTGGGTGTTGTGGGCGGCGGGGAACGAGGCGTGGTGGGATTGGGTTGCCCGGAACGGATACGGCACCATCGACCTCCTTCGTCTCGTCGATCACCTCGGCCGCGAGACCCGATTCGAGCGGACGGGCACAGTCAACGAGCCCGGTACTCGCGAGCCGACCGACGAGGAGACCGGGGAGTCACATGGTGTGCGGTACGCTCGCCCTGTCACACCGGAACAGAAGACAAAGGATGGGAAGGTCCACGTCGAACACCGAACCGACAAGGGAAGTGATTGGCACCCTGCGGACTACAAGGTTTACGGTTACCCGAGTGGCGTTGTCGGCCTCAGGCTGTTCAAGAATCCGGAGTTCACCGCAGCGGCGGCGAAGCGATGGAATCCACAACTTTACTACGACGACTCGCCTGCGGGCCGCAGTTACGCGGCACGCCCAGACACCATCCGGCCGTTTCGGGTCGGGATGAGTTGCGGGTTCTGCCACATCTCGCCGCACCCACTCAATCCGCCAGCAGATAAAGAGTTCCCGGAGTGGGCAAACCTGTCGAACAATATCGGGAACCAATTCCTGCGCGTTCGGGCGGTGTTCGGCAATCGGCTCACTCCAGACAACTACCTGTATCACGTCTTCGATTCACAACTGCCGGGTGCGGTCGATACTTCCGCCTATCCATCTGACAACATCAGCAACCCGAACACGATCAACTCCTTCTTCGGGCTTCGTGGGCGTCTTGATCGTGCCGAACGGACCCCGACCGAAAAGCTGAGTCTGGACACATTCAACTACATCTTCAAGTACGAGAACGAGAACAACAAGAAGTTCGAGAACCCGCACCATGTCCCCCGTGTTCTCCTCGACGGATCGGACAGTGTCGGTGCTCAGATTGCATTGTCGCGGGTGTATCTGAACATTGGCACGCACCACCAGCAGTGGATTCGTGTCCAGAACCCGCTTCTCGGGTTCCGCAAACAGCAACCATTCAAGCTCAACGATGTGGCCGAGAATTCGCTCTACTGGCACGCGACGCTGCTCCGCGTCAAGCCGATGATTGAGTTCTTCAAGGTCTCGACCGATCCGATGCGACTGAAGGACGCAAAAGTCTCCGAGAAAACCCCCACACTCCTCAAGGACGAACTCCGGGGCACTGGGTTGCCATGGTACACCTTGCCCAAGAAGGAAGAGCCGAAGCCTGCCGATCCGAAGTCGGACCCAAAGAAGGAAGTGCCGGCTCCGCCAGCGCCCGAGAAGGATCCACCGATCGTCGGCGGTGCTGGAGATTACGCGGTTGGTCGCGCGGCCTTCGCAAAGGGGTGCGTCGCATGCCATTCCAGCGTTCAGCCCGGCGATGTCGCCGATCTTGAGGCCGATCTCCCCGATGTCCAACTCCCCCGGCCGAAGGGACTCGCGGATCGGTTCGTGAAGAAAAACGAGAAGGGGCAGCCCATCAACAACAAGGGCGAAGTCATCGCCGAAAAAGGTGGCGAACCGATCCCGGTCGAGTGGAAGGTCGAGGAGTTGTCGGCTGAGGACAGGACCGAGTTGGCCCTCGCCCGTCGGAGCCTCCGGCTGACAGCCGACGACCGGATGCAACTCACCCGCGGGAACGGAACCTTGCCGCCGGGGTACGCCCTCTGGGGGCAGCAGGCCGTGAACCGTCGCATGTTCTGGGAACGCACCGTTACCGAAGACGGGCGTCCCGTTGTCGTCCACAATTTCCTGTCGATCGACGAGCGAATTCCAGTCACGGTCACACGGACGAATTCCGCCCGCGCCGCGGCAACGAACGCGTTGCACGGGAACGTGTGGGAAGATTTCGCATCCGAGACCTTCAAGGAACTCGCCCCCGTCGGGCCGATCCAATACCGCGACCCGTTCTCCGGGGCGCAGAAGACGTACTCCCCGCCGGGCGGGGGCCCCGGGTACTACCGCGTCCCGACGCTCATCAGCATCTGGGCGACGGCACCGTTCCTCCACAACAACGCGCTGGGCACGTTCAACAACGATCCATCGGTGAAGGGCCGACTTGAGTCTTTCGATGACTCAATCAGTCGGTTGCTCTGGCCGGAGCGTCGGCGGATGCCGAGCAAGCAACACTATTGGGACGGAACGAACCCGAGTCGGAAAGTCGATGACGCATGGTATCCCGGGCGTGAGTCAGACAAAGCGACCAACGAGAAGATGTCGGCCGACCAGCGAGACGCCGACAGCGGGTGGATCTGGCGGACGACGGAGGAAAGTTGGCTGCGGTTTGATGGCCCACACGTCCCTCAATTGGTCGGCGGCATTCTGAACGTGTCGGAGTTCTGGCGGCACATCCTCCCTTGGCTGCCGGCGCTCGCATTCCTCATCCTCGGGTTCTTCCTGTTGGCAAGCGAATCCACGATCCGGTTCCGAGAGCGTTACTTCGGCTGGCTATGGTGGCTGCTCGCCCCTGTGTGGTGGGTGCTGGCCGCAGGTGGGCTCGTTGGAGGCGTTCTCGTTGGCATCCTGGTGTACGACTTCTGGCCGATGGTGAAACTTCTCGACATTGGGACGATGCACTCAATCTGGGGGCTTCGTTGGATGGCGGTCGTCCTGCCAGTCGTGCTGTTCGCCTCGCTCACCATCTTGTTCAGCCTCTATCGGATTCGGGATGTGGCCTTCCGTCGCCGACTCGGCCGATACGCGGGGGTCACCTGCCTCGTGTTCGCTGCGATTTCCGCGATTGGCGTTGGTCGATTCCTCGCTGGTTATGGGGCGGGAGTGAAGCTCGGCCCCATCCCCGAGGGAACCCCGATCAACACCATCGCGAGTTTCGACCCGAGTGCCACGCGAGAACAAAAACTGGCCGCGCTGGACGCCCTGACCACGTTCTTCCTCAAGTACCAGAAAGTCGGGCCAAAGGAGTCGGCGGGAGACAAAGAGAAACGCCGGCTCGAGTTCGAGGCGACTGTCGGTCCGAAACTGCTCGACGCAAGCAAGTGCCCCGATTACGTCACCGACCGTGGGCATGACTACGAGTTTATGCGTCGCCTTTCGGATGAGGAAAAGCGGGAGTTGATCGCGCTCCTGAAGACCTTCTGATGCCGCGAACACCGCTTCGCCCAACGCCTCACTGAGACCGCATCATGAACGAAATCCCCGAAGCCTGGACCCGTCCGGAGACGACCCCGATCGACTTCATTGTCGTCGGGGCAGGTGCGGGTGGCGCGCCCCTGGCGGCCAGACTTGCCGAGCGCGGGTTCACCGTTCTCGTCGCCGAGATGGGTCCAAAGAAGCCTGACCCAGTGGAGGGAACCGCGACGTTCCGTGTTGGGGACAAAGACATCAAGATTGAGAACACGGAGGTTCCGCTCCTTCATGGCGAGACGACGGAGGATACGCGGCACTCACTGCGATTCTTCGTCCAGCACTTCCCGGAAGAACAGGGCCCCAGTCAAGATCCCCTTCGAAACGAACTTCTCCAGGAGTCAAGAGTCCCACCGATTTCGCCGGACGAGCATGGAATTTTCTACCCGCGAGCACAGGGGGTCGGAGGCTGCACGATTCACAACGCCATGATCACGGTCGCCGGACCATCCGAGGATTGGGATCAAATCGCTGAGGCGACCAGCGACGCCAGCTGGCGGGGGGAGCGGATGCGGGCGTACTTCGAGCGGCTCGAACGATGTCACTACAACCGCCCTTCGCTCTTCGGCCGTGTTCGCAAGTTCTTTGGATTGCAAACCGGCTGGGAGAACGACCGCCACGGCACGCGTGGCTGGCTCGGCACATCTCTCGCGGATCTTGGCATTTTGTTGCGTGATCGGGAGCTTCTGCGAGTTGTCCTTGGGGCCGCCGGTGGGAGCCTCAGTTCGGGCGTCGAGCAACTCGGCGACCTTCTGCACACGGCCTTCACGGGGCGTACTTTCGCCCACCTCGACCCAAACCACTGGCAGACGATGCGGCAGGGAGGGGAAGGGCTTGCTCGCATTCCGTGCGCGATCACGGAGAAGGGCGAGCGTTCCGACCCGCGGAAGCGCCTTCTCGACGTGGCGGCGGACGAGAAGCACGGCCGACGATTGCTCCTTCTCACCGGAGTGTTCGTCACCGAAATCGTGTTCGACGGTCTTGGTGGCACCGAACCGCGCGCGATCGGCATCTGTTGCCTTGACCGCGAAAATGTCTATGAGGCCGACCCGAATTCCACACCCGCTAACAGAACCGGATTGGAAGCTGCCGAACGGACGGTGTACTGTCGGCGGGAAGTAATCCTGTGCGGCGGGTCATTCAACACGCCGCAACTGCTCATGCTCTCAGGCATCGGGCCGAAAGAACACCTCGCGAAATACGACATCCCCTGCCGACTCGAATTGCCTGGTGTGGGAAGGAACCTCCAGGATCGCTACGAAGTGCCAGTCGTCGCGAAGGTGAGGGGGGCGTTCCACAGCCTCGCCGGACTGGCGACCACGTCCTGCAGTCCAGCCGCCCAAAGCGATCCGCATCTCCAACAGTGGATCCAGAACGCAGGGAAACTGGCAGCCAAGCGTGGACTCTACGCAACCAACGGCGGGCTTGTCGGAATTTTCAAGCGATCCTCCCAGGAGGACGCGATCCCCGACCTGTTCATCTTCGCTCTCGCGGGCAACTTTCGCGGTTACCACGTTGGGTACTCGAAGCCCGCAGCCTTCGCGGGGATCGCAACGCCGAAGGAGGTCGCGGCTCAACTCACGCCGGAGCAACAAGCCCATCAGGACCGGACTGCCGCGGAGGCCGACAAGCAAACGTTCACCTGGATCATTCTCAAGGCCCGCACGCGGCACAACGGCGGGTTTGTGGAACTGCGTTCGAAGAGCCCGTTCCAACGGCCGAAGATCAACTTCTGCTCGTTCCCAGGGGGCGTCGATGACCCAGACCTCAAGGCGCTCAGCGACGGAGTCGAGTTTGTCGAGAGCTTCCTGAAACGCGGCGAGGAAAAGGGTGTGGTGGCCAGCCACGCCCTCCCCGGCAGTGAGGCGTTTGGGGGCAATCGTCGCGAATGGATCCGCAATGTTGCTTGGGGGCACCACGCCAGCGGCACCTGTCGGATCGGCGGCGATGGTGACCGCGACGCTGTCCTCGACAGCCGGTTCCGCGTTCGTGGTGTGAAGGGACTGCGCGTGGTAGATGCTTCCGTGTTCCCACGCATCCCAGGGTTCTTCATCGTCACCAATGTTTACATGATCGCTGAGAAGGCAGCAGACGTGTTGACCGAGGATCACCCTCGTCGCCTTGCAGACATCCCGGAAGAGTGCCGAGCAGCTCTGAATCTTGATCCCCTTTATCCGTCCCGCGAGGAGTTCGAGGCCCGTCGCGTGTACCCGGCCGCGCTTGAGTCGGTCGAGGCTCGGTTGGTCGAACAACGGCGGATTACGGCCGGGCTCGTCCCACCCCCAACACACACACTGCCCCGAGAACAACAATGAGCGGCAAACCGAAACCACCGGTCCCGTGGTTGCTGCAACTCGGGCCGATCGGCACCAAGTCGGCGACACCGGAAGTCAAGGATCCACCATCTCACCCCGTGGGCACCGGCGGTGGAGCTCAGGGGGGCGTTCGCCCTTCCGTCGCCGATTCCACGGCGACCAACACACGGCCCGGAACGTCGTCGCCTGCCCCGCCCGGCCTCCCGACAGACACACTTGGGTTGGCTCTGTCCGGAGGCGGCATTCGCAGTGCTGCGTTCTGCCTCGGAATCCTTCAATCGCTTGCTCGGTCTGGGTGGCTGCGGAGCGTGGACTTTCTCTCCACCGTCTCCGGGGGCGGGTACGTCGGCGCGTTCCTCGGCCGATTCTTCGATCTCTGTGCCAAGCCGAACGGTCTTACCGGAGCAATCCCAAACCGAACCCCTGGAGCGGCGCAAGATCGGGTGGCGAAAGCTCTCGGCGACTCGCGTTCCGCCCCTATCGGGTGGCTTCGGCGGAACGCGAACTACCTCTCTCCAAGCGGGTTGGGTGAGACCGCGGCGAACCTCGCTGGTTTCTGGCGGAACCTGCTCTCGATCTATTTTGTGCTCGCGTTCTTCCTCTTCGTCTTATTCGGCGTGCTGAACGCTGTCGGGTACGGCGGTCTCATTGCTGGCCCAGGATCGCTGTCGCGATCCGTCATCGACTCGCTTACGCCAGTGACGACAGAAATGGGGTATTGGACTGGACCGTGGGCAGGACTTGGAGAAATCACCGTCTGGCTCGCGGTCTTGCCGCTGATGGTGGCGTATTGGGTGGTCTCGCAGGATCTGCCGGAGGCGTACCTCGTCCCCGTTTTGGCAATCGCGGCGATTCTGTCTGGTGCTCTGCTTGTTGCGACGGCCAGTCCGTTGGGGATCGTCAGCTTCGCGCTTGCCGTAGTCTGGTCGATCCTCGCGTGGGCAGTGGTCCGCGGAATGGAGGGACACCGTGACCCGTTCAACCCTGCTCGCCTCCAACTCGCCCGGAACCTCTTAACTCGGTGGCTGGCGTTTTGGCTCGTTGCGGCCCTCGTCCTCCTCGGCTTCGCGGCGTTGGATGGTCTGGGCCGATGGCTGGTTGGGTTGATGATGAAAGGGGGCCTCACCCGCGGGACCATCACCCGCTGGCTCGTGTCCGCCGCGACGGGGGTGTTCGGAGTGGCAATGACACTGCGGATGGCAGCGAGACTCCTCCTCGGCAGCGGGGCATCGGCGTTGTCTCGGGTTTCGTTCCCGTACCTCCGAGCCACCGCCGTCCTTTTCCTCGCGGCAGTCCCACCACTGGTCGCAGTGTCTTTCGCCAGCCACATCGCGTACGAGAACGGCGACGCCTACGTCCAGGGTTTGGCCTTCACTGCGATTGCCTTGGTCGTCAGCCTCCTGTTGGGTTTGGCGGAGTGTGTCCCGTTCATCAACCGGTCAGGACCACTGGCCATCTACGCTGCTCGTCTCGCGCGCGCGTTCTTCGGTGCGGTCAATCCCGAGCGGCGGACGCACCCCGAGGGCCGCAACGTCGCCCATGTCGTCCCAGGGGATGACGTGCCGTTTGCGGAGTACGCACCGCACTCTGCTGGCGGCCCGCTCCACCTGATCAACTGCGCCGTGAACGAGACCGTGGACGTCGCGTCCCAGCGCGGATTGCGTGACCGGCAGGCCGAGAACATGGCGGTCGGCCCTGCAGGGGTGAGCGTTGCCCAAAAGTGGCATGGGGTGTGGGCCGTCGGTCCAAACGGGTTGCAGGCCCTTGAGCCGCTCGCGCCGGACGGCGAACCGCACCCCTTCCTCGCCGAGGCTGGTGGTCCGGTCGAGGTGGAGTCGCTCAACCTCCGTGAGTGGGTCGGGATTTCCGGCGCGGCACTTGACCCAGGGATGGGGCGAAGGACTGGGTTGGCCCGCGCACTTCTGCTCACACTCGCCAACCTGCGCCTCGGCTACTGGTGGAACTCGGGGCTGGATGCGGATGGGCGTCGTCGTGTGCCGCTGCGACGCGGGCTGGCGCGAACACTGGGCCAACTCCTCTCCTCGTTCTTCCAGACCCAGACGCTGTTGCTGGCGGAACTGACCGGGCGGTTTGCCGGGCCGTGGGAACGCTACTGGCACCTTTCCGACGGCGGGAACTTCGAGGTCACGGGTGCGTACGAGTTGCTCCGGAGGCGAGTTCCGTTCGTCATTGTGTGCGACGCTGGGCACGACCCGGACCACTTGGCGAATGACTTCGCCACCCTTGTCCGCCTTGCTCGCATCGACCTCGGCGCGGAGTTCGAGGACGTTTGCGCCTCACCCACTCGTTCCGGAAGTCCAGCGGAGCGAGCTGCTGGCGTCGGGGTTCCATCAGAGGTCGCGGCTCGGTTGGGGTCACTCTCGGACCTTCTCGCCGCACCTGGATCACCGCAACGACACGCCGCTCTGTACTTGGTCCGATACGCCGACGGAATACCGAACCCGGACAACGATCCGTGGCTCGCCCGAAAGTACACTTGGCTTCTCCACATCAAGGCCACATTGACTGGGGACGAACCGGCGGACGTTCGGAACTACGCGGCACTCAACCCGGACTTTCCGAACCAAACGACGCTCGACCAAGTCTTCGACGAGGCGCAGTGGGAAAGCTACCGGCAGCTCGGGGATCACATCGGCGAGCAACTCTTCGTCAACACGACACAGGCGGGGGCATCATGACCAGGATCACACACAACCACAGACTCCTCCCCGCTGTCCTCAATCGGTTCGTCGTTGGGGGATTCTTCGTCCTGCTGTTTGCCAGTGGCGTGGCAGCTTCGGACCATGCCGATCCAATTTTCAATCGGCAACAAGAGGCAGGCATCACGGATCTTTTCGCCTTCCCAGCCTGGGAAGGCATCCGGATGACGGCGAAGAAAGACAAGACGGGGAAGCAGATTCGAGATGAGATGGGGAACATCGAATACGAATACCCGCCGGGTGCGTTCGACAAGGACGGGAAAGTTAAGGACGCCAACGAACTCGTCCTGATCTTCTGCGTGCGTCGATCATTGACGGCTTCGCCTCCGTTCGCTGACCTTGCAAAATACACCTACACCATCAACATCGACCTCCAGAGCGAAATCCAGTTCGAGACGGAACCCGCGAACCTCGCCCGGTACGGTGGGACCGTCAAGACGCCCGGCCTGATCGCGTCACACGCCACCATCGAATTTGTGCTCAATGACGACTTGGGTTTCAAGATCATCGACTTCAAGGGATTCAAAGCCAAGCCCACCATGTATTCCGTGAGCGTGCGAGACGATCCCTTCATCTTCCCCCAGTTCTTCGGGACCAACGTCATCGCTTTTGTGGCGAGGGTTCCGTTCAGTTCGCTGCCGACCCCGTCGATGAAGCGGGATTTCGTGCTTTGGGCGACCTCGCACCACAACGGCAAACAGGTCGATCATGTCGGCCGAAGCCAACGCACCCAACTCCCTCGTTTCGATTTGCTGAACACTCGTCCGCCGAACGAGCATCTATCAGCGCTCCACGAGTCCAACGACAACCCAGACCTCTTGGAGGATACCCTCAGAAACATCATCTCCCCGCCATTCGCGCTACGCCCATACGACTTCCAACCGGATGTCATGTTCTATTCTCGCGACCGGAAGCCCCGGTATCCCAATGGGCGACAACTGGAGGACGACGTCGCCGACCTCACCTGTCGACAGGGAGACTGCCAGTTGTTTGAACTCTCGCAATCGCATCCAAAGTTCTCGAAGGGTCCGGCGGGGCGACCGACCATGAACGATAAAGAGTTCTCGGACACATTCCCGTATCTCGCTGACCCGCATCCGGATACTGATCCGCCGAAGCCGCCCCGCGGGCCAATCTCGCCTTCTTTCTCGACCCGCAACTGGGCCATCCTGATCGCCGCAGGGTTGATCTTCCTCGTCCTCCTGATCGCGCCCTGGTTGCTCTACCGTCGTGCGAACCGTCGCCTGCGACTCGCCACAGAGCAACTCGCTGCGCTCCAGGGGCGATTGGCTGCAACCCCGACACTTGCGTCGCCACCGCCACTCGCGCCACCGAAGCCAACGCCCTAAGAGGCTGTCCCATATGTCGGTTTAAGCTGCCAAATGGTAGTGGAACTCAGCGTCCATGTTTTTGGGTTCCAGCCGATTGAGCATGAGTTGGATCATGGCCAACTTGACGAATGCTTCCGATGACATCACGCTCTTCTCTC
>JAIOPV010000270.1 GCA_021413735.1 Planctomycetota bacterium
GAAGGGTTCGGGCCGCCGAGCACATAGCCCCCCCCCCAAGTGAGCGCGAGATACACACCACCCCAACCGCGACAGCCCCGGAGCCGAAAGTTCCAAGCATTGCCCGGAAGATCAACCCGAGCAGCAGCAACACCGCCAGCAACATGCTGACGTTCGACACGACTTTAAAGGCACGCCGCAGCACCAGTGCACGCAGCACCCACCGGCTCTTCACGAATACACCGACCGACAGCGGCAACAGCATCGTGAACAGCAACGGCTTCAGAATCGGCCACGGCTCGGCCGACAAGCCGGGGACCAAGAGCGGCAACGCGATCGGCATGAAGACCACGCTTCCCACCATGAGCAGGAGCATGAGCCCGACCGCGAATGCCTGGTCCCCGTGAGCAAGCTCCGCGAGCTTCGGCAGGAACGGCGCCCCGGCCGCGCCGCCGAGGAGCAACAACCCAATCGCGTGCGAACGATCGAGCGGAATCAGTTCGGTGAGGGCGTAAGCGATGCCCGGTGCGACAACAAAGTTCGCCAGTAGCGAAGCCGCCACCAGCCGAGCTCGACGAAGTGGAGCGACGATGTCGTGGACACTCAGGCCCAACCCTGCCGCGACCATGCACGTCACGACGAAGACCAGGACCGCGACCTTCGACAACTGCTCGAAGAACTCGACCACATACCGCTCCATCAAGAATCCGAGCCGCCGACCCCTTGATAGTCCGCTATACCCGCACGCCTGCGGTCTTCGTCGTCCGGGTACTTTCTGCAGATCGCGCTATCGAGGAGGGGCAGTTCCTGTTGAAGCGGTGGTCTCCGGGGCTCGGAGAGCGTGAGAATCAGATGCTCCAGCAACGCCCGCAACCGACGGCTCACCTGCATGCTGCCTTCCCCGTACTGCCGAATTTCGCTGATCGCCAGCGTCACGTAGTCAGGCCAGTCCGGGGTACCGTACACGACCCTCAATTTGCCTTCGGAATCCGTCGCAAGCCCCTCGTCGAGTCGCCGCCGCCCGAGGGCCAGGAGCAGGTTGTCGATCTGATCCAGCGAGAGAACCCCGGTGGTCGGGTCGTTGATCGCGGCCGAGAGTGCCTTGTTCGCGATGTCCACGAGGATGCGGAAGCCGAAACGAGGGTCTTGATCCAGGTTCCGTTCAGTTCCTACCGCGACGCACCCACGCAATGCGTCCGCGGAAACCGGTCGCGTTCCACCGTAGACCCTGAACAGCGGATCGCCTCGCGTAACCGAATCGCCCACTTGCGGAACCAACTCGATCACGGCATCCGCGTCGCGTGCCAGCCTCACGAGCGGGGCGAGTCCGAACGCCATCACAACCCCGGACCGCCCGTTGAACTCAAGGACCTGCGAGGCGGAAGTCGGGAGCATGCCGGTCGGAGTTTGTTCCGGTCGCTGGGGGTCGAACGCCACCGGGTAAACTTGTTCGATGACGAGTTGAGTTCGATCTGCCACGTGGAGCATCAGCGACACCGGTCTCAGGCCGCCCGAGAGCTGCTGAACGAACTCGAAGAACACGACGACGCACGCCAAGTTGAGCAGCACGGCGACACTGACATGCAGATCGGGGACGCGACCCTCGACCCTGCCGAGCGCCGAGAGGGTGTACGTGTAGGTAAACGTGAGGGTCCCCAGCGCGACCTTGATTCCCGGCTTCGCCAGCACCACGGCGATGACTCGGGGCGTCAACTGCCCGCTGGCGAGTTGAACCACGATGAGCGCCGCCGAGAGCACGAAGACGATGAAGGTGAGCATCGACCCGGCGAGCGTCGAGAGAACCGCCCGCGCGCCGTCCGGGCTGTACTGGAAGAATTTCACCCCGGTTTCCTGATCGAGCCACCGAACTGCCGGCGCACAGACCATCGCCGCGAGCAGCGACAGCACGGCACACAGCACCAGCGAGGTGCGGGCCGTGCGTCTCAGTCGGTAGCGTTGCTCCCAGTTCATCGTCACTCCACCGAGCAGCTCTTGGCGTTCCAAATCTCACTGGCGTACTGCGTGATCGTGCGGTCGCTGGAGAACTTACCGGAGCGCACGACGTTGTGAATCGCCTTCGCCGCCCACGCCTGCGGGTCGCGGTAAACCGCCGCGACTTTCTGCTGCGTCTGCACGTAGCCCGTCAGGTCCGCGAGGTGCATGTAGTAGTCGCCCTTCGTCAGCAACGTCTCGCGGATCGGCTCGAAGATGCCGGGCTCGTCGGCGCTGAAGTGGTTGTTGAAGATCAGGTCGAGGGCGTCCCGCGTCTCGGGTTCGTTCTCGTAGTGCCACTGCGGGTTGTACCAACCCCGGCCGCCCAGCACCTGTTCCGTACTGAGTCCGAACATGAAGGCGTTCTCTTCGCCGGCTTCCTCCGCAATCTCGATGTTCGCGCCGTCACGGGTTCCGACGGTCATCGCGCCGTTCATCATGAACTTCATGTTGCTCGTACCGCTCGCCTCGTATCCAGCCGTCGAGATTTGCTCCGACACGTCCGACGCCGGGACGAGGTGTTCCGCAAGCGTGCATGAGTAATTTGGGAGGAACTCCACACGGAGTTTGCCGCGGGTCGAAGGGTCGGCGTTCACAACCCGCCCGATGCTCGTGATGAGCTTGATGATGACCTTCGCGAGGTGGTACGCGGGGGCCGCCTTGCCCGCGAACAGCACGGTTCGCGGAGGCACGTCGAGTTTCGGATTCGCACGCAAGCGGTTGTACCAGACGACACACTGGACCGCATTTAGCAACTGTCGCTTGTACTCGTGGATGCGCTTGATCTGCACATCGAACAACGTGTCGGGATCGAGTGCGATTCCCGTCGTGTCCTTGAGCCAGCCCACGAACCGCGTCTTGGCTCCTCGCTTCGCGGCGAGGAATTTCTTCTGGAAGCCCGCATCGCTCGCCAGCGGGTCGGCCTTCTTCAACTGCGACAGATCCGTGATCCACCCATCCCCGATGCCCTCGATGAGCAACCTCGCGAGGTCAGGATTCGCGATCATGAGCCAGCGTCGCGGGGTGACACCGTTGGTCTTATTGTTGAAGCGTTCGGGATAGAGTTCCGCGAAGTCGGGCACGGTCTTCGCGCGGAGTAGTTCAGAGTGAATCGCCGCAACACCGTTTGTGCTGTGCGAACCCACGATCGCCAGGTTCGCCATCCTTACCTTGCGTGTGCCCCCGTCCTCGATGAGGCTGACGCGATTTAACTTCGCTTCGTCGCCGGGGTGTTTCGCCCTCACGTCGTCGAGGAAGCGACGGTTGATTTCGTACACGATCTCGAGATGCCGCGGCAGCAGCGCCTCGAACAAGTCCACGCCCCACTTTTCGAGCGCCTCGGGCAGCAGCGTGTGGTTCGTGTACGCGAGCGTCCGCACGCTCAAGTCCCACGCCTGAGCCCATCCGAGTTTCGCCTCGTCGAGCAGGATTCGCATCAGTTCAGGTACGGCCATCGCGGGGTGCGTGTCATTCAGTTGAATCGCAACCTTGTCAGGCAAGGCCGCCCAATCATTCCCGCGTCGGCGGAAGCGAGCGACGATGTCCGCGAGCGAGCAACGAACGAGGAAGTATTCCTGCAAGAACCGGAGCGACCGGCCGCGTGGTGTCGAGTCGTCCGGGTACAGCACGCGAGTGACGGACTCGGCAAGCACCTTGTCCGACACGGCTCCGAAGAAATCGCCACCGCTAAACTCGCCGAAGTTGAACACGTCTGGAGTCGCCGCTTGCCACAGCCGCAGCGTGTTGATCGTCTTTCCTCCGAAGCCCACCACCGGGCGGTCGTACGGCATTCCGAGAAGGTGCCCCGATTGTCCCCGGAGAACGGTGATCTGCCCGCCGTGAACCTCAAACGACGACGCCAGCGGCACCAGCACCTTTTCAGCCGGTCGCGCAACCTCCCACGGATCGGGTCGCGTCAGCCACGGGTCGGGTTGCTCGACCTGATAGCCATCCCGGATTTCCTGCCTGAAGATGCCGTAGTCGTACCGCAGACCGTAGCCGATGGCGGGAATCTGGAGCGTTGCCAGGGAGTCAATGAAGCACGCGGCCAACCGGCCGAGGCCGCCGTTGCCTAGTCCCGCGTCCGGCTCCTGTTCGAACACCTCGGACAACCGAAGCCCCTTCGCCTTTGCGAACCCCTCGGTCATCGGATCGAGCAGCAAGTTCACGACGTTGTTCGACAGCGACCGCCCGATGAGGAACTCCATCGACAGGTAGTAAACCTGCTTCGGGTTCGCCTTGTCGTAGTGTCGCGTCGTCTTCACCCACCGCTGGGCAAGCACGTCTCGAATCGCCGATGCGACGGCCTCAAACTGTTCACGCGGCCCGGCCGTGCCGGGGTCGATGACCTGATCGAACACCAGCCTGCGCTCGTAGAGCGAGTCTTCGCTACCGGTGAACCCGACAGGACCACAGCCGTACTGTTTCAGGAGCCTTGCCATATCCACGGTTGTGGAAGACGGTGGGAGGGGGGCCGCCTTGTCCATCACTGTGTCCTCTTGTTGTGAGTCTCGGTTGTGTTAACCCTGCTTGGCCTTCCACTTCGCGTGGTGTTCGCGGATGGCTTGCACGATCGACGGCCCATCGGGCAGCACTTGCGGAATCCTCAAGTCTTCGGGGTTGATGAGTTGCAAGTCGGGCTTCAGCATCGCGTCCTTTGCCCAGTCCAGTAGCCCGTCCCAGAAGTGCCCCGCGAGGATCAACGGCACATCATTCAGGTGGCGAACTTGGAGGAGTTGCCACACCATGAGCGTTTCAAGCACGGTGCCAATGCCGCCGGGCACGACGATGAACACATCCGACACCAGCACGAAATGCTGGAGGCGCGTAAAGAACGTCTTGTGCTCGAACGCCTGCGTCACGAAGGCGTTCACGTCCTGCTCGAACGGCAAGTCGACGCGGATCCCGACGGATTGTTGGTGTGTGCCCTCGGGGTCGGCGAGCTTCACCCCCTCGTTGGCCGCCTGCATCAACCCGGGACCGCCACCAGTCACGATGTCGCACCCAAGCCGGGTCAGTTCGGCAGCGACATCACGAACCGCAGCATAGCCCCAGTGCGAAGGCTCGATGCGTGCCGAACCGAAGATGGTGACGCGATACCGCTCTCGCTTCGTGGGCCGGAGCCGCGTGAGGGTGTTCACAGTGTCCCACAGGCTCAGGATCGACTTGCCGAGGATGTCGAGAACCGCGTGCTCGTTCGAGAGCGGCACGGTCGAGTTATCCGAGACCAGGTTCGTGTTGCTCATGGGGAACTTCCGCTTCGGCCCAGCACGCGCCGAGTATGGTTGGCGATCATCAGTTCTTCGTTCGTTGGGATGACGTGGATGTTGAACGCACCGAGCCAGTTGGCATCGCGACAGACCCGTTCCCGAATCGCAGCCGAGTTCTCGCCGATGCCGCCAGTGAACACCAACGCATCAAGGCCACCCAGCGCCGCAACCAACGAACCCAGTTCGCGACCGATCCGGTAAACGAACAGGTCGATGGCCTCCGCCGCGTGCGGGTTGGAACTCGCCAACAGTTCCCGCATGTCGCTCCCCACGCCGGACACGCCGAGCAAGCCCGACTCGTGATAGATCAGATGCTCCAGTGCGTCTGCGGTCATGCCCTTTCGCAGGAGATAGAGCATCACGCCGGGGTCAAGCGAGCCGCAGCGGGTGCCCATCACGAGGCCGTCGGCGGGGGTGAAGCTCATTGTCGTGGCGACACTCTTACCGCCGAGCATCGCACACATGCTCGCGCCGTTCCCGAGGTGCGCGACGACTGCTCGGCCAGACGCAGCCTTGGCGTCGATACCCGGCAGCATCGATGCGATGTACTCGTATGACAGCCCGTGGAAGCCATATCGCCGGATGCCTTCGTCGGTGAAACGTCGCGGCAACCCGAACCGTTGTGCGACTTCCGGCTGAGTGCGATGGAAGGCCGTGTCGAAGCACGCGACTTGCGGGAGGTCCGGTTCCATGCGACTCAGCGACCGCACTGCCGACAGGTTGTGCGGTTGATGCAGCGGGGCCAGCGGAACCAGTCCTTCAAGCTCCGCCAGAACGGTCGCGTCGATCTGCACCGGCGTGGTGAACTTCACGCCTCCGTGAACAACGCGATGCCCCACCGCAACGAGGCGAATGTCGCCGAGACGTTTCCCGTACAGATCGAGGACTGTCGCGAGAGCATATTCGTAATCGCCCAAGGGAAACGAATGCTCATCGCGTACCTCACCGCCCGGTCCACGAAGGACGAAACGCGGTGCGGTGCCGATCCCCTCGACCTGTCCAGTTGCCAGCGGCGTGCCGACCTCACCATTGGCCGAGAAGACCGAGAACTTGAGGCTGGAGGAGCCAGCGTTCAGAACGAGAAGAACATCGGACATGGGAACCTCGGAGGCCACTTGCGGCATCGCGTCTGATGCGAAGCCGCAAGCGGCTGGCGGTCAGTGCGTCCACTTCCAGTTCGCGGCTTCGGGTTGATCGACGCCGTGTTCGTAGGCGTAGTTCGCGCACGCAATCTGCGTGTTACGGAACTTCTCCTTGGCGTGAGCGCCGGCGACCTTCAGCCTGGGCACGCGATCAATCACGTCAATCGCCAGCGTGAACCGGTCGATTTGATTCTGGATCGCGAGTTCCAACGGCGTGTTGATGTTGCCCTTCTCCTTGTAGCCGCGGACATGCAAGTTGTGATGATTTGTGCGACGGTACGCCAGTCGGTGGATGAGCCACGGGTAGCCGTGGAACGCGAAAATGATCGGCTTATCCAGCGTGAACAAGCTGTCGAAATCCTTGTCGGTCAACCCGTGCGGGTGCTCGGTGTCGGGTTGCAGCTTGAACAGATCAACCACGTTGATGAACCGCAGTTTCAGATCCGGGAACTCTTTGCGGAGCATGTCCACCGCGGCAAGCGCTTCCTTCGTCGGGATGTCGCCGGCACACGCCATCACCACCTCCGGCTCGTGCCCCTGATCGCTGCTTGCTTTCGACCAGATGCTCAGACCCTTCGTGCAGTGGATGATCGCTTGATCCATGTCCATGTATTGCAGGTGGTTCTGCTTGTCGGACACGATGACGTTGATGTAGCCCTCACTCTTCAGACAGTGGTTTGCCACGCACAGCAGCGAGTTCACATCCGGCGGCAGGTAGATGCGTGTGACCGTCGCGCTCTTGTTCACGACCACGTCGAGGAAGCCGGGGTCCTGGTGCGTGAAGCCGTTGTGGTCCTGCCGCCAGACGGTGCTGGTGATGAGCAGGTTCAGGGACGCGATCTTCGCCCGCCACGAGAGGTGATTACAGATCGTCAGCCACTTCGCGTGCTGGTTGAACATCGAGTCGATGACGTGCGCGAACGCCTCGTAAGTGCTGAAGAAGCCGTGCCGCCCCGTGAGCAGGTAGCCTTCCAACATGCCTTCCAGGGTGTGCTCGCTGAGCATCTCGATAACGCGGCCATCGACAGCCAGCTCGGTTCCGTCGGCGTCTTCCGGGAAGTACTCTGCCAGCCAGAGCTTCTTGGAAACTTCGTAGATCGCGCTGAGCTTGTTCGACGTGTTCTCGTCGGGGCCGAACACGCGGAAGTTCTGCATGTTCGCCTTCATCACGTCGCGGAGGAACACGCCGAGCGGTTTACAGTTCTCGGCCTCGGCCGTGCCGGGCTTGTCGACCTTGATGCCGTAGGTGCGGAAGTCGGGCATGCGGAGGCCCTTCTTCAGGAACCCGCCGTTGGCATGTGGGTTGGAGCCAATTCGCCGCGTGCCTGTCGGGGCGATGGCCTTGAGTACTGCCTGGAAGCGACCCGCCGAGTCGAACAGTTCCTGCGGCTTATACGATCGCATCCACTCTTCGAGTTGCTTGAGCCGCGCGGGGTCTTTCTTCACGTCAGCCATCGGAACCTGGTGCGCCCGCCAGCTCCCTTCGAGTTTGTGACCGCCAACCTCGGCGGGGCTGCTCCATCCCTTGGGCGTGCGAAGAACGATCATCGGCCACTTCGGGCGGAACGCCTTCCCGGACGTGCGGGCTTCCTTCTGAGCAGCACGAATATCGGCGACACACTTGTCGAGGGTCGCGGCCATCGCCTGATGCATCGTCTCCGGATCGGAGCCTTCGACGAAGTATGGAGTCCATCCGGTTCCACGGAAGAACGCTTCGATTTCCTCACGGGGCACGCGAGCCCAGATCGTCGGGTTGTTGATCTTGTAGCCGTTGAGGTGCAGGATCGGCAGCACAGCGCCGTCGCGAATGGGGTTCAGGAACTTGTTGATGTGCCAGCTCGTGGCCAGCGGCCCGGTTTCGGATTCGCCGTCGCCAACCATTGCCGCAACGATCAGGTCGGGGTTGTCGAACACCGCTCCGCAGGCGTGCGAGAGGCAGTAGCCGAGTTCGCCGCCCTCGTGGATGCTGCCCGGCGTTTCTGGCGTGCAGTGGCTGCCAATGCCGCCCGGGAACGAGAACTGCCTGAAGAACCGAAGCAGTCCTTCTTCGTCTTCACTGCAATCGGGGTAGACCTCGGTGTACGAGCCTTCGAGGTAGCATGGACCGAGCACGCCCGGGGCACCGTGCCCGGGACCAGCCATGAACACGACATCAAGGTCGAGAGCCTTGATGACGCGGCTCAGGTGAATGTACGCGAACGCCAACCCCGGGCTCGCACCCCAGTGGCCGAGCAACCGATCCTTGACGTGTTCGGGCTTCAGTGGCTCCTTCAGCAGCGGGTTCGCCTTGAGGTAGGTCATGCCGAGTGCGAGGTAGCTGCTCGCTCGCCAGAAGGCGTCGATCTTGCGGAGTTGTTCAGCATTCAGCGGCGTGCCGGGCACCGTAGAGCGTGCCTTGCCGAATGCGCTGATCGAAGCTGCGGTCGTCGAACTCATGTGGTGTCTCTCGGTGGTGGTTGCTCTGACTCGATGGCATTCTGAGCTAACGAATACGCATGCGCCCGATCAGTTGTTCAGGCCGAGTTCGTCGAGGGCTTGGCGAATCACGCCAGCGCTCACGCGGAGTTGCGTGTGCTCCGTCTCACTGAGCGGCAGGGGGAACGTTTCGATCACTCCCGAACCGCCGACGAGCCGTGGCAGCGCCACGGTCACGTCCTTGACTCCAGCGACGGCCGGCGTCGGCGCACACACTGTCAGGATGGAGCGTTGATCATGGAGTACAGCGTCGACGATGCGAGCCAGGGCACAACCGATGCCGTAGTACGTCGCGCACTTGCCCACGATGATGCTGTTAGCCGCTCGGCGAACTTTCTCGTCGATCTCTTGCCGGAGGGCTTCAGAAAGTTCAACGCCTCGCATCTGGGCGAACGCCTCCAACGGCATTCCGCTGACCGACACGAGCGACCACGTCAGCACTTCCGAGTCGCCGTGTTCGCCGATGACGTAACCGTGAACGTGTTGCGGATCGACTCCGCAGTGGGTACCGAGCAGCGTGCGAAAGCGCGCTGTGTCCAGTGTGGTGCCGGAGCCAAACACACGTCCTGCGGGAACCCCAACTTCGGCCGCGAACCGCGCGGCCAGATGCGTCATCACATCGACTGGGTTGGTTGCGACAACGATGACCGCCTCGGGAGCGTACTTCAGCACCGAGGGCACGACTTCGCGGAACACTGTCTCGTTGCGCCGGAGTAACTGGAGCCGACTCTCGCCGGGCTTCTGCCCGACGCCCGCACACAGCACGACGGCACGGCAGCTCGCAAGGTCGGTGTAATTCCCAGCGCGAACTTCAAGGGGATGAGCGAACGGAACCGCGTGTCGCAGGTCGTCGGCTTCGGCAATCGCGCGGGCCTCGTTCTTGTCCACGAGCACGATTTCGCGACCTACGCCCCGCATCATGAGGGCATACGCCGCGGTCGCACCAACCAGCCCGCTCCCGACGATGCCGACTTTCATACGACGCCCTTGTTGCCACGCTCGAATGCGATTCAGGCGTTCGCGATTCCTTTTTGCTTCGCGAACTCAGCCTTCGTGGTGTCGTCGATGAAGAAGTACGTTTGGCCGCCGTGATCGAGCGTGCCGCCCGCGGCAAACTTTGGGAACTTCACTTTTGCAATGGGGTCTTCGACGTATTGGGCCTTGTCGTAGAGTTCGCCTTCGTGGATGTGAATGTAGAGTTCAACAAAGCCGACGATGCGATCGTCGAGCCACTTGGTCAGCGCGGCGTAGTCGGGATTGCTGATCGGCGTGCTGAACTCGGCGTGAGAATCGAACTTCCACAACACGGGCACGATCTTGAGGTCGTACTCCACGACTACATTCTTGATGTCGCGATCCGGAGCCACCGAGAACGACAGCGTGATGTACGCCTTCGGGGAACGGAATTCGAGTCGGGCCGACCGTCGTGTTTCGGTCTTCGAGGGCGTGACGGAAACCCGCTCACCACACCGTTTGATGAATGCTTCCAGCCGTGGCTTCGTCACCTCCGCAATCTTGGCCTGAACGACCAGGTATTGTTCCAGCAACTTCTCGCGTTCGAGGTAATTCTGAAGCTCCTGCTGCTGGATCTTCTGTGCCTTTTCTTTGACCGTGGTCAGGGCACCATCAATGCGGCTCAGCAGGTCGTTGACGTCGCTCATGGCTGTCTCCTTGGTGTGAATTCCGCGATCCGACTTCTTGTTTGGGCGACGGCTCGATACTCCAGGCGCGGAGTTTGAGCGCGTCCTGCATCCAGGATTCACTCGCCACAAACCGAGGGTGATCTGCTCCCGACTGGTCTGCCGAAGGCAAGCTGTTTGATGCAACGTTATCAAGGGCACCCCAGTGAAACCAGGGGTTTCCCACGAAAAATGACAGTTCCCATGTGAAGATTCCGACACCTTACTGTTGGCTTGTGGCGAACGGGAACATGCCGGGATCGAGTCGCGCCAGAAGGGACTTGATCTTGGGAATCTGGCTCAGTGCGGCCTGCTCACCGACTGCGGCAAGTTCCTTGGCTCGCATGAACTCCGTCAGGTCGAACCCCGTCACGTCAGGTTCAATCACGACGTCCGCTGGCTGCACTCCGATCGCGTTCAGGTTGTAGTTCTGAACCAGCAGACTGCGGAGCAGCGTTTGCAAGACCGGTGGCCTCTTGCGGGGAGTCGTGCCACCTGGCTTGATCTCGCAAAACTGCATCTCCATTTTGGCCGTCACACTCACCGCGATCACGAAGTTGCACCCCATCGACACCAGCACGTCGGCGGGGATGTTGTTCACCAAGCCGCCGTCGATCAACGCCCGACCTTCTCGCACAATCGGCACGGAAAGCACGGGTAGGTTGATGCTTTCGAGGATCGCGTGGACGGCGTCGCCACGGTCGCGAACGATTGCCTTGCCGCTCACGAGATCCGTGGTGACGGAAAGGCACGGCAGCGGAAGTTGTTCGAGTTTCCAGTCGTGGAGGTATTCACGGAGCATCGGATCGAAGTGCCCGCGCCGGAACTTGTACAGCAAGTACCAGTGCTTGCCCTGTGGCAGCCGACGAAACAGCCACGACGGCGTGAGATCGGTGGAGAAGCTTTTCGCGCTAAAATCGCAGTCGAGCCCAGACGAGTAGACGATGCCGCTCATGGCCCCGGCGCTGGTGCCCGCAATCATGTCCACCACGATGCCACTCTGTTCGATCGCCTTGAGAACGCCAAGGTGAGACATGCCACGGGCAGCGCCGCCACCCAGAGCAACGCCGATGCGAACTCCACGTAGATCGTGAACCAAACGCTCCAGCCCCCGCGATAGCAGCTTTCCCCAGCGTGCGGGCAGTTCCATCTCCGAGACTTTGAAATCGCGAATCGCGTAGTCGCGAAGTTCCGGCACAACGGGGGCGACTGTGTTGCCGTTCTCCAAAAGCCAGACGACGCGAATCTTGTCTCGCCAGCCTCGCACTTGCACGCCGAGATCGCGGAGCCGCGGCACCAGGCTGCCACAGTCAGCGGCGCGAGCGAACACGATCACATGATCTGCGAGTTCCAGTAACCGCACAGCGCGATCGCGATCGACCGTCGTGGGCAGGTCGAAGACGATGCGATTCGCGCCGTGCCAGTCGTCCACCTGCCGTCGGATTTCAGCCAGTTCCAGGGGGGTGCCATTCTCCAGCATCGAACGATACTTCAAGTCTGGCACAGACCGCCATTCGTCGGAGTCGCTGAAGACGCCGATCTCTTCCCCCACCTCCCGCAGTCGCAGGATGAGCTTCCTCGCCAGGGTTCGCGTTGCGGGGGATTCGTGCAGGATCGCCATGACATTCGCGGCACGGGTTGGCGTGGGGCCCAGGAAATGACGCCGCATGACCCTCGCGAATGTCTGGAGCCAGTGACGCCGCAAGTCGGCATGCTTGAGCGTCAACTCCATCGCCCGTTCGTAGTCGAGGTACAGAACCGTCGACGGCTCCAGGGTCACGACCCGCACAGGCACAGGTTCAGCGAGAGCGCCAACCATCATCCCGAACTGCTCGCCTCGCTCGATCATCCGAAACAGGCTTTCGTTGCCTTTGATGTCGATCCGCAAGGCCTTCAGCCGCCCCCGGAGCACGAACCCGATCGAGTTCACGTGCGAATCGGGTTCGTGGATGACGACCCCCGCCGGGAACTGCGACACCTGCGCCGCGGCAGCGACCTCGTGCAACGCCTCTTCGCTGACGTGATGAAAGTATTCGTGCAACTTCAGCAACGGGACGATTTCATCTGCCATGTCGTTCCTTCTGAAGTTCGCGCCGGAGGTAATCTCCGAACCCCTCTTCGGGTGCGCTGTTGGCGATCTCGTTGATTCGCGAGAACTTTCGGAGTTCCTCAAAGGGCAACGACTGATCCAGCCGACCCGCCTGATGGAGTGCGCGATCGAGTCGACCGTTGGCGATCACTCGCCAATCGATTCGCCATCGACTGTGGGCCAAGCGGTAGAAGCTGGTGGTGCAGTTCGCGAAGAGTCCATGATACCACCTGGGAGCCTTGTACAGATCGTTCACCGCGTCGATGTAGTCGAGGAAGACCCTTCGCAACTCGTCGGCACCTGCGTTGAACTGGTACAGATAGCCCTCCTGGTTGCCGCTGTGCTTGGTGCGTCGCAGGATCGCGTCGCGTTCGTCGGCAACGAGGAAGATGAGTTCTTGCTGGTGGTAGAAGCTCCGCAGGATCGAGAACTTCTGGCCCTTCCGATATCGCACTTCAATCGAGATGCAGACACGCCCCTCCGGGCCAAAATCGAAGATGAGCACGGGATGGCTCATCCACGGCGAACCCCAGAAGAAGAAGACGATGTCGGCCGCTTTCAGGTTCGAGAGGTGATACTGCCTCGTCTCGTAGTTCGGACTGAACTCGGAGAGCGTGCGGTATTGGAAGTTGCGAACGTTCTCGACCGTCACGAGATCACCATCTCGCCGGGCTCGCGGCATGATGGCGACGCTCGGATCCCACTCGCGATCGTGACTTGGCTTCTGTCGCCGCCACACGATCAGAAACGCCACGGATACACCGAGCACCGCGAGACACGGTTGCCACAGCGGTTGCCAGATCGCAAGGAGACAAACGACGCAGGCGCCCCATCCGACCGCCAGAAACCGACCCCATTCCCCACCGCCGCCGATGTCGAAGTAGACCGCGCCCGAGAGCCAAAGAGAGGCTATGCTCACGAATAGCAAGAGAAGCAGGAGAGCGATTCGGTCCGAAGGCTCGTTCATGGCGAGATGGTAACCCCGCATGAAGATGAACGCAAACGATTGGCATGTCGCACAAACACAACGTAACACGACTTCCTGGATCGAACTTGGCCACGGCTTTCACGCGAGAGTTCAGTCTCCAATCACTGCTTGATGTTCCTGATCTTGATGTCTTTCGCGGTCAGTTTGAAGTCCCGACTTGCATCGCCCTGCGGGACTTCTATTGGGTGCTCAATGATGTTGGCGATCATCTCGTTGTTGGATGGCGGGCCGTCGTATACATGAACGTTGACGATTACCGGCCCGAGCGTCGGGGCGTAGAGCCTGTTATTGACTTTTTCGCTCGTTTTGAGGGCTTTTGCAGCCTGAGAGGTAACCAAATGGGCCAATTACGCCCCGCTGTCTGTCAAAACTCCTGAAAACCCGCAGGTAAAGTCAATAACTGGCTCTAGGAGTCTGTCCGAGTAATCCTGTCGTTTCTTTTCGCTGAACATGATCTCGCTGCCGGCCGAGGTCTCTTTGACCTCGGCCGGTCTGCGCGCACCGCCGCCTTCAAGTACCCGCAGGGCGAGTTGTGGCACGCCAAATC
>JAIOPV010000275.1 GCA_021413735.1 Planctomycetota bacterium
GCTTCTGGTCGATGATCATCTTGACGGCCTGGAGTTTGAACTCCGGCGTGTAGACCTTGCGTTTACCTGCCATCGGTGTGTCTCCTCATGATCAGAGTTTACACCGCTTTCCCACTGTCCACCATTCGTGGGGAACTTCAGTTTACCGACTCTACGGTGCAGCAGGCCGAATGTTCGGGTGGGTCGCGCGGAGGTACCCGTCAGGAACTCGAGCATCACCGTGGGTAGCACACGCACGGGGAGCGCGGTACGAATCGGCCGGGGTCGCTCCAGAAGATGCCATTTCTGCCGCTCGCACAGCGTTGACAGCCGTTGGTCTTCTTGATTCGTTCGGGTGCGCCGACCTTGTCCGCAAATCGAGCGGGGAATGGGTCGTTCTGGAAGTTGGTACAGACGGGATGTTCAACCACGTTGACCGCGACTTGGGCCTTCCAGAGCTGGAATCGGAAGTCTCGCGTCGCATCGCGGAGGCGTTCTGGTCTCGAAGTTCCCAAAAACCGTGGGGAGTGGGGGAATGGCAGCCTCGTCCCACAGGAGTAACGGGAGGACGCTGAGAACCCGAGTTGTGCAGAGATGTTCGCTTTCTCTGCTTACCAATTGGTTTGCTCAGGGAGTCGTCCTTCGGTGTGGCCGTTTAGTCTCGACGGCGTTTCGCAACATCGACAGCCATATGCCGTTGATATCGTTCGCCTTCGAGATTCCAAAGTGTGACTTCAACTGGCAGACAAACTCCTCGGCCTCAAGCTTACGCCGCGCGGCTACAAGCCAAGCTCTGTTGCACACGAGGTCACGAGCCAACCTCGCCGTTTTCTTCCCTTCCGCAATGCCAACCAACAGCTTGACCAACTCAGAAGGCGTGCGGTGGGTGCCTTGAAACACAGTTCCTTGCCATGCGTTGAACACGCGATGGCACTTGCGGCATTGGTAGTCAAGGAGGGGCGCTCGGTGTTTACGATGGATTTTGACATTTGTTGCTTTGCAATGCGGACATCTTGGAGAGCTCGGAGTGGGTGGGTCACTGTATGTCAACCACGGAGCCCAACGGCCATGGACCATCTGGACGAGCAACGCGAAGCACTGATGCTCATTCGGAACTTTACTGTCCATCGCGATGTTCCTCTTCGACCTTTTCCATCACTTCCGAGCGTTGTTGGCTGAGGCTGACCTGAATCAGTGCCTCCGCAAGTAAAAAGCAATATCCGACCAGAAGAACATACTCCCCGATTTGCAGAGCTCCAACGAACACAGTCCCGTAGCCGATGAGCCGCAACCTCGAAATCAATTTGTCGCCCATTGCCGATACTCCTCGTGGGAAGTCTGGTCCGGTGATTGGTCTTCGCTCCAGTTTCTTCCCGTATCAAGCCCAAAGGCGTCGCGAAGCTCCCAAACAAGGGGCTTTCCATAAGGCTTTTATCAACAGTTACTTGCGGATTAGTAGTTTTCCTCAAGTGTACGGTATTTGGTTTGACCATGTACGGAAAATGGTGCCGCACATCACCCGAAGTCGAACAACTTCGGAAAGTGGTCTTCAAGGCTAGGAAATCAGTCGGGAAAAGCAGGGCTCGGAACAGTCGCGAAGGCACTTGCAAACCTAACGGCAGCTGGGGAGCTTGTGAACCTAAAGGACAAGAAGGGATACCGGCTTCCTGCGTGGCGAGGCGTTGAGACGCCGAGTTTGTTTTAACGATTCGACCAGGTCTGCTTCCCTGCTCACGACCTCAAGATATTCGGACGGTGGTAATCAAGATTGCTTACATCGAGTACGGGTGGGCTAACCGGGAGTCGATGCGAGCTTTGTTGGCCGACTCCCCGCTGGTTACGTTGGACTCCGACGAACCCGGAGAGATTGCGATGGCACCGAGTCATGCAGCAGACAATTCCGAGCCGGACCACGGTCCCGTCAGTGCGCGACTCAGGAGCGACAACTACACCGTCGCCTGGGGCACCCCACTCGCCATCGACCCCGGCGCGGAGCTGGAAGTCGGACGCGGGGGCGGGCATGGCGGCACGCTCAGCTGGATTCGGTTCCGACCTGGGCCGGACGAGGTCGAGGTGCTCTCTGTAAAGCTCGACGAGGGTTGGCACCCGTACCACTCGAAGTGGCCACCTGACCGGGCACCGGTCGCCACCACCCGTGGCCGCATTGACCTCGCGGCGTACGTCGCCCTGCTGAATGAACTTGCCATGTTGCATGCAGCGACCGTGCGGCCCGTCCCACAGAACTCGAATTCCATCTCCAGGAGTACCACCAACTTCTGGGTACAAGCTCGCTTGGCGTCAGGCACCGAGGTGGTCTTTGACCTCGACTGGGCGGGGTACTACGGCAGTGACACCGAGGTCGAGTTCGCCAAAGCCCTGGCGATGACCAACCTGACGTCCGACGCGGTCGAACGCCTCGAACTCCGGCCATATACACTGACCGCTGAGGAGCGAGGGTGGGTCAGCGATAAGTTCGTCCACGATTGGGCGAGGTTTGCCGGCTCGGACTCGCACTGGTGGGTTCGGGAGCGCTATCTCATCACTGTCGGCGTCGCCGGCGACGCGGCGGCCCTTCCGGCACTCCGAGACATCCTGGCGGGTGGGGACTCGGTAGACCGGCACGAGGCGGCGATACGGGACATCCTGGGCGACGGAGCATCGGACGACCGGTGCGTGTACTACGCAATCAACGCGGTGACCCGGCTGGTAGGGACGGACGTGCGGGAGTGGCCCGTGGAGGAGATGGACACGGCGGCTGTGCGGCCGAGAGTTCTCGCCTTGCTCGACGGGCGATGAGCCACGCCGGAACAGCTCGAACTGTTCTACTTCGCCGTAGTTTAGCAGGAGAGTATAGGTGGCGAGCTTCGACATCATCCTCCAAACCCGTGGCCCTCTCGACCCTCACGGCGAGCCGAGCGACTTCGTATCGCATTACACGGGCATCATCATCTGCACGAACGACGAGACGGGGGAAGAAACCAAGGTCGGGAAAATCGCGGCCCTGCGAATTCATGCGGGTCTGGCCCACAACGCCGGCGAGTCATTGTTCGACGTTTGCGACAGCCACAGTGACGAACTTCATTTCCTGCACACCCTTCTTTACGAGCCCGATTGTTTTCACTTCCGCGACGAAATCACTGACCGATTCGACGCCATGCAATCCGACTTGCTGGTGCTTGATTACGTCGTGCTCTCTCCAAAATGGCGAAAGCTGAAGCTGGGCCTGTTGGCCGTCCGGAAAATGGTTGACATGATTGGCGGTGGGTGTGGTTTGGCCGTGAGTCTCATTGCACCAGTTCGTCGCGATGCGGCGAAGCTTCTTGGAATCCCGAAGGCCTGGCTACCCCGTAATGGCGACAAAGCACAGCGACGGGCGGCGGCAGTAAAGCTGCGAGGTTACTATCGTCGCATGGGTTTCTCACGCCTCGGTCGCACACCTTATTACGCTCTGCCGATGAATCAAATGGTTCCGACGGCGTCAGAGTTGATTACGCCCACGGATGACGTGTGACTGCCGAACGACCCAGCGGGCTCAGCGACCTAGCAATGTGAGAGCCGAAACCGCGTATCCTGTTGTCTCGCACGGGTGAAGCTGCCTCATTCCGACCGCCCCAGAATCGCCCCAGAATCGCGGTAACAGGCGGGAGATGACGGTAAGTGGCGGTAAGTCGCAGGCTTCACGAGTTCCTGGTATTTCTAGTGTTTCGCAGTGTTTTGCTGGGGAAGTGGGCTTCTGCGTCAAACCCGTTCCATCGAACTTCGGAACCGAGGGTTAGAGGTTCAAATCCTCTCGGGTGTACTTGACATATCCCCTTTAGCCGAAGCGTTTCCACTTACCTTCCGTGGTGTCATGTGCGGCTTCCGAACGAGGTAAACTGTGGAATCATTCCACAGTTATCCCGAGGAAGCCAACGTGAGTAGCCATCGCAACTCCGTTCCGCGCCGCCTCCTCCATCGTCTGTCAAACCCGGCAAGAGTCGTTCGGACCGGCACGCGCCACATCCCCCCCTTGTCCCAGCGATGGAAGGCAATGAGCTTGTGTTCGTCGGGCAGATGAACCTGGGTGAACTGCCCGCAAAGACCGCGCGTGAAGTTGTTGCGGTTGAGTCGCAACCGGATGAGGTCGCGATGCAACCGAACGATGCCATGAAACTCATCGCGTTGGGGCCAATCGACCGCACTTTTCCTGGTGTTCCCGGCGCACGGAGTTTCACGCATCCCAGAGCAACCGCGAACACCTGCTCCGCTCATTCCCACAGGTACCAACGGCGTCTGAGTTTCGGGCCATAGGTAAGCCCGAACTGCCTCACCGCTGCGTCGCTGGCCATCTGCACAGCTTCAACGGCGGAATCTGTCACCAGAATGCGCGAGGCGTCAATCGGGTCAATCGTCTTCGCTTCCACGAGGCGGCCTCGCAGGAAATCGAGGAGTGGCTGCCAGTATTCTGTGCCCACCAACACGAGTGGAAAATCCTGGATCTTGTGAGTCTGGATGAGAGTTGCTGTCTCGAAGATTTCGTCCACGGTGCCGAAGCCGCCGGGCATTGCGATGAAGGCGTAGGAGTATTTCACGAGCATGAGTTTGCGCACGAAGAAATGCCGGAAGGTCACCCAGCGATCAAGGTAGGGGTTAGGGCTCTGTTCCTGAGGTAATTCGATGTTGCATCCAACCGAGTAGCCGCCAACTTCTTTCGCGCCGCGGTTGGCGGCTTCCATGATGCCGGGTCCGCCACCAGTCATGACCGTGAAGCCGGCGCGAGCCAACCGCTGACCGACTTCGCGTGCCTGGACGTAATACTGATGGTCCGCTGTAAATCGTGCCGAGCCAAACACCGTCACACACGGACCGACGAAATGGAGTTTGCGGAAGCCACGCATGATCTCGAAGAAGATGCCAACGGCGCGACCCAGTTCAAAGGTACGCTTCTGTGGTCCCTGGAGGAATTGCGTGATCTCCGGAACGGGCGGTGCCTTGCCCCAGTCTGTCGTCGAAGATGCTGGCCCCGTTTGAAGTTGCCCGACGACCGGTTCGGGATTTGGTGGCTGGTTCATCTTGCTTCCTCGGCCGTTCTGGAACGGCAGGACCAACCACGGTTACGAAATGCGGTTGATCCGACTTGGCACCCCAATTGGTGCTCTATTCAGTCGTTTTACCGTCGAAGTGCTCATTGTCGGCTTCCGCTGCCGTGCGGGTGTGGTGGATGACCCCATCTCGATGATTCGGCGGAGCATAGAGCGTGTACAGTTTCAACGGAACACTGCCGGTGTTGATGATGTTGTGATTTGTCCCCGCGGGGACGACGACTGCAAAGCCTGCATGAATCGGCGTCCGAACGCCATCGAGAACCGCCTCACCGGTTCCTTCCTCGACGCGAAAGAACTGGTCGAGTTTGTGGACTTCCGCCCCGATCTCTTCCTTGGGCTTGAGCGCCATCAGGACGAGTTGGCAGTGCTTCGCCGTGTAAAGCACACGACGAAAATCGTGATTCTTGACAGCCAGTTTCTCGATGTCTTGCACAAAACCTTTCATCGCAACTCCCTGTAGGGTTCTCGTGTCACACGAAGCGTTCGAGGTCATTCCGAACAATCATCACTGCACGTCAAGACCGCGATAAGACGCGAGGAACCTTGATTGGTCATGAAGAGGCCCAGCAATTCCCAAGTGGAATCGCCGGGCCTTCGAGGGCAACCTGCTTCGGCCGGACTGGCCCGTGTGCTTGTGGCTCATTCAAACGCTTTCTTCAGGTCGTCGAAGGCATTTCCCACACCATCCTTGACCTTCTCCCAGCGGTCGTGGCTGGCCTCCTTCAACTCGCTCAACTTCTTGGCTGCCACGTCGCGCTTGGCCTTTGCCACCTTGACCTTCTCGTCGAGTTCCGTTTTGGTGTCGCCCTTGGCCTCAGCGGCGCGTTGTTCTAACGCCTGGAGTTTCATGTCGAGTACGTCGAGCCCCTTCTGAAAATCGCGGACGAATTCGTCCTTCTTGGCCTTGGCCGCTTCGCCCGTCGCATCCACCGCGTCCCTGATCTTTTCCTTCGCGTCCGACGTCGTGGACTTGGATGGTGGACTGGACGAAGTATTTGTTCCGCACCTGAGTGGCAGCAAAGCAATAGCGAGTACCAGGGCCAATGTTCCAGCGTGACGCATGGGAATGTTCTTTCGCAAGTTGGATGAGCCTGATCTCGTGGGGCTCAGTCTTCCGAATGGCGTGTGATTTGAAGAATGAATCCGTCGGCCGGTATCGTGTCACACAGTGACGCATTGTTCACCGAACCGCCTCTTCCGAAGAGGTCGGGATTCGGTCCAGAGTTGCAACGGTTTGGGGCACACGATCAACCGCCCCAGCAGTTCCCTCAAGAGATCCGGGTCGGCGGGCTTGACGAGGTAATGATCGATGCCCACCTCACGAGCCTGGCGAGTCAGCAAATCGTATCCGGTGATCGCCAGAACTGGGATAGTGCCGCACCCCGGCAAGGCTCGGAAGAGGAGGGCGAATTGGAACCCGGTCATCCTCGGCATCCCAATGTCGAGAAGGACCGCATCTGGCTTGTGGGACCGGGCCGCTTCGAGAGCGGTCACCCCACTGTAGTGAGGTTCCGCGTCGTAGTCCCACAGGGCCAGTAGCTCGGACAGACTGTCGGCAGCGTCTGCCAAATCATCGACAACCAGGATGTGGGGCCGTATTGCGTCCATCGTGTCTCCTGACGATCCCGATGGATCGGTTCTCGTGCCGTTCCGAGGTCTACTTCTCGCTCACCAGTTCTTGCTCCGCTTTGAGCCAAAACTCGATGCCATCTCCGTTCGGCCTTCCTGCACTCTCCCATTTCCGGTAGGCACAGAGTCGAACCTCGTCCGCGGAAACCGCCGGAGTCTTGTCTTTCATCTCGCAAGTTGACACAGGCGTTTGCGCTGGTGTCGTTGCTGTCGTCGAACCAGTATGCGCAGTGGTCTTGGGCTTGTGATGGTGCGTGTGCATGGCTGCTCCTGAGACATGAAACCCGTTGATGTTGTCGCATTTGGTTTTGGTGGCGCAGCCCTCTGACCTTCAGAGGCCTCTGCCACCACAATGGGACACAAACAGTGGCTTCATGCGTTAGTATCGTGACGTTGTGAGTTGACAGGTTGAGTAATCCCGCTCATTACCATCAGTCAGGCTGAGAGCGGGCAAGAATGTTGCGATGATTAACAGTCGGAACTCTGTTTCCATTAGCCGCATCGCAGGATGCCTGATGACGAGCTTTCGCTCAGGCATCTCGGGTCCGAAAAACGAACCCTCCCACGAACGACAGCACCGCGAGGACAAGGAAGACGAAGAAGAAGATCTTCGCCATCAACCACGATTCAGACGAAAGAACTCCGAAGCCGAAGAGAGCGGCGATCATTGCGATGATGAGGAACACAATTCCCAGGCCGAGTGTTGTCCGAAACATGCTGTTCTCCTGAACGGTTTTGGGGCTCATCAAGGGTGACGTGCTGAACGCCAGCATCGTCTCTTCCTCCCGATCAGCCGCACACAATGGGATGGTTATCGTTCTGATTAGTCGATTGGCATTTGTCGCGCCGCATTGCAGGAACTTTTGGCGAAATGCCACAGGTGATGCTGGCGTCGAAGTTTACAACCTGTCGGAACGGATCATTCACAGAGACCTGGCTTGAATCCACTCGGGGAGTCTCACCACGCTCGCCACAAACGCACATCGAGTGTGTCCGTATCGCCACGTGTTTGAGACTCCTCAGCACGGCACCCACGAGTGAGGTGGTCGAAGTGTTGTTGCAAATGTCGTTGAACCAATTCTTGGCTTTCGAATTGGTCAATACTGGGTACGGGACTCTGTGTCGAGAAATGTCGCTCGGGTGGAAGGGTGTGCGGAGTTGGCACCTATGGTTGTTCTGTTGAAGTCGTCGGTTGTTGGCGTCCCAAGCCTTCCGAGGGTTTCAACAAAGCAACCTTTGGTCTGTGCATGTGTTCCCGCGTTGGTTTTGTGACAGGATGAAGAAGGGGCATCGACTCCAGCCTTCCCAGAGCCGCTCGTGTTTCTGCGAGTCCGTCGATTTGCTGTTTGCTGTTTGTTACTTGGTCTTTTCGCCCTGGCGCGAGGTGAATCATCATCTGTCGAACTCAGGGTTTTCACCAACGTCTACGATTCGCTGGACTCATCTTCACTCCGGTTCCCGTACCACTAGCGGCACGGAGATTGCTTTGCTGCTCTTTTCAGTGGCAACAACACTGTGCGCAGCGGTGGTCGGCTCGAGACCCATCATTTTAGCACTCACCTTCATGAAAGAGATGCAACATGAACGCAATCAAGAACAACCCGAATTGGACATGCGACACGGACGCGTTGAACGCGCTGCTGGGTTATCAACTGTCAGCAGTCGATACCTATGACCGAGCGATGACGAAGTTTTCAGACCATCACGCCCTGGCCGAACTCCAACAGATCCGCGAAGACCATGCTCGGGCGGTCGTGTTGCTCCGTGCGAAGGTTACGCAGTTCGGTGCCCTGCAGGTCGAGTCGCCCGGTCCGTGGAGCGCGTTCAGTGAGGCGATCACAGGATCGTCGAACTCGCTTGGCCTGGCGGCCCTGAAGCAAGGTGAGCAACACGCAATCAACGAGTACGAAGAGGCACTGCGGAACGAGGCCGTGAATCCTGATTGCAAGGAACTGATTCGGTCCGAACTGCTCCCGAACGACAAGGTACACCTGGAGAAACTGGACCGGCTCTTGGGTGGAATGTCGTAACACTCGTGGATGCTTCCGTCGACTCACGCCGCCGTTTAGTCGAGTTCAATTGGGCTTGCATAAATCGGGGCTTCCGCCGACCATTCCGACCGTGGCAATCTGGGCGACTTCCCGCACCCTATCCCCGGTGACCCGTGGCCGGCTTCCGAACACACATTACGGTGTCCAGCACTCTTGGTGTCGTCTACGGCGGCATCGCCGTGCAGCCGCTCGGATTCGAGACCGACGCCGCGATTTTGGCCGCTGGAATCACAGCCATCGGCGGAATGCTTCCCGACCTCGACAGCGACTCCGGGGTCCCCGTTCGCGAAATGTTCGGACTCGCCGCCGCTGTGCTGCCGATGCTGTTACTGCCCAGGTTCGTTCACTCGGGGATGACACGCGAAGCTATCCTCGCGTCGCTGCTTTTCGGATACATCTTTGTTCGTTACGTCGTGTCTCGCGTCTTCAAGAAACTGAGCGTTCACCGGGGGATGTACCACAGCATTCCGGCCATGCTCATCGCGGGCTTGGTGGTGTACCTCGCGTATCACACACCCAACCGGGATCTGCGATTCCTGATGGCTGGCGGCGTCATGATCGGGTTCGCGTCGCATCTCATTCTCGACGAAATCTACTCGGTGGATTTCCGTGGGGCGAAGATTGTGTTGAAGTCGTCCGCTGGCAGTGCGATCAAGCTTAGTTCGTCGTCGTTGATCGCGACCGCGAGTTGCTACGCAATCCTCGGCGGGCTCGGATATCTCGCTTACCTGGAATACATGAAGCCGCCCGCGCCGGAAGCACCGATCGAAACGCACCGCAATCCCCGAATGATGTGACGGCTCCGCAATCGCCGCTTGCAGGTGCGCCTGCGAAGCCGCAAGGCGGCGATTGGGATTCGGAAATCTTCAATCAGAAGTCGCCTCGCTCTTGCTTTCCGCAGCAAGGGGCGCGACAATACCATCGTTCAATAAACCACGACCCATCGATGCACCGGCTCTGAGCCATCGCGTCGGGGTGTCGGGTGTCGGTTTGGGCAGGCCGCTCGTCGGCTTCCTCAAACTACCCCGGCTCCGCGGCGTGGTCGAAGCTCAAGCCGGTGTGACCGTTTTAGCAGAAGACAGAGGTCAGAAGACAGAGATCAGAAGACAACAGGGAACATCTGAAGCAACAGACTTCTGTCCTCTGTCTTCTGTCCTCTGATTGGGGGCAGCATGACGACCAAGAAAGAGAAAGATCCGGGCGATGAGATCCTGAAACTCGTCGATAAACTCCACGAGGATCGGAAGATTCCCCGCGAGACCATCCTCAACGGTATCGCGTCCGCGATTCAGGTCGCCGCTGAACGGCACTTCGGCGTCGAAGAAGGTGTGTCTGTCACCATCGACCAGGCCACCGGCCACATCTCCGCCCGGCACGGTGACATCGAACTCGACCCCGAAACGCTCGGTCGAATCGCTGCCCAGTCCGCCAAGCAGATGATTATCCAGAAGATTCGCGAAGCCGAATCGGACACCGTCTTCAACGAGTTCGCCGGCAAGAAGGGCGAACTCATCGTCGGAACCGTCACCCGCGTGGACGCTGGCACCGCCATCGTATCACTTGGCAAGAGCGAAGCGTTGTTGCCGCGAAGCGAGCAGATTCCGGGCGAATCGCAGCACGTCGGCGACCGTGTGAAAGCTGTCATTCTGGAAGTGCGTAAGCAAGGCCACCGCGTGAAGATCGTGCTGAGCCGCTGCCACCCCGATTTCGTGCGAGTTCTGTTCGAGGAAGAGATTCCCGAGATCGACGAGCGTATAATTGATATTCGGGCAGTGGCTCGCGAAGCCGGCTACCGCTCGAAGGTCGCCGTTACGAGCATCGACCTGAAAGTCGATTGCGTCGGAGCGTGCGTCGGTGTTCGCGGTAGCCGAATCAAGAACGTGATCGAAGAACTCAACGGCGAGCGAATCGACATCGTTCGCTGGAACGACGCCCTTCAAGTGCTGATTCCGAACGCCCTGCAACCCGCCCAAATCTCGGAAGTCTTCACATACTCGCGCCTCGGTCGAGCCATTGTTCTCGTGACCGACGATCAGTTATCGCTCGCAATCGGTCGGCGTGGTCAGAATGTCCGCCTTGCAAGCAAACTTGTCGGGTGGGACATTGAGATCATGACGCACGACGAACTGGCGGAAGCTCTGGAACGGGCCGAGCGCTGGTTCGGGCAACTGCCGCATGCCAGCCCCGAACTGGCGAATGCGCTCATCGACCAGGGTTTCCTCTCGTACAACGACATCACGATGACCGACGCGGCGGGTTTGGCTGAATTTTCTGGTCTGAGTGAGGAACAATCCGACGAAATCGTGATGTACGCTGAAGAATACGCGGAGGTCATGGAACGCAGCGTCGAGGACGAACGCCGGCAGGCGGAAGAGGCTGCGGATCAGGCTCGCATCGCGGAACAGCAAGGGAACGCTGCGGCTGCAACAAGCGAAACCGACACGGACGCGACCGAAGAAACGCCCGAAGAAACGAACGAAACCGACGCGGACGCGAACTCCGAGCCGGCTGTTGTGTCTGAAGAGAAGAGTGAATCACCCGACGCGCCCGCCGCCGAATCTGAAGTGAAAAGTGATGAGTGAGAAGGTCGCTATGAGCCAGGGGACGCAAGCCCTGGAGACCCAATTGCTCGCTACTCTCGCCAAAGCTCCCCTTTTCATTAGGGGCCGCGGGATTAGAATATAACTCATTCGGGGCGTGGTCGGTCGATCCAGTATGCCCATGGCGCGGCCCGTGGGAAGGTTCGGGGGTTGCTGAGGGCACCCCCATAGGAGTTCCGCTTGACGATCCCGCAGACGAAAGAAAAGCCCGAGAAGGACAAAAAAGTTCGAGTGTTCGCGCTCGCAAAAGAGCTGAACCTCGACAGCAAGGTTCTCGTTGACCTTTGCAAGGAACTCGGTTTCGCGGGGATCACCAGCCAGCTCAATGGTCTGGAAACCGCACAGGCCGAGGCACTGCGAGTTCGCGTCAAGAAGGGGCCGAAGACCACTGCGCCCGCAGCCGGTTCGGCACCAGTGGCTCCAGCCAAACCCGCTATTCCTCCCGTTGCCAAGGATAACCGGATTCAGACGCTTCCCAAGGCAAAGCCCACCCCGAAGGTCGCACCAGAGACTCCGCTGCCCACCGTCGCCACACCCCCCGCCCCCGTCTCGACAGACGTCGAGGCACCAGCAACCCCAACGCCTCCGACCCCGGCAGCCGAAGTTCCGGTCGTCGCACGCACTCCTGAACCCGTCGAACCCCCGAAGACGGAAACGCCGGCCGCTCCACCACAAAACATCATTCCGAATCTCGGTGCGGGCGGGATGCGAAACCTTCCCGGCAAGATGCAGAACCTCAGCGCCTCACGACCGACTCCTCCGCAGCAACCCCGGCCAACCGCGGCTCCCGCAACACCCGTTGCCGTCGAGCCAGCGAGTCCGCCCCCTGCGCCAGCGACGATTCCGACTCCGGCCGCAACTCAGCAGCCGCAGCCGGCGACGCCCGCAAGCACGAAACCGACCGCACCGGTTGCCCCAACAACGCCGACGCCAGCCGCGCACCCAATTTCGCCTCCGGCTGCCGTGAAGCCTCCGACTCCGCCCGTTGCTCCGACCTCACCGCCCGCGCCGCCCGCACCCCCTGCTCCTCCGCAGCGGATGCCGAACGTGATCCCGACCAACACCGGCGCGAACACCGGTGGCTCATCGGGTCGTCCGGATGTGTTGAAGCGGCCTCCGCAGGTCGCTCCGCCGAAGTTCATCGCCGATCGCCGAACGGGAGTTGGGCAATCTTCGCCGCCGACTGGTGGCCAACGTCCGCCGGGTGGCCAGCAGGGCAGCGGTGGTGGTCAACAGGGTGGCCAGCGTCCCCCGCAGCACGGGGGCAGCCAAGGCCAGCGAACCGGCGGCCCTCAACAGAGTGGCGGTCCGAATGCTCCGCAGAAGCCTGGACCCGGACCGAACAAAGCCGGTGGCGGTCCACAACAAGGTCAGCCGATGAAGCTGACGCCGGAGATGATTGAACGTCTCCGTACGGCCAGCGCTCGCGGTCAGAAAATGAGCCTTGCCGAAGCCACTCGGCCCGTTGCTCCTGCACCGACGGGTGTTGCGGGGCCGCCTCGCGGAGTCGAAAGCAAGTCGGGTCCAGGTTCCGCTGCACGCATTGCCGGTCGTCCACCTGCTCCCGATACCAGCAGCCCAGGCATCGGCGCTGGTTCGAGCATGGTCGGTGACGATGAAGACGACAAGAAGAAGAAGGGTGTTGGCGGCGTTATCGGTCGCGACTCTCGCCATCGTGGTCGTCAGGGTTCCGGTCGTGGTCCGGGTGGTGGCCAACCGGCCGTCGTCCTCGGGCCGGGCGGACAGGTCGATATCATCGAACAACAGTGGGGTTCCCGTCGTGGACCTCGCGCCGCACTGCTTCGCAAGCACATGCGAGGCAAGGTTGCTGCTCCGATCGTCAAGGAAGGCAAGATCGAGATCGCGTTGCCGATCACGGTTCGTAGCCTGTCCGAAACGATCGGCGTGAAGGTCGGCGAGCTTATCAAGCGGCTTCTCAAGGAAACCGGCCAACTTTACGGCAACAACTCGACGCTGGAGTTCGATACCGCGGCGTTGATCGCTGTCGAGAAGAACATCGAGTTGGTCGTCAAGAAGCAGGTCACGGTCGAAGAGCGGTTGCTCGACGAATTCGAGAAGATGCTCACGGACGTGGACCCGGAGAAGCTCCGACCGCGACCGCCGATCGTCGCGGTCATGGGTCACGTTGACCATGGCAAGACGTCGTTGCTCGACAAGATTCGTCAAAACTACGGCCTCGATTCCGATGTCGTTTCGACCGAAGCCGGCGGCATCACGCAAGTGATTCGTGCGTGGTCGGTGAAGCGCGAAGTGCTTCTCGAAAAGGAAGTCGATGGCGTGAAGCAGGAGGTGCAGGAAGATCGCTTCATTACCTTCCTCGACACGCCAGGCCACGAAGCGTTCACCAAGATGCGTGCCCGTGGTGCGAACGTCACCGATATCGCGGTGATCGTCGTTGCTGCCACCGATGGCGTCATGCCTCAGACGCAGGAAGCCATCAGTCACGCGAAGGCTGCCGAGGTTAAGATCGTCGTGGCGATCAACAAGGTCGACATGCCGAATGCGAACATCGAACGCACGAAACGCCAACTGTACACCGAAGGGCTTATCCCCGACGACATGGGCGGCGACGTGCAGTTCATCGAGACGAGCGCCGTCACTGGGCAGGGCATCTCCGATCTTCTCGACACGATCGTTCTCGTCGCGGAAGTCGAAGAACTCACGGCCGACCCGGATCGTCCGGCGGCTGGCACCTGCCTCGAAGCGTATATGTCGTCCGACGAAGGCGTCACGGCGACGGTGCTGATTCAGCAGGGCACGCTCAAGAAGGGCGACATCGTCCTGTGCGGTTCGGCCTACGGTCGCGTGCGGGCCATGTACAACGACATGGGCCGACCGGTCACGTCGGCGGGCCCAAGTATGCCTGTGCGGATCACAGGTCTGGGTCACGTGCCGAACGCGGACGATCCGTTCTATGTGGTGAACGAGCTGACCAAGGCTCAGGAAATCGCCGAAGCTCGCGAACAGAAGGACCGCGAGGCGGCCCTGAACCGCTTCTCCGCTCCGAAGGACTTGGGCGAGTTGTCGGCAGCCAAGAGCAAGGCCAAGATTTCCGAGTTGAAGATCATTCTCAAGGCTGAGGCTCGCGGTTCTGTCGAGGCGATTCGCAAGGAACTTGAGAAGCTCACGCACGAAGAAGTGACGACTCGCATTCTGCACGCCGGCATCGGTGCCATCAACGAGTCCGATGTCGAATTGGCGCTGATTAGCCCCGAAGATACGCTCGTCATCGGGTTCAACGTCACGGCAGACGACGCCGCACTGCGGCTCGCCGAGGATCGCGGCATCAGCCTTCGTGAGTACGACATCATTTACAAGCTGACCGACGATGTGAAGTCGGCGCTTGAGGGTCGGTTGAAGCCGATCGAGGAAGTCGTTCACTTGGGTCGGGCGGTCATTCGCCAGACGTTCAAGGTCGGTAAGGTTGGCACGATTGCCGGGTGTTTCGTCACGAGTGGCACGCTCGAACGCTCGGCACGGGTGCGAGTCATCCGTCAGGGTGTCGTGGTGTTCCCGCCGTCGGACAAGGTCGTTGGCCTCGACAGCCTCAAGCGGTTCAAGGACGACGCGAAGGAAGTCCGCGAGGGCTTCGAGTGCGGCCTGAAGATCACCGGTTACGACGACATCAAGGTCGATGACGTGATCGAGGCGTTCAAGATCGAGATTCGGCAACGAACACTCTGACCAAGGATGAAAAATGAAGGATGAAGGATGAACCGAAATCACCGATCTGGGTCTTTGATTCATCCTTCATCCTTCGTCCCTCATCCTTCTGAAATATGTTCATCGGCTCCCTCACGATCCGTTTGCTCGTCCGTGAGTCTCGCACTCTGAAGGACAAGCGTCAGGTCGTGAAAAGCATCCTCGCCCGACTTCGGGTGGAATTCAATGTGTCGGCCGCCGAAGTGGACACGCTCGAAGACGTGAAGGTGGCCACTTTAGGTTTCGCGACGATCGGCTTCGAGACGGCCGCCGTGCAGCGTGTTCTGCAAGAGATCACCGAGGCGCTGCGGAAACATCCCGTGGCCGAGTTTCTGGGCCACGAAACGAGCGTCGGACACGAAGTGGTTTAAGGTTGTGTTTAGTGTTGAGTGTTTGGTGTTTCGTCAGAACCACCCACTCCCATTGATGTTCACGACTGAAAACTAAACACAAAACACCAAACACTGAACACCAAAGAAATGAAATCGCACCGGTTGGCAAGAGTGTCCGAAGTGATCCGCGAAACCGCGGCCACGGCCATTCTGTTTGAATTGAAAGACCCGCGAGTGAAGAACGTCACGGTGACCCGAGCCGAGGTGTCCGGCGATCTTCAGCACGCCAAGGTGTTCGTGTCGATCATGGGCTCCGAGAAGGAGCAGCAACTCACGATGCATGGCCTCAAGAGCGCCGCCGGGTTCGTACAGACGAAGATCGCGAGCCAACTCACCTCGCGTTATGTGCCGCACATTACGTTCGTCCTCGATGATGGCGTCAAGAAGAGCGTCGAAATCGGTCGGATGATTCGCGAAGAAAGCGATCGGCTCGCGGCCGACAAAGCCGCAGCCGGAATCGTCGATTCTGATGAAGATGAAGGCGACTTGGACGACGATACCGACTCGCCCGAGACGCCCGCACACGCCGAGCAGCCCGGACACGCCGACGGATCGGCGAACCACCCGGACTCAACCCGCTGACCGGAAACGGAGTGGCCCTGCATGCCGGCCATCACGAATAAACAGCAGCTTCTGACCCAGGCTCAGACCGCGCTCAAGAAGCGATTTCCGCTTCCGGAAGCGGAAGAGGCTGAGCCGCGCCCGCTGCTGGAAGAACTCATTTACGCCATCTGTCGCGAAGGCAGCACCACTGCCGACGCCGACGCGGGCTACGCCAGACTCCGCAAGGCGTTCATCGACTGGAACGAAGTTCGCGTCAGTACCGTGCAAGAGGTCGGCGACGTGCTTCGCCCTCTGAGCGGATCAGGCAGCCGAGCGAAACGCATCATCGGGTTGCTGCAAGAAGTGTTCGAGGACAAGTATTCGTTCGACCTGAGCGAACTCGACAAGAAAGGGCTGAAGGACACGGCCCGCAAACTGCGGTTTTACAAGGAAGGCGTGAATGATTACGCCGTGGCGTGGGTGATTCAACGCACGCTCGGTGGTCACGCGATTCCGCTGGATGAACCGACACTTCGCGTACTGCGTCGGCTCGGCGTCATCGAGGATTTCGACCCGGACAACCTGGAAACAGTTCGCGGCAGCATCGAGCACGTCATTCCGAAGACACGCGGCCCGGAGTTCACGGACCTGATGAGCGTTCACGCGAAGGAACTGTGCGTGGAGCAAGACCCGCACTGCTCGGCGTGCCCGCTGAACCGCGATTGCCCCGTGGGGATTGAAAACGCATCAAAGAAGACCGAAACGAAGCCGAAGAAATCGCGGTGATGTCGACGAAGACCGAAGCAGGATTCACCGCAGAGAATGCAGAGGACGCAGAGAGAAAGCAGAGCGGATTGAGAGCGGGTTGCTTTCAACTCTCGTGTCTTCTCTCTGCGTTCTCTGCGTTCTCTGCGGTGAACCCTTTTTTCTTATCTGTGTTTCATCTGCGTTCATCTGTGGCTACTCTTGTCTTCACACCACCGGAGTTCACATCATGCTCACCCGCCGTGAAATGCTCGCGTTGTCGGCCGCTGCTGCCGCGCCTCCAAGTCTGCATCCATCAATCGCGTGGGCGCTCGCCGACGACAAAGAAGACCCCACTCGCGTCTTCACAGGCGACAAGAAGCCAATCGACGCCCGCCTCGGCGCACCGCGAACGCTCAACGACTACATCCCCTTCTCGCCACCGAAGACGAAAGAAGCCTGGGAAGCACGGCGAACGCAACTTCGCGAACAACTGCTCGTGGCAACTGGTCTGTGGCCGATGCCCGAGAAGACGCCGTTGAACGCGGTGGTTCACGGCAAGATCGCACGAGACGGCTACACCATCGAGAAGGTGTTCTTCGCGAGCATGCCTGGCCACTACGTCACCGGGAACCTGTATCGGCCGACGCATCCGGCTCCCGACCCTGGGATGAAGGTAACTTACCCCGGCGTGCTGTTCGCGCACGGTCACTGGGCGAACGGTCGCTTCCACGATGCCGGCGAGAAGGCCGCCAAGGCGAGCGTCGATGCGAAGGGCGAGCCGGACATGGATCGCGGTCACTTCTTCATGCAGGCGTTGCCCGCGACTCTCGCGAAACTCGGCTTCGTCGTCTTCCAGTACGACATGGTTGGCTACGCCGACAGCGCCGCGATCAAGCATCGCGAAGGCTTCACGGACATCACGGCCGAACTGCGATTGCAGAGCCAGATGGGCCTGCAAACGTTGAACAGCGTTCGCGCTCTGGACTTCCTCACGTCGCTGCCGGATGTGGATGCGAAGCGCATCGGCATGACGGGGGCCAGCGGCGGCGGCACGCAAACCTTTATCCTCGCGGCGATCGACGATCGCATCGCGAGTGCGTTCCCGGCGGTCATGGTGAGCACCGGTATGCAGGGGGGGTGCGTGTGCGAGAATTGTTCGCTGTTGCGGGTTGGCACGGGGAACGTCGAGATTGCAGCGTTGTTCGCGCCGAAGCCGCAGGCCATGAGCGCCGCGAACGACTGGACGAAGGAGATGATGACGAAGGGCTACCCGGAACTGCAACAGCTTTACGACCTGTACGGCGCGAAGGACAAGGTCGCGGTGCGTGCCTGGCTCGAATACGGGCACCAGTACAACGTTCACGCTCGCGAAATGATGTACGGCTGGTTCCTGAAGCACCTCCAGGGCAAGGACGAGGTGGTGAAGGAGCCCGCGTTCAAGCCGACGCCGGTGGCAGAACTGTCGGTGTTCGACGCCGAGCACCCGCGGCCCAAAGACGAACTCGACGCTGCAAAGCTCCGCGAAGAGATGACGAAGGCCAGCGATTCGCAGATGGCGAAGTTGACGCCGAAGGACGGGGCGGGCCTCAAGGAGTTCAAGCGAGTCGTGGGCACGGCCCTGCGGGTGATGGTGAACAGCGAGTTGCCGAAAGAAATGACAGAGATCGTCGAGCGGCCTGAGAGACAGGCTTTGAAGTTGAAAGATGACGCTCCGAGGGTCGATGGGCGGAAACTGGTCCTGAGGGCCTACGGACGTCGAAACGAGAAAGACTCGGTCCCCACCGTCATTCTGGGCGCAAAAGGTGGGCCGACTGAGTTCGTCATCTGGCTGCATCCCAAGGGCAAAGCAAGTCTCGTTGAGAACGGCAAGCACCATCCCTCTGCGAAATCGCTCACGGATGCGGGGTGCTTAATCATCGCACCCGATCTGCTAGGAACGGGGGAGAATATCTCTGCGAAACCATTCGCGGTGGACAAGAACTACGCAGGCTTCACATTCGGTTACAATCGCACGTTGCTGGCAAACCGCGTTCACGACGTGCTGACGATCCTCGCTACTTTCGGTGCCCTCCGAGAGCACGTTCGTCTTGTTGGTTGGGGTGAGATGGGTCCGGTCGCGATTCTGGCGAAGGCTCTGGCCGGTGATGCTGTGAAGAAAACCGCAGCCGATCTCGACGGCTTCAGCTTCGAGAAGATCCACGACACGAACGACCCGATGACGCTGCCAGGCGCATTGAAGTACGGCGGCATGGGTGCGTTCCTGGGGTTGTGCGCTCCGGGGGAAGTGTTGGTGCACAACCAGAAGGGCAGCGGAACCGGAAACCTGTCGCGTGCGGCCTACGATGCAGCGGGTGCCGCCGATAAACTGACACGCAACGCCGAGAAGCTCGACGACGCGAAGGTCATTGAGTGGCTGCTGAAATGATGACACGATACGCTCTCATTCCGCTGTTGCTGCTCCTCGCGCTCTGGGGACGAACTTCGTTCTACTCGGTCGATCAGGCCGAGTTCGTGTACGTCACACGTTTCGGCGATCCAATCGCGATCCACGACGGCAGCACCGACTCCGGACTGCACACGAAGCTGCCCTGGCCCGTCGATTCCGTGCAGCGCCTCGACCGTCGCATTCAGTCCATCGACCTGCCAGCCGTCGAAGTGCTGACTCGCGATCGTGCCCGCGATGTCGTTCAGCAAACGGTCGGTTCCACGCTCACCGTCGATGCCACCATCATCTGGAAGATTCCGGACGCGAAGGCTGCCGATCAGTTCTTCCGTGCGGTTCGCACACCCGAACAGGCCAAGAAGATCCTCGGGCCGCTGATTAACGGTCGGCTCTCCGCGATCATCAGCACCGTGCCCGTCGAATACCTCATCGACGTGGTGGACGTGCAAACCGCCGCTGCGGGCATGATCGGGGTCGCGGCTGCGTTGCCTGCCGACGGCGTATTTCGTGCTGCCGACGCCCGTGTGATCGACGAACGGGTTGAGCGCGTTCGTCAGCGTTTGCTCGGCGAGGAAGGCTTGACCGGCGGCGCTTCGACTGCGAGTGAGAACTTGCGGGCACGCGCTCTGAGCGAGTACGGCATCGAGATCGTGGACGTGCGAATCCGCCGCTTTAGCTACCCCGAAGCAGTGCGTGCGAAGATCGCGGAACGCATCCGAAGTGAGCGTGACAAGAAGGCCGCCGACTACGAGAGCGAAGGTCGCAAACGCGCCGCAGACATCACCACCGACGCCGACCGTGCCGCCCGCACAAGCGAAGCCGATGCGCGTGCGAAGAAAACCGTGATCGAAGGCCAAGCGAATGCTGAGGCGAAACGCATTCTCGCGACGGCGTGGGCACAGGATCGCGAGTTCTACCTGTTCTTGCAAAACTTGCGAGCGTTCCAGCGCATGATGGAGAACACCCGCGACGTCTGGCTGCTGAGTACGAAGAACCCGCTGCTGAAGCCGTTGACCGGACCGCCCATGCCCCCTGCGGCGAAGCCATGATTCGACTTCGCTATCTCCTGTTGATTGCACTCGTGGCGTATCTGCTCACCGGCATCGCTCAGGTGTCGCCGGAAGAGCGAGTCATCGTGCGACGTTTCGGGCAGGTCGTCGCACGACCGGGGCCGGGGCTGTGGATCGGCTTACCGTGGGGCATCGACCGCATCGACCGCGTGCCAGTTCGCACGGCGTTGCAACTCACGGTCGGTTACGATCCGCAAACCGCGTCCGATGCTCCAGGCACGCCAGCCGGTCAGTTCCTCACTGGCGATCAGAATCTCGTCAACGTGCAGCTCGTGCTCGACTACGCCATCGGCGAAACCGACGCTGATCTCGACGACTTCGTGAACCATCGTGATCGCATCGACAGCACCCTTGCGCGAATCACCGAGGCGGCCGTTGCCGAGTGGATCGCGGGGCGTGGGGTTGATCGCGTCCTGATCACCGGGAATGCGGCGTTGCCCGCGTGGGTGATGCTGCGAGTCAGCGAACGGCTCCCGGCCTATCGGCTTGGGGTGCGATTGCAGCGAGTGAGCGTGGGGTATCTGGCTCCCCCCGAAGAAGTGCGAGCCGCGTTCGAGGCAGTCACGCAGGCCCAAACCGGCATCCGCACCCGCGAGTTTCAGGCACTTCAAGAGAAGGAACAGCGTGAACGCCAATCGGATGCACTGCGATACAAATTAAGCCAGGAAGCGGAAGAGTTTCGCGACTCGCAGTTGCGGCAAGCACAGGCCGAGGCCAGCGCCTTCCGCGATGAACTCGCTGCGTATCGTGAAGTGTCGAAGACCAATCCGGATTCGCTGGCGTTCGTGTGGTGGGCAGAGATGAGCAAGGCGATGGAATCGCTCGAAGCACGCGGCGGCAAAGTGCGGCCGCTCGATCAGCACCTGCAAAACGGCGAACTAAACCTGACTGAGTTCGTGCCGATTCCGAAGCGGTGACAACGAATGTGTTGGCGAGCCGGGAGCGTTTTTCTGCTTCACGACCGGAGCAGAGAAAGCGAAGCAATGGCACACGGATGACACGGATGAAAGACAGGATTCAAGACGATCAGACAAAAGCAGGATTTTGAAATGCAGTTTGTTTGATCCTCTTCATCCGTGGTTTGATCCTCTTCATCCGTGTACCATTGCTTCTCGTCGATATTCCTCGGCACTCCGTTTGCAGATGATAGCGCATCTGACACCGCGGAGTCGCTCGCCAGAATGGAACTGACACTCGACAAAAACGCTCAACCATTTCCGCTCCAAAACCTTTCCACCGATCCACTTCGCGCGGAGCTTTTTGGTCCCGATCACCTCGCAGACTTCGCGCATTTGCTCGCGGGGTCGGTCAAGGTAGTCGTGAAACCGCGTTCCCATCTTCTGCTGAAACGACTTCACGAAAACGCCGCCATTCTGCGGAAAGCACGCGATGCCGCTGCGATCATGGCTCGCAGCGAACCGCTGATGCCCGACGCGGAGTGGTTGCTCGACAACTTCTTTGTGATCGAAGACGTTCTTCGCGAAGTTCGGACTGACCTGCCTCGCAGTTACGCTCACGAATTGCCGCTCGTCGCAGCTGGACCGTGGGCGGGCCTCCCTCGCGTTTATGTCATCGCGGTCGCACTCATCTCGCACACCGACAGTCACCTCGACGACGCCCAGATCCTTCGTTTCGTCCAGAGTTACCAGGAGGTCGCACCGCTTACAACGGGCGAGTTGTGGGCCGTTCCGACCATGCTCCGGCTCGCGTTGCTGGAGAACCTGCGACGACTCTCAACGCAGATGCTCGGCACCCAAGCTGAACGCGAAAAGGCCGTGCTTTGGGTTCACAAGGCCGCGAGTTCCAGCGTTCCGCCGTTACCGAATGAACCGTCTGATGCGTTTCTCGTGGGCTGGCATCAGGCGGTTCGCGATCTTGGTGAAACGCCGCCGATCATCTGGGATGTGGCGGGCGACCTCACGGAAGTCCTTCGCCGCGAGCATCGCCGACAGGCCGCGAATCAGGTTTCGGTCGGAAACTGCGTCACGAGTTTGCGGTTGCTCAATGCGATCGACTGGCACAGTTACTTCGAGCAAGCGAGCCTGGTCGAAGCGATTCTGCGAACTGAACCGACTGGCGTTTACGTTCGTCAGGAACTATCGACTCGCGACCGCTATCGGCGTGCCGTGGAGCAACTGGCGAAGGCCGCGAAACAATGCGAAGTCGAGGTCGCCCGACTTGTTCTCACGCGAGCGGGATGCGGAACAACGCCGCGCGAGCAACACATCGGGTATCACCTCATCGCCGAAGGCCGTAAGTCGTTCGCGAAGGAGTTGGGCTGCCGCTTCCCGTTCCGGGACCGCTGGCGAACCTTCCTCACGGATCACCCGCACAATGTCTACTTCGGCGGGCTCGCACTGGTAACCGGTCTGCTTGTCGGGCTCGCGGTGCTGCTGGCGGCGACTGCGGGCGCTCAGTGGTGGCTGCTCGTCCTGATCGGGTTACTCGCGTTGTTGCCTGCCAGCGATGTTGCTGTCGCCGTGGTCAACGTACTCGTTTGCCGAGTGTTGCCGCCGCGAGTGCTGCCAAAACTCGACTTCGCATCAGGCATTCCCAGCGAACATCTCACGATGGTGGTTATTCCGGGGATGCTGCTGAAGCCCGAGAGTGCGGCAGCATTGTGCGAACGGCTGGAATTGCACTACCTCGCGAACCCCGATCCGCGACTGCGTTTCGCGCTGCTCACTGATTGGTCCGACGCGCCGAACGAAACCGCGCCAGAAGACGACTCGCTCGTGAAGGCCGCGATCGCTGGCATTCATTGCCTGAACGAGCGACACGCTGTGGACGGGCAGGGTTTGTTCTTCTTGTTCCACCGCAAGCGGCTGTTCAACCCGTCCGAAGGCGTCTGGATGGGATGGGAGCGAAAGCGCGGAAAGCTCGACGAGTTCAACCGCTTGCTGCGAGGGGCGACCGACACCAGTTACATCGTGCAAACCGGCGATGCGGCAAAGCTCGACGTGCGATTCGTGCTGACGCTGGATGCCGACACCGTGCTGCCCCGCGATGCCGCACGTCGGTTGGTGGCGACACTTGCTCACCCTCTCAATCGGCCCGTGTTGTCTGCCGACGGTCGGCGAGTGATCGCGGGCTATGGAGTACTTCAACCTCGTGTCAGCTTCTTGTACAAGACCGGCCTGCGTTCGCGCTTCGCTCGGATCTTCGCGGGATCAGCGGGAATCGACCCTTATTCCAGCGCCTCGTCGGACGTGTATCAAGACCTGTTCGGCTGGGGCACGTTTACCGGCAAGGGGTTGTACGATGTGGACGCATTCCACGCGACCGCCGGCCGTGCCTTCCCCGAGAACAGCATTCTCAGTCACGACCTGATCGAATCGAACTTCGCCCGTTGCGGATTGGTCACGGACGTCGAGGTATTCGACGACTTCCCCGCGAAGTACCACGCCTACGCGAAACGCGAGCACCGCTGGGTTCGCGGCGACTGGCAACTCCTCCCCTGGCTGCGTCGCACTGTGCCGACAGCCACGGGGCGAATGCCGAACGTGCTGACATCGCTCGGCTACTGGAAGATCATCGACAACCTTCGCCGCAGCCTTGTACCCATTGCGCTAGTTGTGTTGCTCGCCCTCGGCTGGACTGTTCTCCCTGGCCCGGCGTGGGCTTGGTCGCTCACGGCGTTCGCGGTGCTGGCTATCCCGCTTGTGTTGCAGTTCCTCGGCATTCTGAGCGCTCTCGTGTGGAGCGGTCGGCCGCGTGCGGTTCTTCGTGGTGCGCGACAGAGTCTCGGTTCCACATTCGGGCAACTCGGCCTTGTCGCAGCATTCCTGCCGAATCAGGCGTTGCTCGTTCTTGATGCGATCACTCGCACGCTGTATCGGTTGGCCATCTCGAAACGCCCGCTGCTCGAATGGGAGACGGCTGCGGCTGCTGAGTCCCGCCTTGGAACGGGATTGCTTCAGTTCCTCGGAACGATGTGGCAAGCGGTTTCTCTCGCGGTCGGGCTTGGGGTCTTGCTCGCGCTTGTGAACCCCGACTCACTGGGTGCCGCAGCGCCATGGCTTCTGGTGTGGGTAAGCTCGCCGGTGATCGCGTGGTTCGTGAGCCGACCGCTCAAGGAGACCCTGCAATCGCTGACTGCGACGCAGCAACACGAACTCCGCCGAATGGCCCGCAAGACCTGGCGATTCTTCGAGACGTTCGTGACCGCCGAGGACAACTGGCTACCGCCCGACAACTATCAGGAAAACCCAAAGGGCGTCGTCGCGCATCGAACCTCGCCGACGAACAAGGGATTGCTCCTGCTCTCGACGCTTTCCGCTCACGATCTGGGTTACATCGGCTTACCCGATCTCGTGACGCGGATCGGCCGCACGTTCGACACGCTCGACCGAATGCATCGGTTTCGTGGTCACTTCCTGAACTGGTACGAAACAACCACGCTGCGACCGTTGCCGCCAGACTACGTTTCGACAGTGGACAGCGGGAACTTGCTTGGCTGTCTACTCGCGACGAAGAACGGACTGCTCGAAAAGGCCGACGAGCCAATCCCATCGCGGGCCGCCGTGAATGGTCTGCTCGACACGCTCGACCTTGCCTCTGAATCGATGCCTGCCGGAACCGTAGACGCTCTGCGCAAGCATCTCGCAGCGGCTCCAGGCGACCTGATCGGCTGGGCCGACTTCTTGGAAGTCGCCGAGAAGTTCGCGAATCAGTTGCCCGTTCCGACGGGCGACCTCGGCTTCTGGCTGCGGGCCTTGAACGACCAAATATGCGGCTTGCGTGGTGAATTGACGGCTGTGTGTCCGTGGGTCGCGGAGTTGCGTGCTACCCCGGTGAACGAACGACAGGTGAGTCCATTCGCGGAACTCAACACCCCTGCGGGAACGCGACAGTGGGCGGATCGGTTGCCGTTGCTGCGGGCTGATCTGGCCAAGCACAACGGCACGGACGCTCTCGCGGCGGCGTTGGATCACTCGCAGGCCAACACGATCGTGACCCAACTCAACGATCTCGCATCGCGGGCGGAAGGGTTCGCGAATGCGATGGACTTCCGGTTCCTCTACAACGAAGCGCGGCACCTGTTCAGCATCGGGTACAACGTGCCGCTCGAACGCCTCGATTCGGCCCATTACGATTTGCTCGCATCGGAAGCCGCCCTCACGAGCTTCCTGGCAGTGGCACGCGGTGTCGTTCCACGCAAGCACTGGTTCCAGCTTGGTCGGCTCGTGACCCCCGCCGCCGGACTGCCGGGCCTGCTGTCGTGGGGCGGCACGATGTTCGAGTACCTGATGCCGCGGCTCGTGTTGGCTCCGGCACCCGGTACGATGCTCGATGTCGCTTATCAGGCAACAGTCGCGCGGCAGATCGAGTACGGCGGGCAAACTCACACGCCGTGGGGCATCTCGGAATCGGGCTTCGCCGTGCTGAGTCCGGAAGGCGACTACCAGTATCAGTCGTTCGGCGTCCCCGGCCTCGGGCTGAAACGCGGTCTGAGCAAAGACCTTGTCGTCGCTCCTTACGCCACGATGCTCGCCACGATGATGGACGCTCCAGGTGCGGTTGCGAACTTCTCGGCCCTCCGTGCCCTTGGTGGCGAAGGACCGTTCGGTTTCTACGAAGCCATCGACTTCACGCCCGACCGACTCAACCGCGATGAGCGTTGCCGCGTGGTGCAGTCGTACATGGCACACCATCAGGGCATGGGCCTCTGTGCCATCACGAATCGCCTGCTGCGAGATGTCCATTGCCGTCGGCTCTCAGCCGAAGCAACTGTGCGTGCGGTTGACTTGCTGCTTCAGGAACGGGTGCCGCTGGACGCCCCTGAAGTCCGGCCACCGGAGGTCGAAGGCGAGGTCGCGACGCCAACCAGCCCAACATCCGAAGTGAGTCGCAGGCTCACAACCGCCGACACGCCAGCACCCCGAAGTCACTTGCTTTCCAACGGCAACTACACGGTGATGCTGACGAACTCGGGCGGCGGGTATAGCACTTGTCGCGGGTTGGCCGTCACTCGTTGGCGAACCGATCCGACCCGCGATTCCTCGGGCACCTTCGTGTACATCCGTGACACTGAGACCAGCAAGCAATGGTCGGTCGGCCACCAACCGCTCGGCGTGATGGCCGAGGATTACGAGGTCATTTTCTCCGCGGACAAGGCCGAGTTCCGCAGACGCGACGGCATGATCGAAACGAAGATGGAACTGGTGGTTGCACCGGATCAGGACGCGGAGGTTCGCCGGATCACGTTGGTCAATCACGACAGCCGACCGCACAGCGTCGAGGTCACGAGCTACGCGGAAATCGTGCTGAACGATCAGCGAGCCGATCTCGCGCACCCTGCGTTCGGCAAGCTGTTCCTCGAAACGGAATGGTTGTCGCAGTATGACGCCTTGTTGTGTCGTCGCCGACCGCGTGCTGCTGACCAACAGCCGATGTTCGCGGTCCATCTCGTGTCCGCCGACGCCAACGCGAACCGATCCACCGAGCACGAGACGGATCGGTCGAAGTTCCTTGGTCGTCGCCGTTCAGCCGCGAACCCCGAGAGTCTCTCTCACCGTCTTTCCAGCACCGTTGGACCTGTTCTCGATCCCGTGTTTTCGCTGCGAAAGACTGTTCGCCTTGCACCCGGTGACAGTGCGACGCTGGCGTTCATCACGGCGGTTTCTTCCAGTCGCGAAGCGGCGCTTTCTCTCGCGGATCACTACCACGCGCCGGCGGCGTCGGATCGAGCATTCGATCTGGCCTGGGCTCACAGCCGCGTGGAGTTGCGGCACCTGGGAGTGTCCGCCGCGGAGTCGCACATCTACCAGCGGCTCGCGGGACATGTCCTGTTCCCACCGCTGGCGTTGCGGGCTCTCGTGGCTCTTCGCGAGAATCGACAGGGGCAGCCTGCACTGTGGCGATATGGCATCTCGGGCGACCTACCGATTGTCGTGGTGTGTGTCTCCGATGGGGATGGCATGCCCCTCGCGCGACAGGCGTTGAAGGCTCACGCATTCTGGCGAGGTCGCGGCTTCCCGGTTGATCTCGTGCTGCTCGCCGACCGCCCCGCGAGCTACCGCGAAGAACTCTATCAGGATCTCTCCACCCTGGCGCGATCGAGTGACAGCCGCGACGTGATCGACAAGCCCGGCGGCGTGTTCGTTCGCAAGGTGCAGCCCGGCAGCGAGGACCGCACGCTCCTCGTCGCAGCCGCTCGCGTTGTGCTCCATGGCGATCAGGGAACGCTCGCGAATCAGACAGATGCGCTCGCTCGCGGTCGTCGGTTGCCGCCTGACTTGGTGCCCACTCGTCCGGGCGAGCCCGAGGTTGGCGAACGGCCGCAGGTCGAGAAGTTGCTGTTCCCGAATGGCACCGGGGGCTTCAGTCCGGATGGCCGCGAATACGTCGTGACGGGCACCCCTCCCGCACCGTGGACCAACGTGATTGCGAATCCGTCGGTGGGGTTCCTCGCGACCGATTCCGGTGTGGGTTACACCTGGGTCGGCAATAGTCAGTCGAATCGGCTGACGCCGTGGAGCAACGACCCGGTGAGCGATCCGCCAGCCGAAATCGTGTATCTACGCGACGAAGAAAGTGGTCACTTCTGGACAACGACCTCGCGACCTGCAGGTGGAACAACCGAGACGCGACACGGTCATGGCTACACCACTTACCTTGCCGACCGCAACGGCCTCACCACGGAATTGACGGTCTTCGTGCCGGTTGCCGATCCAGTGAAGATCCTGCGGTTGCGGGTCACGAACCGCGCCAATCGTAACCGAAAGCTCTCGGCGGCATTCTTCGCGGAATGGGTTCTCGGCGTGAATCGCGAACAGACGGCCCCGTTCATCGTGACCGAAACCGATTCGGAATCTGGGGCGTTCCTCGCCCGCTGCGCATTCAACGACAGCTTCGGAAACAGCGTTGCATTCAGCGACACAAACTTGAGGCCGCGAACCTTCACCGGCAACCGCGTCGAGTTCCTCGGTCGGAATCGTTCCCCATCGCAGCCCGCGGCAATGCGGCGTGTTGGACTCAGCGACCACGTTGGCCCTGGGTTGGACCCGTGCGTTGCGCTCATGGGGCGATTCGATGTCGCCGCGAATGGCACTGCCGATGTCGTGTTCGTGCTTGGCGAAACGAACGACGCAGCGACAGCCGCAAACCTCGCCACCCGCTATCGCGATCCTGGCGTGGTCAACGCTGCTCTGAAGGAAGTGACCGCCGCGTGGGACCAACGGCTCTCGGTTGTGCAGGTCCGAACGCCGGTTCCCGAGTTCGATGTGCTTGTGAATCGCTGGCTGCCGTATCAAGTGCTGGCGTGTCGGCTGTGGGGTCGCTCCGCGTTCTACCAGTCCGGCGGGGCTTACGGATTCCGCGATCAGTTGCAGGACGTGATGGCGCTGCTCTACGCGGAACCCGGCGAAGCTCGGGCACAGATTCTTCGCGCTGCCGCACGCCAGTTCCCGGAAGGCGATGTTCAGCACTGGTGGCACCCGCCATCCGGTCGCGGCGTTCGCACTCGCTTCTCGGACGACTTCCTGTGGCTCCCGTACTCCGTGAGCCGCTACATCGCTGTGACCGGTGACACCGCGATTCTCGATGAAGAGGTGCCGTTCCTGCGTGGGCCGGCGCTCAAGCCGAACGAGCAAGAGGAGTACTACCTGCCCGAAGTCTCCGACCAGACGGACACGGTTTACGGGCACTGCCTGCGTGCTCTCGCTCACGGTTGGAAACTCGGTCCACATGGCATTCCGCTGATGGGCTGCGGCGACTGGAACGACGGCATGAATCTTGTCGGGGCGGGCGGCACCGGCGAGAGCGTGTGGGTTGCATGGTTCCAGATTCTCGTGCGTGGTGAGTTCGCGGAACTGGCTGCTTCGCGAACCGACAACGAAACGGCAACTCGCCTGCGTGATGAAGCGAAGCAGTTGCGGCAGGCCGTCGAGGCTCATGCGTGGGATGGCGAGTGGTATCTGCGGGCATGGTTCGACGACGGCACTCCGCTCGGCTCGCACACGAACAACGAGTGCCGCATCGACTCATTGCCGCAAACGTGGTCGGTGCTCGCTGGCGGTGAGGACAAGCAGCGTTCCATTCAAGCCGTCGATTCCGCTGTGAAGCATCTCGTCGATCGCGATTCACGACTCGTGAAGCTGTTCGAGCCGCCGTTCGACAAAGGCAACCTGCATCCGGGGTACATCAAGGGCTACGTGCCGGGTATCCGCGAGAACGGCGGGCAGTACACGCACGCGGCTATCTGGCTCGTGCAGGCACTTGCTGGACTCGATCGCGGCGGGCAAGCGTTTGAACTGTGGAAGATGCTCAGTCCGCTGTCGCACGCTGACTCGCCCGAGGGGGTCACACGCTACAAGGTGGAACCATACGTTGTCGCGGCGGATGTGTACGGCGTGCCGCCCCACGTCGGACGCGGCGGGTGGACATGGTACACCGGCTCAGCCTCGTGGCTCTATCGGGCCGCGATCGAAACGCTTCTTGGGTTCACCAAGCTTGGCGACCGTCTCTCGTTCAACCCCAAGATCCCCGCGACCTGGGACCGCTTCGAGGTGGAATATCGGCACGGAAACACCCGCTACCGATGTCAGATCGAGAACCCGCACAAGGTCGAGCATGGCGTTGCCGAGGTTTGGCACAACGGCACGCGATTGCCCGAAGGGACGATTCCGCTGCGCGACGACGGCCAGGAGCACACCGTGCGAATTGTTCTTGGTGGTTGAAGTAGCCGATATGACAGCGGTTATGGAAATGCCGGTTTTTCCAGACAGAACGGAGGGCTGATTGGCGCGCAGTCTGCACGTCTATGGATTACCATCTCAGACCTGCAACGATGAGGGACTCCGTGAATAACCGACAACCAACTTTTGACCGTTCTCAGACGAACAACGAGGCTGACAACATTTGGGCCGACGAGGAGAGTCTGGTTGCTGATAGCCGTGCAGATTTGACTCCTTCGCAAATGGTCGAGCAGAGGCTCATTGGGATGCTGAAGTCTTCACCGCTTCTCGTGAGCCAAGTCCAGCGCCGTCTCCAGTCGTGCGGTCGCTGACTCCGCATGAGTTCCTCTCCTTATCACCTCTCCATCTCATGCCGCCCACTTCGGGCGGTATTTTCTCGCGCTGCGACTGGCTGTCGCGTTTTTCGATCATTCGCCTGAGGACGACATGCCTGCGAAATCGACCCAAGAGGTCGCCGCCTTCAACAGAGAAGTTCGTGAGTTGGCGGTCACGGCTCGCAAAACCTGGCAAATGCTCTCGAAATCGCATCGCGGAGCGCTGCTGGCTGCGGTTGCCATCATGGCCTTCGGCGGGGTTGCGGCCACGGGCATCCCTCTGCTTTCCGGTATGCTCGTTGATCGAGTCGCAACGGGAATTCAGTCTGGCGAATCGAAGGCAGTGGTGCTTGAGGCTGTGGCCTTAGTTCTCGCTGGAATCGGCTGCATGATCCTGGTCCGCGAGTTCCTCCAGGTTCTCCGTCGCTTTCTTGTCGAAAACACGTGTACCCGCATTGAACGGCACACGACGGTGAAGGTGATTTCCCATCTGGTGCAAGCCAATCTCTCAGGACTGACGCACGAAAAGATTGGAGCTTTGCACGGACGAATCTTCCGCGCGGTCGGTGGGTTCATGCGGTTGTTGCGGCTGTCGTTTTTGGACTTCTTCCCGGCGCTTGTCGTTGGCGTCTTCGCAATCACCACGGCGATTTGGAAACAACCTTGGTTGGGGTTAGCTATGCTCGGGGTGATCCCGGCGTCGCTGGCGTTGACCGTCTGGCAACTTCGATCGCAAAAGCGAGTTCGCTTGCGGCTCATGAAAGTGAACGAGGAGATGGATGGCACCGTCGTGGAACTCCTCGGCGGATTGGATTATGTGCGAGTGGCGAATGCGCACGCCCACGAATTGCGGCGAGTCTCGAAGGCTGCGGAGCAGAAACGCTCCAAGGAACTGAAGCATCACATTGCGATGTCGTTCTTCGGGGCTGGGAAGGCACTCATCGAAGGCTTGTTCCATGTCGGCGTTCTCGCACTTGCCGCGTATCTGGCGATCTCCGGGCAGATCAGCTTCGGAGACATCCTGACATTCTCCATGTTGTACCTGAGCGCGATGGCTCCTCTGAACGAGATCCATCGTGTCCTCGACGAAGGCCATGAAGCGAGTCTGCGGGTTCTCGATCTTCAGGAACTCCTGGCAATCCCTGTGGATCCTTCGTTCAAGACACCAACCCATACGGAACCCAGGCTCGATGACACCTGCCCGGTTATCCGCGTCGAGGGGCTACATGTGGACTACGCGCTTCCCGACGGCCGGCCGGCTCCGGCACTTCGTGGCATTGATCTCGTCGTTCACGCAGGAGAGACGATCGGCGTTGCCGGCAAATCGGGGTGCGGGAAATCAACGTGGCTCAAGGTTCTGATGCGGCTCCTGCATCCCCGTGAGGGCAAGCTCTGGTTGATGGGCATCCCGCTTGAAGAAGTGTCACGCGAAACGATCAGCCAACTGATCGGATACGTTGGCCAGAATCCGTTCATATTCAGCGGCACCATCGAGGAGAACATCACCTACGGTGCCCAGAGATACTTGCCGGAAGATGTCGCGAAGGCGGCCAAGTTGGCCTGCATTCATGATGAGATTCTTGCGATGGAAGACGGCTACAAGACCGCAGTCGCCGAGCGAGGCGTGAACCTCTCCGGTGGGCAGCGGCAGCGAATCGCACTGGCCCGGGTCTTCCTCCAGAATCCGCCCATTCTCGTTCTCGATGAAGCGACAAGCGCCCTGGACACCATCAGCGAGCGGCAAGTTCAACACGCGATCGGCACGGCGAGCAGGAACCGCACGGTCATCATGGTCGCTCACCGACTCAGCACGTTCGCAGATGCGGACCGAATCTTGGTCTTCGATGATGGGCGGCTCGTCGAAACGGGATCGTATCAGGAGTTGCTGGCTCAGGAGGGCATGTTCGCCGATCTGGTCCGTGCCGCAGAGTCGCGGACAGGAGAAGCCCACGTGCTGGGGCCACTAATCCACGTATGAATAACCCCACGCAGAGGAATCTCACATCGAGATGCTGTGCAGGGTCATGCGCGACTTGGAGAACCCCACTGCCACGTTCGCTGCGGATTGAATCTGAAGCTCGATTCGCTCGTCACGACATTTCGACCGTTGTCGGGAATCTTCGATAAGAGTCTGGAACTGATACATTTGGCACTTCAATTGCAGCATCAAGCGCGGTCAATTCTTGTCCTCTGAAACCACTTGTCGTTCACGAGGCCGCCATGCTCGAGTTGCGAGCGGTCACAACTGCTGCTATCCGTATGGTCGAACGTGGTGAGTCCACCGTCCTCGCAACCGTAATGAAAGTCGAAGGCTCTGCGTATCGGCGCGTCGGTGCACGCCTGCTCGTGGCGAACGTCGGTGAGCAGACCGGGGGAAGCCGCGAGAGTGGTTTGAAAGGCGACCTCGGGGCAAACGCCTGGCTGCGAACCGAGAATGGACCGTGCGTCGTGAGCTACGATTCCACGACCGACGACGAAACTGCCTGGCAACTCGGCCTTGGCTGTAACGGTGCCGTCCATGTGCTACTCGAACGGCTCACGACAGACGGACCGGACCCGTTGGCGTTCCCTCGTCGGTGCTTGCTTCAGGATAAACGGGGCGTGCTGGCGACTGTGTTTCGTGCTGATCCCGAGACGGGATTTGCGATTGGCGAACGGCTCGCAGTGACTGAAAGCGGGGAGGCAGAGGGCGAATTCTCGCACCGAAGCCTCACTGAACGGGTTCGGCTTGATGCCGCCGAGTGCCTGTATCTCGACTCTTCCTGCGTCAACACCTACGCCCTCCCCACAGGCGAAGTCGAGATTTGTCTGGAAGTCATTCGACCACCACGAAGACTCGTGATCTTTGGAGCGGGATCTGATGTTCCGCCGCTTGTTCAGGCCGCGAAACTCCTCGGCTGGCACGTCACGCTTGTCGATCGGCGGCCCACTTATGCTAATCAAGACGCATTCAAAGTAGCCGATGAAGTGATCGTCGCACCGGCCAGGAAAGCGTGTGAAACGCTTCGCTTCAATAACAATACCGCGGCGGTTGTGATGAATCACAACTTCTCGGAAGACCTCCTCACAGTGGAATCGTTGCTCCAGACTTCGACCCGTTACATCGGTGTACTTGGCCCACGAGCCAGAGCCGAGAAGTTGCTTGCCGAAGTGGACCGCCATTCCTCTGAACTGTCACCCGGTCAGTTCGCGAGACTGCACGCTCCCATCGGTCTGGATATCGGGGCTGAGAATCCTCAGGAGATTGCGGTCGCGGTTGTGGCTCAGATCGTCGCAACCTTCGCCGAGCGAGATGGCCGCGACCTGCGAGAGCGTGCCGGTTCCATTCGCCAACGGGAGTCTGCACAAGTCGCCGAGGTACTGGTATGACCCACATCGCGGTCGCTGGACTGGCTGTGGGATGAAGGAAGAGAGTTTTCGCCCAAGTCTGATGGGTGCCGAGAAGCAACTGCATGCCGCACGTCACCGTAACAATTCGAACGAAGCGAACGACCACCTCAACGGTATTCAAGTTCTCAAAGCGGGTTTCGCACTCGTGCGACGGAACGCCGGGCATTCGGCGCGAGCGAACCAAGGTCGGCTTTCGATACCGCGCAAGTGACGGTCGGATTCTCAATGATCCCGCCACACTCGCGCGGATACGAGCCGTTGTAATTCCGCCTGCGTGGGAAGATGTCTGGATCTGCCACAACCCCAACGGCCACATCCAGGCGACCGGTCGAGATGCTCGTGGTCGGAAGCAATACCGCTATCACCCGGCTTTCCGTTCGTCGCAGGATGGCGAGAAGTTCGAGCGACTCGCCGCGTTTGGATCAGCGTTGGTCCGCATCCGAACGCGAGTGGAAGCCGACCTTGCCCTTCCGGGATTGCCGAGAAAAAAGGTTCTCGCGGCGGTGGTGAAGTTACTCGACCAAACCCATCTGCGAGTCGGCAATGCCGAGTATGTGAAGGCAAACAAATCCTTTGGCCTCAGCACCCTCCGGGATCGCCATGTCGCCTTCGTGGGTGAATCGCTCCAGGTGCGATTCCGTGGCAAGAGCGGCGTCTGGCACGACCGAAGAGTGAACGACAGGGCACTGGCTCGCGTGGTGCGAACCTGCCGTGACATACCTGGTCAGCACTTATTCCAGTATCGCGACAGTCGCGGGAAGACCGGGCGTGTTGGGTCGGCAGATGTGAACGAGTACATCCGCGAGGCAGCAGGAGGAGCATACACCGCGAAGGACTTTCGCACCTGGGCCGGAACCGTTGCGGCGTTGGAGCAGTTGGGCAAGATGCCGGTGCCTGACTCGCAATGCGTCGCAGAGAAAGCGGTGGTTCATGTGATTGAGCAAGTGGCAATTGAACTCGGCAACACACCTGCGGTCTGTCGAAAGAGCTACATTCATCCGCGGGTATTCGCTGCATTCGCGAATGGATCGCTCCCTCGCTGCCGTGCCCGAGCGGGACTTTCAGCGGCTGAACAGAGTGTTTTGAAGTTGTTGAATTCGCGAGCATCCCACAAATAACAACGGGCAGGGGACTTTTTCCCCTGCCCGTTTCGATGTCACCTTCTCTCACTTCCGCGAGGTTTTGTGAGTCTGGCGGACCTTGGCCCCATTTGTGGGATCGACCACCAGATCTTCCTTGCGGACATCGCCTGACACCGTCTCGTTGCTACGCACCTTCCGTTTGCTAATGTTGACGTCTTCCTTCACGACAGTCTCCTTGGAGACCTTGACTCGCTCCTCCTTGACCGGAATGCGAATCTCTTCTGCGACGACATCTCCCTTGGCGTGCCTTCCGTTGGCCGGACGCCGTTCGATGACGACCTCCTCGTGTTCAACGGGCACGGTGATCTGCTGATGTTCGGTGTGGACTTCTTTGCGAACCTTGACATCTCCCTGGTTGACTGTCTCCTTGTTGGCGCGAAGCTGCTCTTCTTTGAGCTGGATCACCCGTCCGTCCTCGGTCCGGATGCCACCTTCTGAGAGCGTGATTGCTCGATCCGCGCGAACGGCTGCCCACGCGCACCGATCGAACCCACCATTGCGATGGAGGATCAGACGGGCCTCATCGATTCGATCAGTCGTGTCCACAGTGACCAAGTAGCGACCAGCTTGGACCTCGTTCTCGTAGAACTCCGCGTCTTCCTCGGGAATCCCCCACCCGACCAGTGCGCCCGTGAGTCCCACAATGGCAGCGCCACCAGCGGCGTTCACAAGAACAGTGCCGAGCGTGCCCAGCGCCAGAACGGGACCGATCACCGGGATCACCCCCGCGAGAATACCAGCACCGACGAGGGCACCGCCCGCTGCTCCGGCGACCGCCCCGGCAACGGCTCCTTCTTCCGCGTGACTCTCATTTGCAGCGCCGGTCTTCACGGCCTTACCTTCCGCATCGTGGTATACCATTCCGATTTCTGAATCGGTGAATCCCGCGGCCTTCAGGTCAGCAACTGCATGGTCTGCGCGAGCCTTGGTTTCAAAAACGGCCACGGCAGCGTTGTGCTTTTTCTTGCGATTCGGCATTGCAAATTACCTTTTGGTGTTCAATCGAATTTGCCCAATCTGGGCCGATGTGGAACGACTAACGAGATGCAATCCCTGCGCCGCGTTTGAAGCATTTCCCGCAAACTCGGAACCTGTGAGGCTCGTGGCCAACGACAGCGTGGTGCGGGTTCTCAGCACCGCGTTCAAGCGGATCAACGTTCCGTTTGAAGCGGATCGCACATCAATTGGCAGAGTCTCTGCCGTCACATGCTTGATTCAACCCATCCACGCGGCTACGCTTTGAGAGACGATTCGCCCGCGTTCGAGATCCCGTTCACCCTGAAAGGTTGCCGCAATGACCACCGACGCGGACCTGACCAAAGAATTCTTCCAGGTCCGGCGGCACGGCGACATCGCCGTTATTATTCCGTCGCCGCAGATCGAACACCTACCCGAAACGCTTCTGCAACCGGCTGCGCAGATGGTGCTGGCTCCGTTGAAGGAGAACCCGCCGAACCAGATCATCGTGGATCTGTCGGGCGTGAACTACTTCGGCTCGGCGTTCATCACGTTTCTGTTGCGTTGTCATCTCATGGCGAAGCAACGCGGCAGCGAGTTGGTGCTGGCTGGTGTGAACAAGCAGATTCGTGAGTTGCTCCGCACGACGGCGCTCGACACGCTGTGGGCGTTGTACGACACCGCAGCCGAGGCAATCGACGAACTCGGAGCCACGGATTGAGTTATGCTTTCGGGGCTGCTGCGAGAATCGCGGTCGCCCATTTTGCATCGGCTGGCGAAAGTTGCGGTTCCGGAGCGTAGTGGTAAATTTGGTCGCCGTACTGTGCCTCGTCATACACGCGGTTTAACACTGCCTGGAGATCAACCAGCGGTTCGGCTTCGCCTTCTCGCAGTGGGATCGGGAGCGCGGGCAGCGGGTCGCGAAGTGTGAGCGGCCAGATGTCGGCTTTTGGTCGCGCTGCCGGTCGGCTAACCATTGCGTAATACGAGCAATCGGGCAACCCGGTGAGTGGCAAGCGTGGCCCACCTCGAAGGAAATCCAACTCAACAAAATTAACCTGCGTTGCGAACAGTTCCAACCGCTTAGTCAGGTATTTGTCTCGGTCAGCGCCAGCGTATTTATTCGACGGGCTCAGCAATTCAATCACCGTGATCACCGTCTGATCCTTGCCGTCCACAACTTGAAGATAGCCAACTTTCCGTTTCCTCAACTGCGGAATCGTGACCGTTGCGGGAGCGGTCACTGTCGCGGTTCCCTTTCCTGACAAACGCTTATTGGAGGTTGTCGCGTAAGCGATATCGACATCGGGAACTCCGAGCAGTCTCTTGTCCTCGGGCTCGTGGATGTAAACGTGTTCTTGAACCCCAACGAAATAAGCTGGTGCGACCTTCGCCGTGAGCGCGGCCCGTAACGCGGGAATGAACGTCGCATGAAAGTCAGCCCAGAAGTGCGAGCTTTCCAAGTACGGGTTCATGCCAGGAAATGGCGACGGCATCGAGAATCCTCCCTCCAGTTGCGGTGCCTTGCCATCATAACAGCACGCGAGAATTTCCGACATTCCCTTGCCGCAATGCGAGTTGTCTCTTATCCTTGACCCAACTCCACGCGGCCGCGCCGCTGGAACCTGACAACTTGAACTGGTGAGTATCTTATCCAGAGTGGCTGAGGGGCCAGGCCCGACGACGCCACAGCAACCGGCCCGGTCGCGTATCGCAAGATACGCCCGAGGTGCAGGTGCTAACTCCTGCCCGGCAAACGCCTCGTTCCAATGGGAACGGGTATGGCCGGGGAAGATAAGATCTCGTGTGGGGGGCAACCTCCGCCGATTCCTCTTATCTCACCGCACCCGCTGGGCTCCCCGGCGGTTCATCCCTGGAACAAGACTCACTCCAACACAACTGGGGTGTCTCCGTGTCGAGTAGCGACTTTTCCATCGGCATGAAGTGTCGCGTCTGCGGCAAGCTCTATCCAAAATCTCCCATCAACTTCTGCGTCGACGACTTCGGCCCACTCGAAGTCGCCTACGACTACGCACGAGTGAAGCCGGCGCTCACCCGCGCCAAGCTCGATAAGCGGCCGTGGAATATGTGGCGGTATCGCGAACTGCTGCCGCTCGACGGCGAGCCCACCGTTGGCGAACACGTCGGCGGCACGCCACTGATTCGCGCCGACCGCCTCGCGGATGCACTCGGCGTCGAGCGGTTGTGGATCAAGAACGACGCGGTGAACTTCCCGACGCTGTCGTTCAAGGATCGCGTCGTGTCGGTGGCGCTCAGCAAGGCCCGCGAGTTCGGAATGCGAACCGTCGGCTGTGCCAGCACCGGGAACCTCGCGAACAGCGTTGCGGCACAGGCTGCCTCTGCTGGATTGGAGAGCTTCATCCTTGTTCCGGCCGATCTGGAGCGAGTGAAGATCCTCGGCACGGCCGTCTTCGGGGCGAAGGTCATCAAGCTGACCGGCACCTACGACGAGGTGAACCGCGTCTGCACCCAGATCGCGATGAAGTACGGCTGGGGGTTCGTCAACGTGAACCTGCGGCCGTTCTACGCGGAAGGCTCGAAGACGATGGGCTTCGAGATCGCGGAGGAACTCGGCTGGCGATTCCCGCAGCACGTCGTTTGTCCAATGGCGGGCGGAGCGCTCATCGGCAAGATTCACAAGGCGTTCACGGAACTGCACAACGTCGGCCTCGTGGACACGCCCGTTACGACGAAGATGTACGGGGCACAGGCCACCGGTTGCAATCCAATCGCCGACTGCGTGAAGAGCGGTCGCGAGCGTCACAAGCCGGTGCGGAAGCCGAACACGATCTGCAAGAGCCTCGCGATCGGCGACCCTGCCGACGGGTACTTCGCGGCGAAGCTCATCAAGGAGTCTGGCGGTTGGTCTGAGGACGCAACTGACGCAGAGATCGTCGAATCGATGATTCTGCTGGCGAAGACGGAAGGCGTGTTCGCGGAGACGGCAGGCGGTGCGACTCTGGCCGTGGCGCGAAAGCTGATCGAGTCGGGCCGCATTCCGCGAGACGAAGAGATTGTGTTGTGCATCACGGGCAACGGCCTGAAGACGCAAGACGCGGTGTTCGACGCTCTGGAAGCGCCAGCGACGATCGCCCCGACGCTGGCCGCGTTCGAGGAACTGTCGGGTTTGAAGTCAACGGAACCGGCGTTGGTGTAATTTGTAGGGCCGGCTCTGCCGGCCGATATTTGCGGGATGCGAACACGAAGATGGCCGGCAGAGCCGGCCCTACGAAGAGGAAACGATGGCAATTAAGGTTGAGATTCCCGGTCCGTTGCGTGAGCAAGCTGGCGGCAAGACAGAAGTGACCGTGACCGGAACTACGGTGGGCACGGCACTCGCCGATCTCGTGAAGCAATTCCCGGCGCTGGAACCGAAGCTGTTTCAGAATGGTACGATTCGCCCATACATCAACGTGTTCGTCAACAACGAGGACATCCGCTACCTCGACGAGATGGACACGGCGCTCACCGATGGCGTGGTCGTGGCGTTGATCCCCGCAGTCGCCGGGGGCTGACCGTGCCGATTGTGACTCTCCCGAAAATGCTCACCGAATTGGTGGTGGATTCCCCTGCGTGGACCGAAGTTCGGGTGCATTCGCGGAAAGATAAGGACATCTACCGTGAACTTGCTCTCCTGTTCCCACAGATTCAGCATCACATGGTGAAAGAGGGTGAGCCGCGTTGGGTGTTCGCACTGTTTCGGGATCGAGACGATGAAGACCTACGCGGCTTGCCCGACGATCATGTGCTTGACGCGGATGAACGGCTATCTCTGATACCAATGGTTGGCTGCTGAATCACGAGGAAGATGTGGCCGAGGAAGACACAGAACCGACGCCCGAAGAAGCTCCCGACGGAGCGGCGGTGTTTCCGCTGATCCCGGAGGAGTTGGGCGTTCACCCGCTGCTGCTCGCGGCACTGCACGCTTACGTCTTCCTCGAAGGTTCCGATGCCAGCGTGCTCAATGCGGCCGTCGCCGAAGAAGCGATGAACTATCTCGTCGGCTATTTCCAACGAATGGAAGGCGACGGGTTGCGTCGAATGCGTGAAGACATGGCCACGCTCGCGGGCTTCGCGAAGGCCGAGAAGTGGCCCAAACAGCAGGTGCGATTCCTGCAAGACTTCCTCAAAGACAACGGAATTACTGGTTGAATCCCTCGTTTAGCCGCGACCCGCAGGGGAGCGTGCTCCCTTGCGGTCGCGGCTAAACTATTTCACGGCACACCATGACAGACACCAATCCTCTCGAACGATATTCCCGCCAAATGCGGCACCCTGGCATCGGCAAAGTCGGCCAAGAGAAACTGCTCGCCAGCCGCGTCACGCTTTGCGGCTGCGGCGCCCTCGGAACGGTCCTCGCGAACACGCTCGTTCGCGCTGGCGTCGGCTTCGTTCGGGTCGTTGACCGCGACTTCGTCGAGCCGTCGAACTTGCAGCGGCAAGTGTTGTTCGACGAGTCCGACGTCGCGAACAATATGCCCAAGGCCGAAGCTGCCGCGATCAAACTGCGACAGATCAACTCATCGGTCACGGTGGAGCCGATCGTCGCGGACATCAACCGCACGAACATCGAGGACTTCTGCAAGGACGCCGACCTCATCCTCGACGGCAGCGACAACTTCGAGATTCGCTACCTCATCAACGACGTGGCGTTCAAGCACGGCAAGCCGTGGGTGTATGGCGGTGCGGTCGGCAGCGAAGGCATGACCATGACGATCATTCCTGGCGAGACGCCATGCCTGCGTTGCGTGTTTGAAGCAGCCCCAGCGCCTGGCGAAACTGGAACCTGCGAGACAGCCGGCGTGCTGGCTCCAATCGTGAGCATCGTCGCGAGCTACCAGGCAACGGAAGCGATCAAATTACTGTCGGGGAACAAGGCGGCAATCAACCGCGAACTGCTCGTGCTGAACGTGTGGGAGAACACGAATCGCCGAGTGAAGATCGCGCCGCTGGCGGGTCGCAAGGGGAAGTGCCCGTGTTGTGCGCAACGCAACTTCGAGTGGCTCGACGGCGCACACGGCACACAAACGACGACGCTCTGTGGTCGCAACGCGGTGCAGGTGTCGCATCGTGCGGCGAACAAGCTGGACTTCGAGTACCTCGCGGGGGTGCTGAAGCAAACCGGCACCGTGAGCTTCAACAAGTTCCTGCTGAAGTTCAATCTGATTGAGAACGGCGACCCGTATGAGTTCACGGTGTTCCCGGATGGTCGCGCGATCATCAAGGGCACGAGCGAGACCGACAAGGCTCGCACGCTGTACGCGAAGTACGTCGGCCACTGACAAGGATCAATCCCGTGAGTTTCCGTCGCGACCGAGCACCTGAGTTGGCTTGGCGAGACTGGGTGACGACGCACGAAACCGAGTTGATAGCCCTCGGTATCCCTCGCGAAGTGTGGGCCGACCGGATGACGTGGTGGCGATTTCTCGAAAACACCATTCATCCCGACGTCTCAAACGCTCGTGACGTGCGGTTCCGCCTCACGGATCTTTCACCCGAGCAGCAACAGCGACTCTACCGATTTCTTGACCTCGTCCTTCCCGACCAACGTGCCGGCGTGGTTGTCTGGTGGGTCTTGAATCATCAGTTTGGGACTGACACAGACAACCGCGAGTAAACTACGACACCATGATTTACCTCGATAACGCAGCGACGAGTTTCCCGAAGCCCGAAGGCGTTTACACCGCACTCGATCACTTCGCACGACACACCCTCGCGAACCCCGGACGTGCCGGCCACAAGATGGCTCTCGCGGCAGAGCACACGCTCGACGATGCACGCCACCGGCTCAACCGCTTCTTCTCGGGCGTGCGGCCGGATCGGTGGGTCTTCACGCTCAACTGCACAGACGCCCTCAACATGGCGTTCAAGGGCGTCCTCAACGATGGCGACCACGTCATCACCACCGACCTCGAACACAACAGTGTCTCGCGGCCACTGGTCGCGATGGCCGAAGCGGGTCGCATCACGCTAACCCGCATCGCGTCCGATGGTGGCGGAACGGTCGATCCTGCGGCGATTCAGGCGGCGTTCACCCCGAAGACTCGGCTCGTGGCCGTCACACACGCGAGCAATGTTCTCGGCACGGTTCAGCCCATCGCCGAGATCGGGAAGTTGGTTCGCGCTCGCGATGCGCTCTACCTCGTCGATGCGGCACAGACCGCAGGTGTGATTCCGATCGACGTGCAGGCCGAGTGCATTGACCTGCTGGCGTTCCCGGGGCACAAGTCACTGTTCGGGCCGACCGGCACGGGAGCGTTGTATGTCGGCTTGCGAGCCGCCGTGCGACCGTGGCGTGAAGGCGGCACCGGTGGCGACTCGTCCAGCCCGTTGCAGCCGAAGGAGTTCCCGTACTACCTCGAAGGCGGCACCCCGAACGTGCTCGGGGTCGCGGGGTTGGTCGCGGGTCTTAACTTCGTCGAGGAACGCGGTCCAGCAGCGATTCTGCATCACGAAATCGAACTGTGCGATCGACTGCGGGGAGCCCTCGGGGAAATGTCTGGCTTCGAGGTGTTCGGCCACGGCGACCCCAAGCGTCGCGTCGGCACGGTCAGCTTCCGCTGTGAGGTGATGCCCGCGTCCGACCTCGGCGCGATCCTCGATCAGTCGTTCGACATCGCCATCCGACCGGGCCTGCACTGCGCTCCGTATATCCACAAAGCGGTAGGCAGCTACCCCGACGGTTTGGCTCGCGTCAGTCCGGGACCGTTCAGCACCACTGCTGAGATCGACACACTCATCGAAGCTCTGAAGGAAGTCACCGGTGGAATATGACTCCGATGGACGGCCCTGACTTGGTGGCACTGGTCACGGCAGGTTAAGTACGAGCCAATTCCATCTCATTCCGCCACCCTGGAGTATTCGAAGATATCACGCGACTTCGGCCGAGAATGTCGGCGGCCAGAGGGATCGTCGTGGCGACACCCGCGAGCATGAGAGCCCACCCGAACACCTTCCGTTCACGGGGTGTGAGTCGATCGCCCAAAAGTAGAGCGAGGCCAGCACCGAGGGCCGCGCGAGTTCCGGCGACAAGGCCGAGTTCCCGGAGGCTGAGTTGCGTTTCGCGCATCATAAATCTCCTCAGAAATTAGGCGACACCAATCAAGAAGTGCAACCCCTGTGCCGCCACTCCGACCTCCAGGCATGTGCCGGCGTTGCCACCGCGAAGCCCTCTTTTGTTCAATTCGATTCCCGACCCATTTCTTGCCTCGCTTTTGAACTACCCGTCGCACTGTCCACGAATGCGATCAGCACCACACCCGTGAGATAATAGCCGAGATTCACCACATCAAAGGTCATGCCCAGAAACCACCGAACCAAGAACATGCGGTGGTATTCGGCGGGAATGCCCGTCAGCTTGAACAGCTCGACCGCCAGGCAACAACCAAACGCAATCAGGGCGATGAACCACGGCGGTTTGCGACGCAGGAGCATGGCGAGTGCGAGGTAAGCTGCCACTGCATACAGGATTTCCCCCAGGACCCTGTCCCAGAATAACCAGCCCAGCGGAGACAGCCGGGACGCGAGACCGAATGCCACCGTGACAGCCATGGCCAAGATCAAACGTAGCATCAGCGTCACATCTCCATGGTTCGGCCAAGCAGGGTTTGCCGACGTGTCTGTTCGGCCGTTACCACTCCGAGTTGCGCTGTTGGCAGCCGGTCAGGGCGACGAGTAGGACTGCGACGCGTTTCATGGCACCGCCTCTTGCGATTGGGGTCGGCATCGTACCAGCGTCGCAGCGACTGTGCCAGCCGAGTCATTCGCTGCCGGAAGAATCGGTGAGTCGTATGCGTTATGGTGGAGGTCGCCCCGCGATATCGTGAAGTTGATCGGTTGGAGGTAATCTTGCTGGGTTGAAATGATTGTGAGCGTCGAAGCGTCAGCTCGACGGTGTGCGCCAAACAACCGTCGTCCTCGCGAAATCGACCGTCGGCCTGACACCTCGACGCTCACAAAACACCTATCAATTCAACAATGCAAGGTTATCTTTGTCGTCGCCGCGCGGCTTCGGTGATGATCTAATCACAGGCGGAGTTCGCCCGGTCAAGACGCACGCAAGAACACACTACTCTCCGATTTCGTGGGAACACAAATGCGTTGGCCGAGTTCGAGAGATTACAACGAAGCAGTGCAAGACCCGTCGTTCTCGTTCAAGGACGTCGAACTCCGTGTCGCCGAAGTGACCACCAGTGCTCACGGTCTGCCCATCGCTCGTTCAGGCGGCTTCGCCGATGTGTATCAATTGCGTTCGACTGCGGGGAAAAGTTGGGCGGTCAAATGTTTCACCAAGGAAGTCAGCCAGCTTAATCGACGCTATCAGGCCATCAGCGAACACCTCGCTCAAGCACGAGCAACGACCAAACTGCCATTCATGGTCGATTTCCAGTATCTCGATGGCGACCTGCGCATCGGCTCCGAGCGTTACCCTATCCTGAAGATGACCTGGGTCGAAGGCAAACTGCTTCACGAGTTTGTCCGGGAACGGCTCGACACTCCGGCTGTGCTCGAGAAGTTGTCGGTGATCTGGCACAAACTCAGTCAGAATCTTCGTGCTGCGAAGATCGCCCACGGCGACTTGCAGCACGGCAACGTCATCCTCGTGCCGACAGACGGCGGCGTGTTACCGCAATTGATTGACTACGACGGGATGTACGTCCCTGCTCTGGAAGGCACACCCGCAAGCGAGATTGGACACGCCAATTACCAGCATCCCAGGCGCGACGACGACCGCTTTCACTTCGAGATGGATCGCTTTCCTCTGTTGCTGATCTACACCGCCATTCGTTGTCTTGCCGTGGGTGGTCGCAAGCTCTGGGAGAAGTTCGACAACGGTGACAACCTGCTGTTCAAGGAAGCGGATATCAAGGAGCCGGCGAATTCGCCGTTGTTTCGTGAACTGTGGAGTTTGCCCGACCCCACGGCGAGGGCGTTGGCCGGTTGGGTGATACTGTCCAGTCGGATGCCTTTGCGAGAAGTGCTGCTGCTCGATGAACTCATCGGCACGGATGGCAAACGCATACCGACTCTCACTTCCAAACAAGAAGCCGAGGTTCGGCGGTTGCTCACTCCGACATCGCAACCGATGCCGCTCCCCGATCCGAAGCCACTCTCGCCACGCAAATCAACGCCGGTCCCCGTTGCGAAGCCGGTCCAGGCATCGCCGCGACAGACAACTCGGCCGGCGCATCCCGTGAAACAACCGACAGCGCCAAGCCCCCTCGACAGCGAGGAGAGTAGTGGGAAGGGGAGGTGGCGGTGGTCGTCGCTGACCAAGCTCCAGAAGCTCGTGGTCGGCGTTGCCGGGTTCATCGGCATGAACGTGCTTTCCTGCGCCGTGATGATCCTCAAGGAGCAAGGCTCGCGTCCAGCGCGGCCGCCTGGGGGTTCAGGCACCTTTTCGCAAGTGGCTGACTCGACCCGTGAGAAGCCGCCTTCCGTCACGCCGACACCCAAGCCAGTCGAAGCGAAACCTTTCACGCCGTGGCGTGCTGGTCCGGTACTGGATGGTCACACGAGCGGAGTGTGTGGAGTCGCGATCTCGGCAGACGGAAAGCGAGCCGTTTCCGGTGGGATGGACAAGACGGTCTTCGTCTGGAATCTGGAGGCGGGCCATGAACTGCTTCGCCTCCCTGGGCACACGGATCGAGTTCGCAGCGTGGCGATCTCGGCAGATGGAAAGCGAGCCGTCTCCGGTGGTGACGACAAGACAGTACGGGTGTGGAACCTCGATACGGGCAAGGAACTGCACAAACTCGAAGGACATAGAGGCAATGCCGAGAGCGTGGCGATTTCAGCAGACGGAAAGCGAGCGATCTCGGGTGACAGCTTCGATAATTTGGTGAGAGTTTGGGATCTGGAGGCCGGCAAGGAACTCCGCAAATTCGACGGACACAAAGGATGGGTCTCCAGCGTCGCGGTCTCGGGAGACGGGAAACGAGCCGTCACCGGTGGCTCCGACCGTACCGTGCGGGTATGGAATCCTGAAACCGGTAAGGAACTCCACAAACTCGAAGGACACACAAGCATTGTCACCAGTGTGGCGATCTCAGCCGACGGAAGGCGAGCCGTCTCCGGAACTGGGGGCTCCGACAATTCCGTGAGAGTTTGGGATTTGGATACGGGCATGGAGCTCCACAAACTCGAAGGGCACACAGTCCACATCTTCGGCGTGGCGATCTCAGCAGACGGAAAGCGGGCCTTTTCCGGTAGCGAGGACAAGACCATTCGGATGTGGAATCTCGAAACCGGCAAGCAACTCCAGAAACTCGAGGGACACACAGGCTGGGTTTCCGCCGTGGCGATCTCGGCAGACGGGAAGCGAGCCGTATCGAGTAGCTACGACATGAGCGTGCGGATGTGGCTGAGTCCGGAGGTTCCTGATGTGAAGGCGACACCGTCGGCACCGACGCCCATCGTGAAACTCACCGCGAACGACGTGACCCTCAAGTCTGGGGAAACACAGTCTGTGAATGTTGCCATCAACCGGCTGCAATTCCTTGGTCCACTCACGTTGGAAATGAACAACCTACCGCCCAAGGTAACGGCCAAACCCGTCACCGTTACGGGCTTCACGGACACCGCCAAGATCGAGCTGACGGCGGCGCCAGATGCGGCAGCAGGCAAGACTACGGTTCAACTCCAAGCCAGCACTGACGGGCTCGTCCTGACAGAGCCGTTTGAGATCACCGTTCGGGTAATCGCTCCGATCTCAACTCCAACTCTGAGGTACCCCCCGCTCGAACAGTCACGCGGAGTTCTCAGCGTGGGAGTCTCGGCAGATGGGCAGTTCGGCATCTCCAGCGGGAGCGGCTCCGAAGGCACTACCGCTCGCATTTGGAATCTGGAAACCGGTAAGGAACTCCACGAACTGAAAGGACACACGTCAACGATTAGTAGTGTTGCGATCTCGACCGATGGAAAGCGAGCCATCACCGGTGGTCTCTTCGACACCACCGTTCGGGTCTGGAATCTGGAAACTGGTAAAGAACTCCGCGAACTGAAAGGACACACGGCATCGGTTTGGGGCGTGGCCATTTCGCCTGATAGCAAGCGTGCCGTTACTGGTGGCTTTGACAAGACACTTCGGGTCTGGAATCTGGAAACCGGCAAAGAACTGCTCCAACTTCCGCACCCCGCGTACGTGATGCGTCTGAAGGTTTCGTGGGATGGGAAGCGGGTGGTTTCCGCCAGCGGTAAGCTCGTCTTCGTCTGGGATATCGACAAGGGTACGGAGCTTTACCGCCTCCAAGGACACACGGAGATCGTTTCTGGCGTGGGCATCTCGGCGGATGGGAAGCGGGCTGTGTCGGGAGGCTTCGACAAGACGGCCCGCATCTGGAATCTGGAGACCGGGAAGGTCATGCACACGATTACCGAGCACATCTCCACGGTTTACGATGTGGACATCTCAGCAGATGGCAAACGCACCATTTCCGGCTCCAGCGATGGAGCCATCTACGTCTGGAACACGGAAACCGGCAAGTCGCTGTTCCGACTTCCCGGCAAAGCTGAGTCCATCCGCAGCGTTGCGATCTCGGCGGACGGCCGACGTGCCATCGCTGGCAGCGACGAGAAGAACGTGAGGGTGTGGGATTTGCCGCTTGGAAGTGAGCCGCTCGTGGCCCCTGCACCCGTCACGACCGACTGGCCTTTGAAGATCGTCGGCAAGTGGAAACAACCCGCGACCCAGAAGGGCCTCGAATCGTTCCAGGAGTTCACCATCACCGGGAAGGTGATTCTTTCCTCGATAGACAACGGGAAGCCCGAGAAATTTGAGGGCACCTACACACTCGACGGCGACACACTTGAGATGGTCGTAACCGTGAGTGAAGTGGAACGCAAATCACGGCGGACCATCCTGAGGCTGACCAATGATGAATTGGTGCTCAAGTATGGCGATGGCGAACTGCAGTTTACAAAGGTAACGCCGAAGTGACACAAGAGCGAGGGCGATGGGCCAGACCTCGCCCTCGCTCCGGGCTCATTGCGATCCCTTCATGGGATTCGCCACATCAGGACAAGTTTGTCCGCCCCACCCGTGATGGCTTTCTTTCCGTCGCTTGAAATCCCAACGCCGTATACGCCGCCTGAGTGTCCTTCAAGTGACCGCATATTTCCGGCGAGTCTCAACTCCGTGTACCGGACGCCCCCCTCTGCGCCGCTCGAGACGACCCGCGATCCGTCTCCCGAAATCGCAACACCGAGGACAGCATCCCCATGGAAATTGACCTGACGGATCTCCTTCCCAGTCTCCAGATCCCACAGTCGGACGGACTGATCTTTACTTCCTGAAACGGCACGCTTTCCGTCGGTCGAGATCGCGACGCAATTCACGCTTTCCGTGTGCCCCGTGAAGCGACGCACTTCTTTCCCCGTTTCGAGATTCCACAGTCGCATGGTGGCGTCCGAGCCGCCGGAAATCGCCTGTGTTCCATCACCGGATATGCTCACACACAACACCGAACCCGTGTGCCCCGTGAGGCGATGCTGTTCTTTCCCCGTTTCGAGGTTCCACACTCGCACAGTGCTGTCTTGACCGCAAGAAACGGCTCGCTTTCCCTCACTGGATATCCCGACCCCAAACACGATGTCCTTGTGACCTGTGAGACGATAAAGCTCCTTCCCCTTCTCAGTCTCCCAAACGTAAATCATGCCATCGGCGTCCCCGGAAATGGCTCGCGACCCGTCCGCAGAGAGTCCCACACCATAGACACCCGCCATGTGCTTGCTGAACTGAAGAAGTTCCTTGCCGGCCTCGGTATCGAAGACACGCACGGTCCGGTCTCGACTGCCCGAGATGCCCCGTGTCCCGTCGGCGGAGTACGCGACGCATCGGACTGTCTCCGTGTGCCGACCCAGCCGGTAGAAGGCCCTGTCTGAGGTCGTGTCCCAAACTCGCACGGCTATGCCAGCGCTCGGAGAGAGAATTCGTTTCCCGTCACTCGAACTTGCAATGTGATCAATCGACCCAATGTTTCGCGTGAGACGAAACAGTTCCTCTCCTTTGTCCGCATCCCACACGCGGATGAAGCCGTCCGAGCAACCGGAAATCACTTGCTTCCCGTCCGGAGTGATATTCATGCTCTGGAGGATGTACGTCTGGAATTGAGGGATGTCCTTGCCCTGGCCGTCCAACTGGGAAATCTCCTTTCCCTTCTCTGTGTCCCACACGCGGACGACGCCCCCATACTGACCGCGCGAA
>JAIOPV010000281.1 GCA_021413735.1 Planctomycetota bacterium
TCCGACGCCCTTCCAGGGCTAAAACCAAAACACTGATACGTCACCCCGCTCGCCGAAACCCGTCACTTCACGGTGATCTGAATCACGACCGGTTCTGGTTTGTCCGGAACCTCTGGCCCCACGATCGGCGTCAGCGTGATCGTGAAATCGCCTTCCTTGGTCCCGGTCTTCACTTCGTACTCGAAGTTGAGGTCGTTCTTCTCGAAGTCGAGCGTCAGTTCGGCCGGAACCATGATCGAGGGGTCCGACGCGACGACCTTCACCTTCACCGTGTCGCCTTGATACTGCCGCCATGCGATGCTCTGGCGGACCTTCTTGGTTTCGCCCTTGGCCATGAAGAACGGCCCAGCTGATCCAAGCAGCGGAGTCTTCTTGAGCAACTTGCCCTCTGCATCCCGGATGTACTCCTCGATCTGCTTGTTGATTTTCGCTTGCTCGTCCCGCAAGTTTCGCAGCGCGTTTCGCAAGCCGTCCAAGCCTATGTCTTCGCCGATCACACCCCGAATCCTGACGATCTCTTCGTGGAGCTTGAATAACTCGCTCGCGGTGTTCGCTGACGTCGCCGGGTCGATCCATCGCCCCTGGTCGAACTCGGTCTGACCCCGACCCATCAGTTCGTCCACCTTCGGGAACGTGGACCGCGGAAAGCGTTCCGCAAGGCTCTTCTCTTCGAGTTCACTCACGGGCGTTGGGTTTTCACCCAACGCCCGTTCCAGCCGATTGGCGATCTCGCCCTGGAAGGCGGTGACCTTGTCGCCCATGACGTTGTAGACGCACTCGCGTTCCAGGCGGCGGAACTCACGAGCAACCAACTGCGCATTGTCGCGAGACTTTTGGACATCCTGCCAGGCGTCTTTCGCCTTGATCTTCGCTGCTTCCAGTTCGTCGGGCAACTGACGGTCAACCTTCGACCGCACGAACTCGTACTTCACCTTCGCACCATCGAGCTTCTTGATCGTCTCGTCGAGTTTCGTTGCGAGCCGCGATACGTCTTCGCCGATCTTCACGAGCAATTCGCTATCGGAAACAACCAGAATCGTGATCGGGTCTGATCGCCCGATTCGTGGGCCGGTGTCGTAGTTCGTGTCAGTGGCCTCGACCGACAGTTGCATTTCGTAGCGAGGCTGCACCTCGCCCGGAGGCACCTGGAATTTCTTGATCGCGCCGATGTCGAAGTAGTCGCCGTCAACCTTCCAGCGATATTTCTCGAAGATACCGTCTTCTCGCCTCATGCCCATGAGGGCTTCGGTCTTCAACCCGATGCGTTTGATGAGTTCCGGTTTCCCTTCGGTCACAGGCTTATCGAGCATCGACTTGATGTGCGCAAGCGTGTAACGCTTCAGGTTCGCGTCAAGCCCACCGCCCTCTCCGTTCGCGTTGGGCTTCGCAGCGAACTGGCCCATCGGGAACGAGGCTTCCTTGCGAGCGTTCGCGTCGTCGGAGAGGATCTGGAAGACGTAGTTGCTGCTCGCGACAAGGAGGTTGCCGAAACCGCGTTCGCCGTTCAACACCGGGAACACGATGCCGCGACAGTAGTCGCGAAACTGCAGCGACCGCACGACGTACGCATCCTTCGGTTCGTAGGTGATCGTGTACGCCACCTTGCTCAGACCCGAATCGTCGCGGATGTTGCTCTCAGGGTTGAACGGGATCTTCGCCTTTGACGTGGCCCAGTATTCCTTGCCAACCTTGCGAAGATACTCGGGGATCACTTCTGCCACCGGCGTTTGATCCTCGATCACCTGAATTTGCATCTGCCACGGCTTGGTGAGGCGGATGCCATCGGAGTTCACGAAGTCGAGATCGAACTCGACGATATCCGTGACGCGGTCGGCTCCGCGGAACGACATCGTGAACTTGCCGCGTTCAAACTCCTTGTCGCCTTCCTTTTCCTTGACCGTCTCGACGTGAAGCGGAACCTCCTCGTCGGATCGCAGTTCCTTGCCGTCGACGATCTTGACCTTCCCGCCCGGCACTCGACCACGCTTCGGCTTCGCGAATGCGCTCACGATCGGCCGTGCCGTCATGCCCTTGATGATGACTTCGCTGCCGACGGGAACCACGAAGACCGTGCGGTCGCCGGTGACGGCGAGCTTCTCGTCCGGGATGCGTTGGCGGAGCCCCGAAAGCGCGTCCCATCCCGCGACGATGAGCTTGCTCGGATCGTCCGGATTCGGGATGAGTGGCGAAGCGTAGTGCAGGTACGCCGGCTGATATTCCTCTTTCATGAGGTTCATCAGCGTCGGTGGCGGAATCAGCGTAATGTTGCGTTCGGGGGAACGGAAGTCCTCGGCGCGAACGGTGAAGAACACGTCTTCTTTTAGGCCGGTCACTTCCCCGGCGAACTCGTTGTTGCCTTCGGATTTCAGTTCGCCGTCGCCGGCCGTGTGAACGCCGATGTACTTGTATTTCACTTCCGTTGGCTGGTCGAGCTTCCGAAGCGAGCGCCCCGACGACGGACGAGCCGCGATGTCTTCGAGCTTGTCGAACACCGCACGGAGTTGGTCGTAATTCTGCGACCCCATCGCGGTGCTCATCATCCCGCGAACCGTCTCGTTTTCGATGATCGAATCAACCGTCCACTTGGTGGTATCCGCGGGAAGGGCCGACGAAGTCGGGAGCGCGGGCACCGGCACGCCGACGAGCGACTCGGTGACGTCGCTCCACATGAGTGGTCGCCAGCCGTTGTCGTTTTTGCGATCGACGATCACCCAGCGGTAAGCCCGAACCTTGAGCCTCGGCGGGCCGCCGTTCTGAGCAACGCGAATGCCGGCTTCGCCCAGAACGGTGTCTTCCTTCGGGTCACGAAGTTCGAGGAGTGCGCGGCGTGGCCACGGCGTGTTGAGCAGCACCAGATCGCGCTCGAAGAGGATGCTTGCGACGTGGTAGCTCTTCCACGCGGCGTGCACGGGCATGAACTTCCCTGCGGAGATGGTGTGTGCCGCGAACCCGAAGGCAACCAAGCCCACGAGCCACGCGACCAGCAGGATCGACATGACCCGCAGCCGTCGCCAGTTGAAGACCTCTCGCACCGGCACCTGAGCGACCTTCTCGCGTGCTTCGTCGATCGTCTTGCGGATCATCGCGACGGAGTAACCGTGTTTCTCGGCCTGCGTTTCATCCGCGAGTTCGACGGCTGTGATGAGCCGATCGCCGAGGAGTTTGGGGAACTTGCGTTCGAGAACGAGGGCAAGGGCAGGGTGCGAGAACTCGACCATGATTCGGCGAGCGATGCGGAACACGAAGATGCCGAGGAGCAACCCGAGTGCGAGCGTCAGCGCCGCGACCCGCAGCCCGAACGAGGCGTCCTGAACCCAGTCCCAACTGGTGGCTTTGAAGATGCCGTAGTCGAGGACGAGCGCGATGGTGAACCACGCCACGAAGAACAGGAAGACGGACAGCACGCCTTCGATCATGACGTACTTGCGGATGGTGCCGCGGAGCTGTTCGAGCGGGTGGTAGATGCGCTCGTCTCGCGGGGTCGTTCGCGTGTTGGCTGTCGCAGTGGCCATGATCGTCGTTACCACAGAGGGAAATTATTTGCGAGCCACGGGGTTTATCCCCGTGGTCTTTGTTCGCGAACGACCACGGGGATAAACCCCGTGGCTCACATGATGATCGTTACGCCAACCGCAGCAGTTTTCGCGTGAGCCATTCCCAGCACAGCAGCAAGACCACCACGAAGATGACCCAGCTTATCGCGATCTGACTGTTCGGCGCTCGTGCCACGAGCGGCACTCCATCGCGACCAAGCGGCGGAGTGTCCTGGGCGGATGTCCGGAAGACACGCGGCCCGTGCGTCACGAACTCGCGGATCGGCGTCGCGGCACGTTCATTCTTGTCTGCCCGATCGCGGAACCCTCGACGATGCAACCACGCCTGAAGATCCGGGTTGTCGATATCCACGAACGCGAGCTTCTCATCCCACAGGTCTTCGACCGGTCCGCGGTGGTCATAACGTCGAGAGTCGGTCTTGAAGCACTCGGGGATCAGTTTCAGCAGGTTCTTGTCCGTGATCTTGAAGGCGAGCTTCGTCGTCGCGCCTTCTTTCGGCAAGCCGTTCGTGAACGCGCTCTTCACCTTCTCAGAAACCCACGGGCCAAGGTCGGCGAGCGAGCCCGCCATCGCCAGATGAGCCACCTGATCGGGCTTCGTCACGTCCATTTCGAGGTCGGACTTGAGAATCCGGAAACCGCTGCGGAGCGTTTCGCTGTTGCTATCGGGAACATCCACGACGGCGAAGTATTCGTAATCGCCAGGCGGGAAGAGCCGCGGATCGGCCCCCACCTGCCCGCGATAGTATCCCTCCGAGCCGGATGCCGTCAGCGGGAACGGGCCTTCTTCTTTCTTCTCGCCATTGGGCGACACTCGCAGAATCTTGAACTTCGGGTCGATCGTGCCTTCCGCGTATGGCTTCGAGTTCGTGTTGAGAATCTGAGCGTTTACTCGGATCGGGCTCGCCGAGATGATTTCCTTGTTCGTCAACACGCGACCACGCGACGCCTTCACGTTGCGTTTCGCAGCCATGTACTTCACGAGCTTCGCCCAGTACCGCTCGTAGTATTCCTTCTCGAAGGCGTACATGCGGTAGATTTCGCCCGAGCCAACGTAGCAAGTGCGGAAGCCAGCCGCCGGGTTGCTCACTACGAGGTACGGCCGCAGAACCTTCTCGTTACGGTCATCGACGTCGGCGAACTCAGCCAGCACGTGCGCTCCGGGCTTCACGTCCTTGACCGGGTAGCACGAGAAGAAGCCACGCCGCGGGAAGAACTCGACCTTGTAATCCTTGTTCTCGGAATACTTGTCGCGGTCCGTGAAGAACCGTTCCCAACCGGCGACTGGGTCGTTCTCGGGTTGCTTGTCGTCCTTCTTCTCGGTCGGGGGCGGATCGTCGATCTTCAGCAGATCGGACCCCGGCATCGGGTGCAGGTAGAGCCGTCGCGGAGTCTTCGGGATCGCCTTGATCTTCACCGCGATCACGTCGTCCGGCAGCACCGGCAGAATATCGAGGATCGGGCTGAGCCGACTGTTCTGTTCGACGCGAGCGAGTTGGTACGTGTTGATTCGGTCCGCGATGAGAATCAACCCGCCGCCCTGCCGTTCGACCCACAGTTTCAAGTCCTCGGCCTGCTGTTGCGAAACTTCCGTCCAGTCCGGATCGAACGCGATGATGACGTCGTATTCGTTCAGGTTGTACTGTTTCTGTTCGGGGTCCACTTCCTTGCTCGCGAGGTCGAGCTTCGTCGGGAATCGGCCGATGACTTTCTCGGTCGGGTTCGGAGTGATCTTCCCGGTAGTGCCGGCTTCGTTCTGGATCAGCACGGTGAGCGTGGCACGGTTTTCGAGCACTTCGCGGTTCAGGAACGTTCGGAGGAACTGGAACTCACGGCTCGGCGCTCCGGCAATCGCCAGGATGCGCACCTTCTTCTGAATCACCTGAATGCCGGGCCGTTCGCGGACGTGGAACTCATCCGGGAAGACTTCGTTCTCGTCGCGGGCAATCCGAGCCTTCACCATCCACGTTCCTTCGCGGAGCACCGGCTTCTTGATCGCCGCGTCCTTCGATTCGGTCGTGAGGTTGCGGGCTTCCGGATCGGTATCGGCGGCGAGTTTCGCGGGATCGATCACGATATCAACCTGACCGTGGGGCGGGTCGCCAGGCGCGAATGTGATCGTGTACGGCGTGAAACTGCCCTTAGTCTTGTCTGGTCGGCTATCGCGGAACGTGTACGCGGGCTTCGCCGTCTTTGGGTCGCTGCCCGGCGGGAAGACGTCCAGTTCCACGTTGACCGTTTTGCCGACGAGGTTCGTTCCGTCGGCTTCGACCGACACCTTGCCGCCTTCGTCTGGCGAGAGAATATCGTCAACCTGAACGTCGGAGATGGCGATACTTGTGCTTTGCCGATCCTCGCCAACGGCGACCATGAACACTGGAATCTTCGCCTGCGTCGCGGCTGAACGCAGCTCGCGATAGGACGAATCGGAACCGAGGTTGCTCCGCATGTCGGAGAAGACGATCACGCCCTGAACCATGTTCGGGGATTCGCGGTTGATCGCGGCTGCGACCGAATCCGGCACGTTCGTTCCGAGGGCGATCGACCGTGCGACATCCACACGCTTTTCGAGCTTTTCCAGGTTCTCGACGAGCGTCTTGTTTCCGGCCTCGCTGATGCCGTTCACGATCCGTTCAGGGAACGGTTCTTTGCTGTTGGCGGTTTCGTGAGCAGCCTTCTTCGCGGCCCATTTGCCTCGGAACTCGACCCACTTCGCGGCCCACTCTGCCCAGTTCACAGGCTCAACACGTTCCACGCCCCCCGACGGCTTCGGGCCGGCCCATTCAACCGGATTCGTGGTATTCGCAAGCACTGCGCGATCTTCAGGCGAAAGCCCCTGCACCATGAACGGGCGGAAATCGTACTCGGCGAGCGCTTTCCACTCGGCCGGGCCCCACGGCGTCTCGTCGCGTTCGATCATGCGCGACGATTCATCGAGCCTCGTGCCGAACGGATACACCGCAACCGGGTTCTGTTCGAGCAACTTCTGGATGAGTGCGACATCCTTGTCGCTGAGTAGTTCGACAAGCAGATCCATTCGCGTCTTCTGCTTCGATCCCTTGCGGGAGATGTCGTCGGAGACGCGAGTCAGGCTCGGCGAGATATCAACCAGCACGACGACGCGAGACTTCTTCTCGGTGCGTTCCCAGGTTTGTCGGGCTGGCAGCAAGAACACGAAGCACAACAGGGCGTACACGCTGATTCGCAGGATGGCGAGCTTCACGGCCCAGTACCAGCGAACCGTGCGGTTGTCCTTCTTGTACATGAGCGCGACGTACACTGCGCCGACGATAAAGATCGCCGCTGTGAAGATGTACCACGACAGCGCATTCGTCTGCCCGAGCGCCGAGAGTTGCTGTGACGTGCTTCCTTTGAGTTGGGCGACATCGCGGAAGTAAAACCGGTAGAGCGTCGAAACCGCGAGGGCACCGACAGCGCCCAGCCAGAGCGCGCCGAGTGTCTTCAAGGTCGTGTCGGGCTTCGCGTGGCTGTGCGTCTTGCGGTAGTACTGGCCATAGCCGATCCGGGCGATCACCGCGACCAACGCGAGGATCAGCAGGGAAGCCGAAGTGGAATCCCAGAGATCCTGGCGGAATTGCGCGAACGACTCCCCCAATCGTCGGAGGACGAATTCGCTTTCCTTGATCGGTTCGTTCGTGGGGTTCATCGCCTGCTTATCTCGTGCTGGTGCGTCGTGTTCTGGAAAGTCTACGGGTGCAACCTGCACCCGATTAGCAGCGGCCCCATCGGGGTCACGCTGTCGAATCTCAGAGGCGGTGTCCCGCTGGGACCACCACTAAACGGTTCAAACGCTCTCATTCGTCGTGGCAACTTCCGCTTCCGCTGTCTGCACGGTCGTTCGGCCTGCCATCGCCGCCGCTGCGCTCGGAGCGAATGTTTCGAGTTCGTCGGCCTTGTGGTGGTAGCTCAGTCGCACGGCCATCGCCTGCTCGAAGATCAAAACGAGCAGAATGAGCAGGTAAATCCATCGACCGCTCGACATATCAGTCGGCTTCTGCTCCAGAACGCCGAGCCAGCTATCATCCTCAAGCGAGTGGATTTCCTCGGCCCCGCGAGCCACCCTGCTGAAGTCGCTCGTATTCAGTCGTTTCAGATCGCCTTCGAGTTCCGTGTCGAAGTTGAACGCCGTCGCGAGATACTCCGGCTTGGTGGCCGGCGCGGTGAGCGGGTCGCCATCGCGCTTCTGCCAGGTGAGCGTGAAGAAGTACGCTCCGGGGCGTTTCGTGTCGGCGAAGTTCAGTTTCATTCCGGTGTCCGTCGATTCGAGCGGAATCGCTTTGGCGGTCTGACCCGGCATCGGGTCGCGAATCGGCGGCAACTTCTGGACGCCCTTCTCGACCGTCGCGGCGTCGTAGGTCAGGAACGACCAGTTGGCTTCGGGCTTGTATCGCCCAAGCTCGTAACTCGCCTCCAGCTTTGCGCCCAGCGTCCGGTTATCTTCCGAACTGCCGCTGGAAAGGTACTTCTGAAGCTCGGTCATCACAGCAACCCACCCCGACAACCCAAGCCCCGAGGGCCAAGTTGACCAGGGCGCCCCGACGGGGATTGTGAACACTGCCACACGTCCGTTGCCAAATGTTCGCGCGACGTACAGCGGATCGCCGTACCGACTCGAATCGCGAATCGACTGAGCCAGAGCTTTGGCCTCGGCCATTTCAGGCTGGCTCCAGAACTCGCGGAGCAAGGCTTCGCTGGCGTCGCCCTCGTTAATCTGGTCGGAGAGTAACTTGTCGAGTTGCCTCGCGAGTTCCGAGAGCATGGGGTTCTCGGGATCAGCCGCGAGCGAGCGGCACTTGTCGAGAATCGAGTCGATGGTGGAGCGGTACTTCTCGAACTTCGGCTCCCCGTACTTGGACTTGATCGCGTCGTTCAGTTTCTTCACTCGTGCCTCGAACTCCGAAATCGACTGCTCGTTCGGCAAGCAATACAGCTCTTGAAGGGAACGGTCTTCTCGCCATTTGCCGATGCGTGCGATTGGCCAGTGGCGTTCGATCTCAACCAGGGTGAACGAGGCTTCGACTTTCTGGGCAGTGTCCTTGTCGGAGCCGGCCTTGGTTTCGTAGATGCCCCGCAGAGCCGGATGCGTTCTGGCAGTTCGGTCGCGGAGCAGCACCCGCTGACTCAGCCCCGCCCCGCTGAGGATGCCCCGCTTCAGTTTCTGTTCTTTGGTCAACTCCGGCGTCGGCTCCGCTGGCAACGGAAACGGCATGATTCCCGTACCGGCGCGATAAAGCAGGTTGTTGTACTGCTCAACCGTGACATTCGGACCCAAGAAGATGCCGACGCCGCCACCCTCATTGGCGTATCGTTCGAGGTTCCCGACCTGCGACTTCGATAACTGCGGAATGTTCACGATGTAGATGCTGCTGAACTCGTGCAAATCGAGTTTGTCGAGCGAATCCGCAGTCCCGCTGACGACGTTCGTTCCACTGAGTTTCGTTTCCTCGAACAGCAACCGCAGCGCGAAACTGTCGCCGTCTTTGTTGGTTGGTTTGTCGTCATCCGGTGGCCGCGTGACGAGCAGCACGGACAGCTTCTCTCGCACTTCAACAACCGCATGGCGAACGTTGTCGGCCGCGATTGCGTCGGCTCCGGTGTTATCGAGAATCGCCGTGATGACGTTGAACTTGGCGAGCGGGTCTTCTTTGGTCGCCATTGTCGCGCCCTGGCTCGCGTTGAACGTCACCGCGAACGTCAGGGTTGCATCTTGACCGCCCGGCAACGTGTCGAAGCGAACGCTGACGAAGTGGTTGGCCGCACCATTGACGTAAATTTCCGCTCGCACGTCTTTGAGTGATGCGACTCCGTAATTCCGCACACGAAGGTCGAATTCGACCTCTTTATCGAACGCGGTTACCCGGTTTCGCGGCTTCAATTCAACGATACCGACGTTTTCGCTGTAGGCGGGCGGCCGAGGATCGCTTGTGCGGTTCGGCGCTGCAACGTCGATGAGGTGAACCTTCACGCCTTCGTCGGTCAGTTCTTGCACGGCAAGGGTGATGGCTTCCGTGTCGCGGGTCCAGTCGGCACTTCGCATGTCCGAGACGATGTGAACGACCTTCGCCGTTTCGGTGCCAGGCGACTTCGCGAGCAACTCCTTGGCCTTCTTCAAGCCGGGCACGATGCCGACATGAATCGGAGCCGTCTTCTCGCTGGCGAGGAGTCCCTTCACGCTTTCGATTGTCGTGAGGGAAATCGTATCGGGTGCTTTGTCCGGATTGGCGCTCGGGTTGAGCATATCCCCCTGATCGGACAGGCGGATGAGCCGCAGCGTTTGCGGTGTGCTGGCCTTGGCGACCGACGGCAGAAGTTTATCGGTGATGAGCGAGCGGGCGCGAGTGAAAGCGTCCTTGCCCCCGACGGCACTGCCCGTGTCGGTCATGCTCGGCGTGTCGTCGAGCACGATGACGTGCAGAACGGGGCGTGTTTCTTTGTTCTGCGAGGGATCGCTGCCGAGAAAGCGTGCGAAGAGCAGTCCCGCAAGCAGAACCAGCAGGATACGCAGCAACAGCAGCAGGAGCTGTTCGAGGATCTTCTTGCGGCGCATTTTCTTCTGCGCTTTGAGCAAGAACTCCATCGCGGCCCACTGAATCCGCCGGAACCGCATCCGGTTGATTAAGTGGATGATGATCGGTGAAACGGCCAGGGCAACCCCGGCCGCCATGACCCACGGATTCAGGAAGAACGACATCATCGGGGCAAATCTCGGGGATCAGTGCGTTCGTGTGTCAGTGATATTTCGTTCAGCCGCGAGTTATCTGCGAACCGGTGCGGCGCGAGTGGCCATGCGTTGGAACAGGAACCGCGACAACACGGCGTCGAGGTAGTCGCTTGTTCGGATCAGGTTGTAGTCGATGCCGATCTTCGTGCAGCCGCGGCGAACTTCGACGAGGTATTCCTCAAGCGCTTCGAGGTAACCGTCGCGAAGTGATCGCGGTTCGCAGAGCAGATGCGGCTGTTCTTCGAGCCCCTCGAACCGTGTCATGCCCGAGAACGGGAACGTCAGTTCGTCGTCGTCGAGAACGTGGAAAACCATGACGTCGTGCCGACGGTGCCGCAGCATTTCAAGCCCTTTGAAGAGGGCTTCGCGATCGCACAGGAAGTCGGAGAAGATGGCGACCAATCCGCGACTGTGCATGCTCTCGGCGACCCGACGCATGATCTTCATCGGGTCGGTCTTGGCCTTCGGCTTGCTGATGTGGAGCGCCTTCGTGATGGCGTCCATGTGCGTTGTCGAGCTGCGGGGCGGGATCACCTGTCGCACGTCTTCGTCGAACGTAATCAGGCCGCACGAGTCTTGCTGCTTGGTCGTGAGGTACGCGAGACACGCTGCGGCGGTCGAAACGTAATCGTACTTGTAGAGCGTGCCGCGTTTGCGGTGCTTCTCGATGCCATAAAGCATCGACTCCGAGGCATCCACGACGACGTAAGACCGCAGGTTCGTCTCGGCTTCGTACTGCTTGATGACGAACTTGTCAGAGCGTGACCAGACCTTCCAGTCGATGCGGCGGAGATCGTCGCCGGGCATGTACTCGCGGTGCTGCACGAACTCGACGCTCTGCCCGTAGACGGGGCTTTTGTGCATGCCGCTGAGGAAGCCTTCGACGATTTGCCTCGCTCGCAGTTCGAGCTGAGTAATGCGTGCGATGACCTTCGGATCAAGGAAGCGTCGCGGGTCGTCTTCGTTTCTCTTCGCCATGTGTTTGGTGTTTTGTGTTTGGTGTTTTGTGTTTGGCCAATGGTGTTTGGTGTGCGTTTCGCCTCGAGTTGCGGGCAGAACGAAACACCAAACACCAAACACTAAACACTAAGAAGCGAAAATCTTCTTGAACCGCTCGTCGCCGGTGAGTGCCCCTTCCTTCTCCGGGGTCTCCTCCAGGATCTTCTTGACGACCGTGTCGGTGTTCACGCCTTCGGATGCCGCCGTGAAGTTGCACAGCAGGCGGTGCCGCAGAACCGGATAGGCCAATGCCTTCACGTCCTCGGTGGTGACGTGCGAGCGACCGTAGAGCAGGGCACGAGCCTTGCCGCCAAGAACGAGGTTCTGCACAGCTCGCGGACCAGCACCCCAGCTCAACCAGTCCTTGACGAACTTCGGCACGCCTGGCTCGCCAACTCGCGTCTGCCGCACGAGAGCAAGGCAATAGTGGATGACGTGATCGGTCACGGGCACCTTGCGCACGAGTTGTTGAATCTCGATGATCTGCTCACCGCTGAGAACTGGGGTGATGTCGTCGGCCGCGACGCCCGTCGTTCGGCGAGCGATCTCGAACTCTTCCTTGAAGCTCGGATACTTCACGTACACCTTGAACATGAAGCGGTCCTGCTGCGCTTCAGGCGGCGGGTAAGTACCTTCCTGTTCAATCGGGTTCTGCGTCGCGAGAACGAAGAACGGGCTTTGCAGTTTGTGGCGAACGCGCCCGACCGAGACTTGCCGTTCCTGCATGGCTTCGAGTAGCGCGGCCTGGGTTCGCGGCGGGGTTCGGTTGATTTCGTCGGCGAGCACCATGTTCGAGAACAGCGGTCCTGGGCGGAACAGCAACTCGAACGTGCCAGTCGCGGGGTTCTTCTCGATGAAGTCGGTGCCGGTGATGTCGGCGGGCATGAGGTCAGGGGTGAACTGGATACGGCTGAAATCCAGAGACAGACACCGTGCCAGGGTGCTAATCATGAGGGTCTTCGCGAGACCGGGCACGCCTTCCAGCATGCAGTGACCGCGAGCGAACAACGCGATCAACAGTTCCTCGATGACCAGGTCTTGACCGACGATGACCCGGTTGAGTTGCTGTTTGATGCTGTCGAATGCGGTCTTGAGCTTTTGGATTGACTGGAGATCGGTGTCAACCATCGTGCCTTGCGTACTCATCGTCGGTGCGCTCGCTGAAAGTTGGGGCTGGTAGAGTTAGGAAAAAGATACAGTTCCGATGCAGTCTGGCTCGTCGGTTCTCCGACTCGGTTTTGTTTTTCCCACTCCCGCAAGGGGAGAGGGGCCGCGCTTCGCGGCCGGGTGAGGGGTCAAGCCTCAACATTACTTGAACCTTACCCCTCACCCGCTCACTTCGTTCGCTGCCCTCTCCCACAAGGGGAGAGGGCAAAGACAGTCGGTTCTGGGAATGCAAACCGGCAGGCGGGGGACTCCCCCACCTGCCGGCACGGTCGTCTGTTTAGCGTTGATAGATGGGCAGAATGCCCTTCTCCAGTTGCAGGATCGTCAGGTTCACGGAGGTTGCGAAGACCGGCCCGATGTACCCTGTCGTCCAACCACCGCTGGTCTTGTCTTGCTGGTCGATGATGTACGGGAACATCACTTCCTTGTACTTCGACCACGTCAGCCAGGTATCCTTGGGCTCCTTGTCGAACATCTGCCCGTAGCGATCGTCGCCCAGGACATACACGAACTGCGAGTAGTAGTAGCTCTGGTACTCGTCGTGTGCGATGCGGCCCTTCGCGATGGGGATATTCTCGCGGCAATACTTGATCCACCTCTTCGCCAACTCGCCCTTGTACTGCCCAGCGCTGAAGGAACACGCGACGGCAGCTGCCGTGATCGGCGGCCGACCTTGACCCTTCATCGCCTGACCGGCCCCACCGGCCCAACTGTAAATCACGCCGCCATCAGGCGTCGTGCAGGCTTCGAGGTAATCGGTCGCCTTCTGGATGGTTTCCTTCGGCACCTGGATGCCGGCGTTGCGAGCCGCGCGAAGCCCTTGCAGAGCGGTGATCGTAACGGAACCTTCGTCGAAGTTGTTGCCGTCCGCGGCGCTAACGTAGCCCCACCCGCCGACGTCCACTTCTTTGCCTTCGGGCTTGCGGAACTTCTTGAGCGTCTGCGCCTTGCAGATGAACTCGACGGCTTTCTTCAGGCACTTTTCGAGCTTCTCGCGTTGATCCTTGTCCTCTTCTTCGCCGTAGGCACTGGCGAGGAACATCGTGCCGAAACCCTGGCCGTACATGTATCGCGACGATTCAGTGGGGTTCCGCACATCGCCGAGCAACCCGCTGGCTTGCTGTCGATTCGGAGCCAGAAACCACTCAACGGCTTTCTTCACTTGATCGGAGTATTTGCCTTCTTTGAGGGTGCTGCCCTCCATCAGAAAGCACATGCCCGCGAGGGCGGTCATTGTTGTGGGGTATTGACCGCCTTGGGCCTCCCAGTGACCGTCCTGCGCCTGCGTCTTTTTGAGGTATTCGAGACCCTTTTCGACAGACTCTTCAACCCGCTTCTTGATGTCGTCTTTCTTTTCCTGGGCGGGAACTGGAGCGGGGACGGCAACGATCGCGCTCAACGCTCCGACCGTTGCGATTGTAAGCAACCAGTACCGACGCATTGGACTCTCCGCAGAAGCCTTCCCCTGCTTGCGCAGGGGGAGATGTGGTTAAGACGAGTCATTCGTAAAAAACTAACACCCACAATTCGGTGGAGCGACGAGAGGTAGGTTTGTGGTGAGCGGCCGCCCTCTTGGGGCGACACCTTGAGCGGTCTGGAATGGGGCCATCGCGGCTCACCTCGTCACGATGCCTCATTCCAGACCGCGCCGAGAATCAACGGGGCGTTCGAGTCACAATTTCACGGTTTCGGTGCATCATCGGGCGAGATCAGAATCCGGAGATCGAAGCGGATCAGGTCGATCGTTCCGTTCTTCAGATTGACGTTCAGGTTGTGGAAGAAATTCCCGTTGTGGGTTACGGGCCGGTCGAATATCAGCTTTCCGCGAGCTTTCTCCAGCATCACGACCTGATACGTTTGCTGCGGTTGACCCTGTCGCTGCATCGGACCTGCGGCGATGATAACCGGCAACTCCGCGAACTGCTCCAGAATCAGCATTTGGTTCTCGAACAGGCCGCTTCCGTAGTTCCAGAGACGCTTCCCGGTTGCCCGGTCGAAGGCGTAAATCGGACCGTTCACGGCGTGCGTCCGGAGCGTGTTGTTGTAGATCGGCACGCGGTGTGTGCCGTTGGTTGAGGGCTGGCCCGGTTCGCGATCGAGGATCAGGTAGAAGCGATCCGCGTCGGCAAAGAGTTGCGCTTCGTGACTCGGCTTGAGATCCGTTTCGAGGTTCTTCTCGTCGATCTTGAGCGTCGCCACGATTCGCCCCGTGCTCACCTCGATCACCTCGGCCACGCCGTTCGGACGGATGAACCCAGTCCACTCAGGAGTGAGCCCCTTGATCGGAATCGCCTTCGATTCGTAGTCCTTCCTCCACACATCCTTCCCAGTGGCCAGATCGTAGAGCCGCAAGACGCGGGGTTGCTCGCCGGTCCCCTCGGTGAGCAGTGCCGTGCGACCCAGCAACTGGAACGACTTCGCCGTCGCAAGCACACGACCCGAATCCGGGCTACCTTCAACAACCATCCCATCCACGGCTCGCAGCAGTTTTACCGAGATCGGTTTCTTGCTCGCGTCGGTTTCGACCACCACGAGATGTCGGGCGTCGCCGTAAAGATGCGTGCGTTCGGGCAGGTTTCGTCGCGTCCAGAGAACGCGGCGTGTCAGTGGTTCAACCACTTCGATCCCGTCACGAGTGAGCAGCGCACAGTACCCAGCCTGGAGAACGGCAGCACGGCCGAACGTCAGGTAGAACCCCTCAGCGTATTTGACGGTCACCTCGCCGTCGGGGCCGGGTGGCATGACCTGCTGGTTCGGTTGACCACCGGGGCCGACGTCGCCCAGCAGGTTCTTCTGCCAGCGTTCCTTCTTCTCGGCGAGGTCGAGGCAGTAAACCCACGTTCCCAGTTGCACGAGCAATACCTGACCGTTGCCTTGCACGTACTTCGAGAACGGGAAGCTGCCTGGGTTGTAGATTTGCGGCGGCGCAAGATTGGTGAACTTGGCCTTTTCGATGCCCGTTGAGCGGTCGAAAGCCCGTAGCGTCCACAGGCCGTTACCCATGGGGTTGTACATCTCGATGACGAAGCGGTAACGCTTGAACATCGGGAACAATTCGCCGCCCGGTTCAACCTCGAACGCGCCGTTGTTATTCTGAGTCTGTTGCTCAAGCCGCAACTCCGCCTTCACTCGAGTCGGCAGCGGATAACGGCTCGGCTCCAGATACGGAAGTAGTCTCTTATCCGTGATGAGACTTCGCATGAAGTCCGCACCTGTCTTGCCATCGCGAACAGGAACGTTCGCGTATTCCTTGCCGAGTTGCAGGTACAACCCGACCGCATCTTCCATCATGCGGCTCTTGACCATGAGCCGGGCGAGCGCTTCCGTCGCACGGGCGCGAACCGTCGCGTCGTCGGCGGTGGCGCGAAGTTGCGAGAGATGCGTCTGTGCTTCGCGTGCTTCGACTTCGTTGTTCGTCTGAAGGAGTTTGTCGGCGAGGAGGAACTGCGCTTCGGCTCCCGACTGGAAGTAAGGGCCGAACACCGAGACGAACTCGCGGAGACGCTTCAGGTCGCCGCCGTCCTTCACCACGTTCCATTCCTTATCGACGCGCTCTTCAAGCGACTTGCGAGCCTCGGCGTTGGTCGCCTTGCGAATCATGGACTCGATGCGACCGCGGGCCCACACATCGGGCCGCATTCGCACGTTCGGCTCGTCTGGCATGTCGAGGAGCGTCTTGCCTTCGCCGAGGTTAGCCAGGGCGAGATACTTATCGAACGCTTCACCGAGCCGACCCTGTCCTTCACGACCGCGAGCGAGCAGATACAGCGAGAGCCGACGGCGACGTTCCGTTTCATCGCGACGATTCTGCTTGTCGATCGGATCGACGCTGTCGTCGATGGGGACTTCGCAAAGCGCTTCGTATTCCTGGAGATACACCTCGCCCGCGGCGAAGTCGTTGCGGATCAGTTCCGTGTAGACCGTGTACAGTTTCTCGCGAAGCAGCGGTTGCTTCTCGATCGGAAGGTTGTTCTTCTGGGCTTCCTTGAAGTCGGCGATGGCTTCTTTCAACTTGCCGTCGTCGAGGAGCAGTTCACCGCGAGCGAGCAGACCGATCGGGTCTTTCGGGTTCGCTGCGAGCAGTTTGTTCATCTCATTCTTCTTCTGCTCCAATTGCGGGTAGCAGGCGAGTTCCCACGCCGACTGCGCGAAGACCATGCCATCCTGGAACACGAGGTTCCCGATGCCGAACTTGGCGAGTTCGGCGTTGTCGTTTCGCTTGTGGGCTCCCGTCTTCGAGACAATCTGCCCCGTCTCGACGTTGACCGCCCAAACCTCGGCAGGGGGAACGCTGTCGCGGCCCGCGTTATCCTGGCGAACCGGGATGTAGTAAACGCCGCGACCGCCGACGCCGTGGCCCGTTGGCGTGGCGCTCGGCAGAATCGTCGGCTCGAATGCGACTCGCGGCTTCAGGTCGTCGCCCTCGCCAATCAGGTGGTAGCCCTTCACCTGATTGCGGCCCACGACGATCACGCGGTCATTTACGACGCCACCGACGTAAAGATCGTCGTTGGTTCGAGGCACCGTCCACAGCACTTTGCCTGTGCGAAGGTCGAGGCACTCCAGTTTGTCGGAGTCGTAGGCCGTGAGGATGATCCGACCGTTCGCGATGATCGGGCTACTTGCACGCCAGCGATCGGGCTTCAGTTGCACCGGCGGAATCATCCGACCGTTCATGTCGAACATCGGCTGACGCGGGCGAGCTTCCGGGTCGTTCTTCTTGTAGGCGTGTGCCCACAACAGGCTCCGCGACATGGCATCCACGGCGACGATTGCACCGGAGTTCGTCGGGCAGATGATGATGCCTTCGCCCGCTGCGAGGGTTGCCCCTTGGTAGCGGCGAATGGAGTCTTGCGGCAGGTTGTTTGCGGGCCGACCGAGTTTCTGCGACCAGACCAACGTTGGCACCCGCACGTTCGGACGTCCCGGAACCGCGATAAGGTTTCGCGGATCGAGACAGAGCAATCGGATGACGCCGGCCTGTTCGATGAGCACGTAGAGCTTGCCGTCGAGCGGCAGCGGCGCACTCAGGAAGATGGCATCGAGGCACAACTGGAAGGCGTTGGTCGTCTTGTCGGCTTCTTCTTCGGTGAGCTTGGGGGGCAGCGGTGGCGGTGGCGGAATCTTGGGGTCATCGGAAACGTAAACGCGAACGCGACCCAGATCCCACTTCACGCCACCGGTCTTGAGATCGACCGCAGCGAGGCGACCAGCCCGAACGGCGTCAGCGAGTTCCCCGTGCTGGCGGTATTGCGGCTGCTGATTGAAGCCCATGTTGGGGTCGTTGAACACCGGCGGAGGCGGAATCGCGACGTCGTCGATGAAGTAGACGTTCTGCCCGTCGTGGGACAGGCCACCGATCAGCGGGTTTTCGTACAGAACGCTGGTCACGCCGGCTTGCGAGTAAGTCTGCCACCATTCCTGAATGTTCTGCTTGAGGTTCACTTCGCCGTGATGCTCGCCCGGCGTGAGCATCTGGTGCGGGCCGAATGTCGTGCGTGACACCCAGCGAACGTCGCCGGCACGAATCACCTTGCCCCCCACCACCTGATCGCGAGTGGCAACGCCGAACACGCCGCTGTAGGTGCGGAAGATGACCATGTCGGTCGTCGTGATTGGGAAGAAGCCCGGCAGCGGCACGGCCTTGGTCGTCTTGCCATCGCGGACGAAGAGCTTCTCCAGTTCAGTCTTGATCCAGGTATTGGCTTCGTCGTCGCCCGTATAGAACATCGTGGTTCGGAACGTCGGGTCGAGGAACGGCGGGCCACCGTCGATGGTGGCGGAACGCTGACCGTTGCCGCCGAGCATGGCCCATTCGCCGACGGTGGTCGTGATGCGGAGGAGTTCGAGGTTGCGGTCGATTTCCGCCTTGAGCTTCTCGAACGGATACGTTTGGCGACCGAGAATGAGGCCCGTTTTCTCGGTGGACTTGCGAAGCGACTCGATGGCGACCTTGAGCGATGCCGCGTAGCGGGGGTCGCCACTTCGCTTGAAAGCGAGCGCGGCCTTGAACAGCGTTCGCGGCGTCATGAAGTCGTCGGCACCGAGGCGACCGAATGCGCGTTCAAATGCCTGAGCTGCTTCGAGGTAGTTTCCGCGTTCGAGGTACAGGCTCGCGAGGAGGATGGTCGCTTCGCCGCCAGCCTTCGTGTGGAGGTATCGCTGCGAAATCTCGGCGAGCAGTGGGATGTCGTAGTTCGCTTTGATGGCGTCGTCGAGCTGCGCGGAGGCTGTTCCGCCGTAGGTCTGCTGGTAGAACTCGATGCCTTCCTTGGGGAACGCCGCGATGATGCGGTTCGCCTCGGTCTTCACGCTGATGCGGAGCAGTTCTTTCTTGCCGTTCGCGGCGATGTAGTAGGTGTTGAAGAACGAGTCGCTCTTCGCCTCCAGGATGTTCTGGAGAAGCGGGCAGACGGTGTTCCAGGGAATCGTTTTAAAGCTCAGGTAGTCGCGAGCGGCCTTGAGTTGGTTGGTGAGATCGCGTTCAGCGGGGAACGTGAACGGGATGTTATCGTCTTCGGGTGGGCGGTCGTCCTTGCTCTTGTCGTCTTTCTTGTCCTTGCCGCCGGGTCCGATGGGTTGGGCGACGCCACCGCCAATGATGACCTTTTGGCCCCAGGCGGTGTCCGCGCTCAGCACCAGGAGAGCGGTGAACAGGGCGATCAGGAATCCGCCGAAGACCACCCGGAGTTTGGAGCGGGGCATAGCTGAGTCCATTGCAGAGGACGTGCGGAACTCGGACGGCGAGAGGTTCACCAGTGATTTTGCCAACTTGCGTGTCCACCCACAAGGAGAATTCCGGTCTTGGGTTGCACGCAACAGGTGAACGGCTGTCTAAACAGCCATTTTCGCGGCCCACTGACACGAAAGGACGACGAGCCAGAAGCCAAACATTAACCACAACGGCCGAAGTTTTCGCCGCTTGCGGCGTTACATGAACCGCTGTGCAACGCCGCAAGCGGCGAAAACTCACCCCACGCGATACTCGACCGCGTGGCATTCGGCTTCGGTGGGCATGTCGAGCTTGTCGAACAGGCGTTCCCACACTCGTAACGGCACCTTCTTGTCGCGCTCGGTGTTCCGTTCGCGAATCAGCGGGATCGGCGGTTCGAGGTACACCACACGGACCCGTGCCTTGTACGCGGCACAGAGGTCGATCACCTTTCCACGCAGCATCCGAGACACATTCGTGGCGTTCCACACGAACGACGTGCCGCGTCGCAGAAATGCCTTCGCACGGTCGTAGGCCATCATGACCACTTCGCTCTGGTTGTCGGCTGGATCGACGTCCAGTTCGCCGCGAATCTGGTCGAGCGAAATCACCTCACAGCTCGAAGCGTGTTCCTTCAGCCAGGTATCCTTTCCGCTGCCGGGTAAGCCCGAGAGAACCGTGACCTCACACTTCGAGTCGTCGAACAGATCGAGCGTTGGGTGTGCTGTTGGCGTGCGGAAGTACGTGAACCGGGCGTGTTCGCTGGCGAACTCACGCGGACCGTTCCACACGCCGCACTCCTCGCAGAACGCCGGAAACAGTTCCAACCGTGTGAACGTGTCGTCATTGTTCTCGGCGACGATTCGCCCACGATGATCGGCTTCCGCGACGATTGCCAGCAAATCCATGCGAGCCGTGAGCGCCGCGAGAATCGCGGCTCGGAGCGGGTCCGGCTTCTCGAAGTAGTTTCCCGGTAAGCCGTGCCAGCGAACCAGCCCGAGGATCTGTTCACGCACCGCGAACGGCGTTCCGAACGGCCCGAACACGGGATCATCCGTGAGGATGCGTCTCGCTTTGTAGACCCCTTTCACAGCGTGACCCGGCGAGCGAACGCGACCGTCTTCTTCGATCTTCGTGCAATCGGGTTTGGCGATGTCGTGCAGGAGCGTGCCGGCGAACGCGACGTGTCGATCCGCTTCAGACAGTTCACGAAACGCGGGCAACGCGGCGAGTTCCGTGAGCACCATGCCCATGTGCGTGAGGACGTCGCCTTCCGCGTGGAAGATTGGATCTTGTGGGCACTCGCCGAGCGGTTCGAGCCAGGGGAACGCGGCTCGGAGTGAGTCCATATCCATCCGGAAGTCGGGCGGCTCGGGACACCCAGGAATACGCCAAATATCGTCCACGGGGCACCCGTTGGGCACGCGGGAAAGGAACGCAACGATAACGAGACAGGGGAACGGGCAGCGAAGTTCGCGGATGAGATGTGGGTGAGCGTCGAGCCGTCAGGCCGACGGTTGGTTCAACCGCGTGTTTGAACCAACCGCGTGTTTGAACCAACCGCGTGTTTGAACCAACCGCGTGTTTGAACCAACCGCGTGTTTGAACCAACCGCGTGTTTGA
>JAIOPV010000282.1 GCA_021413735.1 Planctomycetota bacterium
GTCGGCCCGCGTGCCACGATGGGCTACGACATCCCCACCGGAAAAGAGATCTGGAAAGTAACCTATGGCGGCTGGTCGATCGCCCCGCGGCCCATCTATCGCGATGGCATCCTGTACATGATCAGTGCCTATATCAATCCCGAACTTTGGGCCGTCCGTACGGATGGACAGGGCGACGTCACTTCCACTCATGTTCTGTGGAAGAACAGCAAGGGCATGCCCTCGCGACCCTCCCCGATCCTGGTCGGCGAGCTGCTTTATGTCGTCAGTTCGGAGGGAGTGGTCTCGTGCCTTGAAGCCAAAACGGGCGAGCTGGTCTGGAAGGAACGCTTGGGCAGTAAGTTCTCCGCCTCCCCGATCCACATCGCGGGGCGAATTTATTTCTTTGACGAGTCTTCGGTCACCAGCGTGATCGAGCCGGGTCGCCAGTTCGAACTTCTGGCCAAGAATAAGCTCGATGGCGAAGAAATGATGGCCACTCCCGCCGTCGTCGGCAACTCACTGATCATCCGCACGGGCAAACATCTCTACCGCATTGATCCGTGAGTGTTTGTGGTGCACTAGATTTCCCCGGTTGGTGATTGCGATTACGCAACGCGAACCGTCCCGCTTTCGCCGAGGAAAGGAACAAGGACAATGAACCGGCTTCTGCCTCCTCGCACGGTATTGTCTTGCCTTGGTGTCGGACTGGCCCTGATTCCCGCACTGTTGGCCTATCGCACGCCCACCGCGGTCTCTGCCGATGGCGCTGACGACCTCACGCAATCGTATGCCACACAGATCCAGCCGTTGCTCGTCAAGACATGCGGGAAGTGCCATGGGAAGACGCCCAAGGGCAACGATCTCGATCTCACGAACTTCACCACAGCCAAGGCAATCCTCGCCAAGCCCAAGGTCCTCGCGGACATCGCTGAGCGGTTGAGCGCCGGGGATATGCCCCCCAAGGACGCACCGCAACCGAGCCAGGCCGAGCGAAAACAACTGCTGGATTGGATCAAGGCGGCGCTCGACGCGGAGGCGGCCGCGCGGGCCGGAGACCCCGGGCCGGTGACGCTGCGCCGGCTGAGCAACGCCGAGTACGACAACGCGGTGCGAGATCTCACCGGCGTGGACCTGCGGCCGACCCGGGTCCGCGAGTTTCCTGCCGACAGCGTCGGCGGCGAGGGTTTCGCCAACGTCGGCGAAGCGATGCCGGTCACCCCCGGTCTGGTGGAACGCTACCATCAGGCCGCCCGCGACATCGCCGCGCGGGCCGTGCTTCTGCCCAAGGGCTTCCGTTTCTCGCCCTCCCCTGACCGCCCTACCTGGACCGCAGAGGCGCTCGAGTCGCTTCGCAGCTTCCATGCTCGCCATGCCGGACCCAACGGTGAGCCACCGCTCGCAGCCCACCTCTCGGCGACCCTGCGCCACCGCGACAAGCTCGCCCGCGGCGACGCTGCCATCGCCGCGGTTGCCGCCGAGGAAAAACTCAACGCCACATACCTGGCCGCGCTCTGGGCGGGACTCAATGGCAAACCACCCTCGCCGCTACTCGACCCTATTCGCGAAAAGTGGCGAGCGGCCACCAAAGATCCGGCACCGGTCCTGGCGGCGATCAAAGCCACGCAGGACCAACTGTTTCTGGGCCACTACAAGAAGAATGCGGCCCTCGCGGTTGGCAACGGCTTTCCCGCATGGGAGGATCTGCGCCGTGTGGTCGCCAAGGAGCGGGTCGAGGGGGCCGCCCGCGAACCGCTATTCCGGCTGGTTGCGTTGCCGGCCCAGCCCGACACCTATGTGGTCTGGGATCGGCTGCGGTTGGAAGGGGGCGACGGACCGCCGCTGGTGTTTGCGGAGCACCCCGAATTGCGAGCCGCGGTCGAGGCGGCGTCCGGACTCAAGTTCGGCCAGCACCCGAAGGATGGGCCGGTGCCAAAGCCTGCTCTGGTCACGGCGGCCGGTGCCGAGGTCGTCATCGATCTGAAGAAATTACCCGCGCCGCTGCAGAAGGCGCTCACGTTGCCGCGGTTCCTTTGCGCCGATGTGAGCCTCGACGACGGCAGTCCGGAAACGGCCTCGGTTCAGGCGTTCCTGATTGCTGCCACGGGCGGCGGCGGCAACCTTGCCGAGCCGGTCGCCAAAGCGACGGCGGGCGATCCGCGGACCGCTCAGATCGTCCATCCGCGCGTCGCCGCCGAGCGGGCGAAGCCGGCTGCGGAGTTTCGCGCCCTCTTCCCGCCGGCGGTCCTCTTCGAGCCGATCATCCCGCGAGACGCCCAAGGGAGCGTCTTCTTGTACCGCCGCGAGGACGAGCCGTTGCGTCGGCTCCTGCTCGACGACGCGGGTCGTGCGGAGATCGACCGGCTGTGGAGCGAACTGGAGTTTGTGAGCGAGCAAGCGCTCGCCACCCCGATCGCGTATGAGGGACTCGTGCAGTATTACCGCAAGCCGAACGACGGCGCGAGGATCATGTTCTTCTACATCCAGAAGTTCGAGGAACAGATCAAACGGGAGGAGAAGGCCTTCCTCGCGGCTCAGATCGCGGCAGAGCCGGGGCACCTCGAGGCGCTGCTCGCCTTCGCCGCTCGGGCCTGGCGTCGGTCTCTCGCCGCCGACGAACGCAAGGCCATTCTCGCGGCCTACCACGCCGACCGGAAAGACGGCATCAAACACGACCCGGCGTTCCGCTCCGCGCTCGCGCGGGTCCTGTCGTCGCCGTGGTTTTTGTACCGCGTCGAACAGCCGGCCGCTGGGCCGCGCTGGGGGCTGGTGTCGGGCGACGAACTGGCGACGCGGTTGAGCTTCCTGCTTTGGGAGTCGATTCCCGACGACGAGTTGCGTGCGAAGGCCGCGAAGCTCCACGAACCCGCACTCCTGGAGGAGCAGTTGCGCCGGATGCTGAAGGACGGCCGGATGCGCGGCATGGCCGAGGAGTTCGGCGCGCGCTGGCTCGGGGTCCGGGACTTTGCCACCAGCCACGGCCGAAGTCTGAAGCACTTCCCCGAGTTCACACCGGCCTTGCGCGACGCGCTGGCCGAGGAGCCGGTGCGGTTCTTCGAAGACCTGCTGGTAAACGATCGTCCGGTCGCCGACGTGATCGACGCCGACGCGGTGGTCGTCAACGACGTCCTCGCCAAACACTATGGCATCCCCGGCGTGACCGGTCCGCAGTGGCGCCGCGTCGAGAAGGCTTCCGCTTACGGACGCGGCGGGTTTCTCGGCTTCGGCGCAGTGCTGGCTAAGCAGTCGGCTGCAGCCCGCACCAGCCCCGTCAAGCGTGGGGCGTGGGTGGTGCAGATGCTCGGCGAACGGCTGCCCAAGGTTCCGCCCGACGTGCCGCCGCTGCCGGAGACTCCGCCTGCCGGTCTCAGCGTGCGCGAGATTACTGAGCGTCACCGCAAGGATCAAGCATGTGCCGGCTGCCACATTCGTATCGATCCCTTCGGCATGACGCTCGAACAATTCGATGCCCTCGGAAGGCTGCGGCCCACCAAAGAGCTGAAGCCTGGCGATGCCAAGGCGACCACGCGTGACGGCACCGAAATCGACGGTTTTGCCGGCCTACGGAAGTACGTCGCCGGCCGTCGGCGTGAAGACTTGCTGCGATCCCTCGCTCAAAAATTGGTCGGCTATTCACTGGGCCGATCGGTTCAGTTGTCGGACCGGAAGCTGATCGAAGAAGTGACCAAGAGCATGACCAGCGGCGGACGCTGGTCGGAGCCCTTGCTCGTTATTATCCGCAGCGAGCAGTTTCGATCGATTCGGCCGGAGGCGGCCGTAGCAAAACCCTGAACCCAAGAAGACCGTCTCATGATCACCAAACCAGATTCGACCTTCACACGACGGACGGTGCTGCGCGGGCTCGGAGTGTCTATGGCCCTGCCGTGGCTCGAATCGCTGCCGTTCGCCACTGCCGCGAACGCCGCCGATCAGCCACCGACCCGCACGCTCGTCACCTTCACCGGCATGGGTTTCCACTCACAACACTGGTGGGCCAAGGGTGAGGGAGCCCAAATGGAACTCGGCCCCTGCCTGAAGCCGCTGGAGCCGTGGCGGGAGCGGCTGGTCTTCCTGCGCGGCCTGTGGAACGAACAGGCCAACAACGGGGTCATCCACTGCATGCAAACGGGGAACATGCTCAGCGGTGCCGTCATGTCGAAGACGGAGGTCCGCACGGGCGTCAGCTTCGATCAACTGATGGCGCAGCGGATTGGCGATCGCACCCGAATCCCGTCGCTGGTACTCGGCTGCGAAGGGCCGATTCCGGGCCTCCAAGACGGGCATCCGTTGTTGTACAGCTCGCATATTTCGTGGAGCACGGCGGTGTCGCCAACCTGGACCGAGACACGTCCGGCGCTCGCCTTCGACCAACTCTTCCGCACCGACCGCAATAAGGGCGACCGCCGCGTCGTCGATGCGGTGCTCGAAGACGCCAAGTCGCTGCGTCAGCGGCTCTCCGTATCGGACCAGCAGCGATTCGAGGAGTATCTCGGCAGTGTCCACGAGATCGAGGGACGCATCAAGCGGGCCGGCAAGGAGAGGGATGCCGGCGCATGGAAGCCGACCCTGGCCGCCCCCGATCGCCCGCGGCCGGCCGATGGCATTCCCGCCGAGATTCCGGAGTATTGGAAGCTGATGAACGATATCGTGCTGCTCGCCTTCCGCACCGACACCACCCGCATCGCGACCCTCAAGTATTGCAACGACGGCTCCGCCGAAACTCACACACACTGCGGCGCCAAAGATCAGCATCACCAGATGGCCCACACCCAGCCGAAAGAACTCATCCCACTCAACCAGTTCTTCACGTCCCAGCTCGCCTACCTCTGCGAGCGGATGGCGGAAGTGAAAGAAGGCGACCGCACGCTGCTCGACAACACTGCCATCATGCACTGTTCGAGCATGTTGCACGGCAACCATGACTCAAAGCAGTTGCCGGTGATCCTTCTGGGCGGGGCCGGCGGCAAGCTTCGCGGTGGCCGCGTACTCGATTACCTCAACGCCCCCAATCGGCGCATGTGCAGCCTGTTCCTCAGCCTCATGGATTGGAGCGGCCTGGAACTCGACCGCTTTGGCGATAGCACGGCGAGGTTGACCGGGCTGTGAGTCAGGTCTCCGGCCTGACACAAGACCGCAATGGGAAACCGCCAAGCGACTTCAAAGTTTCCCGGATGGTGATCGCGATTACACAAAGTGACCCGTTCTGCGAGCGTAGGGGATAGGAACAAGGGCCATGACCAAGCTGCTGTCGAGTCTTGGTCAGACTGGTTGATCCTCTCTTGAGTGCCTGCGATACGGCTTGCCCTGACGTTTTCCTGAGCCGAGAGTTCGATTCATGTTCAACGGCACCGACACAGTCAGAGACCATCTGAGCCGTGACTCGTTGTTGCAACTCGGCACCTCGGACCTCGCGCGTCGTGATTTTCTGAGGCTCTCTCTCGGCGGCCTGAGCCGGTGCCGACCTCACACGCTCGCTGACCGCTGCACGAACGCGTCTGACCTCCCGCCGAGACTGCTCGTTCCACCATGACGCCCGCAGTTCAATGGACCCCTGATTTCCAAACGAACCCACCTTACCCGAAGCCGCATCCTTCCCTCGCTCTCAATCCTTCGCCCGCTCAACGAGAGATGTCAACCATGTCAACATTCCGCTTCTCCATGTTCCTTGTGCTTATCCCGATTCCCGCGTTTGTGGCGACCTCCGAGTGGGGCACCTCCATTGTTTTCGATACGTGCGAACCACAAACACTGTACGACGATTATCGCAAGGAGCTTGAACTCGCGAAGCAGCTTGAGGCCAGCGATCAGGAGGTTCTCCGCCGCATTGAGGTCCAGGAGATGTTGGCATGGCAGTTGATCACCCGTCGAGTATCCCTGGCCGAGGTCACGAACCAGTTTCTGATGATGCACCAGAACCACCCGGCTTGCATGGCGGCGATTCGCGCGGAATTCCCTGGGAACAGCGACGAGGAGAAGATTGCACGCAAGGTGATCGGCTGTGCGGTTGTCGAAGTGTCTCGCTCCAACCCAGATCGAAAAGCGGAGGTGCTCGCTCGTCTCGAAAGCGAGTTCGAGTGCTTCGTTGCCGCAAACCAAAACGCGGTGCCGTGAAGTCTCGTGGGTGAACGAGGATTGGCGGCGCCGGAGAGCCCTCGCAAAACCACCGCAGAATGATCTTCTCGGCTTCTGCGGGGCTCTGGCGAAATGTTGGGTTCAAAACTGTACTGTTGTCGCGAGTTCGATCCGTCATCGTGGTTATCGGTGGGAAGCGCTCCGCTTTGTCAATGGCTCGATTCACGCCGACGATATCGCCGCAAGAATGTGAGCCAAACCAGGCGGTCGGCATGTTGGCGCGAACCGAGACGAATGACGGACAAGAAGACTGATCTCGCCCCGCGCTGCTGTTCGTGTCCGGTACAATCGACCAGCAGTAATACCAACAGCCATGAGACGGCATGAAAGGAAAGGAAAACACAATGAAAACGTTCTCCACCAGTTTGGCACTGTGGTTGGTCGTCGTGTTGGCCGGAGAAACACCAGCTCAGACGCTGGACAAGGCGGGAGAAGCGGCAGCGAAAAAGCTGTTCGATGCAGACACGATCGGAGTTGAGCTGAAGTTGCAGGGGGAATACGTCGGTAAGGACGGAGAAAAGCGAGTCGGCATTCAGGTAGTCGCACGGGGCGACAAATCGTTCCATGCGTTGATCCTGGAAGGTGGATTGCCAGGCGATGGTTGGGATGGCGGTCGGTATGGCCTATTGGAAAGCAGCCCCTTGTCGGAAGGGAGAGTGGAGTTCAGTTCTCCGAGTGATGCCGGTGTCAGTGCGGTTCTCGATGACAACGGCCTAACGCTCAAACGCGGCGATCAGAAGATCCAATTGAAACGGGTGGAACGCAAGAGCGAAACCTTGGGAAAGCAACCTCCCACAGGTGCAATCGTTCTCTTCGGAGGCGCGAAACCGAATGTGGACGCGTTCGAGGAACGCAAAGACATCGAGGGGATGACCGCGCCTCTGATGTTCGACGGGAACTTGATGGCGGGGGCAGTTACGAAGCGGAAATTCCGGGACTACACCTTGCATGTGGAGTTCATGACCGGTTGGGAACCGCAAAACATCCCGTGGCGCCGGGCAGATTCCGGCATCTACATGCTCTCCCGCTATGAAGTGGCGATCGGAGATAGCTTTGGATTCGATTTCGATCTATCAGGCGCTGTCAGCCCGAATCGGCCCAAGTTGGTCGATGACAAGAACAAGACGTCGAAGTTTCTAGCCGCGAAGAATAAGAGTGACCCGCGTGTTTGCGGAAGCGTTTTCACCTATCCGAGCAAGGTTCCGAACTCGTGTCTACCGCCGCTCGTGTGGCAGACTCTCGACATCGACTTTAAGGCACCGCGTTTCGATGACAACGGGAAGAGGACGTCGAAAGCGGTGATCTCGGTGAAGCTGAACGGGCACCAGACCGTGGACAAGTTAGAAGTCAACGGTCCAACGCCGCACGGTTTCAAGGGTCCAGAGACCGCAGACGGGCCAATCTGGTTCGAGGCCTTCGGACGCCGCGTGCTGTACCGCAACATCTGGCTTGTGGAACAACCATAAAATCCAATCGCATCATCAGCATCCTGACGATGCTCACGCCGGCGGCGGGATACACGGCAGGCAGGTGCTGGGCTCCTCGGACAGCCAAGACGCGGAGCCGAAGAACAACCCCGTCCACGTGTCTCGCTTCGTTGCCACGATGCTCTGCGCCCACGGCTGGGACGAGGGGACGCCGGTCTACGATGCTGATCGTCGCCCGAAGTTCTTCATGCCGGGCAAGCCGCTCGAAGAGTTGTTCTGAACGCGCGTGGTTGTGGGCCGCAGCTGATCTCCCCATGCTCAGGACTCAAAACATGAATACTCTCGACAACACACCGAAGATGATCACCCCCGATCAACTCGCCCGTCGGAGCGCTCAAGGGCGTCACGCTCGGTGCCGGGGCCGTCGTACTCCAGCCGTTCCTGAACGGGTTAGCTGCGGAGGCAAGGGGCGAAACGCCGCCACCACGGATCGTTGTTGTCGTCGAGGCCAACGTTGGTCGGGCAAGTTGTGATTCGCGCGTCAACACGTCAGTGAGGAGTGCCACCGCGTGGCCACAAGAAAGGTGATTTCCATGCCGGACCAGCAGATGGTCGATCCACACGACCCCGTGATGACCGGGGAGAACTCGTTCCTCCGTCTCTCGACCGACGGCGGGCAGACGTTCGTCAGCCGCACCAGCCACTGGCGGGTGCTCTGGTCGCCCGCCGGACAGGGGCACGTGCTGTTCGTCGAAAGCCCGCTGCTCGGCGGTCTGCCGCGGGTCTTCGCGGACAACGCAGGCGTGGCGCGGTTCCTCCAGCGCACCATCGAGGTGATGCTGTACAAACCATTCGCGGATGACGCGCTCCCGATCACCGACGCGAGGTTCGAACGCTCCGGCCACTCACTCAGCACGGTCGAGGAGCGAGTCGTTTCCGCACGCGACACGATCATCCTGTCGTGGTGGAACCTGATGGCCCCGTTCGTGCTGACGATGCCGCCAGGGGCGATGGGCCGTCCGCTGGGCGTGTACACCACGTTTCTGCCTGCCCGCGAGGCGCAGCTCACGATCAACGACGAAGCTGCGACCGGGCAGGTGGTGCCGCAGGACCGGTTCGGCAAACCCGCGTCGAGTTGCTGTCTGGCGTGGTCGGAAACCTGGACGAGACCGAAGGGGTGACCTCCTGATATGAGGAGACATCTGCTCCGACAACTCCTCGAATGGCCAGAGAAAATTCGAATGCCAACCCCCGCGTTCTGAAAGCTCGGCTAGCCGTCCTGAATCGGCCGTGTCCGCACATTCCCCCGGGCGGGGCGATCTCGAACAACTCATCCCGTTGTTTCCACACCGTCCAGGGAGTCGAACCGGAACCGGTGCTCGTGGAGTTCGTGGTCGCTCGTTTACACCAGCAGTTCTGTAAGCGGGCCAGTGCTCTCCTTGAACGACTTCACGGGGCAGCCGAGCTGTTGGAGGATCGTCAGGTAAAGGTCCGACATTGGCTTCTTGTCGTGGTCCCACTTCACGTGCTGGCCATGCTTGAAGCCGAGCTTGCGGCCACCGGCGAGGAGCGTCGGGAAGCTCTTCCCCGAGTGACTGCTGATCTGCGCACCGCCGAACAGCAGCACGGTGTGGTCGAGCAATGTGCCGTCGCTCGCGCGAATTCCCTTCAGCTTGTCCATGAGACGAGCGAGGCACGCACAGAGCATCTCGTCGCGGGATCCCAGTACCTTCGCATCGGGCGAATCCGCATCCCCTTGACCCTTGTGGTGAACATCGTGTGCGCCGCGAACGGGGGCACCCGCCTTCTGTGCCCAGTCCTTGTATTCCTCGTAGTTCGGCCCACCCTCGCCGCCAAGACTATGTGTGACCACGCGGGTCATATCCGTCTGGAAGGCCAGCGCGATCAAGTCCATCAGTAACTCGATGTGTTCCCGCATGCTGTTCTTACCTTGAGGCTGCGTCTTCACCGCCGCCTCGTCGAACTCCGGGCGGCCACGCTTGAGGATCTCCTCGCTGTCGTCGAGCCGCTTCTCGACCTCGCGGATCGACTCCAGGTACTGCTCAAGACGTTGCCGGTCGTCGCGACCAAGGGGACGCTGGAAGTCCTTCACGCTGCTCACCGCCGTGTCGAGGATGCTGCGATTCAGTGCCAGCCGGGCGTGGGCTTCTTTGAGCTGAGTCTTGTCGGCCGGCGGGAACAGCCGCTCGAAAACCGTGCGATAGTTCGCGGTCGCGGGGAGATCAACACCGAGCGAATTCCGCGAGAGCGTGGCGGTGCCGACGCCGTCGGCGAAGGACAACGCCAGCGACGGAATCCAGGTCGGGCCGAGGTGTTTGACGGCCACTTGATCCATCGAGATGGTGTTCGTGATCGTGCCGGGGGTGAGGTTGATATTGTGCCCGGTCAGCCAGTTGTACGGGTGAACGTGCCCGCTGATTCGCCCGGTGATGTGCGATAGGTTCGTCAGCACCGTGAACTGGTCGCGGTGCTGTTCCAGCGGCTTGTGTGCCGGGGCGAGCGTGTAGTTGGCACCGGTATCCTTGGGGAACCATGTGTGCCGGTTGATCGCGCCCGGAATGTAGAAACACGCCAGTCGTCGCGGTTCCTTCGCGCCGGACGAAGCTGCCACCGTTGCTCCGCCCATGATGTCCAGATACGGCAGGGCCAGCGTCGCACCCAGGCCACGGAGCAGCGTCCGGCGAGTGATCGTGTTGGTCTTCGGGTTCATTGGGGTTTCCTGGCGGGAGGTTGATGTTGTTCGAGGAACGCCCGCGACCGCACAACCCCCTTCAGGAGATCGCGGAGCGGATAGCCCTTGGGTCGAAGCTCGGTCATGGTTGCGGCGATGTCCGCCATGTCGTCGATTCCGGGCTTGCGACCCGTGCCGTAAACGACGAAGTTCTTCATCAGACCACGGACCATGTCCGGTTGATATTCCTTGACGATGAGTTGCTTGAACTCCGCGAAGGTCTTGAACGCCTCGCCACGTGGCAATCGACCCACGGTGTCCACGGGGCGAGTCTTGCCGACGCCGGCCCACGCGATGCGACCGTCCAGTTCGCCGCGTGCATAATGCTCGTACTCCACATCGCGCCAGCGCCCGCTGATGTCGAAATTCTGGAACGCGAAGCCCACCGGGTCGATGTTCTTGTGGCACACGGCACAGCGAGTGTCTTCCTGATGCTGTTTCAGAAGTTCGCGGAACGGCTTCCCCTTGTTCTTGCCTTCGGACGGATTGAGTTCTGGCACTTCCAGGGGCGGAGGGGGCGGCGGCAGATCGAGGATATGCCGCAGCGTCCATGCCCCACGGTAGACCACCCAGTTCTCGCCCATCCAGCAGAGCATCGACTGAAGCCCCGCGTGCCCCAGGATGCCGCCACCACGTGGATCGTCCGCCCGCAGCTTCACCTTGCGTAGCGTGCCCCCATCGATGCCCTCGTAGCCGTAGTGCATCGCGAGGGTGTCGTTCATCATGGTCCAGTCGCTGACGATCAGCTCACTCGCTGGGCGGTTCTCGGCGATCAACTGCGAAACGTACGCGATCGTCTCGTCGCGCATAGACGCTTTCAGATAGCGGGCGAAGCGGAAGTCTTGCTTCTGGATGTGGCTCTGGGCGATCGTGATTGGCTGCTCCATCTCCAGCCACTGCATCACGAACGGCCGCACGAACGCCTGGCTTTTTGGGTCGGCGAGGAGGCGATCGACCTGAGCATCGAGCACTGCAGGGTCGCGGAGTTTGCTCGCCGCCGCCAGTCGCCGCAGTTCCGCATCGGGTGGTTCGCCGAGGAACATGAAGCTGAGCCGGGACGCAATTGCGTGCTGAGCGACGACCGGATCCGGGTGCGCCGGTGAGGTCTGATACCTGAACGGAGCGCTCATCAGCACCGATTGAAACGCCCCTCGCAGTGCGTTGTCGAAGGACATTCCTTCCGTGCGAAGTTTCTGATACAGCTTCAAGAACGGGGCTTCCTCGGTCTCGCTCACGGGTCGCCGCCAGGCACGATCCATCCACAGAGCGAGCAACCGCTTCGCCGACTCGGCGTTGTCCTTGATCTCGCCGACGTTCGCCTTCCACTCGGCGGGCGGCCACGCAACCACGACGGTCGGTTCGATGCTGATCTGCTGAAGAACCACGAACGGAGCCGGTTGCTTATCGACTGGCAAAGTCCTGCGGTCGAACATGGGCCGGAACAACCCCGTGCCCCCCGGAACAGGTTCCTTGGGGTTACTCTTGTCCTCGTTCTCGAACCCCGCGACCGCGTAGGGAATCTCCACCTTGTTGCTGAGCGAAACCGAGACGCCCTTCGACTGAACCACGAGGTCGCCGAGTTGCACCTCGTAAACCAGTCGCTGCGGTTTGTCGAGCGTGCCGGTGATCTCCCGGAAGTCGAGATCCTGGCCGCCAATTCGCACCCACAGCCGGGGATTGGGAATGCCGTCGAGCGGTTTGAACGCCGAGACCACCACAGTCAATCGCAGCACACCCTGACGGTCGGCCGGGGTCGGAACGCTGATCGTCAACTCGTCGCGGTCGCCGACGGCTTTCGGTTCGATGAGTAACCCCATCCCCGGGCGAGCGATACCCTGGGCCTTGAATGTCGCCCCGTCCGCTTTCCACTCGTCGAGTGTCTTGCGGGCGTCCTTCGATTCTCGCAGGTTGGCCGCGAACACCTTCCCGGTTGCCGGTTCGAGGAACCGAATGCCATCAACCGCGCGGCGGGTGACTTGCAACCACTGAGCAACCGCGTCTGACGCTTCTTGCAGACCCTCGGCACCGGTGTCGAACCCTGCCACGGTGCCATCACCTGGGAGAGCATTCGAGAAAGTCACTCCGAGGCCGGTGACATCCCGAAGGGCCGCGGACAGTTCACGTCGGTTGAGTCGCCGCGATCCGCCGACACCAACAGCCCGTTGCTGATCGCGAATCCATGTCAGCACCGCCTTCTTTTCCGTGTCGGTCGGCTGCGTTCGCTCCTTCGGAGGCATCTCGCCCGACGACATCTTCTCGTGAACCATCGTCCACAAGTTCCGGTTGCCGACCTGCACACCTTCGAGTTGATCGAGCCGAACACCCGCCTCCTGCTTTTTGGACCCGTGGCAGGAGTGACAGTGCTGCTTCAGAAATGGCGCGATGGATTTCTCGAACGTGTCGTCCGCTGCTCCGAGAGAACCCGGTGCAAGAAGCAGCAGAACGGCCGTGAACCAGGGCCGAGACTTCGAGTAGTGACACCGCATTGTCATCGACCTCACTTGGCGACATCCCACAGGTTCACGGTGTTCCCGCTTCCCGACACGACTCGCTTGCCATCGGGACTGAACGCGACCGACGAAACGCCGGCTTTCTGGTGACGCAGTGTCACCAACTCCTTGCCCGTGGCCGAGTCCCACACTCGCACCGTTTTGTCCTCACTTCCGGACACGATGCGTTTTCCATCTGGGCTGAACGCGACCGATGTCACGTCTTCGGTGTGCCCTTTCAGGGTTAGCAGTTCCTTGCCGTTCTTCGCGTCCCAGACACGCACGGTGTTGTCCTGACTTCCCGAGACGATACGTAGACCGTCCGGACTGACCGCGACGGATGTGACCGTCCTGCTGTGGCCGACGATGCTCAACAGTTCCTCACCGCTCTCGGAATCCCAGACGGTGATACCGCTCTCGCCGTCCCCGGACACGATTCGCTTGCCGTCGGGGCTGAAGGCGACCGCCGTGAAGTCGTACTCGTTCCCGGAGTCGAGCGTCATCAGTTCCTTGCCCGAGACTGCGTCCCACACTTTCAGTGTGTCATCACCGCTGCCCGAAACGATGCGTTTCCCATCCGGGCTGAATGCGACACACGTGATGTTCTCCTTGTGCCCGCGAAACGTGACCAGTTCTTTCCCGGTCTGCGAATCCCAGAGTTTCATGGTCTTGTTCCAGTTCCCCGAGGCGATGCGTTTGCCATCCGGGCTGAACGCGGTCGACGTGACACCTTTTCCCTCGACGCGAATGGACATCAGCTCCTTCCCCGTGGCTGCGTCCCACACTTTCACGGTGTCATCACCGCTACCCGAGACGATGCGTTTGCCATCTGGACTGAACGCGACCGACGACACCCACTGCTCATGTCCGTTCAAGGTCCGTGATGGCGGTGTGTCCGCACTCCAGCCAGCACCCGCCGACGCGAGCAGCCATCCCAACAGGAGTGTTCTTGAGTGCCAGGCAATCACGAGAACAACTCCCGGATGGGTGTGCCCTTCGTGGCCCGGTCGAGAGAGACTGCAGGGGCGCCGGCATCGAGACGCATCCGACCCACATCGAAGAGCGTGTGCAGGATCGTGGTGTGCAGATCAGCGATGGTGATCGCCTGCGTCGCAGGTTCACCACCGCGTCGGTCCGAGTTGCCCACGACTTGACCGTGCTTCAACCCGCCGCCCGCGAACACGAGTGGGCAGATCTTCGGCCAGTGGTGCCGACCGAGGTTCTTGTCCAGACCCGGCGTGCGTCCGAACTCCCCGGTGATGACCAGCAGAATCTTGTCTTCCAGCCCGCGTGCCTTGATGTCTTCGAGGAACGCACTCACGGCATGATCGAGCGGCGGCGCGAACACACCCATCCCTTCGGGCATGTTCGGGATGCCCTTGCGAGCGTGGAAGTCCCAGTTCGCATTGACGACGGTCACGAACCCGGCACCAGCTTCGCACAGTCGTCGGGCCAGGAGGAGTTGCCGACCCAGCGAGAAACCAACCGACGGACCGGAGCGAATGAACTTCGAGTTGTCGTCGCAGTTCCAGTTCGGGAAGTGTTCGGTGTCATACGCCTTGAGCGTGGCTTGGGATTCCAGCGACAGGTCAAGCGCCTTACGAACGCCACCACTCCGGAGAAGTTCGGCGGCTTGCCGGGTGAACGAATCGAGACGGCCCATTGTTCCGGCCGCGTCCATCCGCCGGTCCAGTCCATCGAGCTGCTTCAGCAGGTCGAGGCGTCCATCGAGTTGAGGTGACGTGAGACGCGACTCGAACAGGTCGAGCGGATTCGGCTCCTCCTCGCCCTTCTTCTTTTTCTTGCCTTCGCTGGTGGAGCCGTCGGAGAGCGGTGCGAGAACCTCGAAGGGCGCGAAGGCCGTGCCGAGGTGGGCTGGTTGAACGCCCTCGACCACCGACTCGAACGAGCCGTTGAAGCCCGCCCGGCCAGCCTTATTCCGCGTGGTCGGGGGTATCAACGCGTGTCGGGGCATACCTGTCTTGGGGTGCATCGCACCGGCAGCGCGAGCGTACACCGCACCCAGTCCGGGTTCCACGATCGGTCGTCCATCCTGCACCGTCAGGTCGGCCGTGAGGAGTTGCTTGTGTGCGCCGTTGTGCTCGGCGTGCTTCGTCTGGAAGGAACGCACGACGGTGAGCCGGTCCGCGAGTTTCGCGAGCTTTGGCAAGTAGGACGCGAACCGCACGCCGGGGATCGCCGTGGGGATGTGCCCCTTGATGCTGGTTGACTCCTCGGGAGCGTCGGGCTTCGGGTCGAACGTCTCGTACTGACTTGGCCCACCCGCGAGGAACAAGAAGATCACGGACTTGTCGCGAACGAGTGGCCCCGTACCCGCGGTGGGATCGGAAGCCCGCATCGAATTTCCGAGCGACAGGCCACCGAGGCCGAACAACCCCGCGCGGAGGAAGTCGCGGCGCGAACTGCCATCACACAGCGGAGAACGCGAACCGGTGACGAGATCGAACATGAGAAGTCCAGACGGTTAGCCGCGATCGACGAAAAACGCAGCGAAGTCAGCAGGCTCCGCAGGCAGGATTACACACAGAACCCCGGCGAATCCGGGGCCAGACAAGAAAGGCGATTTCCTCGGCAGTTCGTCCCGCCTCTCGCGTGGTTCGGTTGGTATACTGCGTCTGCCTCCCAAACACTCCAAACCCCACCACCACATGAACCCACCTCTTCAATCAGCGCGATTGATGCTGCTCGCAGTGGTCTGCATCATCGTGTGCGCTGCCGATTCCCGAGTCTCGGCCGCGGACGAGAAACTCCGCGTGCTGATCATCGACGGTCAGAACAACCACAAGTGGCGTGAGACCACGCCGTACCTCAAGAAGTCGTTGGAGCAGAGCGGGCTGTTCACGGTAGATGTCTCCTCGAACGTCAAGGCCGGCGAGAAGGCTCCAGAAACTTCGACGGTCGCGTTCCCGCCAGACCTCGACAAGTATCAGGTCGTCGTGAGCAACTACAACGGAGCCGCGTGGCCCGCGGAGTTCCAGAAGGAGTTCGAAGCTCGGGTTCGCGAGGGGAAACTCGGGTTCGTCCTGTTCCACGCCGCGAACAACTGCTTCGGCAACTGGCCCGAGTTCAACAAGATGATCGGCATGGGCTGGCGCGACAGCAAGTTCGGCGATCGGCTCTACCTCGACGACGAAGGCAAGGAAGTGCGGGTGCCCAAGGGCGAGGGCAAGAACACGGGCGAGACGAACCATCCGTATGCGATTGTGGTGCGGAACGCGGAGCATCCGATCACGAAGGGAATGCCCAAGGAATGGATGCACGCGAAGGATCAGTTGATGCACAACCTCCGTGGCCCGATCGAGGACGTGAAGGTGCTGGCGACAGCGTACTGTCCGGCGACGAAGGCCCATGAGCCAATCGTCTGGACGGTGAGTTATGGTAAGGGCCGCGTGGTTCACACTCCGATGGGGCACGACGTTTCCGCGATGAGTTGCGTTGGGTTCGTCACAACCGTTCAACGCAGCACGGAGTGGTCCGCGACGGGGAAGGTCACCGTCGCCATCCCGGAGAACTTCCCGACTGCCGAAAAGACGAGCCAGTTACCCGCCGAGAAGAAATGAATCAGAAATCGTGTCTGGGTGACCAATGGGTGAACAACGGTCAGCCGATCACCGAGCTGTTCTGACACGGAGGGATCGCGAGCCAGTGCGATTTCAGGCTCTCGATCCTCCTTGCGACACGCGAATCGGGTAGACGGCGATCGCGATGAGTCGTCCGTCTGCTGTCTGTCACGATCCTGGTTCCGAATTGTTCATCGGTTCTTGGGCGACATCCCACAACGCCACAGGTGCCTTGTTCGTGGCGGTCACGATTGTCTTGCCATCCGGGCTGAAGGCGAGCGCCCGCACTCCACGGTTGCCGGTCTCAATCACTTGAACCCGCTTGCCAGTCTCGACGGACCACAGCCACGCCTGTCCGTCCCCGGTTCCCGCGGCCAGCAGTTTCGCACCTGGATCAAAGGCCAAACACATCACCCCGCGCTCGAACCCCTCGATCGTTCGGACCAGTTGTCGCCCCGGGACATCCCAAATCTGCACAGCACCGTTGAACCCCGCTGCCATGAAGCGTCCATCAGTCGTGAAGGCGAGTGCCGTGACCACCCGACGCTGCGTCGGCAGCGAAAACGCCTTCTCTCCCGTCGCGGCATTGAGAAACACCACCTTGTTGTTGCTCCCGCGTCCAAGGTCCGTGACATCGAGCGCGAGCAACCGACCGTCCGGCGTTGACGCCATGCAGAAGGTGCTGGTCTCGGGTTCGTAGGTGAATCGTTCCCGGCCCGTGGCAGTCTCCCAAACCCGCACGGTTCTGTTGGGCTTCGAGCCCGCCGTCGCCACCCACGTTGCATCGGGCGAGACGCAGAGGAAACGAGGTTCCGTCACCCGGACCGGAATCATGTGGCGAACGTCACCCGTCGGGAGATCTCGCACCACAAGCCGATCTTCCTTGTCGTCCACCCGGCAGGCAACCAGCGAACGCCGATCGGGAGTGATGACGGCGAGATACCCATCATTCTTCACAGGCGGAGTGAACAACTCCCGCTGAACGCCGGTCCCACGACCCTCCGATCCGATTCGCCATCGAACCAGTTGCCTGGCCGAACCCGCCCAAACTTCTTGCCCTTCGGCGGCGAAGGCCACCGTGGACGCACCAGGGAAATCGAGGCGATTACGTGGAGTGGTGTCGATTCGGAATCGCGGTTCGATGTGTATCGGCGTGATCTCATCCCGAACGAACGCCGCGTGTCCGGGGCTGAGCGACATCGGTTTCGCCGGTTCACCACGCACCACTTGCACGTCTCCGTCTCTCGGTTCGACACGAACCGACTCGGGACCCGATGTTCCCATCGAGAACGACCCGTTTCGGGCAACCACGTCTGCCGCACCAGTCCCGACCACGGTGCGACCACCGGTCACGACTGCGGTCAACTGCCCATTGACGAGGAACAGTTTTCGCGGTGTCCCGTTCTCATCCCCGACGGCAGTGAATCGCACGGTGGTGTCGGGCTGAAGCTCCAGCCGCGTGCCGTCCGGAAACTCCAGAACCGCGACGCTGTCTTCCCCAACAGTGCGAACCGTCTGACCGAGAACGAGAGACTGATCGGCGGTCGTGGCGACCGATTCCCCGAGGTTGAGAATCTCAACGGATCCGGAGAGCGTTCGAATTCGCGCAACGTCCGTCTTGGTCACGCCGGGATTGGCCGGCGGCGCGGGGTTGTTCGGAGCCGGGTTCAGGAGCCAGACGCCCACGAGCAGTGCGGCGGCGATCGCGGTGACAACAGCCCAACGCCATCGACGAGAAGAACTCCGGCGAGACCACTTGGGCGCTGGGCTATCCGCGATCTCGGCCATCACCGTAGTGGCCGTGCGCTCAGCACGCTCGGCTTCGATCCTGCGAACCGTGGCCGCAGCGAGATCGAGATCGGTGCGAAGGCCACGCAACGCGGCCTCCACATTCAACAGCGCGAGGTAGCGATCGCGAGCACTCGGATCGGCTCCGATGAGCGATTCCAGCTCCGTCCCTTCGGCATCGGTGAGCGTGCCGTCGATCAGGCGATCGGTGAGTTCGTCGATGCGGTTCATGTGGTACTCAGCTTTCCTTCGATGCACGCTCGGAGGCGGACTCGAATGCGAGAGATCATGCGTTGCACTGCTTCCTGCGTCTGCCCCTGCCGGGCTGCGATCGTTTCGAACGACCACCCCTTCTCGTAACGCATCCGGATGAGGGCCGCGTCCCGCTCGGGAAGGTCTTCTCGGCATCCCCGCAAGGCAACGAGATACAGGTCACCGTCGTCGTGTGGGTTCGGAGTCTCGGCCCGCAGTCGCTCCGCGAGTTGTTCCCGATACACTGCGAGCCGACGATCCTCACGAGACGCGGTGCGGAGTTCCTTCCGGAGTCGATTGCGTGCGACGGTCCGAATCCACGCCCCGAAGTCGGTCCCAAGGCGGTACTGATCGAGATGGGCGTAGGCGTCCATGAACGCCTGCTGAACCATGTTCTCGGTGGACCCACGGTCGCGTAGCATCACCGCCGCGATCCGCCACAGGTCCGACTCATACAGCCGAACCAAACCGGCAAACGCCTCGGTATCACCCGCAAGTACATCACGAACAAGTTGGTCGGCCTCGGGCGTCGCCGCGCCCGGTCCTGGCAGTTTCCTATCCATGTCAAGCAATCTCAGCCGAGGCGGACGACAACAGTCTCAATCTACCATCTGAACCCCGCCGATCTGGTGGGCAGACAGGTTCGGTTCACTTCCGAGAAATTTCGGTCTGCTCAAGTCGCGGTCGGGGTTCTGTGGGTATCCTGCCTGCGGAGTTCCCTCCCATGCCGCGCTGCTCGCTTGCAATCATCGCGATTCTGCTCGCACCCGCGATCGCACTTGCCGACACGCCTAAAGTGCCGACCTTCGAGGCGGACGTGCTGCCGATCCTGAATGCACATTGCCTCCAGTGCCACGGCGGCGTTCACCAGAAGAACGGCCTCGATCTTCGCACACTGCCCGCTGTCCTCAAGGGCGGACAGTCCGGGGCCGTCATCGTTCCGGGGAAACCCGACGACAGCCTGCTCTGGAAGAAGCTCGCGAAGGATGAGATGCCCAAGACCGACAATAAAGTCTCGGACGCGAACAAGAAACTGATTCGTTCTTGGATCGAGGGTGGGGCCAAAGCCGCCGAGAAGTCGGCGGAGACGAAACCGACTCGTCCAGCGATGAAGCCCGCCGCAGTGGCGAAGATCATTGATCGCGCGATCGACGCGAAGTTGACCGCGGCGAAGATTCCGGCTTCGCCTCGTTCGGATGATGCCGAGTTCCTGCGCCGCGTCTACCTCGACATCACCGGGAAGCCACCGACTGCGACTCAGGCCGCCGCGTTTCTCGCTGACCCCAGCCTGAAGAAGCGTGAAGTGCTCGTCGATTCGCTGCTCGCTTCCGACGATTTCGGACGCCATTTCGGTGAACGCTGGGTGAACCTGTTCTACCTCACGACCGTGAACCAGCGGCCGGCGTCTCCCGAACCGTTCATCGAGTGGATGGCTCAGCGTCTGAACGCGGACCGCGGCTGGAACGAAGTGGTCCGCGATATCCTCACCGCCAGCGGCCCGCTCGCCGATGCGCCGCAGGGGCTGTTCTTCTATTACAACGCTGACATGAACGGGCAGTTCACGCCGAAGATCATCGCCGGGAACGTGGGGCAGGTCTTCCTCGGGGTCCAACTCCAGTGCGCCGAGTGCCACGACCACCCGTTCAGCAACTGGAAGCAGATGGACTTCTGGTCGGTGGCCGCGTTCTTCGGTCAGACCGCGAAGATGGAGACCGTCGAAAACAAGAACACGCCGGGGGTCAAGGATCGGCACCTCGAACCCGGCAAGAACGGCAAGCCACAGACGCCCTTGAAAGAGATCGCGATCGGCATCCCCAACGACGGCGAGGCTCGCAACGGTGGGAAGAAAGTTCCGGCCTCGTTGCTCGACGGCACACGACTCGCGGCCGACCCGACCAAGAACCACCGCCCGCCATTTGCTGAGTGGTTGACCGCAAAGGATAACCGGATGTTCGCCCGCGCAGCGGTGAACCGGTTCTGGGCGCACTTCTTCGCTCGCGGATTCGTGAACCCGCTGAACGACTTCGCCGACCACAACACGCCCTCGCACCCCGAACTGCTCGACGCATTGGCCGACGAGTTCGTCGCGTCTGGGTTCGACCTCAAGCACCTGATCCGCTGCGTCTGCCTGAGCGACGGATACCAGCGAACGAGCCGCGTCGTCGCCGGGAACGAGAAACCCGAGGCCGAAGCACTGTTCGCCCGCATGACGCCAAAGGTGCTGACCCCGGAACAACTCTACGATGCGCTCTGCGTGGCGATGGAGGTGCCTGACCTCGCGCCTCCGATCGACCCGAAGAACCCGCCCAAGAAGCCGAACCCCAAGGCTCCGCCGCCCCCGTCGCAGCGGTCGCTGTTCGTGGGTTTCTTCCGCGGTCCCGGCGAGATGGACGAGCCGACCGAGTTGAAACTCGGGGTGCCGCACGCCCTGAGGCTCATGAATCAGAGCAACTTCAACACCGGGGGCAAGGTCGTGGATCGCGTGATGGAGTCCGCGAAGTCCCCGAGCGAGATCATCGACGGGCTGTTCCTCGCGGTGCTGTCCCGCAAACCGACACCCGACGAACGCGAGAAGTTCACTGCGTTCGTCGGCAAGCAGAAGTCGCCCCGCGATGCGTACTCTCGCATCCTCTGGGTGCTGCTCAACAGTAGCGAGTTCATGCTGAACAACTGACGGGTGCATCGTACCCAATACCAGCCGGTTCACACCGGCCGCTCGCCTGGAGCCAGTCCATGCCCCGCAATACTCGCCGCGATTTCCTGAAACTCTCCGCTGCAGGCGTGGTCGCCGCGTCGCCTTCGGGCTGGCTGCTGCCACAGATCGCGTTCGCCGCGGATGGAAAAGCGACCCGCCCGAAGGCATGCATCATGCTCCACATGCAGGGCGGCGTGAGCCAGCACCACACGTTCACCGTGCCCGAGTACAAGGCCGAGAACCAACAGATCGACACTGCCGTCGCGGGGGTCAAGTTCTGCGAATACTTCCCGAAGCTCGCGGCGCGCATGGGCGACATCTGTCTCATCCGCGGGATGAGCACCGGGAACAGCGTCCACGAGCGAGCACGCATCCTGATGCACACCGGCTACAACCCCAACGGCACGGTGCAATACCCGTCGGTCGGCAACATCGCCTCGGCCGAGAACGGCATCGCGGATGCCGAGTTGCCGAACTTCGTCAGCGTGTACGCAGGCTCCGACGGTCTCGGCAGCGGCCCGCTGCACCGCTCCGTTCCCGCGTACCTCGGACCGAAGCACGCTCCCGTTCCCGTGAACGACCCGGCCAAAGGAATCGAGAACCTGAAGACTGCCGTGGGACTCGCAGACTTCGACGACTCGGCGCGGTTGCTTGCCGACTTCGAGGAGAAGGGACAGCTTCTGCGGCCTTCACCGGCTGCCGCGGCACACCAGGCGAACTACCGCAAGGCGTTGCAACTGCTGCACTCGAACAAGATGAAAGCGTTTGATCTGGACGCCGAGCCGCTCAAGGCCCGCGAGGGGTACGGCAAGTCGCAGTTCGGCAAGTCGCTGCTCCTCGCCCGTCGATTGGTCGAAACCGGGGTGCCGTTCGTGGAGGTGACCCTCGACGGCTGGGACGACCACGGCGGCGCGGTGAAGAACATCAAGCGACGGGCCGAGTACATGGACCCGAGCATCTCGCGGCTCATCGACGACCTCAAGGTGCGCGGTCTGTTCGAGAGCACGCTGATCGTGTTCATGAGCGAGTTCGGCCGCACGCCGCAACTCGCGGACAGCGGATACAACCAGACGCTCGGCGCGGGTCACTACGCCAAGGCGTGGACGACCTGGATGGCCGGCGGCGGCATCAAGGGTGGCGTGGTGATCGGCAAGGTGGACGCGAAGGGCGGCGAAGTGACGGATCGTCCCGTGAACGCCCAGGACTTCCTCGCCACCATGTGCCATGCCCTGAAGATCGACCCGCACAAGGAATACCTGTCGAAGGAGGGCCGCCCCATGACCTTCCTCGGCAAGAACGCGAAGCCAGTCGAAGAAGCCTTCTGACGACTCACGGCGGGCTCACGCTCACCGCTCACCAATGGTGTCATCATGCGTTCATCGTTTGCGATTGTCGCCGCGCTGTCCTTACCCGCGTTCGCGTTCGCGGGTCACACCCGACCCGGCTACGTGGACGGCTGCCAGTCGCCCGATGGCCGGTTCGTGGTGACCGCCGAGTCGAAGAAGGACCCGAAGGGGAAGGACGGCTGGGAGTTCACATGGAAGGACACGAAGACCAACACCACGCACACTGGCTGGCTCGTCGGATTGCCGTATGGGCTCGAACACTTCCGCGTGACGTACACGCACATCTTCGTGCCGCCGGGCGGCGAGACGTTCGCCGTGTTCCAGACCGCGAGTTGGGCCAGCGGAGGCAGCAAGCCGCCGGGCGGGCAGGAGAAGCAGGTCAACCAGAACCCGAGCGACGAGTTCAAGAGCTACGCCGGGTTCGCCGACCGCATCGTGGTCTACAAGAAGACCGGCGAGGTGGTGAGGCGGCTGTCCATGAACGACATCCTGAAGCCCAACGAGTGGGTGTATGTGAACTCGGTGCAGGGCAACCTGTACTGGCTGAGCGAGTACCCCGACGTGATGAAGGGCGGGGAGCCACCCCGCTGCGGCTACCGTTACTACCGCATCTCGCCAGACTATACCGTGCTGGAGTTCACTGTCGGCCCGAACAGCGATGCGCTTCACAAGGTGAAGGACGAGGGAGCGGACGTGGTGAACTACCGCCGCGTCGTGCAGATTTCGCTGACCGACGGCACCTTCCTCGACAAGAAGCCGACCGACAAGGACAAGATTCCCGTGCGTCCGTTCGTGGGCGAACTGGTGAAGCGTGGCGACGACATGAAGAACTACGTCCCGAGCCTCGACCCCGTGCGTGTGGCGGGGAAAGTCGGCCCAGCCTCGAAGTAGGTTGGCCGACGATCACACCAGCAAATCGGAAACCGGTCCCGTTTGGTCGATGTCCTTCAAACCGGGGTCGGCGACGCCGAACTTGTCGCGAGGCTTGCCCGCAGCGTGCAGCAGCGTGAGGTAAAGGTTCGCCATCGTGCGGTGGTTCTTCGTCCCGTAGGCCGGGAACTGCAAGTATCGCCCACGAGTCTTGAGCTTGCCGCCGAGATCGCCCAGCAGCACCACCGGCCATTCCATCAGGTTCGGGTGGTGCCCGTCGCCCGAATCGCTGAGGTACACGATCACCGTGTTGTCGAGCATGGTGCCGTCGCCTTCCTTGACACTCTCCAGTTTCTTCGCCAGTCCCGCGATCAGCTTCGTGTGATACTGCCTCACGGCGACAAAACACTCCTCGTAGGTCTTGCCGGGCACGCCGCCACCGTGGCCATAGTGATGGCCGTCCACGGGAATGCCGAGTTCCGGGAACGAGATGTAGTGCTGCCCGCCGCCGCCGGAGACGAGTGTCACGACATTCGTCAGCCCAGTGATGAGTGCCGCTGCGGCGATCTCGAACTGGGCTTCGAGGCGATTCGTCTCGGTCGGCTTCTGGAATTTGTCGTCGAGCTTTGGAGCGTGCTTCTTGAGGTCGCCCTGGATGGCGTCAATCTTCGATTGTCGGTCGCGAAGATTCTCGAAGGCTTCGAGGTACTGGTCGAACTTCTGCTTTTCCTCGCCAGCGAGGGCATCGCGTGATCGCTTCACGTCGTCGGCCATGAAGTCGAGCAGGTTCGTTCGGCGATCGAATGCCGTGCGACTGGAACCACCGGCCACACTGCCGAAGAGCCCCTTGAACGCCAACTCTGGCGAGCATTGAATCGGTGTGGTTTTCCCGGGACCGGCCGCCGAGATTTGGTAGTTCATCGTCAGGTCGGGCTTGTTCATGATCCCAAGCCCAACGTGCGGAGCGATACCCGGCATTGCCTCACCGAGTGCCACGTCAATTGTCTGTGCCATCGGCCCCTTGTTCGCGGGGTAGCACCCGAGCGCTCCGTGGTTGGCTGAGTGGTCGGAAAGCGCAATCCGTCCGGAGAGTCCCTGCACCAGCGTGAGGCGATCCTTGAACGGCGTGAGTGGTTCAATCGCCGCGTGAAGTTCGCGATCCTTCAAGCTCACTTCTTCGAGCTTATCGTTGGTCGGACGGCCATTCTTGGGCCGTTGCACTCCCGAGGGCAGCAGGTGGTTCGGGCTCATCCCGTTTCCCTGCACGACGAAGACGACGCGCTTCCGGACGACAGTCTTGGCGTCACCGGCCGCGTGCGCAGCGAGTTGATCGAGGATCGGCGTGAGCAGAGTGGCACTTGTACCGTAACCCGCGAGTTTGAGCATTTCGCGGCGGGTGGTTTCGGTATTCACTTGGGTTCTCCCGTGGCAGGCTTGGGTGCAGACACGAGTGCGGATCGGTAGAGGAACGAGTCGGACGTCAACAGCGACACCACGAGCGCCTTGAAACTGCCGCCGCTCTCGACGTAGACGCGGTCAGCGTCCTGGAGGGTGCGAGCGTCGCTCAAGTTCTCGTTACGGCCGAGGTAGTAGCGGAATGCGTGGCGAATGAATACCTGACGGACCCGCTCCGAGGCAGCCAGTTTCAGCACCAATTCGCGGGGGTCGCGGACTTCGCCGTCAAGTTTCGGATCGCCGCTGTCCGCGACGCGGCCGGTTGTCTTCAGTTCGCCTTCGCGGGTCACCGGGCCAAGAAGTTTCCCCTTCTTGTCGATGTTCTTCGCGGTCGCGTCCGGGTCGAGGACCGTCTCGGTCGTGCGGAAGCGGCCATAGTGGTCGAAGTTCTCGAACGGCAGGCCGAGTTCGTCCATGCGTTGGTGGCACTTCCAACACTTCGCGTCGCGCGTGACCGTGAGGCGATCGCGGAAGGTGCGATGCGGGTCGTCCGGCACCTGGGCGACGACGCCGATGGGCAGATCGGGAACGGTTCCACCGAGCAGCCGTTCCCGCACCCAGCGACCGCGACGCACCGAGTCGTTCTCGAAATTCGTGGACCACGCCACCAACCAACTCGGCTGCATCAGAATGCCGAGCCGCGTGTCTTTGGGCAGCGGCGCAGGCTGCGGGTTCGGCCACGCCTCCACACCATAGACATGCTCCGGCCCCTTCTGGCCCTTGTTGTTGATCGGGTTCAGCACGACGGCCGGCTTCGGTTCCTCGATCCCACCCTTCTGCTTATTCTTGACGAGTGAATAGTTCACGAACGAGTTGGGCGTTGTGAGCAACTCACGAAGCACATCCTTGTCGGTCGCGAGGATGTGAAGCACGAGTCGGTCCGTGTCCGCGACATACTGCTGAGGCGAGTGGACAAACTCCTTCGGCTTCTCCTTGAACACGTTCGTGGTTTTGCCGTACTCGAAGTAGTCGCGGAAGAAGCCGAGAATGCGGGACTTGTCGGCCTTCGGGTCATCGAGAATGCGGCGAACGTGAGCGGCGACCTGTTCTCGGGTGGTCAACTCGCCCTTGGCAGCGGCGTTCAACAGAGCACTTTCGCGCCGGTCACCGAGAGCCAGGCTCACCGCCTGTGCGAGTTCCTCGGGAGCGAGCATGCGGCGACCGTTGCCATCAGCCTTGCCTCGGCCCAATTCCGACCGGAACAGAGCGTCGGTTCGCAGCAGCACGGCCTGGAGCATCGTCTTCACGGCGGCGGGGCGGTCACCGGCTTTCTCGCACTTTGCGTACAGACCCAGCAATCGGGTCACCTCGTCGTCGGTGGCGGGACGCCCGATCGCCATGCGGAACTGCGTCTGAACCACCGATTCGAGTTGCTTGCGAGTCGGTTCAACAGCGGGATCCATGAGCGAGACAAAGTCGCGGACGGAGTCGTTCTTTCCGTTCACCTTCCCGTCCTTGACCTCGTGCCCGGTCTGCACCTCGACGATGGCCTCGGCATTGCGGAGCAGGATTTCCGTGCTCGGTTCGTCGATGGTGTACAGGCCGGCGAAATCCCGGATGCCGCGTTCCGGGATCAGCGTGAACGGTTGCACCAACCCGTTGATCTTTCCGCGACCAAGATCGCGAGCGAAACCCATGTAGGCTTCCGGGCTTAATCGCCACACACGCCCCGCAGGTGCCTCGCCCGCCTTGGCAGGCTTGCCGAAGAGCAGTTCGTGGGGAATCAGGTTCCCCTGATTCGGCAGCTTCGCCGCTCGCGTGCCGGCCATCGCCGTGATCCACGCCACCGCAGCGCGAAGTTTCACATCTTCGACGCGGGGTTCCTTGGGTGGTGGCATCAAACCGTCGCGGAGTTGATCGCGAACTGCCAGCCAGCGGTCGAGGTCTTTGCCGACATCGGCCGTCAAGTCGTCCAGTCGCGCGTCGCCGGCGGCTTTCTCCGTGCCGTGGCACTTCGCACAGTGCGTCTTCAGAAGCGGAGCAAGTTCGTCGCGGAAGTGGTTCTCGTTGACTTGCGGCTTGGGTTGCCCGGCAGCGAGTGGCACACCCGCGGCGAGAACGGCACCCACGAGGAGAAACGATAGTCGAGTAGCGTCGATCATGGTGCGTACCATCGGGAATCGTTCGATCTCTCTCAGAATCCCGTCTGCGAGAGCGGCAGACATTCAGTGGGCGACACCTGCGGCTGGCAAGGGTATCTGGTGGAGCCGGTATTCGCCCGCCCCAGTGATGTAAAGAGTCCGGCCATCCTTCCCACCGAACGCCAGTCCGCTCACGTTCCGTGGCACGCCCAGAATCATCGCGATGACTTTCTTCCCGTCCGGACTCACGACCGCCACGGCCTCACCGGAAGTGTGCGACTCAGCTCCGGCGATGTACACGTTGCCAAGTTGGTCCACCGCGAGACCCTGAAGCCGCCCGACCCAACCGACCAATGTCTCGGCCCCGTCCTTCGCTGCGGGCAGTTTCGGAAGATCGGTCTTGAGATCCTTGGTCTTGAAGAAGACTTCGCCGTCACCTGGTTTCCCGTCGGGGTCGAGTGGGAACCGCCAGACGGCCCGCACATCCGCGTTCGGGAGCTTCGAAGCGACGTACAGAAAGTCCTGCTTCGGGCTCGTGCCGATTCCGTAGGTGTGACCGATCCGCGGTTTGAGGATCGTCACTTTCCCATCCGCGTTGAGGCTTCGTGTTCCACCGTCCGGGAAGCCGGACCAGAAGATCCGCCCTGATTTGTGTACCGTGACGAAGTGGGGGGTACCAACGTCGGTATCAGCGAGAATCTTCTCGGTACCATCTGGCTTGATCCGCACGATACGCGGGGGATCCTTCTCGGTCAGGATCAGATTGTTCTCCTGATCGACGGCCAGGCCAACCGGTTGCGGAACCTCGCGGAGCGGCTCGAACTTGTCTGGAGGTGTGAACGCAACGAGTCGCTTGCCACCCCGGTCTGCGATGATGAGCCGATCCTTCCACCAGACCATTCCCGCGGCCGTCATCTTGGGACTGCCCGGCACTTCTTCCGCCGTGTAGACCCCCGCAGGTGCCACGTCATCGGCTTGCGCAGGAGTGGCTGCGACGAGCAGGAGGATCACGATTGTCGTTCGGGCGACGGATGGCATCGGGCGAGTTTCACAATGCGAATGTGGTTTTCAGTTGAACAGTTCACCAGTAGAAGAACCCCGTGATGCTCAACGCCAGACACGCCGGCGCGATGGGATCTCTCGCTCGGTCTGGTGTCAGCTTAGAATCTCACGAATCGTCTGGGCGGGAACGTCCGTCAGAGGGCGGTTGATGCCGTTGTGGCGAATGGAGAACCTCGTGTCGCCGAGTGAATCATCACCCGCACTCCACGATCATGGCGTTTCCAACCCTCCGAGTTACTTGATGAGCCGCACTTCCTTCTCGGTCGGAAAGTCCTTCGGGATGGGGATACTCACCTTTCCCGTCGCGGCCCACTCCGTGCCACGGCCAACCGTCACGGCAAAGCCGAGACACTGCATGGAGTTCACGTCGTGGCCCATCGGAGTGTGGAAGACACGCCCCTTCCCATAGTCCACAGTCCAGATCATCGGCTCATGTGCGCTGGTGCCTTTGGAGTAGGCCGTGGCGAGCACCTTCACGTTCTGGATCGGGCCGCGCATGTTGTCATACAGTTCATCGTTGTTGTGCATCCATTCACGCGGCATTCCCTTGGTGACCGGGTGTTCGGCGTTGCGGACGGCAATGGAGAACTTGCCGCCAGAGCGGTGCCCCGAGCCGAGATCCTCGCCCTTGGGAACACGCACTTCCTTGCCGTCGTCGTCCAGTTTGAGCCGTTCGCCGAAGTCCTTGCCGCGCCATCCCATCCCGATCATCAGGTTGTAATCCTTCCAACCGCCGAAGGAGTTGTTCGCGGCGTGGACGATGACCAACCCGATCTTGCCCTCCTTGAGCCGCTCTTCCAAACTCTGTTCGAACTCCTTCGGCCAGGTTGCTCCGTTGTAGTTGCTCAGCAGCACGTCGTACTTCGACAGGTCGGGTGGGAACGGAACTGTCTTGTCGATTTCTCCAGGCTTTTCGTCCTTCTTGAGGTTGCTGCTGACATCCACCGTGAACCGCCCGCTGTCCTCGAGTATCTTCTTGAGCACTGGTGTGGTGGCTCGCCAGTTGTGGTTGTTCTGGCCGTCAATGAGGACGACTTTGACCTTGGGCAGGTCTTCGGCACTCGTGCTTCCGAAAGTCAACAGCGCTGCCGCCAGGGTGGTCGCGGCAGTAATCGTTGTCAATCGCATGATGTCCTCCTTCGGTGTCAGGAAACGACCTCGTTGATCACTCGCCCGGCCTCGTGTCCAGTTGGAAGCCGCCGTGCAACTTCTTGTTGTTGGCCGCCTCGGTCGAGTGGCAGGAGTGGCATTCCTTTATGAGCACCGTGCAACGCGAGCGGCTGGCGAATGAATCATCCGTGACCCGACGATGAGCGGGGGTTAAGTCGGAATGGAAGTTTACGCGATGCACGCCGGATTTTCGAGCGATTCAGCTCTCCCCTCTCCAGTCGTGGGTCGGTCGTTGGTTCTCACGAGTTGACGGTCTGATTCCGACTCAACATGTCGGATCCAACGACTATCCCACTTTCCGACCTCTCTGCAAGGCTCAGATTGACTCAGATCCGATTGAAAGCCTCGTGCAAGGCACCGTTACGGGAAGCAATACCACGCTGTCTTGACCGCTGATAGCTAAAAGAAAGTCGTTCGATTCCGAGTGCTTTTCCCAGGTCGGACACTCGTGTTTCGTTTCCACAACCACAAGGAAGTGGTTGAGGAAACGAAACACGGTCGATTCCCTGGTGTCCTACGACCGTTGAATGCCGTTTCCCGGATTTCTACACCAGAACCACGGCGATCAGCACGAGTTGGCTCAACCAGGATGAGCAATGGACACGGACGACCTGTCTCGGTTCTGCTGCCAGAACACGGACTGCCCCGACCACGGGATTCGAGGTCGAGGCAATCTGACTGTTTGTGCGAGATATGGTCCCCATCAGCGTCGCTTGCTTTACTGCAAGACCTGCAAAGCCCGGTTCTCCGAGCGAAAAGGAACCCCACTGTTCGACACACGCTTGCCTGAAGCCAAGGTGGTCGAAGTTCTGGCTCACATCGCTGAAGGGTGTGGCGTCCGAAAGACTGGCCGCTTGGTCGGAGTCAACAAGGACACCGTCGTTCGACTCAGCCTCCTGGCCGGTCAACACGCCCAACAACTCCACGACAAACTCGTGGCTTTTTCCCCCGAAGACACGGGAGGTCCAGTTCGATGAAAAATGGGCGTTCGTGGGCAAGAAGGAAAAGAACTGCGACCCGGAAGACCCAGCCGATCAACTGTGCGGTGACCACTGGGACCATGTCGCCTTGGATGCGGAACACCGCCTCGTTGTGAGTGTGGTCCCCGGCGAGCGAACCACAAAGAACGTGGAGGCGTTGGTCAATGACTTCAAGCGTCGCACGGGTGGTCGGTTGATGAACCTCATCACCACGGATGAGTATGCGGTGTACCAGACGCAGATCTTGGAGGCATACGGAACCCAGATCGTTCCTCCCCGGACCGGCAAGCGAGGACGTCCGGCGTCTGCCTACAAGGTGGCACCACCCGACTTGAAGTATGCTGTGGTCCACAAGACCCGAGAAAACGGGCGTGTGGTGAAGATTGACTTTCGTGTGGTGTTCGGGACGGTGGTCGCCGTCTTGGCGGCGTTGGCTGTGTCCCGAGTCAGCAAGGCGATCAACACAGCATTCGTGGAACGGCACAACGGCACGGATCGCAACCGCAATGCTCGGAAGGTGCGGAAGAGTTATTGCTTCTCGAAGGACTGGGAAGTGCATCAAGCGGTGACGTACTTCACGATGTACAGTTACAACTTCTGTTGGCCGGTCCGGACTCTCCGAGTGCGGGAGAGTCCGACGAGCCGCTGGCAAGAACGAACACCAGCGATGGCCGCTGGATTGACCGACCATGTCTGGTCGTTAGCCGAGTGGTTGGCTTACCCGGCTGTTCAACGAAAGTAGGACACCAGGAATGACTTCGAGAAGGCTCAGAAGGATTTCGACGAAACCGTCCGACGAGGGCCGAAGAACGCACTTCCGAATACCGCCGGAGAAAGCCCTCGAATCGACGAGGAATGCGTGCGAATTGGCGGAGTGGAAGCAGTACTTTGAACGGGACACGGTCGCCACACAGCTGAGAACGGAAACTCCAACAAGAATATATCGGCAGGAATGGCCCTCCACTTGAGGAAAACTTTCGCACCAGTTCGGGGCTTCAGAACGCCGATAAAAGCAAGTTATGCCACCCCCCTGCTTATGCCACCCCCCTGCCCCTGCCGATAATAGTGCGGGAGGGCATCGACAAGCTGAAGCCATGCAGACCTGTGGGGGGTTCAAGGCTTTTCTGCGACACCTCGACCTCGTCGCTGCGATCTGAGGCGATGCGGAAGAACATCCAACTCATGTCGTCCTGCTGATTCTGAATCCTGTGGCCCCGAAGCTGTCGAGGGCCATCAACTCGTAGGGAAGCGAAATGGAAACTGATTCTATCGAGATTCCCCGCGACGGTGTGCGGTGGAGTGGGCACTCGCTCGATGTGAAGTTCCTACTGGCGGCACTGGACGCCCATCCGGACGAACTCGTAATCGACGAGCGGTTGTGCGGGTGCGTAAAAGCGGAGGTCATTCCGCTGGACCAAGGAGATGGGTGGATGATCCAGTGGTCCGTACAGGGCCGCGACATAGGCGAAACTAGTGTCGTCGGCAGCAAAAGCTGCACTGAATTCGGGATGCCTGCTATGCTGAAACGATCCTCGGTTTTGGCGTATGAGGTGCCTGTGTATGCGTGGACGCAGACCCGAGGGGTTGACTCTCTCCACCACCGCCACCCAT
>JAIOPV010000283.1 GCA_021413735.1 Planctomycetota bacterium
GCTTCTGGTCGATGATCATCTTGACGGCCTGGAGTTTGAACTCCGGCGTGTAGACCTTGCGTTTACCTGCCATCGGTGTGTCTCCTCATGATCAGAGTTTACACCGCTTTCCCACTGTCCACCATTCGTGGGGAACTTCAGCCTGCGCATCGAGAACACTTCCTTCGGGCGAAGTGTCAGCAGTGCGGCGGCTTCTACACGCTTCACATCATCGAAGTGGTCGTTAGTGCGAAGACGATTGCCAGCAGGAATTCGGCCGCACTGGAGATTCAAGAAACCTTCCGCTCACCCACCCCCATGCGATAACCTTGATCAGGGAACGGTGCGGAGTCATGACCCACCGAAAGCCGTCCGTGGCCCGCTGTAGTCCTTGCAGCGAACGCCACGGTCGGCCCGCCCGATAAGGACACCGCGATGTCGAACACTTTGCCGCAAGTCGGCCCTTCAGACTGCGTTGCCCCTCGTCGTCCAGCTTCCATTAATGATTTCGTGCGAGTGGGCAATGCACTCCGCGATCTCGACCAAGCACTGCAGGCTGGAGACAGCAAGACAGTTTCCCGGGCTGGTGACGCGTTGCGGCAATCACTCGGAGGTACCGATTGCCCCACTGCAGACGCTGCAGTTTTGGGCAACGACCGTTTCCTGCCTGAGGTACAGATTGCTCTCCTCGACGTGCTGGGCGACTTGCCCACCGTCATCCACAAGGCGCTCGGAGAGGGGAAAAACAACGCCCAAGCGTTAGTGCTCAAACTTCGCAGCCGGCTTCCCGACCTCATTGGGCGAATATCCCAGATCGCAAATGACCCACTCCTACGCATCCGCGAATACGCAACCCGCGAAACCCGGCTACAAGAAGTGGGTGCCCGATTCCGCGTGTGGGACGACGCCATCCGGAGCGACAACGCCGCGATCGTGGCTGCCCTCGACGCGATACTCGAAACGGAAGTGGTCGCCCGGCGTGCAAACCTCGCACCGCCGCCGGCCGCCTGGCTCCCGCACCTGCTCGAAGCCGGTCGCATCATAAAGGAACGGGACTACCACGACCTCGTGGACCCGGCAACGCGACCCCAAGCGGAGGCGGAGCGATTCGCGTACGTCCTGCTGAAGACCGCCGCCACAGAACCCGACACACTGCCCGCGCTGCTCGATGAACTGGCCAAGACCAGTTGGCCGCGTCACTTCACTTGGCGACGCATCCGCGATACGCTCGAAAAGGCTGTTGAGATCCGGATAGTGTTCGTCATGCCGCGTGAGTACGCGGCGTTCTTGGACTCAAGCCCAATGCAGATACCCCTATCCGTTAGCATGGGCACGCCGGCCGCCCTGCCCCCGACCGTTCCCACACACATGCCCGCCGGGACCGAAAGGATTGCAGGCGTGCCGCCAATCGATCTCAGCCACCTGGAACAGGCGAAACCCGACTTGTTCGATGATCTACGCCAGGCCGCGAAGACGCTGAAACTCAAGGGCAACCAGGCGATCGTCGTGCGGTTGCTTTGTGACAATGGCGGTTGCGTGACGATAAATGAAGTGGCGTTAGCGTGCAAATGGACGACATCAAAAACAAGCGCATCCGTGGTCTTTGCGGGGCGTTGGAACTCCCTTCGGGTCGCTCTCAACAAGAAATTTCATAAGCGTAAACACCCCTGGAATTTCCAGACGCATGACAAATGCCCGAGGGTTGAACGTCACCTGTTGAGCGCAGGAAAGAAGTAGTAGAAATCCCGCGTTTTCTGCGCTTCCTACACGCGATTCCTGCGCCCCATCTCAGCCATGATGCCCATGTCTCAAACAGACAGGAGGAATCATGGCTCGCAAAGCGTTCGACCCACTGCAATTTGTTCCCTCTCCAGAAGCAATCCGCGAACAACTCACCGAGACGGAGACGCTTGCTCAGCGTCTGCGGATTCTCCTCGACGTTGCCGAACGTCTCCGCTTGCCGCTCACTACTGGCGACACACTGCCGTCACGAAGTCCGCACCACCAGGCCACATCAGTGGCCCATTGATTCTTCCGATTTTCGCCCGTGAAACGCCGCGGGCCGACCTCGTGAGGGTCGGCCCAACAAGCGGTGACACCGGGCTGTCACTCAACGAGGATACAGCGTGTCCAGTTTACTCGATTTTTGCGACGATCACAACGACGACCGCACCGAAGGTGAACGACTTCGAGACGAAGCCTTGGGAATGCTCCGGTCGCACCGACCGAGACTAATTCGACAATTGCAGCGGGCATTCCTGCAGCATCTTCTCGCCAACGGCGACGACACATCCGACCCCGTGCGCTCGATGGTTGAGATCCCGGTTGGGATCGACCCCCGCGTAGTTGGTGGGGCGGTCCGAGGACTGGCTGAACGGTCGATTATCACGAGTGTCGGACGACGGCCGACTCGCCGTGCAATCGCTCACGCACGCAAACTTGATGTGTGGGCGATCAAGGATGAGGCAGCCGCGCGACACTGGCTGCTCACGCACGCCGACCAAGATTCCGAGTCATCTGCCGATCCTACCGACCCGTACGCACCGTGACCCAAAACGGGCCGGTCTGGTGATCTGCCCATTCCCCATACATCGAGTTTCACAATGACCCACCTCGACTCCGAGGCGCGGGAGCCCATGCTCCGCGTTTCACCGACAAATCCTTGCACAGTATGCGCGAAGCCTGATTGGTGCGGTATCAGCGCCGATGGCCGCCTTGCCGTGTGTATGCGCACCGAGAACAGCTCGCCGACAAAAAACGGCGGCTGGCTGCATCAGCTCACCGAACCCATCCCACGAACATCTACCCGCAAATCGCGTGTGGTGTTCGGGAAGAACTGGACCGTTGAGGCCGAGAAGTTTGCAGCGAACCTCGACCCGGAGCGCAAGCGAAAGTTCGTGGCATCGCTCTCGTTGCCACCCGATGCTTTGGACGTGTTGCCGTTGGTCGGGTACTTTCCCGACGACACCGCTGGCCCGTGCTTCACGTTCCCGGAAGTAAACGCCGCAGGCACCATCATCGGCATCTCACGCCGTTGGAAGAAAGGTGGAGGGCCGAATGGGAAAGACAAGATGATGATTGCGGGCGGGCACCGCGGGCTGACGTTGCCCACCGGTTGGCGAGATCGACCGGGGCCGGTGTTCGTGTGCGAAGGCCCAACAGATTCGGCCGCGATGACCGCTGCAGGTCTATCGTGCGTTGGTCGTCCTGGCACGAACATGGGTGCGGAATTGCTCGCCGAGTTGTTCCGCGAACTTCCATCCGACCGCGACATCATCATCGTTGGCGAGAACGACGAAAAGCCCGATGGGAAATGGCCGGGGAAAACTGGTGCAATCGCCGTGGCTGGTCGGCTGGCGGAATTGCTTCATCGCCCGGTGCGTTGGTCACTCACGCCACACGGCGAGAAAGACCCGCGTCAATGGTTCGCGGCGCAAGTCGCCGGTGCTGGCGAGTCGGTGGATTGGACACAGTTCGGGAGAGACTTCACGGCCGCGATCACCACCAGCGCTGTCGTCATTGCACCGCCCGAGAGTGCGTCGAATTCTGGGGATTCCAGGGACGCGACTGCGGGGAAACGAAGTCTGGTCGGTGGTTGGGGACCACCAAGCCCGTTGCCCGAGATGCCAACGGTGCCCCCGTTCCCCCTCGACCTGTTCCCTGCGAAAATCACGGATTACTGGCAGGCCAGCGCGAACAGTTTGCACGTCCCTCCTGATTATGTTGCGATTCCCGCATTGCCTTTGCTCGGTGCTGCAATTGGACGCTCCCGCGCTGCTGCCGTGAAACGCACCTATGCCGAGCCACCGCTGTTGTGGTGCGTTTTGATTGCCCCACCCGGTCGAGCGAAATCGCCAAGCCTGAAGCTCGCAAAGGGACCGCTTTCGAGTCACACCCGGAAATGGCGGGAGAAGTATCAGCAACAAGCCTCAGCGTTCGCGTCGGAAATCGCCGTGTACGAAACGGCATTTGCGAAGTGGAAGAAGAACCCGGAGGGCGAACCGCCGCGTAAGCCGGACAAACCCGTGCTGACGCAACTTGTCCTCGACAAATTTACGGTCGAGAGTTTGGTTCGCATCAACGCCGACAACCCGCGTGGCGTATGCCTCGCTCAAGATGAGTTGGCGGGACTGGTGACAGGCCTGGGGCAATACAAGGGTGGCAAAGGCGACGACAAACAAACGCTGCTCTCGCTTTGGGCGGGTGCCGAGGCCGAGGTGAATCGAGTCTCGGACAAGTCGAAAGACGCGGGCGGATTGCCGCTCTACATCCCGCACACGTTCGTCGGCGTAGCGGGCATGATCCAACCCGATTTGCTCACCGTACTGCGAGGTGATTTCGGGCGTGCCGAGTTCGTGAACGATGGATGGGCGGATCGGTTCCTGTTGTCATTCCCTGACCCGCCCGCGTTGGTCGGGGAAACATGGGCAACCGTATCGGCAGATTTGGAGCAAGGATACGCCGAGGTGTTCCAGTTCCTTCTCGGGTTGCAGATGAAGGTCGAGGCCGACGCAACGGGCACCGCTCACCAGCGTCCCTATTACCTGACCTTCGACCGCAACGCCGAAGACGAGTGGCAGAAGTTCACTGACCGAATCGCGGTTCAGGCGAACGCCCTGGACCGAACTGACCCGTACGCCGGCGTGCTGTCGAAGTTGAAGCACTACGCTTTGCGTCTCACGGCGCTGGTTTATTGCCTCCGAGCTGCGTGTGGCGAGATCACCGACGGTTACCCGGTCGATGGTGAAACGGTACGGCGTGCCGCTGCACTGGTGGACTACTTCGAGGCACACGGTCGGCGCTGCCTGGGTATCGGTTGGGCAGATCGGTCGGTGAGAGTAGCGACGCGGTTGCTGGCGTGGCTTTCACGCAACCCGGAGCGGAAGGGCTTCAACCGGACGGAAGCATTCTTGGCGTTGAAGGACAAGCGCGACGTGAAGACCTCCGAGGCGCTGGCCGCGGCGTTCCGGTTGCTGGTCGATCACGGTTATCTCCGACCCCTCGACCGTCCCGAGAACACGAAACCGGGGCCAATCCCCGAGACATACACCGTGAACCCAGCGTGGGTGCGGGATTGCTCAGGAAGCGCCCCCAGAATCCCAACAGATGGACATAGCGACGCCGCTTGAACTGCAGGGATTCAAGGGATGGGTTTCGGGGAGCACACCGGAAGGGGCGGGACATAACCGCCCGTTTCATGAGTTGGGAAAAACAATCAGCAACCAGTTTGAGTCTCTGGTTTCATTTCGGTTCTTGCTTCCCACGTCAACAATCCCGACAATCATCCCGCAGTTCGCCTCGGGCGGCCGCTCACCGCTCAATGGATCCAGAAAGGGCTTTCCGTGGCAAAAGCAAAGTCTCCAGATGAGATCATCGTCGATGCGCTGACGAAAGCGTTCAACGCGTTGCCGACAGCGATTCCACTCAGCGGGTCGAAGTCGCTTTTCACAGCAGCACAAGGCAACCTCGCCGAACAAGCAGTGCAAGACGGCTATCTCACGAAATCGGTTCGCTCGGTGCCCGGTGGAAAGGGGAAGTCGAAGCAGATCGAGTTCGGCGTGCTCACGAAGGCCGGGATTTTGAAAGTTGTTGAGAAGGATAGCCCCAAAGCAGCACTCGAAGCGCTCCTCCCTGCGATCGAGAAAATCGGGAAGCCTGCGACCCAGCCAAGCCCCTCCGAGTTCAAGGCATCGTTGGAAACCGCGACTGCGACGTGCGTGGCTGCAATCCAGACTGCTTTCGCCAGTTTGCAGCGCGATGTGCTCCACCATATCACGCCGGCGGATGGATCAGCCGACCCCGCGCCAGTTCTTGCCGCCCTGCGGTTCGCGCTGGAGAAAGTTGAGCCCGTTGTCGTAGAACTCCCCGCTCCTCCGCTCCCTGCCACGACCAACCCACCAACAGGCCTGAGCGTGAAGACCTTGGTGGCTGAAGTTGTCGATTTCGTAAAAGCGACCGCTCAGGAACGTAGCGTGGGATGTGACTTCGAGGAACTATTCAACCACCTACAGAAACGCCATCCTGACCTCAGCATCGGCACGTTTCACGACACTCTTCGCAACCTCGAAGAAACCAACCAAATCCGGCTCGGAGGCTGGGCCCGGGCGCTTGATGACATGACGCGCCCGGAACTCGCCCTCTTCATCTCATACAAGGTGATGTACTATGCCCACCCAGCCCAATGACCCCGCGACCCCTCCTTCAGAAGCCACACTCCGCGCCGCAGCCTTGGAGCAACTGAAGAAAGGCTCGAATCCATTCGCCACGCAAGTGGCCGCGGTCGGTACAGCCGACGAAAGTCTCCTGACGAGCGTGCCCGAGTTTGGCGGCAATCAACTTGCGGAGTTACTCGACATCGTTGGTTTGTACCGCAGTGAACGACCGACGACGCGGGTCTACCCGATCTTAGGCGACCGAGGCTCGGGTAAGACGCATTTGCTCTACTCTCTGCGAGAGGAATTGCGTGGTCGCGCCGCAGACACCGGCGACGAAACGCTCGTCGTCGTGGTCGAGCGGTTGTCACCTGGAATGGATGCGATCGACTACCTTCTGTGGCAAATCGTTAACCATCTGCTTGCGCAGCGGGGAGAAGGCGGGCGTTTGCTCGGTGTCATTGCTGGGCGGTTGACCGGTCGCATCCTCGGCGAAGCCCTGCGCCAACTCGGCCCGCACCAGCGCGTCGCCCTCATCCCGTCCGGTGGCTTTTGGTCCCGGTTGGGAATTGGGGGCGGGTCGAAAGCGCAAGCCAAACTCGAAGCGATCGACAATGTGATTCAGCAGTGCGATGCAAAACACCCGACGACCGTTCAGCTTCGCGGAGCGGTCGAGGAAGCCGGACTCACCCCTGAAATTGCCATGGGAGTGATCCAACAACATCTCGACCGAACGGAATCTAAGGATGTAGTCGGGTGGCTCAGAAAGGAACTTTACGCCCGACTCGCCCGCGTCGCATTGCTTAACGACCGGGAACCATTCGAAGACCTGCATGGAGGCGATTTCGAGGACACACGGGCAAACGTCAAGAACGCAGGGAATCTCGGTCGCAGACTTCTGGAAACATGGCTTGAACTGCTCTCGGTGTTGAACATCCCTGTTGTGGTCGTCTTCGACCAGTTAGAGGATTACGTCAATGCTTCTGACCCTGAGCAGCGGAAGTTGAATCGAACCTTCTTCACTGACTCAACCGCAAAGTTCATCAACGAACTGCGCAACGTCTGCTTGCTGGTCTTCTCTGAAAACGCGTTGTGGTTTGAACTGGTGACACTCGCTGAAGGCTTCTCTCGGGAGCGGCTAACCCAACCATTCGCTCTTCCTGGTCGGCCCGCGAAACCTCACCTCGTTATGCCTACGCGGGTTGACTCTGGAGTTCTTGAAAAACTCATCGGCAGCCGTCTCCGGGCCAAGTTTGAAGACCTCGATTTGACCGGCCTGCCACCAACGTTCCCATTTGAAGCTGCTGACCTGAAGAAGTTCGGAGCAGAACCCAGCATCCGCATGTGCCTCCGAGGTATGGGAAAACGATACGACGAGATCGTTCACAAACAGTCTTCGATTATCCAGCTACCAGACGACCGAAAGCCACCTCCGTCTCAGCCGGACTTTAAGAAGCGGTTGGCCGCGTTGTGGCGGGAGAAAGTCTCGGGGGTGGCGAAGGAAATCGGAAATGCAACGTACTCCAGCACGGCATTCATACCTGAGGTGCAAAACGCCCTCGACGGCTGGCTACAGTGCCTTTTCCAACACGACATCACCGGTTCCGGACCGTGGCACAAAGTGGAACTCGTCACAGACACAAAGAAGAACCAGTACGGCTACTTATGCGTCATCCGAACGAACGGGAAAAATGCCCCTGGCATCGGGATCGGAGCGTGGCTCGGACAAGCGAAATGGTTGCCCTTTGATTTGAAACAGAGGGCAGCGTTCTTCAAACTGAACCCTTGCCCGATCAGCACGTTGATCATGCTTCGTGCCGATGGAGATGCCGCGTTAAGTGGTCCCAGGGCAAAAGAAGTGTTTGATGCTGCGATCGCGAAACACGATATTCGTGTTCACCAGTACGAACCACACCATCTCCATGATTTGATGGCTTTTTCCGCGTGGCATCAGGCGAGCACAGCCGAGTTGCAGACAACAAAGGAAACCGATCCAAATGCCGAGAAAGCCTTCCGTGATTTCCTTGCAGAGTTGTCGAAAGAACTGATCGCGTGGATCGACGATTGGCGGAAGCCGCATTTGATGCCACAACCGGTGTCGAAAGGGGCGAAGACGTGACGGCCCTTTTTCTCCCGACCGACACTCCAACCGACAACACACCAACAGATTGCCCACCGAGCCTCCGTCGCCGTGGCCCGGTTCGTCTCGACCTGACTCTAAAGTCTGGCGGATCCCCAGACATGAGCCGCCGAAGAGTTCACCTACGTGCCGGGCGATCGCTCGTAATCCGGGTCGTGGCCCAAAAATCGCTTGTGAAGGTCGAAGTCGTTACCGAGCAACCGTTACAAACCATCGTTCCACTGAGTCGGGTCGAGAGCGGTTCGAGTTCAAGTTACTACGCCGAACTCACCGGACACTCGCCATTGAAGGTGGTGCCGCTTCCGATCTCGGGGAAACTCCACGTCGTAATTCTTGACGGGTGCCCAAGCCCTTGCCGAATCACCATTCCGGTGACCATCTGGCCCTCGGTTTGGACGCTCGTATTGTGGTGGCTCCTCGCATACTTCAGCATTGTCGGTGTGCGGTTTCAGAGCTCGATCGCAAATAGCTCATCACCATGGGAGATCATCTCGACCGTACGGGGAGATTTGGGGTATCTGGCTGGGTTGTTGCTGATGGGATTCTTTGTCTTGGTTCCACTTCGGGCGCTGGGCTGGTTTCTAACGTTGGTTGAACCTTCCGATGGTAGCGATGCTTGACGTGAATAGGTCACCCACTCAACACCTGTCCGCCCTCAATCACATCCCTCCCATCCCCACAGATTAACGCAGGAACAAACGACCAACGATAGGGATTCTGGGGATGGGTTTCGAGGAAACTGAATGCGAGCGAAGTTTGGGGAGCGGATTTCTTCACTGACCGCATCTCAACCCGAGTTCTGGGGCAGTGAATAGGGCAGTGAATGAGCTTCCGAGGGCAGTGAATCGGGGGTAAAATGCCCTGCAGAGCGGTTCCTGGGTTGCGGCGTTGGGAACCTTGCTTTGGCTGCGAAGGCCTTGAAATCCTAGGCGAAAGATTTGAGTGCGAGAGGGGGGAGTTGAACCCCCATGGGATTGCTCCCGCTGGATCCTAAGTCCAGTGCGTCTGCCAATTCCGCCACTCTCGCAGCAATAGCCGGGCGTCACAGTACTCTATGCTGCTGCGCGTTTCTCAGCCACCCGTGCGTTTCCACCGAGGCTGGTACGCTCGGAGATAATTCGCGATGAACTCCTGCATGTCGAGTGGATCGAAGCCGCAGCGTCGCATTTCCTCAATGGCGCGTTCATTCGGCCAGCGGTCGTACTCCATCCGGAAAATCGCGCACATCGTGCCGGTGCGGTGAATGCCCGCGAAGCAATGGACGAGCACGGGGTAGTTGCTCTTGTCGTCCATCACCGCGAGAAACTCGCGCACGGCATCCTCGGCGGGAACATCGCCAGTTTCGTCCGGACTCCAAACACGCGGGATGATGCGAACGTGCTTCAAACCATGCGACGCGCAGACATCCTGTTCCCACGTATCCGGCGGCAGTTTCCCAACGATTCGGGACGTGCGCAGTGTGACGACCGTCTTGATGCCTTTCTCGTGCAGTACCCTCTCCAGACCCTCCGGAGTCAGTTGACCGCTGCGATACAGCACGCCTTCTTCGACGAGCCGAAGGTTCCGAAACTGGATTCCGTGCTGGGATGTGTAGACGATGGGAGGAGCCGCCGCCACTCCAGCCGCTGTAAGCCCAAGCACGACCTGCCACCGGGTTGCCATCCCTGCATCCTCCGCCAATCGACCGAAACCGGTCGGCAAGGTAGCACGACGGCGAAAAGATGAAAAGGCTGACTGTCGGGAAAGGCGGA
>JAIOPV010000289.1 GCA_021413735.1 Planctomycetota bacterium
GGGCGGCTGCGGGAAGCCCGGCTGCGGCACCGAATCCGGCGGCGGTTGTTCGACCGGTGGCGGTTGCTCGTCTGGTTCGTGTTCACGCGGGTCCGTGAAGTCGGCGGACGAACTGACTGCCCACTTTGCCGAGCTTCGCCAGAAGATGGAAGCTGCCGGCCTCGCTCGCACCCCGTTGAATTGACGCCCCGACAACCTCGCTCATTCCCGTTTGACCTCCGTACAATTCCCGTGTCGAAATCGTGCCCGCCTCAAGCCGGTGGGTGCCCAACCCTAGGAGTAACGTCATGCTCTCGATCAAAACGGTCGCGCTGTGCTTCATCGTTCTCGGTGTCGTCTCTGCTGGCGGGGCGCGCGCCGCGAACCCCGTCGTGGTGATGGAGACCAACCTGGGAACGATCAAGATCGAACTGTTCGAGGATAAAGCTCCGATCACGGTCAAGAACTTCCTTCAATACGCGGAAGACAAGCACTACGACGGCACCGTGTTCCACCGCGTTATCGAGACGTTCATGATTCAGGGCGGCGGCTTCGAGCCGGGGATGAAGGAAAAGAAAACCCGCGAGCCGATCAAGAACGAGTCGGACAACGGCATCGAGAACCGTCGCGGCACGATCGCAATGGCACGTCTCGGGCGAGATGTCGGCGCGGTGAAGGCGGCCGACAGCGCTACCAGTCAGTTCTTCATCAACGTGAAGGACAACGCGGGTCTGAACGGTCGCAAGGATTCCGCGACGGGCTACACCGTGTTCGGCCGCGTGACCGAAGGCATGGACGTGGTGGACAAGATCAAGGGCGTGAAGACCGGCAGCAAGAATGGCTTCGACGATGTGCCGGCAGACGATGTGGTCATCAAGTCAGTGCGGCTCGAAAAGGCGAAGTAACGTCGTCGTGGCTTATCCTGGGACTGCCACCATCTTGGCCTGCTTATCCAAGAGCGGCCAAGATGCCGGTGCAACGAAACCCCATCAATTCTTGGATTGTTCGCCTTCTTTTGGTGGCGTTTCGCCCTCGGGCTTGCCGATCAAGTCGTTCACTCGCTTCAGTAACGCCGCGCCGTGTTCGGGCTGCACCATGTTCAGGTACGCCGCGATGCCCCGCAGATATTGCGAGAACGCTCCGACGTTTTCCGTGAATCGCGGGTGACGTTTCGCCTGCTCTTCAACGCTGGTCTTCTCACAGTTGTGGAGGATCGCACGCAGTTCCCGCCGCAGCTCTCGCGGCACTTGAAGCTTGTCGTTCACCACGATGCCCGTGACGACTTGCCGCTGCGAATCGCGAATGACACGGAACTTCTGCTGATTGATCGTGAAGCCTTCCTGCTGACACACCTGATCGACCCACCAACGGAATCGCCCGAGGTTGAGCCCCTCTGCCTTCGGGAACGAGAACGTGAGATCGTCGGCGTAGCGAGTGTAGGTTCCTTTGTTGGCTTCCGCGAGGCCACCGAGTCGGGCGTCGAGACGGCGACACATCAAGTTCGAGATGGCGGGCGACGTCGGGGCACCCTGCGGCAAAACAGCCGAGCCCCATTTCTTCGGGTCTGGCGTGTAGCAGCACAACCGAGCGAGCACCGGCGCGATCTGGTTCGATTTGTCTTCGGTGCCGAACATGCAGTTGCCGACCGGATAGCCCATGCTGGCGAACAGCCCGATCACGCGGAAGTAGTGGACCGTCGGGAAGAACTCTTTCAGGTCGAACTTCACGACGAGTTCCGCCCCGACATGCGGGCCGGCATTGCTGACCGTGGAGCGACCATTCACGAAACCGTGCGCGGCGGGATGCGGCGGAACCTTGCTCAGAATGTGCTTCAGGATTTGCCGCTGCACCCACTTCAGTTGCTTCTTCGGAGCGCAGATTTTGCGGTCACTGCCGTCGCGTTTCGGAATGGTGTGCGTCGTGTACGGCCCGTCTTTGTTGTCGCTCGCCAGTAGGAAGTAACCGAGTTGGTTGGTCGATTTGATGTTCAGCAACTTGCGGAGCTGAGCCAGGTTCGTCAGCACTGGCAACTCGTTTTTCTCCAGTGTTCGCTTGCCGGGCTTGTGTCGCGTGACCTTCGTTTCTTCGCTTTGAAGCAGCCAGCCGCTCGTGTCCCAGTCGCCGCCCTTTTTGTGGGGCAACGCTACTTCACGAATCTTCGACTTGCGAAGTGCCCGCGAAACGTGGTTCCGCACTTCCATGTCGGGGTCTTTGGCGAGCCGACGCAGAACGCGAGCCGCGGCACGCTCGGGCATGTGTGCGGTGGCGTAACCGATCAGCAATCTTCGGCACTTTCCGTCTGGATTGGTGACGAGTGCCTCGAACTGCTCCCAGACGAGTTCATTCGCGCGATTGACGCACGGTTCGTAGGACGAGAATGCCCGCACATCGTCGAGCGTTTTCTGGAGTTTGAGGAACTCATTCGGTAATTTGGAACAGTGTTGCTCGACCTTCTTGATGACGGCATCGTCGTGATCGGCGTTTGCGGGAAGTGGTCGGAAGAGCCATTCCGGTCCGGTGCGGGTCGTCGCAGACATCGCGGTTCCTCAACGGCGTTCTCGTGCATAAAAGGTAGCGAAAGCCACGTGTCATCACAAGCACCGAAGCGAGTTCTCGCCTGAGAAGACACAGGGCTTCCGCCCTGTGCTAAGAAAGACGGCCCTTCCATGGCGAAGAGGGCAATTGGGTCTTGGTTTTCCACCCCGGAGGGGTCGGCTTTCTTAGCACAGGGCGGAAGCCCTGTGCCCCAAGGTAATCACAATGCCGAAGCAAGTTCCCTCCGATCATCCGCTGGCACGCACTTTCGCGTTGCTCGACCCCGACTTCGCACCAGCGGCAGCGGCGACTCTCCAAGGCACTACCGACCCCGTCGCAATCGACGGCCTGGTCGAACTGCTGTTGGATCAGCGGGCCACTGCTGCGGCATGTTCGACGGCGTTGCGGAGCCTGGAACACGATACCGGTCCGCTTGTGTCAGATGCCGTGGTTCGGGCACTTGACAATCAGTATCCGACGATCCGCATTCAGGCTGCGGCCGAAGTCGTGCGGCGCGGGCTATTCGATCTCGCCGCGAACAGCCTCGATCAGCACATTCGCACCGATCCGTTCTGGCAGGTTCGCCGTGCTGCTGTGAACGCACTCGGAGCCGATCCGACTTACCGGCGCTGGCTCGTGATGTTCGCCGCGACCGATCCGCACTGGCGGGTACGCTATGCGCTGGCTCACGTTCTGGTCGGTTGGGGCTACGACGAAACCGAACGTGCGACGGTGTTGGAACTGCTGCCCGAGACGCATTCGCGAGTGGTCAGGCTGCGCGATTACCTCGCGTTCCGCTGGACCGGGGACCTTCCGCCAGAACGCCCGAGCGAGAACCCGGCGGAATGGTGCCCATTCTGGGACTGGGACCCCGCCGTGTTGTCGCGGCAGCTCGGCGAGCTTGGAAACGCGGGTCGCCGTGAGTCGCTTCACATTCTGACCAGGCTCGTGAACCACGCCGATGAGCGAGTGCGAGCGTGGGTGATTCAGGCCCTCCGCGACGACGGCGACGTCACGCACTGGGCCGACGCACTTGCCCGGCTCGGCGATCCGCGTGAAGACACTGCACCTCCGCAAGCCGATCTCGTGAAAGGCTTGGAACTCGACCGCCTCGAAGCCGTGGCGCGGTTCATTTTGTCGCAAGCGTCTCCGGAACCCGCCGCGTTGTCGTGGGCACTCAGGCAACTCGACGAATCGTTCCCCGCAGAGGAAGTGCAGACCGATTTGGAACGCCTCGGGGTTCAAACCAAGACCCCTCCCCAACCCCTCCCCCAAGGGGAGAGGGGCTTCAAACCTGGGAGTTCTGAGCCCCTCTCCCCTTGGGGGAGGGGTTGGGGAGGGGTTGTTTTGGCCAATCATCCCCATTCTCGTGCCGCGTCGCTGACTCCAGAGCGGGCACGCGAACTAATCGAGAACCCGACACTCGAAACGTCGTGGTTCGTGCTTGGTCATGCGGCGAAGATGTGCCGCGTTCCCGTGTGGAAGCTCGCCCCCGAAACGGAGTGGAAGCCGCCAGCGGAACCTCGCGAACCCGCCACTTCGCTCGCGTTGCCGCTAATCACACTGGTCAGGCCGCGACGACTCGGACCGGGCGGGCCATTTGTGTCGCCGTTGGGCCTGTCCGGTCATTACGGCTTGCCTGTGGAGGGGTTCGCACGAGCAACGGAAGCCGGCGTGAATCTCTTCTTCTGGGAACCCAATTACGCCACGCTGACACGCTTCGTCACGCGGCTTTCGCCAGCAGATCGCCAGCAGATTCATCTTCTTGCGGGCACGTTCGAGGCCGAGCCGACGAAGATTCGCAAGGACGTCGAACGTGCCCTTCGCAACCTGAAACTCGACCGCCTCAGCGTGTTTCTCATCTTCTGGACGCAATCCTGGCAACGGATCACCCCCGACGTTCGCGACGTGCTGGAACGCCTCAAATCCGAGGGGAAAGTGCAAGTATTCGGGCTATCGACACATTCGCGGCCGCTGGCAGCAGAAGCGATTCGCGAGGGTTGGAATCCCGTGATGGTGCGCCACAGCGCCGCTCATCGCAAAGCCGAAACCGAGGTGTTTCCGCTGGCAATCGAACGCGGCACGTCGATCCTGACCTTCAACAACACCTGTTACGGCAGACTGCTCGACGACGGGCAATTCAGGCCGAGCGATTGCTTCCGCTTCACGCTGAACACGCCAGGAGTGTCGGCGTGCTTCACGGCACCGAGCACGCTGGAATACCTCGATGAAAACCTCGACGCCCTGCGGAACCCGGAGTTGGCCGACGACGTGCGAGAACGCTTGCTGAAACGCGGCGAATGGATGTATCGCGAAGACACGGTCTTCCGCAAGACGGTGCGAGCCGACGGGTGAAAGTGAAAGCCCACACGCCGAAACGTGTGGGCTTTCGAGTTCCGTCGCCGAGCTACTCTCAAATCACACTCGCGCAGAGCGGCGCCAAACTATTGTTGTTGCCTGCGCAACGGCAGTTTGGCGCCGGTCGCGCATAACTGGTCGGCACTGAGGATCACCCACGGCGTAACGCCGCAGTTTTCGCTAACTCAACCGACGACGGAACCCAAACTCACGGATCGCGGGGCTACTTTCCTCCTGCGGCACGGTCTGCTCCGAGACCGCCCCTGGTGCGAGTCTCGGAGTAGACCCGATCTGAACTGGTCGGCACTGAAAACCACCCACGGCGTAACACCGTGGTTTTCGCTAACTTCAACCGCGAACCGTGAATCAAATGCGTGAGGTTGCCGGAGCTACTTTCCTCCCCGCGGCACGCAGCCCGTGCTGACGAGATCTATCCGTCGGAACGGGCTGCAGTCAACTGGCTGGCACTGCGAACCATCCACGGCGTAACGCCGCAGTCTTCGCTAACTCCTGCCGACAACCCCACAAAACCGTCGCTCACCACCGGGCACTTTCTTTACCGAAGGCCGGTCTTCCCGAGACTGATCCTGATTGTACCGAGGGAAGACTTGAACTGTCGGGCACCAATAACCATCCCCAGCGTAGCGCTGGAGCAATCGCTATCCCTTGGTGGCTTGTGAACTCACCGGTCTGGTGAAACTATCCTCCCTGGCACACCCCTCCCGGGTGGTCTGATTGTCGGGCACAGCCCGCAAACAGGACACTCGGGAGGGCCAACGCGGAACGCGGTGGCTGAACTGGTCGGCACTGGGAACCCTCCACGGCGTAACGCCGCAGTCACGCTATCCCCCGACCGGTGAGTTCGTCTCAAGATTACCACACACGCGACAGTCCGGCTACTCTCTCGAACACTTGCGTGACGCCGGCACACGCCTGTCGTCGGCTGGCGTCGGACTCGAACTGGTGGGCATCATGAACCCTCCACGGCGTGACGCCGTGGCAATCGCTAACTTCTGAACCGTCGCAAGTTTGGTGATCCGTCTCCCGGCTACTTTCCTCGGAACGCACGGGACAGGCACTTCCGTGCTCTGTCAGTGGTGCCTGTCCAATTCATCTGGTGGGCACTGAGAACCACCCACGGCGTAACGCCGCAGCATTCGCTAACTCGTGAGTTGACGGATCCGAGTTGAATTTACCACACCCGCGACGGCCCGGCTACTTTCTGACCTGGGTGGGCGTCTGGAAACTCGGTGGGAGGTGTTGAGAGGCTGTGATTGTGGTTCGCTCGCTCCGCGAGCGGCTTGCGAACCCAGCCACACTTCCGCTCTCCCAACTGCTTCCGAACCGCTCGCGGAGCGAGCGGAACACAATTACAACTCCTCCGCATTTTCCACCGACTTTCCTGACGCTCACCCACAACCTTGATCCTTTCCACTTTCCACAGCACCTTCCGCACCGCATAATCCCGCTTGTGTTCCCTTCATCTCTCGGGGATGGTTTGTCATGAATAACGCCTGTCCCAGTTGCGACGCGGTTTACGCCGTGACCGCGAAAGATGTCGGCCGGAAGATCAAGTGCAAGAAGTGCGGCACCGCCCTGCGGGTGGACGATTCAGGACTTGTCGAGGATGGAGTCGAAGCCCCAGAGCCCGAGGAGAGCGAAAGCGAGGAAGTCGCCGCCCCTAAGAACAAGAAGGCGAGCCGGTTTGCCGGAGCGAATCGGCCCAAGGTCGGCGACATCCTCCAAAAACTCGGCGGCGTGCCGTCGGCCCTGTTCGGATTCGGCGTGTTCCTCACGATCTGGTTCTTCTTCCAGCAGTCCATTTCCGCCCCAAACGGAGCGTCGGATAGTCGCGCGAAAGCGTCAGCGATGCGCGTGAAGTTGGAGCAGGATCAGGAAATTCGCAAGGCGGAAGCCGACCCGCCGGAACTTCCTGAAGGTGCAGTCGATGCCGCGGCTATGGAAACGTACTCCAAAGCGAAGCAGGAGTACGACAAGAACCTGATGAAGAAGCGCAAGGAGATCGACAAGAAATTCAAGAAGCCATTGAACGAGGCCAACGATGACTTCACGCTGACGCAGATTGGCAACGCTCGCGGTCAGTGGTGGGATCAATACGGGCTGATGTTCGGGTTCATGTTCCTGTCGTTTGGTTGCATCGCTTACGTCCGGGGCGATGGGAACCTCGTACTCCGCATTGTCGCGGGCACGATCCTGACCTTGTTGTTCCTGGTGATCTTCGGAAAGTTCAGCGGTTGCGGTGCGCGGTAGGATTATTCCGCTGGACGCACGGGCAGCAACACGGCGAGCCGGAAACCAACCCAGTGGTTCCGGCGCGCGACCGAGAGATTTCGACGGTGGCTGCTCTTGGTTGCCGTCACGCTCGTTCGCAAGAAGCACGCACCACGCACGACCGACTGAACGGGTTCGCCATCTGAGGGGTACGCGACTTTCGGATACGGTTCCGGGAATGCACCGATCACCGCGTCTTCGGTCGTCGGCAGGCACCACTCCGACACGTTGCCGATCAATTCTTCGCAGCCGTAAGGCGACCGCACCCGCGAGAACTTCCCCACTTCGCACGTTCCCGTCACCGCGATCTGCGCGAGCTTCTTGGATGGCACGCTGTCGCCCCAAGGATATGTGCGTCCGTCCGTGCCGCGTGCGGCTTTCTCCCACAGCCATTCGGTCGGCAGCGTCCCCCCTGCCCACTTCGCGTAAGCCAGTGCGTCGAACAGCGACACCTGCGTGACGGGATGGCGTTCCTTTCCCTTCGGAGGCTTCCCGCTTCTCCAGTTGGAGAGGAAGCTTTCGTTATTCGGATGTTCCGCCGCGGGCGTATAGCCGGTTTCCGCACAGAACTTCGCGTACTGCTCATGCGTGACCGGGAAGCGGCCGAGTGAGAAGCCGGCGGTTTCGGCGGTCTTGTTCGCTGTGCCGTAGAGGAACTTCCCTGGCGGAATCCACACCATCTCGGAGCCGTCGAGCGGGTTCTGCCAGGTGAGATTCGCGGTGGTGCTGTCGGTGTGTTCGCACGGTAACACGAGGTCGTTTTCGCGGGCGAAGTCGAGGACGCCGTGCGCATCGGGGTTGCCCATGACGCTCGTGACGAGTCGCCATGCTGCCGAAGAACGTTTGGGGCTGGGTTGCCGTTTCGCGAGAAGCGTGAGTTCGTGCAGCGCCTTGGCCGACGGCGGCCCGACGGTGTTCGGGGTGTCGTCTTCGTCCATTTGAGTGGAACCCGTGAGGGTCGCGAGGAATTTACTTCAGAAAGCTCAATATGGCTGCGGTCGCAAGACGAAAATGCCTCATTCTGCTGCTTCAAGCACGGCGGTCATCGAGCCTTGACAACGCGGAATGCGAGCGTCGGGGCCGTATGCGTGAATCTGATCGCGCTTCAACTCGGCTCGCTCCAGGCTCGTCGTGCAGACAATCGCTCGGCCCGTCGAATCCACCATCTTCGCGAGCAGGTAGCCCTTCTCAACCGGGTGACCGAACAACGCCTTCAACATCTCGATGACGTATTCGTAAGTGTGGTCGTCGTCGTTCAGGAGAATCACGTTATACGGCGGCTGCCGCTTTGTTCGCTGTTCCTGTTCGACGTCGGTATCCGGCAGTGTGGCTGTGTCGCTCATCTTCGCGTAACCTCGAGTGGGCCTACTTCATTGTAGGTCAACTTGCCGCTGGCCATGCACCAGTCGCACGCGGACGTGCAACATCCGACTGCGGCGCGAGCGGTTGTTCCAGGCGACCAAAGCAGACAATCGCAATGTCGTCGTTTTGCGGCACACCACTGGCGTGCCTGCGAACCTCGGTCACGAGCCGTTCGCCCATGCGTTTCGGTCGCACCGTTTCGGGCAAACTCGATTCGTCCGGGAACAAATAGCGATCCACTCGATCAAACCCGAACATCTCCCCGGCTGGGCTCATCGCGTCCGTCACGCCGTCGGTGAAGACCGTGATCGTGTCGCCCAGTTCGAGCGTAATCGTGGCCGCTTCGTACTCGTAACCGGGGATCACGCCCAGCGGCAATCCCGTCGCGTCGTTCGAGATCGCTTCGCCGAGTTCGCCATTGGTTCCCTTGTACAGCTTCGGGTTCATGTGCCCCGCGTTCACCACCGTAAGCTGATTACTCGCGGGATCGAGTATCATCGCCGTGAGCGTCACGAACCGATCCTGCAATCCGCCCTTAATCATCTGGTCGTTCAGCATCGAGATGGCCTTTGCCGGGTTCGGCTCGGTCACCAGCGAGAACTTGACCTCGGAACTCAGCTTCGCCACGAGAAGCGCCGCCGGCACGCCCTTGCCCGCGACATCGCCCAGCACGACCGCGATTCGACCATGCGGAAGCTGCACGAAGTCGTAGTAGTCGCCGCCGACGGTCTGGGCCGGCGAGTAATGCGAAAAGAACTCGTAGCCGGTCACTAACGGAAGCGTCTGCGGAAGGAAACCCAGCAGCACTGTGCGAGCGAGTTCGATCTCTTTCAGTTCCTTTTCGCGGGCCATCTCGGAAGCGTGCATTCGAGCCTTCTCGACTGCGACACTCGCCAGATTTGCCACGATCGTGAGCAGGTTCAGATCGTCGGTGCTGAACTTCTTGGTGCGGTTCTGCGTGTCGAGCTGGATGGCCCCAATAGGGTTGCCCTCGCCGTTCATGAGCGGAACGCACATCACCGAGCGAATCTTGAACTCGGCGATGCTCGCGGCCGGTCCGAGATTCGTATCGCCGGTGGCGTCTTCGCTGAGGAACGATTGCCGTGATTCGAGCGCCTTGCGGACGATGGTTCGGCTAAACCGCGTGTCCTCAAGCCCGACGTGGCGACTCTTCACAACCTTCGGAATGGGTCGGCCGGCTTCGTCGAGTTGCAGGACGAAACAGCGATCAGCTTGCTTGAACACGCCCAGCAGCGTGTCGGCGATCTGGACGAGCAGATGTTCGAGATTCAGCGTTTTCGAGAGGCCCGTGCTGATATCGAGCAACGCTCGCAGCCGGTCGGCCGGGGCCACCTGGAGGAAGTCTTGCGCGTTCGACTTCCCCTGGCTGGCCTCGATGGTGGTCATGCCACCGGTATCGTCCTCGTCGTCTGGCGATTCCTTCTGCATCCACGACGGCAGCTTGCCCCGCTTCGCGATGCGTTCGTCGCGGAACTGAAAGAGGAAGTCGCAGATTTTGATGCGGTCGTCCGGCTTCAGTGGTTGCCGAGTTGGCGGAGGTACCTCTTTGCCTTCGACGAACGTGTGGTTACGACTCTTCAAATCTTCGATGTAGAAGGTGCCATTCTGAACGGTGATCTTCGCGTGTTCGCGACTGACGGCGTGGTGCGGAATGACGATCTGGCATCGATCGGCGTCGCGGCCGATGATTTGCGATTCGCCGGTCAACTGAATTGTCTTGCTCGTGGAAACGCCGTCGGGAATTTTGAGTAGTTGGAGCGTCGGCATTGCAGGCATCCGGGAAATAGCCACTGGGGGTTGGCTCCAATGTCCGAATAAATGAGCCGAATAATCGCGAGAAGTTCCTTACGGATGTTACTGCCGAATCGTCCTTAACGCAAGGAACACTGCGAGATCCCAGGCCATTGGCCTGGGCTGAGGAAGCGCGGTCCTTCAGACCGCAAAGACATGACCGGATTTTGAGGTCTGAAGGACCGATCTCCCTTAGCCCAGACCAACGGCCTGGGTCTTTTTCGTATGCTGGCTCCCGAGATTGCGGGATGGTACTCTGACGGTTCCACTTCTCCTGGAGACCGCAAATGTCGTTCAGCATCACTTCGCCCGCGTTCGTCGCAGGGCACGACATCCCGAGCGATTACACCTGCGAAGGGGGCGACATCTCGCCGGCGCTCGCCTGGTCGGACATTCCCACCGGAACGAAAAGCCTTGCCCTCATTGTGGACGATCCCGACGCCCCAGACCCTGCTGCGCCGAAAATGACGTGGGTTCACTGGGTGCTGTACAACCTGCCATCGAACACGACACGATTGGCGGAAGCCATCGACCCAGACTCACTGCCGACGGGTACTCTCGAAGGCAAGAACGACTGGAAGCGAACGGGTTACGGTGGTCCGTGCCCGCCGATTGGGCGGCATCGGTACTTTTTCAAGCTGTATGCGCTCGACGTGCTGCTCCCCGACCTGAAGCACCCGACGAAGGTGCAACTGGAGAAGGCGATGGAAGGACACATCCTGGCGAAAGCCGAAATGATCGGCACATACCAGAAAGCTCGAACCGAGGAAGCGTGAGCGTCCCTCAATGCTTGCCGCGAAGTTTCTCGATCACCCACTTCGCGGCCTCGCCCGACGCAGGCTTACTCGTCGTCCGGTTCTGAGCGTCTACCGTTCCCTCGTACTTGCTCACGAACGGAGCCAGTGTCCCAACCGGCAGCGGACCAGGGATCACCGCGTCGAGTGGAACATACACATACGGACTCGTCGCGAACGTCTCGGTCATGTCGATGCCACCGCGAGCGTATGCGACGGTCACGCCGTCCTCGAACAGTGCCGCGAGCAATGCCAAGTTCGCGCCACCCGGTTCGCTCACGGCAGGTTGCTCCAACTCCGAGGGCACCGCGAGTTTCACAGCCGGCCCGTTCACCTTCGCGAACGAATCGCCCCACACGGCCAGCTTCTTGCCGTCGATGTCGTCACGGGTCGGCAACCAGCGGATCACCGTTCGCAGATCGCGAAGTTGTGCTCCCAGAATCGGTTGCCCCAAAATCATGTACGTCTGCGCAATCGACGTTCGACTGCTCCCGCGATCAGCTCCCGTGCCGGCTTTTGTTTCACCCGTACCGCGAACATCGACCAGACACACCACGACGCCAGCTTTCAGCAATGCCGAGATATCCTCGCTGCGTTCACGCAAGAACGCTTGCTTCCCAGCCTGTGCGACCATCACCACAGCGGGCAGTTTCCCCTTTGCGTCCTTGGGCCGAATCACAATCAGCGGCACCGTGATCCCCGAATCGGTTTCCAACGCGAACCGTGCGAGCGTTCCGCCGGGTACGTCTTCGGTCGCTCCCGAAATCGTCTTCGGGTTTGCGACCGGCTCGATGTTGCCGAGCAGTTTCGTCCAGGTGGTCTGTGCCCACGCACGCTGAGCCGGCGCTTCAGCGGGAAGTTTCGCGTGTGCTTCGGTGCGTCGCTGAACAGCCAACTGTGCGATCACTTCGAGTACGGGTTTCGGCTTCAGCTCGGCTCGTGCTTCGTCGGTCCAACAGGTCAGTTCCTCTTTCGTGCGGCGCATGCTGTACTCGTCAGGAATCGCCATCCCGAACCAGTCCTTGAGTGCCGGGTAGATCATCTTGCGATGCACCGCTCCGATGTGGTTGCAATGCGTGTTCCCTGCGCCGCTCGCCCGCACCGTGCCTGCCCCGTGTGCGACCCGCAGCGAATCCTTCGCGTCGTAGAAACCAAAGATCTTCTGCAATCGCGGCCACGCCGGGTCGGTCTTTGCATCCCATGCGAACTCGTGACCGTAGATCACCTTTCGCGGAGCCACGCTGCCCACGATGACGAAATGAGCGAAGCCGCCAGCCGCCCCGCCACGCAAGCCGCGTGTGCTTTCCCAGTAGCCGTCGCCGAACCATGCGAAGTCGCGATCAGGATTCTCCAACGCCGACGATTCCGGCTGCCAGCCCCCGAAGTTGAACGGCACCACGCAACTGATTCGCGGATCGAGCGCTGCCGTAACACCAGCAGGATCGCCGCCGCCAGCCACCGAACCCATCAGAATGATGCGATCCTTGTCGATCGTCGGTTGCTTCAAGAGGACATCGACGCCACGCATGAGATCCCAGGCCATCCAGCCCATGAGACTGTCGCCAATGGCCGAGAGTTGCAGGTTCGAGTTGTACCGGAAGTAGTAATCCTGGCGACCGACGCGGAACGGCTTGTCGAAGTCCTTCGCGGTGTTGAACCCGTGCAGTCGCCGTTCACCGTAACCGAATTGATCGGGCACCAACACCGCGACGCCGGAACGTGCCCAGGTCATGCCCATGTCTTGCAGTTCGCCGTCGGCCTTCGGCGTGTGGTGAGCGTGCGCGATGATGATGCCCGGCATCTTCTCGGGTGGCTTGGCAGGCAGATACAAATTCGCTGACACCCACATCCCCGGCCGCGATTCGTACAGGATGTTGTGGATGCGGAAGCCGTCGCCCTCCAGTTCGCGGGTCACCTTCACGACCATGTTCTTGGGCGCTTCGGGGAACGTGCCGAGCGAGTCGCGGAGTGCCTGAATGCGAGCATCGCGGTACTTGGTCCATTCCTCTTTCGTGGTGACGGCTGCGAACGCCTTCGACTCTCGCAGATTGGCTTCTTGCATCCGCGTCTTGATGTCCTGGCCCATCATCTTGGGCAGGTCTTTGGTGCGGGGATCGTCCTTGGGGAACACGTTCGGGTCGACGTCTTTGAAGTCGGCGGCGACGGATGCAAACGCAACCACAGCGATGAGCGCGACGCGAGTGAGTGACATTGGTAGCAGCGGGGTTTGGGAAAGTGAGCGGCAGGAACAGGATCGTAAGCGAGCCTCGGAACGAACGCCAGAGGCGCGAAGGTCTTTTTCTTTGCGGTGGTGGCTCGACCGCGCAAGTGGTCTCGACACATCCACCGCAAATCTCCCCTGAGTGACAACGCGTTGTCACTGGCAGTGACAACGCGTTGTCACTGATTAACCCGTACTCACGTCCTTCCAAATCACGTTTTCTTCTAACAATTCTAGTGCTTTGGCACTCCGTTGTGACATACCATAGCCACTGACGATCTTTATTATGACTAAATACAGAAATTAAGTGATGATAAAACTTTTCCGTTGTCAGTTCCATTTTTTTTTCGCCGACATCCGGCGGGGTGGTCGGTCGTAACCGCTTACCGGGATGCGATGTCGAGAAACCACCGCCGACGCTGCGACCGACGGGCGAGTTTCGCAGGCCGCGCAGCGCCTTGACACCCCTTTTCGCCCCTTTCTATGATGCCCGCATCGAACCTGGGCCGCCGCCACTGATCCGGCGGTTTTGCACCACCTGCGCCTTGGTTCTGGCGAAGCCTAAATTCCAGGCAGACATTCGCCAGATTGCTGTAGCGTCCCGTTCATACCGCCGAACTGTGCTGGCTGTGCCGCCAGGAGTGCCCATGCCCTCCGCCGACCCCGTTGCCGAATTTCGGGCCGATTGGCTGCCTCACGTCACCGACGAGGGGTTAGATCGACTCGTTGAGTTACTTCAGAAGGGCAGTCCACTACTGATCCACGGCGCGTTCACACGGGCGGTGCCAATGGGCTGCCTCGCGTCGCACGTGGCCTGGAATCATCCCCACACTTGTAGACTGAGCCACGAAGCGGGCGTAATCTGGTTGACGAAAATTGCGGGCTTGAACCCGGCGACTTCTGCCGTAATTCAGGCATGGGACGAGGGCGGCCTCGGCGACTTTGAACTGCGATCGGGCTTGCTCACCGCATGCCTCGAAGACCGCGAGCGCCGAACGGTCGAAGAGTTGGAACCCGCCGCATGCTGAGATCGCCATGCTTCCAAGAGTGCTCGAACCCGAGGTGATGGACACCGCGGAGGATGCTCGCGATTACGATTCGATGGATCACTCGTCGGTGAACCTGCTCTTCGCGGCCGAGTTCCTCGAAATCTGGGATGGAACCTGCCCCATACTCGATGTTGGCACCGGAACCGCTCAGATTCCAATCGAACTGTGTGCCCTCCACCGCGCCCTTGCGGAAGCGTCACGCGAAACCGTTCCCCATCTCAGCGCATCTACCTGGGGCGAAATCCGAATCACAGCAATCGACCTTGCGGAACACATGCTCGCGTTGGCACGGGTCAACGTCGAACGGGCCGGATTGGGGAAGCAGGTCGCGATTGAAATGGCCGACGCGAAGAGCTTCGCGTATCCGGATGGGCACTTCGGCGCGGTCATCTCAAACAGCATCATCCATCACATTCCCGAACCGTCGGTGTGCTTCGCTGAGATGCACCGCGTGTGTGCGGTGAACGGAACAGTGTTTGTTCGCGATCTGCTGCGGCCACCCAATTCCGCGACGCTCATCAAACTCGTCGATACCTACGCTGCAAAAGCAAACCCCCACCAGCGTCAGTTATTCGGCGAGTCGCTTCACGCGGCACTGACGCTCGAAGAAGTTCGCGGTTTGGTTGGAGCGCTGGGCTATCCACCGGAAACCGTGCAGCAGACATCCGACCGACACTGGACATGGGCCGACGTGCGACGGGCCTGAACACCGATTCATCGCGAGCCACGGGGTTGATCCCCGTGGTCTTGTTTCAACGGAAGATAAGACCACGGGGATCAACCCCGTGGCTCGCAGAACCTCCATTTGGCGAGCCAGGTAGACTGGGTCGGCGCGTGAAATTGCGGGGTCGGTAAGGATCGTGGTAAGCGTCGTTTACGGCGTCGGGAATTGGTTTGTTTTGGCGAGAGAATCGGCACGACGAGTGCTTGTTCATTCCTCGCCGGGCACACACCACAGTCGCAAGCCCGGCTCCCGAGGACTGAACGATGATGACGAGCGCTGGCCTGTCCAACAATGACACCCTGCTCGCCCCCGTGGATGAGTTCCGCCCAGTTTTGCGTGACGAACTTCACGACATCGCACCCGCCGACCTTGGTGATTGGTGGATTGATTTGGGTTGCGGCGACTGAGTCGGCGTAACCATTCGCGTTGAATCGAGGGCGACCCCCAGGCAACAGCATTGCCTTGGGGTCGCCTTCTTTGCGTTTATAGTTCATGGTGTTCACCGCTTGCGGCTTTGCAGGTCAGAGCCTGTAAAGCCGCAAGCGGTGAATCGGACCCCTCGACCGTGTAACTTCGGCGTGTAACTCTTTCTCGCCTTTCTACACGAAGTGACATTCTTACCGAATCATGGCAGAATCTACTCGCCGGGGACGTTCTGATAGATTTTCTTCCGGACGAGAGTGGATGGTTCCGGGTCTGAAACGATGATTCCGGGTCTGAAACGATTGGTTCCGGGGGTGGGGTGGGGAAGTGGCCCGGAACCAATGAGAGACACTCCCAAAAGCCCGCAGCGGACCTTTTCGGCGATGAAATGGGAAAGTGGTGTTTGCACAGGGGGGATAAGACGGTATGACTCCTTGTGTGGGGGCAACTCCACTGACAGGAGACGGCACTGCTTCGCGCATTCTCTCGACCCGATCACGCCAGGCCATTCCGTACTGAGTTGAGTCGAGTTCGTCGAATCCTGTCCGGACGCGATCATTTCGGTCGCGACGCAATTTCCTGGGCCGCGAGGCTCACAAGGTGAGTGACTTTTGAGCAAGAAACTTTACGTCGGCAACCTGCCGTTCGATGCCAACGCTGACGAACTGCGGGAGATGTTCACGGCCTACGGGCGCGTGCTGAGCGCAACGCTGGTGACGGACCGCGAAACTGGTCGTCCTCGTGGTTTCGGCTTCGTCGAAATGCACGACGGTGGGGATGAAGCCATCCAGGCGCTGCACATGGCTCAGTTCGGCGGCCGCACCTTGACCGTCAACGAAGCGAAGCCCCGCGAAGAGCGGCCTCGCGTCGGAAGCGGCGGCCAGTCTCGCAATCGCTGATTTCCATCGCGAACGGTAGAATCTGTCAAAGCCTACTCGTTCAACGGGTAGGCTTTTCAGTTTGGTGAATGAGAACTCATTTGATGTTTGAGGATCACCAATGCCCACCAACTACGACCCCATCGCGGCACTGTACCAACTGTCGAAACAGCAACCGTGGCGAAGGCACATCGAAGCGTTCTCATTCCTCGACTTGATCGGCGACGTCACCGGGAAATCCGTGCTCGACGTGGCCTGTGGTGAAGGCTTTTACACGCGAATGATTCGTCAGCGTGGAGCGGCGAAGGTTACGGGCGTTGATCTATCCGCTGGCATGATCGAACTGGCTCGAAAGCAAGAAGCCGACCATCAACTCGGCATCGAGTATCAGATCGCGGACGCTCTGAAACTCTCGCTGCCAGCCGAGTACGATCTGGTGATCGCGGCATATCTGTTGAACTACGCTCGTGATCGTGCGGAGTTGCGGGCCATGTGTGATGGCATCGCACGCAGTCTGAAACCAGGCGGGCGGTTCGTCACGGTGAACACCAACCCAGCGATAGACTTCCCGACGCTGCCTTCGTATCGGAAGTACGGCTTCGAGGCGTCGGCTTCTGGCGACTGGCGAGAAGGCTCGCCGATCAAGTGGAAGTTCTACCTCGGAGACCGCACGTTCGAGATCGAGAACTATTACCTCGACATTGCCGCTCACGAGGAAGCGCTAACGGCCGCAGGCTTCCGGAATATTCGCTGGCACGGTCCGCGACTGTCGCCAGAGGGCAAGGCGGAATACGGCGACGAGTTCTGGTCGATGCTGATGACGCAGTGCCCGGTGACGTTCCTCGAATGCACTCGAATGTAGTTGCCTCGCGGTCGGAACGCCGATTGAATGAGCATGCCCATTCGCGGCAACGAGCCAGCGAAAACTGCGGCGTTACGCCGTGGGTGGATTGCAATGCCGGCCAGAACGCACCCTCCATCGGGGTGAATGACAGGTTCTTCACCCCGATCGGAGGGTGCAGAGATCGAAAGTAGCTGGCCGCGAAGGGGCGTGTTCTTGGTGTTCGCGGCTTGCGGCATCACACCCCTGCTCTGCCGCAAGCCGCGAATATCCGTCATGAGTTCGGGAGCGTTCGCGGGTGGGAAATGCGTCGCCGCATCTCGGCGGCTTCCCTCATGCCTCGCAACGCCGCCGAAGTCACGTCGCCAATCGCCACCGGCACCTCGCCCCCATCCGATGCCTGCACGTTGCCGGTCAGTTTGAGATGGACCCCCGAGTCGCCCCTCGCTCCGTGAAGAACGCCAATTCCATAACGAGTCAGCCGATTGTCTGAGAGATCGAGCACTCTCAGGCGAGCCATCAACTCCGGCAAATGACCCCGAACTGCGGACATGCCAGCATCCGTAATCTGGTTCCCACTCAGTTTCAGCGAACAGACGTTGCCAATGTTCGGCGACGCGATGAGTGCCGCGAAACCACGATCACTCAGGTAGTTCGCGGACAGATCGAGAGACGCACAGCAAGCCAGCGCCGGACACTCGGCAAGCGCCGCCACGCCGTCTGGGCCGATTCCATTTTGACGCAGATCCAGATGCGGCGAATGGGTCAGCATTCGTTCCAGCAAGGCCGCATGCGCCAGATGTGCCATGCCTTCATCGCCGAAGTGATTGCCTTTGAGTCGCAACGTGTTCAATCGTGGAAACGCCTTCTTGGTCGTCAGCGCGAGAACTCCCGTCTCGTTGATGTCGTTCCCGCAGAGGTCGAGCGTCGTCAGACCCGCGAAGAAAGGCGACTCCGCCAGTTCGGCGACGCCGTGGCTGGTGATCTCCGCGTTGTCGTTCAGCAACAAGCTGGAGAGGTTCACGAGCGTGCTCGCCTTCGCGAGTGCTTCCAACCCCGCATCATCCAAGCCGTTGAACCCCAGATCGAGTTCGTCGAGGTGTGTCAAGAAGGGCGAGCGAATCAGTACATTCAACCCGCCATTGCCCAGATCGTTCCCGCACAGGTCGAGTTCGCGAACCAACGCCAACAGCGGCGACTCGATGAGTTTCTCCATCACCGGAGCTGCGTCGAGGAGTCGAAGTCGCCGGACACGCGCCAGCCGAAACAGCTCTGCGCCATTGGTGAGGAAGGCTTCCGCATCGACGCTCACGGAATCGAGAACCCCTCGACGGAACTCGGCTGCCGCGATCAGATGGCTGAGATGTTCTTGCCACTCCGCGGAGTGTGTCGCGTGGAGTTCGGCATTGCGATCGGCCAGTTCGGTGCGGCGGTGGTCATCGTCTGGCAGTTTGGCGAGTGCGATTTGCACACGGACGAGTTCGGCACGTTCGGGTTCGCCGGAGTCGTCGAGGAAATCGGCGTACATCAACCGCGGCCCGTCGTCGTGGTATCGGGTGAAGATCGCGTCCAGAAATGGTTCTTCGTCCGTGAACGGCATGCGCCGAGTATACCGCGTGTCCGGCGAGTGTGAAACTACTGGAATCGCAGATTGACGAGCGACGATTCGTGATTCCGTGAAACGGCCCGTGGGCGGGGTCGTCAATTCTTCGGCAGGATCGGCGCAGTCGGCACAACCACCGCGATCTCGGCTCGTTGGCCGTCCATTCGAGTTGACTCAACTCAGCGTTCGATTATGCTCAAGTATGAGGGGTCAGCGTATAATCTCGCGTCCCCGCAAATCTCCCAGTCTCTGCACCCGACGACGAGGAACACATGGCAAAGAAAGCCGCTGGTGGCAAAGAAACAAGTCTGCCTCTGATCCTGGCGCTGGTGTTCTTTGTTCTCACCACGATCACCTTCGGTGTGCTGTGGTACATGCAGTTCGCTGACCAGGAAGCGAAGGTCAAGACTGTCGATGACGCGAAGAAAGACGCTGCCGCGGCTCGTGAGCTCGCAAAGAAACACGAATTGAAGGCTCGGCTCTATCGCATCTACCTTGGCGCCGATGAAGGCGAAGATAGAACGCAGTTGGCAGGCGATCACAAGGCCGGCGATGAACTTTCCATTGAATTGAAGCGGATCAACAACGAACTGGCGAAGAAGATGGGCCTCGCTGACGCCACTTCGCTTCCCGAAGAACTGAAGATTTGGGGCGTGGATGACGCGGGGAAGATCGGTGAACCGCCGACCAAGGCGTTCGTTGAGGCTGTGTCGGCGTCCATCAAGGAACGCGATGCGGCCAAGGCTGAAGAAGCCAAAACCACCAAACTCTACAAAGATGCGGCGGCGGGTTACGAGAGCGCCGGAAAGGTGCTCCAGGAAGCCCGAGCCGCGTTCGCCAAAGTCGCCGAGGATCTGCCGAAGGACTTCAAGACCAAGCTCGATGCCCAGATCGCACTGTTCGAGGCACGCAAGGCGAAGTTCATCGGTGCAGAAGCACAGACTCGCGGGGAACTCGACAAGGCGATGGAAGAGAAAGGCAGTCTCGAACGCGACCAGAAGAAAAAGCAGGAACAGATCAACGGCCTGCTCGACCAGATCGCGATCCTCATCAAAGAGCAGGCGAAGAATCAGGTCAATCAGTTCGCGTTCGAGGAACCGCAGGGCAAGATTCTCCGACGCCCAGAGCCAGGAGTTGTCGAGATCAACCTCGGTTCTGCCGACCTCGTACGTCCGGGTCTAACCTTCACCGTGCTGCCGAACGATTACCAGGAGAAGGGTCGGCAGTCGCGCGTTCGGATCCTGCGAGTGCCCGATGAACGCGGCCAGTACAAGAACGTTGAACGGTTCGTGGAGAAGGCGACGATCGAGGTGATCGACGTTGTTGGTCCGCACTTGGCCCGTTGTCGCGTGACGCAGGAGTTCGACCCGATTCGCGATGGGGCTGCTCCCGGCGACCTGCTCTACAACTCGGTGTGGCGCAAGGGCACCGCCGATCACATCGCGCTCGTTGGGATCTTCGACATCAACGGCGACGGTACCGATGACATCGAGGCCGTGATTCGCGATATGAATCGGATGGGCGTTCCGGTCGATGCATTTTACGACCTGAAGCAACGCAAGTGGATTGGCCAGATCAACGAGCAGACTCGATATCTCGTCGAGGGTTGGTATCCAGCAAACTCGGCGAACGACCCGAACCGTGATGACAAGACGAAGCTCATCGCAGCGATGACGGGGGCAGTCACGTTCGGTCGCGAGAAGGGTGTCGCAGTGGTGAAGTTCCAGGACTTCTTCCCACGGATGGGGTACCGCGTGAAGCTCGACCTTCCGGTGGAGAAACTCAATCAGGCGACGGCACCGTACCTGAACCGAGTTGCAAGCATTGAAGCTCCGCCGATGAAAGAATGAAACTGACCGGCAAAGCTTAGCGGCGATCCCAAAAGGATCGCCGCTAAGCTTTGGTACTGACCGCAACGGCAGCCGCGAAACCGGCGATCGGCTCCCAGGCTGTCAGCCCCCAGTTCTTCGCGATCAATTCGGGATGTCGCGCCGCGAGCAATGTCGCGGGTCGTGTTGGGTTCAGCTCCACATCAAACTCGCTCAAAGTTGTCACACTCAAACCAGCCGCCTTGATGATGGCTTCCTTGCACGTCCACGCACGGAAGAAGCCTTGTGGTCGAAGTTCCGTTGGCAGATCGCGATACGCTGCGCACTCTGCAACCGAGAAGAACCGTTCGACCAACCCGTCGGGGTTCGCGAGCGTTCGCACTTGTTCGACGTCGATTCCCACAGGTCGTGTTGCAAGCGCGATGAGCGCGACCGCGTCCGTGTGAGTTACGTTGAAGTGCAACTCGCCGACCCCGAGGACTGGCTTCCCGGCACCGGTGTAGGTAATCGGCACATCACACGGAGATTGCCTGAGGCAGTTGCCGAGGATTTGCCTGAGCAACCCGCGACCGGTGACGAACTGGTGCCGGGGCTTGCGAATCTTGTAGCGGTCGGCACGTTCGCGTTCTTCGTTCGTCAGACACGCGAACAGCGTGGCTTCGCTCTGCGGCGGTGCGTCGAGAGGAATCGCCCACATACGCACTTCGCCATCGGTTGGCGTACCCCCGAGTTCATCACAGGACGCCAGCACGACACGCGGAGCATTCAGAGCGTTTGGCATGTTCAGTCCACGTCATCGCGGGTGAGGAAGCGTTCGACTTCGGCAGCGGTCTTCGACGTGCCGGTGCCCGGCAGCGTCAGCCCGACCGAATTGATGACCCTACGAGCGGCGAGATCTGGTTCGTCGATGATGGCTTTGTGCAAAACACCGAGTGGGTTCGCGATTCCCCGCACCCACGGCAACAAGCTGTTGTTAATGGCGACGATGTACGATTCGCCGTGTGGCAGTTCCAGTTCCGTGACGAACGGCAGATACTTCGCTTCGCCTGTTGGGAACATGGGGTTGAACTTCGCGACGAACTCGGGCAGCGGAAGCTCTGCCTCGACTGCGGCTTTGCTCGAATCGGCGATGAAGATGCGACTTCGCACGGAACTCGCTTCGTAGCCAAGAAGCAATAACGACGCGGTTGGAGCGCCGTCGCGGTGGAATTTCGAGCTGACTTGCTGATCGAACCGACCGAGGCGTTCGGCCACGAACCTGACCGGAAACGCCTCAACGAGTGCGAAGATAGTTCGTCGCAGTTCGTGCGAATCCACGGGCTTCGCGAATCGTAGCACGGCGAAGCCGCGTTGATCGAGCGTCGTGCGCCACACACGACTGAACAGCTCTGCTGCGATTGCGGTTGGGTTATCGGGATCAAGAAGCAGCATTTCAGACGAGTCTCCGACGGCGACAGGCTTCGGTGTATGTCGCTTCGAGTTCGACCGGCACGAATAAATCCGCGATGAGTCGCAGTGGCATCGTCGGTAGCGCGTCACCGACCGAGAAGGCGGTTGTCCACACGTCGATTTCAGTGCGTTTCGTGCGAACTACCGGACGATATGCGGCCGCGTAGAGGTACGATGCCTCCGGAAGTTCCAAATCCGACGGAGCCCCGATTGCCTCAATGAGTTCGTTGTGCAGGTTCGCATGCCGATCAGTTACGACATCCACGATCACGACACTCGCACCTGCCCCGAGGTAGTCCAGACATTTTCCCACGAAAGCGGTTCGAGATTCGGGCCGGTCCTTGTTTCCTGGACTTATCAGTTCGATTGCTCCGACGAGTCGTCGCGGCCCACGATCAGTATAGACCTTGATTTCAGCCAACTCAGGGATCTCGAAAGATGCGGTTCCGACGGCTGCTGGCGGAGAATATACCGCCGAGGCTGTTGCCAAGGCCACGCCACAACCATCGCTGCCGTTCGTGCCCACATGGTCCTCAGCTTCACTGCTGCCGACGGCAGATATGTCGATTTCGAGCCCGCCGCTGAGTCGCAGACTATCGAGTGCGAGATACTTTGGCGGGAGCAATTCGTTCAGGCGTTCCGTAATCGTGCTGATCCATCCGCTATGGAGTGAAGGCCAGGGCAAGTCAAATTGAATCGGGGGGCGGTGGTGATCGCGAATTGGCATGCGGGGCTCCTGTGAGTTCCGGTCATCTTACCCGACGGATGTTTGTTTCGGGAACGTTGGCCGGTCTAGAATGCAGGGGTCACCCGCATTGCACGCAAGGACTCCCCATGACCGCACCCCGGCCAACCAATCTCCAACAGCTTCGCGAAAGTGGCTGGCAATCGAAATCCGTCAAACACGAACTTCGCGATAACTTCCTCACGGCTCTCAAAGCGAATACGCCACTCTTCCCGGGCATCGTCGGCTACGAGAACACCGTCGTGCCTGAGATCAGCATTGCGGTGCTGGCGGGCCACGACATGCTTTTCCTCGGCGAAAAGGGCCAGGCGAAAAGCCGCCTCATGCGGTCGCTCGTGAAATTCCTCGATCCAGAGATCCCCTACCTCGACATCCCGGGCAGCCCGGTTCACGAAGACCCGTACTCGCCAATCACGCGAGCGGGGAAGGAGTTGCTTCGCACGCATCCGCCGGAGCAGGTGCCGATTGCGTGGTGGCCTCGTGCAGAGCGTTATGCCGAACGCCTCGCCCCTGGCACCAAGTTCGCCGACGTCATTGGTGAGATCGACCCTGCGAAGCTCGCGATGGGAACGAGCATGGGTGCGGAGGATGCTCTGCACTTCGGGCTGATTCCGCGAATGCATCGTGGCATCTTCGCCATGAACGAAATCCCGGAACTCGACGAACTCATTCAGGTCGGGCTGTTCAACATCCTCGAAGAACGCGACGTGCAAATTCGCGGCTATCCGATCCAGTTCGACCTCGACGTGATGGTGCTGTTCTCCGCGAACCCCACCACGTTCAACCGCTCTGGCAAGGTGATTCCGCAACTGAAGGACCGCATCGGCTCGCTGATTCAGACGCACTACCCGAAGGAACGCGCCCTGGGCATTGAGATCATGGAGCAGGAAGCGACTCTCGAAACCGGTGGCGAATTCCCGGTTGTGGTGCCGTACTTCATGAAGGAGATCATCGAGCAGATCAGCGTGAGTGCCCGCAAGTCGAAGTACGTCGATCACGCGAGCGGCGTGAGTGCCCGCTTCAGCATCGCGAACTACCGAACGATGGTCGCGTCGGCGATGCATCGTGGCGTGCGACTTGGCGAGAAGCCGGCCGTGCCGCGAATCAGCGACCTGGGGCATCTTCCGACGTCGTCGATTGGTAAGCTCGAACTCGACCTGATGGGTTCGCACCAGATGAGCGAGAAGCAGGTGCTGGAGTCGATCATTGCGGACGCGATTCGGGTGGTGTTCGAGGAGTATGTCGACAAGCACGGGCTAGACGAAATCGCGACGGCGTTCGGCAAGGGCGTGAAGATCGAGGTGGGCGACATGCTTGCAAGTGCGGAGTACGCGAAACGGTTGAAGCGCGTGCCGAAGGCGTGGGAGAAGGCGTTCGAGGTGAACGCGGGCACGACGGACGCGATGCGGGCGAGTTGTGTGGAGTTCGTGCTTGCGGGGCTGTACGCGACCGATCAGATTAGCAGGGGTGCCCACCACGGCCACATCACCTACGAGACGTGAGACCATGAACGCGGTTGTGCCATACGAAACGAGGCTGAACGCGGACCGCCGGTGGGCGTTAATGGAGGGGAGTATGCACTTTGAGAAAGAAAGTGCCGTCTTCAAGACGATGCAGGAGATCACAAAGCGGCTTGATGCCCTCGGGGTTGCGTACGCCGTTGTGGGGGGCATGGCGTTGTTTATGCACGGCTACCGGCGCTTCACGGAAGATGTGGATATCCTGGTCACAAAGGAAAGTTTGGTGGTTATCCATGAGCGGCTCGAAGGGTTGGGCTATCTGCCGTTGTTCGTGGGTGGCAAGAACCTTCGGGACACCGACACCGGAGTGAAAATCGAATTCCTTGTCAGTGGAGGATTCCCAGGTGATGGGCTGCCGAAGCCGGTGGCTTTCCCCGATCCAGCAGAGGTATCGATTCGACTTGACGGTGTGAGTTGCGCGAGCCTCTCGAAGTTGGTCGAACTCAAACTCGCCTCCGGCACGGCCGCGTGGCGTTTGAAAGACCTCGCCGACGTGCAGGAGATGATCCGGGTATTCGGCTTAGCCGCGGAGTTTGCTGAACAACTCGACCCATCAGTCCAAGCGTCGTACCGCATGCTTTGGACGCAACTTCAACATGCCCCCCGCGACGAGTGACCAGATGCCGCCGCGTTCGCCCAAATCGAAGGCTGCTCCCGAGCCGTATCCGCCGGGTTGGGAGCCGTTCCTTGACGCGATTTGCGATAACATCGACGACGACACGCCGCGGCTCGTCTTCGCCGACTGGCTTCAGGAAAACGGCGACGATGCTCGTGCCGAGTTCATTCGCATTCAGTGCAGCCAGTACCGCCGCGTCCATCCGGAATACGAAAACCCAGCTGTGCGGAACAAGGTGTTCACGCCCGAACTGCGGAAAGCGTACATCCGCCAGCGACAACTGCGGATCGACAACTTTGATCGGTGGATCAGTCCGTTTCCGGAGTGGTCTTCAGGCTCGACGTGGGCGTTTCAGCGAGGCTTCGCGTACTTCTTCGCCCCGACCGGTCGGCAGTGGGTGAAAGATGGCCCACGTGTTCGCCAACTCACGCCGGTGGAACTGCTGCGAATCACGCGAACTGACGACCTCGCGAGGCAACTATTCGACTCGCCGATCCTGGTCGGGATCAAACGGCTCCACCTGCCCGACATCGACAACGACGGCGTGAGGGCGCTATCGAAGTCGGCGGCTCTCGATTCACTCACCGAACTCGACATCGGCAAAATCGGACGTTACGGGTTCGGTCGTTCCGGCATCACTTCTGCCGCTGCCACGGCACTCCTTCGATCGCCGAGACTCACCAAACTGACGTCGCTCTCGCTTCACTCGAACCATCTCGGGGCCACCGCCGCAACGGCCCTCCTGAAATCGGTCTGCATCGGAAACCTCACCCAACTCCATTTGGTCTCTACCGCCCTCGGAGGAATGGACTTCACCAAGCTCATTGCATCCCCGAAACTGAAGCAGTTACGCTCGCTGAATCTGCAAGGAAATGCGGTCGGCGACGACGGCATTCGCGAGTTGTGCCACTCCGAGATCCAGGGGCTGGAAGAACTGAACCTCAAGTATAATCGTCTCGCGTCGAGATCGGCCCAGAGGCTTGCCGTGTGGCCGGGGTTGCAGTCGGTGCGTGTGCTGGAACTTGCTGGCAATCCGCTCGGGATTGAAGGCTGCCGCGACCTGCTGACAAGCGAGTATCTTGACAGCATGGAACGACTGGAACTGTCGAGCCTGAACCTCACGAGACGGGACCGGGCGGACCTCGAAGCGCTGCCCGGGTTCAAACGCCTCAAAAATGTGTCTTTCGCATCGTGAATCCCCATGGCGACACCAGCGAAGAAGCCGAAAGCCAACCCCGACCCGTATCCGCCGGGATGGGAACCGTTCCTGGGTGCGATCCGGGCTCATGTCGACGAAGACACGCCACGTGTCGTGTTCGCCGACTGGCTCGAAGAGAATGGCGACCCCGAACGCGCTGAGTTCATCCGCATTCAGTGCGACGTGGCACGCGGAAAGACCGAGGCCGCGCCGCGGGCCGAGGCTCTGCTCGCTGCCAATCGCAAACGCTGGATTCGCGGCTTCCCAAAGGTTCTCGTTGACAACCCCGAACGGTGCAAGTTCCGCCGTGGGTTCGTGTACGCGGTGCCGCTCAAGGGTCCGCAGTTGGTGAAAGAGGGGGCCGCACTCGCTCGCCTCACGCCGCTGGAAGAATTGCATCTCGAACAGGTGAACGCCCAAGCGATTCAACTCCCCGCGCTGGCCAGCGTCCGTGCTCTCGTGATGCCGCAGGCCACATCGCCACTGGTCGAAGGGCTTGCGAAGTCGCCGGTCATTCCCACGCTGCGAAAGCTCAGACTCGCTCCGGTGTGGGGAGCGCGAGTGAGTCAGCGGTCGGTGCGGTCGGTGATCGCCAACCCGGCCCTCACGCAACTCCGCGAACTGCGGCTGGAGTCGATGCCGGTTGGTGATGTCGTGTGTTCAGCCTTGGCGGCGGCACCGCACGTCAACGGCCTTGAAGTCCTCGAACTCTCGCGCACTGAAGTCACCACGGTCGGAGCCGAGGCGCTCGCCAAGGCTCCCGCTGCGGCAACCCTCCGAGTTCTGAGCATGGACGGGTACATCGGGGATGCTGGCCTCCAGCATCTGGTTCGCTCGAAGCATTTACGCCAACTCGAAACGCTCGATTTGCGATGGTGCCAGCTCACGAATGCGTCGGCAACGCTGCTCGCTGAATGGGAGGGTCTCCGCACCGTGCGGAAGCTGGATCTGCGAGGCAATCGCACGGGGCCAACCGCTCGGCAGATCATTTCCGGCAGCCCGAACGCCATCAATCTGAAAGAGTTGCACGTCCCGTAAATCGGTCGCGTAGAATGGGGTTGCCCCAACGCCGAGGAATCATTGTGAGCGAGCAAGAACACCTGACGCCCGGCGGGATTGTCCACACGTACCAGAAGTACGACCCCGTTCACTTCCCGAGTCCGACGGCACCGCCGCCCGACATGGTTTCGCCGCTAATGGAGCACATGCTCGCGTTCGGCGACACCGACGAATTCACCGAAGAACAGCTCGCCAACGCCATTCGACTCGATGCGTCGCAGATCGCGGGCCTCGGGCCGAGTCTGAACGCCATCAAGCAGATGCTCCTCGAACGCAAGCGAAAGATCCTCGCCACCTACGAGACAAAGCACGCCAAGAAGCTCGCCGCCGAGAGCTTCCGCGACATCGCCAAGAAGCTGACCCCGCCGCCGAAGCTCGCGAACGCTTACAACAAGTCCGTGAAGCAGGAACAACTCGCGGACCTCGAATCGCTGTACTTTCAAGTCGGGGATGACACGAACCCGTTCGCCCGGCAACTCGTTTTGGTTGTGGGATTGCTCGGCGAGAAGTACCTCGTGGATGAACTCGCCGCGAAGTACGAGTTCACCGGCCGCGAAAAGATGGACGTGCCCAAAGCTCTCGAAATCAAGGAAGAACTGGAGACGATCGACAAACTGCTGAAACAACTTGAGGAGGCGAAGAAGACGGCTCAGCTTGCGATTATCGACATGGAGGAACTGGAGAAGTACGCAGAGCCTGGCGACATGGAACGCCTTTCGGCCCTGAAACAGCAAATCGAGGACTACCTTCGCGAGCAGGCCGAGAAGCAGGGGCTTGAGGGCGATGGCAAGGGCAAGTATCGCCTCACGCCGAAGGCTCTCCGGCTGTTCCAGTCGAAGGTGCTGACGAAGATTTTCTCCGACATGCAGGCATCGCGCACGGGCCGACACCCCGACGCGGTTGCCGGTGAGGGTGCGGTCGAGTCGCCGAAAACGAAGCCCTACGAGTTCGGCGATTCCGTCGCGCAGATGGATATTCCCGCGAGCATGACGAACGCTCTGCTTCGCAGTGGGCCTGGGCTGCCGGTGCGGATGAACCCCGACGACATCGTGATTCACCGAACGCGAGTGAACCCGAAAGCCGCGACGTGCGTGCTCCTCGATATGTCGGGGTCGATGCGTTACGACGCACAGTATGTGAATGTGAAGCGAATGGGGCTGGCGCTCGAAGGGCTGATCCGCTCGGAGTACCCCGGCGATTACTTGCAGTTCGTGGAGATGTACACGTTCGCGAAACCGCGGCACGTTTCGGAAGTGGCGTCGCTGATGCCCAAGCCAGTGACGATCTTCAGCCCAGTTGTGCGGCTCAAGGCGGACATGAGCAACCCGGACGTGAGCGAGCTTCGCATCCCGACGCACTTCACGAACATTCAGCACGCACTGCAAACCGCCCGGCGGCATCTCGCGACGCAGGATACGCCGAACCGTCAGGTCGTGCTCATCACGGACGGATTGCCGACTGCACACTTCGAGGGCAGCACGCTGTTCATGCTGTACCCACCGGACCCACGCACGGAAGAAGCGACGATGCGCGAGGCGTTGCTGTGTGCCCGCGAAGGAATCACGATCAACATCTTCCTGCTGAGCAACTGGAATCAGTCGGAGGAGGACGTGCGGTTCGCGTACAAGATCGCGGAGAGCACCAAGGGCCGGGTGATCTTCACCGCTGGCCGCGACCTGGATCGGTACGTGATCTGGGATTACATCAAGCGCCGCAAACAGATCGTTTCGTGAAGGTTGGCGAGCGGGGGACGTGAGTCCCCTGTTTGCTTTGGTCGGGTTTCGTCAATACGAAAACAATCAGGGGACTCACGTCCCCCGCTCGCCAAACTGCTCAGGCCCGCGCAGACTGCGTGCGATTTACCAGCGGCGAATCGGGCGTTTCCGATCCTTTCATCCAGAACAAACTCGCAGCCAAGAAGCGATCTCGCCACGCCGGCGAGATCGCTTCGACATCCTCCAACACCGCCGTGCTGAACTTGTAATCGTGAGCGTCGGTGCCCTTCAAGAAGATCAGGCGACGGCCCTCGTCGGTCAGCTCTTTCGCGCTGCCGGTGTGCGACTTCAGATAACTCAGTGCCGTGCGGGCGGCCGTGTCCTTGTTCTTACTCACTTCGCGATACACCTCCGCAACGCCGAACATCGCGTTTTCATCACGCGGTTCCAGGGCGTCGATCTTTGCGTCGCCGACCTTGCCGCGAACCTTCATCGCCTCGCGGAACATCGGCAAGAACGACGCCGCTTGCAACAGAAGCAACTTCCGCGTGTCAGCAGCCGCGACTGTCTGATGTGCGTAATGCAAAGCGTTCAGCGTCGTGAGCGTGTGAAGCCCGACGATGCCCGGTTGCCGCATCAGCAGTTCACCGGCACCGAGCAACAAGCCTTCCCACACAGCTTGCGGGGCAGCTCCTTTCGCCGTCAATTCGGCGACCTTCGCACCCATTTCGTCGGCCGATGCCGTGCGAAGCGAACTCAGCAACTCAGCGGGAATCTCGGGGAGTGCTCCCTGCCCTGCCCCACCTTCGCGAATGCGTTCGAGGTTCTTGCGACCAGGGCGGTCGGCTTCCAGGTCTTCCTTCGCGGGGTTCTTGCCGCCGTCGTACTTTTGCAGTGCATACGCCAGCGAACGCAGCACCGGTTCAGAGTGTTGCCAGCCGATCACGTTGAGCGTGCGGAACGAACACGCCACGAAGATTGCCTTGTGGCCGATGTCGCGGAAATCCCGGCTGCCGTAACGTGCGAACAACTCCAGCAATTCGCCGGGCGTCGCAGTGCGAGCGAGTCCCACAACGGCCGTGTCGGCGGCTTCCACGTCCCAGTTGTCCATTGCAGACGTGAACGCGGCGCGAGCCTTCGATGCGGTGGGAACCTTCGCTTCATCGACCGGCTTCATTCGCCAGCCGGCGGATTCCTTCGCGTTGACTTCCTGAGCACCCTTGAAGCTGTCGAGCCCCCAGAACAATGGCAGCCAGCGTTCGCGGTCTGGTCCGGCGAGCGCGGCCTGATGCACGGCGTTCACGGCCATCACCGCGTGAAACTTGAACCCAACCTGCGGACGCGGCTGAATGTTCCGCACCCCCGCGAGGAAGAGAGCCGTCAGCACATCGCGATACGCCAACCCCTTCTTGACACGCGAACCGACCTCTTCGAGCAACTTGTCGCGCGGCGTTTCTTCGATGAGACGCACGAGTGGTTCGATGCCGGAATCGAGTCGCACAACCTTGGCATCGGGCTTGGCTTCGTCAGCGGACACAAGCGGAAGTTGATTGAGAAACGCCAGACTGCCAGCACCCGCGGCGGAAGTGGATAGGAACTTGCGACGGTCAGGAGACACGCTCATTGCATCGCTCCGAGAAGAGGACAGGGCGACGGAATTAGACAGGCGGGGGAATTGTACTGCGCTCAGTCGGCTTTCCCGCCACGGTCGCCAGTCTTCACCAAGGTGACCTGGTTGCCGGTTGAATTGTATCGCACTTCCGACATGAATGCCCGCATCAGCAGAATGCCGCGACCACTCGGCCCCGGAATGTACTCGGGCGAGTCCGGATCAGGCAACTTGGTGATGTCGAATCCAGGCCCCTGATCCGCGATCACGAACGTCGCCCGACCCGGAATCATTCGCGCATTCACACGCACTCGCCGAGCCTGGTACGGCTCCAGAAATCGCCGCTCGGCCGCGAGTTTGTGAAACGCTTCGTCGCCGTTCTCCCGCAGATCCGAACTGACTTCCAGATTGCCGTGATACATCGCGTTCAGCAGCGATTCTTCCAGGGCAATGCCCGCACGAGTCGCGCCGGTAATGTCGCACAGCCCGATCTCGATCATGTCATCGCGTAACAATGCGACCAACGGCGGCACAAGCGACGGATCGTTTTCCAGAAGGAATTGCGAACTGCGGCGAGTGAGGCCAGCCAGCACGCGGAATCGCTTGGTTTCCGCCTGCCGAATGGAAAGCACACGCTCCAACACCGACGCGAGATCGTGCGTGAGTGCTTGCTTGGGAACGTAGTCGGCGGCTCCGGCTTTCAGGGCTTCGACGGCGATTCGCTCGCTGCCGTCGCCGGTCATAAGTACGACCGGCACCTGAGGAAATTGATCGCGAATCTTCTCGACGAGCGTGAGCCCGTCCATTTGTGGCATCTGAATGTCGGTCAGCACCACCGATGGGATTTCACGAGCAAGCACGGCGAGAGCTTCGATGCCATTTCGTGCGAAGAGAATTCGCCAACCGCCTTGCGTTTCCAGCAACTTGGCGACGAACCGCTGTTCCAGTTGTGAGTCGTCCACCACGAGAATCGCGGGAACGTCGGTGGGTGCAGGCGTGTTCATCTCGGGCATCTCGGGCGTGGCGGACCCGTTCGGATTGTAGCACGTTATAAAGCGGACGCAAAAACCGAGCGGCATTACTCCTTGGCTGAGCGGCCAAAACTCGCACTCAGACTGCGGAAGCAGGCTCGTGCTGCGGCGGCTGGGTCGTATCCGGCTTTGGCACTCACCATGCCGCTGACCTCGACGACAACCGGCCCGTTGTACTTTGACTTGCTCAACAGCTTCGCATACTCCGGATAGTTGGTCGTGCCCTCACCAGGAAGCACAAACTCGAACTTCTCCGCCGTTCCCTTCGCGTCCTTGACGTGAACGAACACGGCATGCGGAACCAACTCCGACACCGCATCGGCGAGTTTCACGCCGCGAAGCTCGAAGTGGCTGTAGTCGAACGCCAATCGAATGAAGTCGCTGTTCACCTGCTTCAGAAGCCAGATCGCGCCTTCTGGAGTGTGTAGGGCATTCGAGACATGAGGCTTCACTGCGAGCACTGTCTTCCCCGCTTTCGCGACGGCAGCCCAATCCGTGAGTCGAGCGGCGAGTTTCTCTTTCACCTTGTCCCATTCCGCCAGCTTGCCCCCAAGGACGGTTTCGATCGGTGGCGGTGAGTCTGGAACCAGCACGTTCGCGAGTTCCGTGGCCGCTTTGAGGCGGTCGAGGTTCGCCTTGTGAGTCGCGTCGTCGCCGAGAGCGGGGAGATTCTCCATCAAGCCGAGTACCGAAAGGCCCGAGTCCGTGAGACGCTTGCGAAGCTCTTTCGTGTCTGCCGCACTGAGTTTCGCTGGGTCCGCGTGGTAACCGGGCATCAGAGCGAGTTCGACGCCGTCGTAGCCGCAATCGCGACACACCTTGAGCGAGTCAGCGATTGCGAGCGACTTCATGCCGTAGAGACTGAACCCGAGCGGAAGTTTCGCCGCTGAGTTAGCTGAAGCGTTGGCAGAGATGCACGACGAAGCGGCAGTGGCAAGCCATTCGCGGCGAGTGAATAGGAACACGGTATCCTCGCGGTCGGAAGTGGAGTTGAGGCTCATCTTACGCCGCGAGAAATGATTTCGCCGCTTGCGGCGTAGCAGCTCAGTCTGCTACGCCGCAAGCGGCGAAAGAATCACATCAAATCGGGATCACCAACGGAAGATCATTTCGAAGGCACCGGTCCACATGTCGTGCTTGCCGTCGAACGGAGCGCTGGTGGAGTTGTTGTCGTAGCGAACGCTCGGGCGGATGATGATGCCCGGCTTCGGCTGCCACGCAACGCCATAGGTCACTTCCGTGTACAGACCCGCGAAGCCCGTTCGCACGCCCTGGTTGTCGTCGAACACTTCAGCACGAATCGTGCTCGTGATCTTGTCCGTGTGTTTGTAGATGAAGTAGTTCACCGCACCG
>JAIOPV010000006.1 GCA_021413735.1 Planctomycetota bacterium
TCTGGACCAGGGGTTGCGCTTCGCTCCACCCCTGGCTACCATCCGACTCCCTTCCAGGGCTGAAAGCAACGCGGTAAACTCGTTACAACCCGCGGAGTCCTCTCATGTCGCCTGCTCTGCTTTTCGTCCTCGCTTCACTCCCCGCAGCAGCCCCGCCAGCGCCGGATATCTCGGTGCCGCCGGGGTTCGTTGCCGCTGTCGTCGCGGATAACGCGATCGCCCCCGACATTTACACCATGACCATCGACGACGACGGCCGCGTTCTCGTCGCCGGTCGCGGTTACGTTCGCGTTCTCGTGGACGACAACGCCGACGGCATCGCCGACCGTGCCATTGACCTCATCGACGGCCTGAAAGACGGCCCGATGGGATTGTTCGCAGAGGGTGATTCGCTTTACGTCGTGACCAACGGCGGGCTTCAGCGATACCGCGGCTACAACGGCAAAGACAAACTCACGCAACCGCCCGAAACGCTGGTGAAGCTGAAGACGGTCGGCGAACACGATGCCCACGCGGTGCGGCGTGGCCCCGACGGCTGGCTCTACTTCCTGTGCGGCAACCAGGCCGGCGTAACGAAGGACACCATCACGTCGTCGCGTTCGCCGGTGAAGAACCCAGTGGCGGGAACGTTGCTGCGATTCTCCCCGGATCGACCGACCCTGTGGAGTTTCCAATTCCCGCGAGAGATCGAAGTCGTCGCGGATGGCTTTCGCAATGCGTACTCGTTCGACTTCAACCTCGACGGCGAACCGTTCACCTACGACTCGGACAACGAGCGTTGCGTCGGGTTGCCGTGGTATGAGGGGTGTCGGTTCTATCACGTTGTGCCCGGCGGCAACTACGGCTGGCGGTCGCCGCAACTCGGACAGTTCTGGCGGAAGCCGCCGTACTTCGTGGATTGCGTGCCGCCGGTGTGCGACCTGGGTCGCGGCTCGCCAACGGGCGTGGCAGCTTACCGACACACGCATTTCCCGGCTCAGTATCGTGGCGGCTTCTTCCTTGCGGACTGGACCTTCGGCCGCATTCATTTCGTGCCGTTGTGGACCAAGGATTCAACATACGGAGGAGAGCCGCAAATCTTCGCGGAAGCAATCGGCACGAGCGGCTTCGCTCCGACTGGGCTTGCGGTTCATCCGAAGACGGGCGAACTGTTCGTGAGCATCGGCGGGCGTGGCACTCGTGGCGGCGTCTACCGCATTTCGCACGAGAAGAGTCCGGCGGGGAAGCCGTTGCCGATGGCGAAGCGTTCGCTCGAATGGACCGCCGCCGACACGAAACGCTGGCTTGCGGACTGCACCGGGGCTGATGTCCGGCTTCGTCGCAACACGCTGGAATTGCTGGCTCGAACTGACCTGACCGTCATGCCTTGGTCGCCGAAGTTTCAGGACGCGGTGAAGCCGAACCTGTCGCACCCCGATCCCTTGGTCCGCATCGCTGCGGCTCGCCTTGTGAAGCCGTTGGTGGTGCCGCTCGGAAGCGATTTCGACACACAAGCCAAGCTCACGATCGCCCTCCAGGAAGTGAACGACGATCCCGCACAATCGAGGGCGATTGCGCTCGATGTGCTGCGAGCCAAGGGAACATCCGACAACCAGAAACTCCAGGCGCTCCGCATCATTCAATTGAGCTTCGGCGATCTGACAGCGAAGGGAGCCGTCGGCACGGTGTTCGAAGGATACACATTTCGGGGACAGGCAACCGAGCAACAACGCAAAGAGATCGACGCAGCGTGTTACAGCGTTCGCGCTGCTGTCGGCTCAGAGTTAGAACGGGAAATATTGCGTATGTATGGCTGTCTGGGTCTCAAAGAGCGGCTGACACAGATCACAGACCAACTCGCCCCCAACTCGACTGTTCGTGACGATCTGAGCACCCTTGCGATCCTTGCCAGGGCCGAGCCCGACGACTGGAACACCAAACGAATTGCGGAGGCGTTGCTTGTTCTCGATGAGAAAGCGGTCAAGCAGAAAATTACTCGCGACACGTTCTGGCCGCTGCGGCTCACGGAGATTCTAACCGACTTGGGAGAACACTATCCGAAGCTGGCGGAAACGGTTCTCGATCATGCGGATTTCGGTCGGTCCGAACACATCCTGTTGGTGAAGCCGCTCAAGATCGACGCACGCGATGCCCTCGACCGGTTCATGGTTGCCGCGTCCAAAGACCCGAATTTCCAGTGGACCGCTGGCCATGTCGCACTGTTCGCGAGTCAGCGGCCGACCTTTTGTCGGCTGAATCTGCTGGCCCTCAAGCTTTGGGACAGGCCCGAGCTTCGTGATGCGATTCTGAGAGTGCTCCATCCTCAACAGGGCGATCAGGCGAAGTTCGCGGTTGGCCTTGAGTCGCTCGATCCGGAAGTGGTGCGGATTTCCGCCGCGGCCCTGGCGGCGTTGCCCTCCCGCGACGGGGTGGCCGATTTGGTGGCTGCTGCGAAGGCACTGCGTCGGCTTTCCCCGGAAGACAAAACCGCACGGGCAGCAGTTGTCTCCGTGCTCAACAAGCGTGTGCCTGGCTCTTTTGGCGACAATGCGAACGGTTGGACCGAATCACTTCGCAAGAACTTTCCCGACGCTGCGAAACTGCTCGACACAAACGACGGCTTCGACGCTACCGCGTGGAAGACGCGCGTGGCAGAGATTGCGTGGGACAAAGGCGACACCGCACGCGGCAAACTTGTGTTCGCGAAGGCGAACTGCGCCGCGTGTCACGATGGCGGACGGGCGTTCGGGCCGTCGCTGCTCGGGATCAGCAAGCGATTCGGTCGTGACGATCTGCTGACGTCAATTCTGCAACCCAGTAAGGATGTGTCGCCGCGTTACAGGCCTGTGCGTGTCACTACGAACGACGAAAAGGTTTACATCGGGATGCTGATTTACGAGGCGACCGACGGCGTGATTCTCCAGACGAACGCCGACACTTCGGTTCGCATTGCTGGGGCAGAGATTGCTTCAAAGCGCCCCGTGGAGTCGTCGATAATGCCCGCCGGTTTGCTTGACAAACTCACGGATGTTGAGGTCGCGGACCTGTTCGCGTACCTGAAATCGCTGGAGGAAGTGAAGTGATCGGCGAGGTTCGAGGACTGAAATCATGGTTCCGGACGTGGATTCGATTCGTGTGTCACGATAATTCGCTGCAACCGATTCCCAGTGATATCATTACAGACATTCTGATATAGTTTCTTCCGGACGGATGACATTGTTCCGGGTCTGAAATGGATTCTTCCGGGTGTGGGGTGGGGAAGTCGCCCGGAACCAATGAGAACATCACGCGGCTACTTCTTCACGTCCGGGAACAGTGCCGGCAATCGCGGAAGTGTCGAGCCTGGAGTGGGTGTGAGTCGCACGCCGCTGCCGGGTTCGGAGCCGCCGCCGGGCTTCAGCAGACGCGGCTCGCGAGCTAGCTTGTCGAACTGAAACACCTGCGACGCGGTCGCTTCCCAGATGAGTTTGCAATCCTGCGTGCCCACCTTCACGGGCAGTTCCGCCTTCATCTCATCGCCGGCGCGATAGTTCGCCTTCACGTCGCCCTCGGCGGTAAACCGAAAGCTCATTCCAGAACCTTCACGCACACCCGGACCCGCTTGCTTGAACGTGCGCACGCTGCTGGTGCCGCCGCCACGGGGCGTAATCGTGATCGAAAGCGGACCCGTTGGCGTGACCTTTCCCAAACCCAAATCCGGCGGCAGAAACAGGTCGAATCCCTGCAAATTAAGGTCGAACGTCCCCTGCCTGAGAAACGCCGCCAGTTCCCCCACCGGGTTGGAAGCAGTTGGATTGCGGAGCCTGGCGAGCAGATGCAAGAACCGCCCCCAATCCGGGAACGGCGTCGCGGGATCACCGAGAGCGTCAGCGGTTGCACGCCACCACTCGGGCGTGTCCTTCTGCTCAACGTCGGGGCCCATCCGAGCACGCAGCAATGCCTGAACGTGCCTTGTGCCGATGCGGAGCGAACGGTCGAGTCGGTCCGAGAGTTCGTTTGGCGTGCCGGGGTCGCGAAAGTTCCGCAGCTCCCATTCACTGTAATTCTCGGTCTCTCGCGGATACTGTCGCAGCAACGCAGCCATACGTTGTTCAGGCAACTTCGCGGAATCAACCGTCGGCCCAGGGTCCGGCAACACGAATACCGCCTCAGGGCGATTGGGGCCAGCGGTCAGTCCGAGAGCGTCGCCGAGGTCGCGGAGGTGCGTGAGTCGATCGCGAACGGCCTCCCAGTTCTTACGAGCCAGATCTACCCGTTCGAAGTTGTACGGCACCCAGTTCGTGACAGCCTTCCCGCGAAGTTGCTCCAGTGCAGGCGAACCTGGCAGCGGTTCGTTCAACGGAGCCGGCGGCTGTGCGGCTTCGGCGAGCAGCGTACCGACTTCCGCTCGCCAGTTGTCGCCAAGCGACGGTGTGTAGGTCAGCACCGTGCCGCGGCGAACGTAATCGCGATACTTCTCCAGGAACTCGCTCTCAACCTTGCGAATCGCGGCAGCATCAGCGAGCCACTTCCGCCGCAGTTCCGCCGCGGTCGTTTTACCCCAGGCATACTGCCCAGGCAGCGACAGGTCGCCGTTCAGGGCTTGCTCAACCTTCGCGAGGTCTTCCAGCGTGCGGGTGTCCTCGGGTGCCTGGAACGTCAGCAGTTTCTCGCGGAACGCTTCGTAGTCCTCGATCTCCTTGACTCGCCCTAGCACGAATCGCCGCAAATCATCCGGCACGGCACCGAATCCCGACTCGTCGCGGAAGCCCGTGAGAAGCGTCTTGTTGCGGGTTAGTGCCGGATACGCGAGTCGCACATCGGCTTCCGGTTCGTGCTGCTCGTAGCTGCGAATGCGTTCCGCCAACTCGGGGCCGGTTGGTGTCGGCTGAAACACGACGACGCCAACCACGCCGAGGAACAGGAACATTACGAAACTGAGAGCGAGGTTCACCGTCCAACGCAGGCGACGATCCGATGCTGCAACGCGGTCGCGGTGACGTTTCGCAACGCCAAAGCAATCGCGGAACAACTCGGCGACGCCGAACGGCATGTTCGACTGTGCGGGAATGTCCGTGAGTTTGGGGTATCGCACGGCGACCGCATACACGGTCAGATCGACGCTGCCGAACGGCAGGAACGGCGACGGGATGCCGTCTTCGGGGTCAGCGTCTTTGAGGAACTCGTCGAACTTCGCCCAGGCTTGATCCGCTCGCTGCTCGACTCGCGCTTTCCACGAAGCGTAGGTATCGCCGGGTTGCACGAGTCGGTCGCACTGCGTCAGCACGAGTAGCACGGGGAAACCACCGACTTCGCGTGCGACTTCCTTCGCCTGTGCGACGATGGTGAGGAATGTGTCGAACTCCTCGAACGCTTCGCGAAGTTCCTCGTCATCGGAAGCGCCGTCCACCATCAGCACGATCGCGTCAGCGTCGATGACGGCTCGGGCCACGGGAGCGCGAGTGTTCGGATCGCGGATCGCCTCGGGATGCGAAATCAGACTGTCGGCAGCGCGGCCTGAGCAGTCGTTCAGCACAACGGTGATCGAGTCGCTGAGAGCCTTGGTGCCTTCACGCCACGGTCGCAGGCGAACGGTGTACTGGGTGAGTTCGGCGGAACTGCGTTCGAGTTGCGTGCCCTGATAGACCGCGTCGCGAATCGATGCAAGCCGCCCGGACTGTTCCAGTACTTCGCCGCGAAGCGTTGGGCCTTGCGTCTCGGCGGCTTTGAGCAATGCTCCGAGGATGGCCGACTTCCCGGCCCCGGTGTGTCCGAAGAGTAACACCTGAGGCGTGTCTGGCGGCGGCGGTAGGATTGGGATAGACATGATTCGGGCCCGCCGTCACTTCACGGCCGGGAACACCACATCGAGGCCGGCATCTTCGGCAGCCCACTTCGCCACCTGCGTCACGGCCGGGTGCTCTCGCGGTAACGCATTCTTCACCGGGAACAGCATCGCCACCACGACCTTGCCCTTCTCCTTGGCACGACGCTCGGCAATCGCGGCCTTCAACTCGGTGAACGTCTTCGGGGTGCGGTCGTCGTCGAGCAGGTAGAAGCGTTCGTTCAGCACGTCTTCGCCGCCGAGCACGGTCACGCGAAGGGTCACATCGGCGGGCTTGATGTCGATCTTCGGCGGGCTGATTTTCGGATCAACCTTCGTGTCGGGATTTGGATTCACGGGCGACGATTTGCCGTTTCCGTCGTTGTTCGTCGTCCCCTTGCCGTCACCACCGTCGCCGATCGGCTTGCCTTTTCCAGTAAACACGATCATGGCAATGATTAGCGCGACGATCGTGCCGCACACCGGCCGACCGACCGCCTTCGCGTTCGTGGTGTCCTTCATCTTGAGGGCGTACTTGCCGATTGCCCACGCGAGCAAGCCGCCAAGCACGTACCCAATCAAGAACCCACCCGCGACGAGCAGGACGTTGTGCATCAGCTCTTTGAACGAATCCTGGGCGTCCGTCAGGAACCCGAAGAGAGGTGCGTGCATCGCGGTGCCTCACGGTCAGGGCGACAGGGCCGGGATATCGAAGCCAAACGGGACATCCTTGAACCACCGCTTCATCTGGTCTTCCTGCGTCCCCGTTGGGAACGGACTCAGCGGCTTACCCGGAATCCGTCTCGGGTAGAGTATCAGGAAGAACACATCCTTCACCCCCCCGCCCATGTTCGCCGCGTCCTTCTGCTTGCGGATCAATCGCTCCGCGTCGGCGTCGGTCTTCACGTCTTCGCGTGCAGGGTCGTAGAAGAACAGCGTGCCGTTTGACGGGTCGATCTCCAGTACGCGAACGGCGAGCCGATCCGTGAGCTTCGCGAACTTTTCCTTCTCCATCCGCGACACCTTCATCCGCTCTTCCTTGAGCATCTTCTGGAGCAACTTCACGTCTTCGGGCATCGCCTCTTCGGGCGTCTTGTCTTTCGGGTTGGGACCGGGTTCGGGCGTGTCGGGGCCGCTCACAAATGGCATCAGCAGGAAGATGCAGAACAGCAGAATCAGCACGTCGATGAGCGGGATGAAGAATCGCGTGACCGACTTGCGGGGCGGGTGGATCATGCATTGTCCCCGGCGTTTTCCGGGGGCGGAGCATATCCGCCGAGAGCGCGGATCAGGTCGCGACCCATGCCGACAACCCACACCGGCAGGATGTTAATGAACGCCATGTACAGGCCGCCGCCGGTCGCCGTGATCGCTGGTGCGTACTTGCGGATGATGTCGGAAGGCTCCGGTCGCGATCCCGGTGTGATCGAGCCGAACGTCTGCAAGATGGCGACCACGGTGCCGATCAGTCCGAGCAGCGGGAACCATTCTGCGCCTTGCGAGAGGTGGTTCACCCAGCGGTCGGCACGGTGATCGAAGTCAGACTGCATTTCTCGCCAGCGCATTGCTCGCCACGCAAAGACAATCTGTGCGGCAAACAGCGTGAAGCCCAGCCCCAGAATGATCCAGTCGATCGGCGACTCGACCACGCGGTTCATGTATTCTTTGCGTGCGTCGGCGGGGATCGCCGCGAACAGCAACAGCGCCGCCAGCACCGGGACGGCTGCGAACGCCAACGGCAGAACGACGTGAATCCAGAACCGGCGCACTAGTTTCTCCCGGTCAAACGGTCACTTGGCTTCCGTCAACCACCCCGGCATAGCTTGCAATTTCCCTGCCCGATCGACACACGCGAGCGTCGTCAGGCCCTCGCAGACTAACACGTTGCCCTCGCGGAACATCTCGTATTTGTGTTCCAGTCGCACCGGCGTCGTTCGCACAACGGTCGTGCGGATAGTCAGCAGGTCGTCGTAGTGGGCAGGCGTTTTGTACCTGATCTCCACCTTCGCGATGACGAGGAAGAAGCCTTTATCTTCGAGTTCCTTGTACGAGACGCCACTGGTTCGCAACAGTTCCGTGCGTGCCTGCTCGAAGTAGACCAGATAATTCGCGTGATGCAACAGCCCCATGCGGTCTGTTTCCGCGTACCGCACCCGAACCTGGATTTCGCCCGTCTGCATTCGATCACCCCAAACGCTTCTTATCGAGTCCGAATTGGTCCGAGCCCGAGCGCCAAGCGAGGTTTCAGCATACCCCTCGCTTGGCGCTCGGGCTCGGGCAAACCACATCACTTGATGAAGCCAATTCGGTTGTTCGGCCAGCCGGGCCAGAACACGAACACCGCCTTGCCCAACATTAACCGCTGCGGCACGGTGCCCCAATCTCGGCTATCCGAACTGTGAGCGCTGTTGTCTCCCATGCACATGTAGTGCCCAGGCTGCACATAGTAGAGGCTGCCCCGTGCGGCGTCTTTGTCGCGGCGAGTGTAGTAGATGTCGCGGTGCAACTTGATGCTCGAAACCGTCACCTTCCCCTTCGCGCCAATGCTCGACGGCGCATCGACGTCGTTCGTGCGAGTCCAGCCTTGCGGGTCGATGTCCGGCTTGCCCTCGGAGTCCTTGAACGCAGCCTCTTGATCGGGTGTCGCGGGCAGGTAGTCTCCGTCGGTGCCGAAGTCGATGTGATGGCCGTCCACCCACACCCACAGTCTGGTGTCGATGTTCGCGAAACGAAGCGTGTGCGTGCTGCCTGCTCGCACCCTGCACGGACGCGACGGGCTGGTAAACGGGTGATCGGCATTGTCCGGCCCGACGCGAGTGAGCGTCACCTTGCCTTCCTCGAACTTCGCCTGAAAGCGGTTCACGCCCTTCGACACTTCCAGCACAACCTCCGTGCCGGCTGCCAGCGTCGCCTTGCATTCCAGGCAGAGGTCGCCGACCCACATCTTGTCCATTCCCTGCGAGTCACGCGGAGCCATCTGCCCGTTCGGATCGACGCTCATGCCCGCGTTGTACCCGAGGAAGTTATCAACCGGGATGGGCGACTGCTTCACGAGGCTTTCGAGGTCGGGCGTCGCGTGCGAATCGGCCGCGAGGATGTTTGGCGTTGCGATCCACGGCATTGCAAGATGGCGATAGTGAATCCAATCCAACTCTGCTCGATCGTGGGCGAAGACCTTCGGTTGGTCGCGATTGTCGCCAGTCCAGGTCGTCGGAGGTGCCGCGCCCATCGGGTTCGCTGGCGGGTTCGCGGGATACCAGCGTGGCGGAACCTTGCCCGCGAGCTCGGTCGGTTGCTTGTCGTTGTCCCATACGATTCGCAGGTCGGCGAGCAGTTGCGATTCACCTTTGCGAATCATCTCGAAGCCGCCGCGACCGCCGGGGAAACCAGCCCCACGCGATGCGTCAAACAATCCCGCCGAAAGCGGGTTCGTCTGTGCGACCGTTGAGTACATGTACTGCGGTTTCCACAAATCCAGCGGGTCGGCCGGGCGTGGATACAGAAGGTTGCCGTGCTCATCGACCGCATCGGCGGGGTAGTCGAGCGAGCGAGTCACGAACAGGTCGCCACGGTAGATGGCGATGGTTTCGCCGCCGAAACCCATCGCTCGCTTGATGTAGTTCTGAGCAGTGTACTTATCCTGCGGCTTCTCGGGATACTTGAAGACGACGACGTCGCCGCGTTGCGGTTCCTTGATGTGGTACAACGGCTTCAGCACAAGAACGCGGTCGCCGGTGTTGTTCGGCGGCACCGGGTTCAGGTCTTCAATACGCCCTTTGTGCCGACAGTTCGGGCAGCAGTACCCCACGAGTTGCGTTCGCTTTCCGTCGCGACCTTCGACTTCGTCGTGCGAGTTCACGGGGAATTCGTGTTGGCACTTCGGGCATTTCACGATTTTCTGGTAGCCGTAGAGCGTCTCGGCCATGCTCCCGGTGGGAATGACGAACGCCTCGGTGACGAAGAGTTTGAGCAGCAGCACGAGAACGACGACGAAGACAAGCGTTTCGACCGCTTCTCGGGCCGCATCACGCGGGGGAACCGGCTTCGACTTTTTCTTTTCGGCTGCGTCGGCGGGCGGTTCTGCGATATCAGGCATGCGAACCTCGGCAGGCGGGTGAACGGAGTCCGTCACCGGGTTATTCGTTGAACGTCGCGCGATGTTTTCGCGCTCGATGGTTCCGGGTATTCGCCGCTTGCGGCGTTGCACTGAGCGTGGGTGCAACGCCGCAAGCGGCGAAACCCAAAACCACCATTTCCAACGGGATCGTAACTTAATGCAGCCAACGCAAGCGAGACCAGTCCACGGTCTGAAACACGCGCTCCCGACCGTTGATTGTCGCCTTGGCCGGGCGCAACGGCTGATGGATCAGAAATGGTTTACCGATGAACTCCGCCTCTGGCACGCCCGGCGTCGGCCATTTCCGACTGTCCTGCGAGTTCCCGCTGTTGTCGCCCATCATGAAGTATTCGCCACGACCCAGCGTGACCGGCCCCCCCATCGGCGGTTGCGTGCCATGTTCGCCGAACTGCGTGTAGTAGACATCGCGATACAGCTTTAAGTTGCGAATCACCAGATTCGCACCGCGTGCCCCGAGCTGAAACGGTCGCCGAACTTCGCCGCGAACCAGCACGGACGACAAATCCGACGACGTTATCACCTTCCCGTCGATGGCCAGAATCGCCCGCCGATCGACGAATGAGAACTCGAAGCGGTGTGTGCTTCCGACTTCAAGGCTCACGCCATGCACAATCGCAAGCGGCCCGGTCGCGTTGTTGGTGAGAATCGCGCGGCCATCCGCTTTCCGGCCAACACTCACTTCCGCGTGAACCGCATCGGCTCCGTCGAGAAGTCTGCACGCGAAAGTGCCTTCTCCCGAAGCTGCCTGCACTTCAACATCAAATGACAGCGAGAAATCGTTAGCCGGCGGCAGCTTGTCGAACGCTCGTTTCGTGATCGGCAATCGCCCAATGGATCGGAGGCCATCGTAGCTGTTCCAGACGCGAATCGCCTGTTCTTCGCGGTCGTCGAGATTCCAGTTCCGGTACGTGACCGACACCGTGGCAGGGGGAACTGATTCGGCAGCGAGAAAGAGTTCGCCCCCACGAACGACCAACTCGCTGGCCGGCTCTGCCTGACGAATCGTGGCTGGCGGCAATCGCGGATCGTTCTCGGTGGGTTCGACGAGCCAGCGAATGTTCCAGCCGTTCGGCTCGGGGAAGTGAGCCATGTCGTAGATGAGCATTCGCGTTTCCCGCAACTCGGCGAGATCCTTGCGAAGCAGTTCGCCGTTCGCGTACACTTCGCCTTCGACGATGGAAAGCGTTTCGCCGGGCAACCCCACGACTCGCTTCACGTACGGCTTGCGGAATTCCTTAGGGTCTGTGTCGGGGCAATGGAAGACGCCCATTTCCCAGCGTCGCGGCGGTCGCAGGTTAAAGATGTTCTTGTCAACGAGGAGCCGGTCGCCGTTGAGGTCGAGGGCGTTGGCGAGCGAGAGGGTCTGCCCGCAGTTGGGGCACCCCACAACGTCGTACTGATCGGCCACGTTTCCACCTGGGCCTGGTGCGCCGACGCGAACGGGAAAGCCGCAACGAGGGCAAGGGCCTTCGCGATGGTTGCCGAGGAGGGCAGGGGCCATGCTGCCGGTCGGAACGCCAAACGGTTCCAGGGCGAAGACGCGAACGAACAGGAACAGCGACACGAAGATCACGATGATATTCGCGAGGATGCGATAAGGGCTGCTGATGTGTGTTTGGTGATTGGTGTTCGGTGTTTCGGTTGGCTCGTCGTCGAGGGGCAATGGTTCGGGAGTTTTGGGAAGTGGAAGTTCGTCCGCGAGCGGTAGTTCAACGGACGGCGGATCGGCGGGCGACTCGGGAAGTGGCGGGTCGGGTCGATCCATGATGCGAAATCCTGCTTTGGCGAGCGGGGGACGTGAGTCCCCTGCTCGCCAAGAACACTCACTCGTCCTGTTCCAGCACCGCCAGGAACGCTTCCTGCGGCACCTCGACCTGACCAATCTGCTTCATCCGCTTCTTGCCCTCGGCCTGCTTCGACCAGAGCTTTCGTTTTCGCGTGATGTCGCCGCCGTAGCACTTCGCGGTCACGTTCTTCCGCATCGCAGCGATCGTTTCGCGTGCGATGATCCTCGCTCCGATCGCCGCCTGAAGCGAGACCTCGAACAAGTGCCGGTCGATCTCCTCACGCAGCTTCTTCAGGATCGCACGCCCACGGCGTTCGGCATTCGATCGGTGAACGATCACTGAAAGCGCGTCCACCTTCTGCCCGTGAACGAGAATGTCCATCTTCACGAGATCCGCGCCGCGGTAACCGAGCACTTCGTAATCCATCGTGCCGTAGCCGTGCGTGACGGACTTCAGCTTGTCGTAGAGGTCATAGATCACCTCCGCGAGCGGCATCTCGTACACGAGAATCACCCGCAACTGGCTCAGGTATTCCGTGCGGACAAACGTGCCGCGGCGGTCAGTACACATCCCCATCATCGCGCCGATATTCGCCGCTGGAATCAGGAAGCTAATGCGCACGATCGGTTCGCGGAACTCTTCGATCACCCCGCCATCGGGCACATCCTGCGGACCGTGCAGCGTGACGAGTTCCCCGTTCTTCTTCAGCACCTCGAACGACACGTTCGGCGCAGTCTGGACGAGATTCAGTTCGCTCTCGCGTTCGAGCCGTTGCTGGATGATTTCGCGGTGAAGCATCCCGAGGAAGCCGCAGCGGAAGCCGAAGCCGAGACCGTCCGACACTTCCGGCGTGAACGTGAACGAGCTATCGTTCAGCTTCAGTTTGCCGAGCGCTTCGCGAAGATCCTCGAACTCGTTGTTGTTCACCGGGAACAACCCCGAGTAAACCATCGGCTTCGGTTCCTTGTACCCGGCAAGTGGTTCGGCCGTCGGATTCACGGCGTCAGTGACCGTATCGCCGATGCCGACGTACTCGATGTTCTTGATGTTCGCGGTGAAGTAACCGACCTGCCCCGCTGAAAGCTCATCGCACTTCACCATGTCGGGGCGGAACTGCCCCATCTCCGTGATGGCGTATTCGCGACCGGCCCGCATAAATTTGATCTTCTGGCCCGGCTTGATATTGCCGTCGATCATGCGGATGTACACGACGACGCCCTTGTAGGTGTCGAAGTGCGAATTGTAGATCAGTGCCTTCGTGGGGGCTGTTGGGTCGCCAGCCGGTTGCGGAACGCGGTCGATGACCGCCGCGAGCAGATCCTCGACGCCGATGCCGGTCTTGCCGCTGACCCGCATGACCTCATCGGGGTTCGTCATCAGCGCCGTTTCCATTTCGCCGATGACGAAATCCGGTCGGGCGTGCGGCAGGTCGATCTTGTTCAGCGTCGGAATGATCTTGAGGCCGGCGTCCATCGCGAGGAAGCCATTGGCGACCGTTTGGGCCTGCACGCCCTGGAACGCATCCGCGAGGAGAATGGCACCTTCGCACGCCGCCAGCGACCGCGACACTTCGTAGTTGAAATCGACGTGTCCCGGCGTGTCGATGAGGTTCAGTTCGTAGCGAATGCCTTTGTATTCGTGGTAGATCGTGACCGGGTGCATGCGGATGGTGATGCCGCGTTCGCGTTCGAGGTCCATGCTGTCGAGCGTTTGGGCCTTGATGTCGCGTTCGGAGATGGTGCCGGTCTTCAGCAGGAACTGGTCGGCGAGGGTGCTTTTCCCGTGGTCGATGTGGGCGATGATGCAGAAGTTCCGGATATTTGCGGTCGGCGTCGGCATATCGTCGCGGCTCACAGGATCAGGGCGGCTCGAAACTCAGCCCGAGTCTACATGAAGATATTAGCAGTCGCGTCGAACCCTGAATAGGGCACGCGACATTGACCCGGCGTTAGAATCATGGAAGATGTTCAAGACGAAGCACGGATTCCCCTGCTGTTTCATCACGAATTGAGGTTCACCGTGAATCGCCCTCAGAGTTTGTGGATTGCGGGAGTCATTCTGTCGAGTTTGGCTCTCGGTTGCTCGAACTCGAGCGTTTCGACCGAATCCAGCGAGCCGAAGAAACCGCTTTTCGTCGGCGGCAAGGAAGAGCCTCGCGACACCGTGACACCGATTTCGGTCAAACCGCAAGCGATCGCCCTGAACGAGTGCGGGTTCGGCGGTGTGGAACAGGCAATCAACGCTGCGAAGGGCAAGGTTGTGCTCGTCGATTGCTGGGCGACGTGGTGCCCTCCGTGTGTTGCCAGTTTCCCAAAGTTGGTCGAGAAGCACGAGAAGTACGCGAACAAGGGGCTCGCCGTCATCTCCGTGAGCATGGACCGGCCGACGGAGGGAGCCAAGGTGATTGCTTTCCTTCAAAAGCACAACGCAACATTCACGAATCTTCTCCTGAAAATGGACGAGGCGGCTCAGGTCGGTCTCCAGGAGAAATTCGACTACATGAACGCGATCCCACACGCCGTCCTCTTCAACAAGAATGGCCAGCGAGTTTGGTCGGGCCACCCGCTCAATCCCGAACTTCAGTCACACCTCGAAGCGGAACTTGGCAGGTGATTCGGCAACGCATCCTCGGAGGTTCCTCATGGATCGCTCACCGGTAACGTTTCTGTTCCTCATGGTCCTCGCGGTCCTCGGCATCGGCTACTTCGTGCAGAAGAAGACGCATCCGGAAGGCAGCGCCACAACAGACCCAGCCGTACTGGCTTCCGACTTCGGCAAGGTCGAGACGGCGATCAACGCGGCCAAGGGCAAGGTCGTGCTGGTCGATTGCTGGGCAACGTGGTGCCCGCCGTGCCGTTCGAGCTTCCCGAAGCTGGTCGAGAAGCACGACAAGTATGCCGCGAAGGGGCTTGTTGTCATGGCTGTGAGTGTGGATGAGCCGTCGAACGCCGACTCGGTGAAGGAGTTCCTTCAGCAGCAGAATGCGACGTTCCAAAACTTCATGGTTCCGTGGGACGGGGCGAGCGGAAAGGGCCTGCACGACAGACTCGGGCTTGGGAGTGGTATCCCACACGCAGCGTTGTTCAACCGCAACGGCGAGCGGGTGTGGGACGGTCACCCCGAAGATCCGGAACTCGAAACGAAACTTCAGGCAGCACTCAATAACTGATCACCACTCTACTTTTCGGAGACGTCGATGATTCGTCGAATTCTTGCGGTCCTCTCGCTGTTCACGGCTGGCGTGCTGATCGGCGTCGCAGCGGATGAGCCTGCCAAGTCCGTCGAAGTGACCGAGGTTCGCGCTGCCGATCTCCAGAAAGCGCTCGCCGACCAGAAGGGCAAGGTCGTGCTCGTCGATTGCTGGGCGACATGGTGCGCTCCGTGCGTGAAGAAGTTCCCGCACCTCGTCGAGCTTCACAAGAAGTACGCCGACAAGGGGCTTGTGTGCGTGAGCCTGAGCATGGACAAGTTCGCCGACGAGGACGACTACAAGAAGGAAAAGGTCGTGAAGTTCCTGAAGGACAAAGGCGCGACGTTCCCGAACTTCATCGTCTCGGAGCCGAAGAAGGACGAGGAGGCGCTGCTGAAGATTCTCGGCGACTTCCAGGCGATCCCGTACATGGTGATGTACGACCGCACGGGCAAGAAGATCTGGACGAGCGACGAGAAACTCGACGACGAGAAGTTGGCGAAGTTGATCGAGGCAGAACTGGTGAAGAAGTGACACCATTCGCCGCTTGCGGCGTAGCGTGACCTCGGAGCGCTACGCCGCAAGCGGCGAAATGCCTCACTCCCGATGACTGCGAGCTGCCGCTCGTGCCGCGGCACGACCCACCGGCAACAGCTTCGGTCGCGGCACGACAACGCCGACAATTCCATTGTGCCGGTCCCACAACTCCCGATAGCCCGACTCCAAGAACCCGAACACTTCCGGATTCGGATGCTCCGCCAAATACGCCTTCACCAACTCGGCCATGTGCCGATCATAGAGATCCTTCGAGTGCGAATGCACCGCGTATCGGCCAGGGTGTCGTCGCAGGTCGCCATCGAACGCAGGGCTGACGTGATACAGTTAGTGAAAGACCGTGATGAGCTTTTCCTCGAAGCTCTGCTCCAAGAATCGCGGTAAGCAGAATGTCAGCACGTAAAGCATCTCGCGGCCATCCACGAAGAAACGCTGCACCTGATACTCGATGGCTCCGTGTCGGCGGATCAGTGCGCCTTCGCGGAACCGGAGTGGCGTCACGCGAGCCTGAAGTCCGTAACGACTGCGGTTGCGGCACGGGGTGAATGAGATAAGGATTCGTGGCATCTGAATGTGCCACAGCAATTCGCAGCGTTCGGCAATGTCGTCGCAGAGGGTTCGCATTGCGACGGTGAAGTCGAGCGGCTTTGGAGCATCGACGGCGCGAGCACGAGGTCGCCGGCCTTCTGGGATCACCCATCGGGCAGGCAACGGGCTGCGGGCATCCCAACGCAGTGCAAGCGGGGGAGGGAATGCGAGGAGTCCGTTGCGGGTTTCGGTCATCCGCGAGATCCTTCCGGTTGCGAAACCGTAGCGGAAGCACATGCTAGGGCGAAATGGCCTCGGGGTCAACGAAGTGGTTGGGTTCACTTCAGCCTATGCAAGGACGCGAAGCCGCAAGCGGCTTTGCACATTAGCTGACCATCTAATCGAACTTCAACTGTTGCAGAGGGCAATTTCGATTTCCCTGGCGTTTACTGCCGCGGAATTCGAGAGTTGCGCCGTTGGGTGAGGTTTACGTCTCACACTGTGAACAGTCGAGTGTGCGATCACATGCTGGCCGGAATTCATCCCGAGTTGGGGGAGGGATTCCGTGTTGAGCAAGAAGATTGTCATTTATTGCCGTTACTCGTCGGACATGCAACGGACAGACAGTTGCACGGACCAGGAGCGAGAGAACCGGGCTGGGATCGTCCGGCGCGGGATCGACCCGACGAATGCAGTGGTGATTCGCGACGAGGCCGAGTCCGGAACCAAGTCCGCACGGGATGGATTCCAGCTACTCTGTGGCATGGTCGCCCGTGGGGAAGTGGGCATCCTGGTCGTGGACGATCAGGCACGGCTCACTCGGGCCGAGAACGCATTCGCTTTCATCCAGGATCTCGTTTACTCCGGCGGGCGGTTCATCTCCATCGGGGAAGGCATTGACACCGCCGAACCCGGGTGGGAACTCCGCGTGCAGGTGATGGAACTGCACAACGGGATGGAGATTCGCGGGCTCCGGCACAAGGTTCGTCGTGGCCAGGAGGGGCGGGTTCGTGACAACGGCAGCGTCGGCGACAACCCGTTCGGGTACGACTCCTATTACGTCGATTCCGACTGGACTGAGCAGCTTGCCCGGCGTGGGCCCAAGCCGAAGAAGGGACTTCGCATCTGCAAGGAGGAAGCCAAATGGGTTCTTCAGGTGTTCGTTTGGTTCATCGCGGGTCTGTCGATCGGATGGATCGCGCGTGAACTGACCAAGTTGAAGGTGGACAAGGGTCACCGCTCGTCCAAGCCAGGCTGGCACCACGAGGTGATTCGCCGGATGCTCACGAATACGAAGTACATTGGCCAGTGGGTGTGGGGCAAGACGACCACGCAGCGCAACTCTCGTGGCCAGACCAAGCAGATCGGCGTTCCGCAGGCCGAGCAGGTGTGCCAGGAGCGGCCCGACTTACGGATTATCGATCAGGAGTGTTGGGACCAGGCACAGGCACGACTTGCCGTGCTGGAAGAAACCTTCGGCCACAAGGAGGGGCAGAAGCCCCGGGGTCCGAAGCCGAACCCCGCGAAGGTGTACCCGCGCTCGCCGCTCGGGGGGTTGCTGACGTGCGGCCGCTGCGACGCGGTGATGTGGCAGCAGAAAAGAAAGGGACGGCGGTACTACGTGTGCTCGGGTGTGAAAGCAAACCGGTGCGACATGAGCACTCAGGTTCCTGCCGAGCGTGCCGAGCAGGGGATGACGGACTTCCTCCTCGGGACGCTTATGACGTGGCCCGAGTGGATGAAGAACATCTACCGGCTGACGTGTGATGCGGTCCGCACGGCGGCGGCTCGGGTTCCCGAGGATCGAGAGCGAGACGCCCGCCGGGTGGTCGAACTCGACCGGCAAATCGGCAATCTGGTTACGGCTCTCGCCGAGGGTAGGCTGACCAGTTCGGCCGTGTCGGATCGACTTCGCTCTGCCGAACAGGAGAAAACAGAGATCGATATGCGACTCGCAGGGTACGCCAAGGCTACGCCCGACGCCGTGGCGTTGCCGGATGAAGCGTGGGTGTCGGAACAACTCAGGGCGTGGGCTTCCGGGACGGCCGCGGAACTCGGGGGAGAATCGCTCTTGCGAAACGCCCTCAGCTGCGTTGTCGCCGACTCGGTGATCGCACCGGGCAAGAAAAGGGGGTTCATTCGGTTGAAATTCCGAGTGAACGCCTGGAATGCGCTCCTCGCTGCGATCGGCGACCACCTGCCCGCACTTGCACGTAATCTCGTGGCCGCACCCGATCATTCTCATCCCGACGATCCCGAGTTCACACTCGACCTCGGGGAACCAACGGCGATGGAGCGTTGGGCACCCCAAATCGCGACGTGGCGAACCGAGGGTGTGACCTGGGAGGAGATCGTGAGCCGCACGGGAATGGATCTCAGCCGGGTGTTCGTCGCCTGGAAGCGGTACACCGGAGCAACGGACTCTCCGCCGCCGATCTGATGGTAGCCGATTCTCAAGCAGCACCCCGAGGCCCGGCTTTTGCCGGGCCGTTTTCGTTCATCACTTTATTCGATCCAAACGCACAAAGGAGGGACGGATGCACAACTGGTGGAATCAGTGGGCCACGCAAATCGCCAGGATTTTGGCCGAGTGGTGGCTCCTGTCAAAGTCCGATCGCCACGAACCGGGTGGGTACGAACCCGGAGGCAGGTTGTCGGACGATTCCAGAAACCCGGAAGCCGATCCGAACTCGAGCAACGGCCTCGGTTCAAAGGAGCAGAAGCCGCCCACTTGAGATGGTTGGGTCTTGCTCGCACTTCGGTCGTATTCGCCATTTCCCACCGCCACGGTCGGCCTCGTGCCGACCGGGGCGGCTCCATTTTTGAGAGGAGCTTGTTGTGCTCACGAGAGGCAATTACAAACTCGGCCAAGATCGGATCTGGAGTTTCTCGCTGCCGTCGGGAACCACCGAGACCTGTCCGGGCATGACGCCGACGTGCGGGAGTCACTGCTACGCCGTTGCACTGGAACGGTACCGGCCGGCGACGGCCAACGCCTACCGGCGGAACCTCGAACTGTCTCAACGCCGCGACTTCGCCCGGCGCGTGCGGGCGTTCATCGTCGCGCACGAGATCCGCATTGTTCGCCTTCACGTCGGGGGAGATTTTTATTCACCGCGGTACGCCCGCACGTGGCTCCGCATCGTGCGGCGCTTGCCACGGGTGACGTTCTACTTCTACACACGCGCCTGGAGGGTTCTGGCGATCCGTGCGGTCATCAACCGCATGGCCGCTCTGGCGAATTGCGTGGCCTGGTTTTCGGCCGATCGTGACACCGGGGTGCCCGCGGACGTGCCGCCACGAGTCCGGGTGGCGTGGTTGATGACGGCACCCGATGACACGCCGCCCGCCTCCACGGACCTGATCTTCCGGGTTCGGCGACTTCGCCGTGTGCCATACCCGACCGGGGGTTCGCCGGTGTGCCCGAACGAGGACGGTGCCGTGCGGGGACGTCCGACGACTTGCGACGTGTGCGGACGCTGCTGGCGGCCGACACCCGGTGGCCGCTTTCCACTGCCCGTCATCCAGCCCGCCCCGTGACCAACCCGTTCGTCGGAGAGGAGGTGGTTGTGACTGTCGAATTGCAGAACCTTGTCCTGACCCGCCCGCTGTGCGTGATCGACCTGGAGTCGTCGGGTACAAATGTTCGAGAGGACCGGATCATCGAGGTCGCCGTGCTCACCGCTCGCCCGGACCAGTCGATCTCGTCCTTCGTACGGCGGGTGAATCCTGGACGCCCCATTCCCCCGGCGGCGACCGCCGTCCACGGGATTCGCGACGCGGACGTTGCGAACTCGCCGACCTTCGCGACGGTCGCCCCGGAACTGTCTGCCATACTCGACGGGTGCGATCTCGCGGGCTTTGGCATCGTCGGATTCGACCTGCCACTACTGATCGCGGAGTTCGCGCGAGCGGGACTGGCGTTTCCCGTCGCAGGTCGAGCCGTAATCGACGCCCTGGCCATCTTCCGCCGGCGCGAACCTCGCGACCTGACCGCGGCCGTCCGCCTTTATCGAGGCGAGGACCGCTGCGGGGCTCACACGGCCCTCGCGGACGCGACGAACGCGCTGGCGGTTCTCGACGCCCAGGTCCATCGGTACGGTTTGCCACGGAGTCCCGCCGAACTCCACGCGGCGCTCGTGGACGTGGACGTTGGCGGAGCCTTCCGCCGTGGTCCGGATGGTGAAGTCGTGCTGTCGTTCGGAAAGTATCGCGGCCGGCCCCTCGCCGGGGTCGCGGCGGAAGACCCGGGTTACCTGCGGTGGGTCCTCCGCCAGCCGTGTCTCGACGACGCCCACGCACTGGTTCGGGCGGCCCTCACCGCTCATTTCGTTCCGTCCTGACCAACTCGTTCCGTTTGTGGTCGCTCGTGGCGACCACTTCATTCTCTCGGAGGTTTCATGCCCGAACCGGTCCTTCTGGAGCAACTGCACCTCTCACTGTTCTTACCCATCGCCGCGGACAAGGCGGTTGTTGATGCGGCCCGAGCCGGCCTCGATGACCCCCAGTTTCTCGACTCTGTGCACGCAGTCGTCCGCAACATCCTGGACGCGGTTCCCGCTCTCGCGCCTCTTTCGGTCGCCGTGGACTGGTGATTCTCACCGGCTCTCCTTCGTCCTTCTCAACCAAAACTTGACCCCGGGAGGCATTCTTCATGCCCAGCGATCCCCTCCGCACCAAGTTCACGGCCGTCCGCGCCGCGTTGTGCTCCTCCCTCGTGGAACGCGACGACGAGATCGACCTGTGCCTCACGGCGCTCGTCGCCCGCGAGCACGTTCTGTTCGTCGGCCCGCCGGGGCTCGCCAAGAGTGCGCTGCTCGACGGCTTGCTCGCCTGTGCCACCGGCACCAAGTTTTCCATCCTCATGACCAAGTACACCCAACCCGAGGAGATTTTCGGACCCGTCAGTCTTTCGGCACTGAAGGCCGACCGGTACGTCCGCGTCACGACCGGCCGAGTCCCCGAGGCGGAATTCTTGTTCGCCGACGAGCTGTTCAAGGCGAGCAGCGCGATCCTGAACACACTCCTCCGAATCCTGAACGAGCGGACGTTCGACGCGGGCGACGGGACGGCCCGTCGGGTGCCGCTGCGGTTGTGTGTCGCGGCCGGTAACGAGTGGCCCGACCCGGAAAGCGGCAAGGAACTCGCGGCCGCGTTCGACCGCTTCTTGTTGCGGAAGGCGGTGCAGCCCGTGCGGTCGGCAACAGGTCGGTCGCGGCTGTTGTGGGAGACTCGACCCCTGCCGCGGGTCGAGCACCCTCTCGCTTCTGCCGATCTCGATGCGGCATCCGCTGCGTCCACCGCGTTGCCCTGGACCAAGGAGGCCAGGGAGTCACTCGAAACCATTCTGAAAGAGTTGGCGAAGGAAGGGGTCCGGCCCGGCGACCGAAGGCAGTTCAAGACGGTGAACGTGGTGCGGGCGTTTGCCTGGCTCGGCGGTGCCGACGCGGTGCGTCCCGAACACCTCGAGGTGGCCCAACACAGTTTGTGGGATTCACCCGAGGGCCAACCCCAGAAGGTCGCCCAGGTGATCGCGCGGGTTGCCAACCCCTCGGGAATGCGGGTCACGCAACTCCTACTGGAAGTGGAGAACGTTGTCGCGGACACCGACACGCGGAACCTCGCGGACGCCGCCAAGGCGGCCGCGAAGTTGGGCGAGGTTGAGAGGCAACTCGGCAGTATGAGCGGCAGTGGTCGCGTCGAGAAGGCGCGGGCCTATGTGAAAGATCAGCTCAAGAAACTCAAACTCGCCAGCATCGAGGCCATGTGAAACGGTCGGTGTCTGCTCGTTCCTCCTTCACAACCCACTACCGGGAAGAAGTCATTGCCGATCGCGGAACACGCCGCGACCACGCGGCGCGGTCCTGCCAGCCCGACCCAACCTCCGATGGCCACTTGCCACCGAGGAGAACAATGTCCGACGACGAAGAATTGATTTTCCGTTACACCCGAGCTGACGCACTCGCGGACGGGGTGCTCGTGGATGTCACCACCACCGCCCGGGAAGCGGGAATCCGACATCCGACGGCCGTGACGCAAGCTGTGTTCGAGCGGTGCGTTCGCGTTCCCGAAGGGGTCGGCGGCCAGGACGAGGCCGGTAGAACTTGGGACGTGCTGTGGATGCTTCGGCTCGCCGTCGCGCGTTCGTCGGGCGGAGAGTTGCTTCTCTACACCGTTCTCGTTTGGAACGACGCAACCGGCCCACAACCCGTGCAACTCAAGGCGCTCTGCCATCCCGGTGACGACGCAAAGCCCGTCATCACCATTCTCATGCCCGAGGAAGATTGACGAAATTCCGACACAGGAACAGAGGAGAACTTGATGGGATACACGCATTTTGCCTCACGCCGAAAACGACTACCGCTTCGCGAGTTCAAGACCGCAGCCGCCGACTGTCAGAAGGTGGTCGAAGCCCTTTGGTCGGAGAAGGGAATCCGCATTCAATTTGACCGGGACGACCCCAAGCCGGCACACTTCGGGGATGACAGTGTTCAGTTCAACGGAGTCGGTGACGACGCACACGAGACATTCGCCGTCGAGCGGGATTACCGCGTCGAATCCTGGAACTGTGACCCCAAACGCGGCGAAGGCTGGTTCGAGTTTACCAAGACCGCGCGCAAGCCCTACGACTGTGCCGTCTGTGCTTGCCTCATCGTGTTCCAGCACCACTTCGGCAAATCCTACTCAGTCAGTTCGGACGGAAGTGATGACGACGAAGGCTGGGTCGCCGCCCGCGAATGGTGCCAGCGGGTTCTCGGATACGGAGCCGACTTCTCGTTGAAAGTGCCGCCCAAAATGACAGTGCTTGGCCTGGTGTTCGCCAGTCCATGGTACACCGCCTCGGGTGATTCGGTGCGTGATCTATCGAACGGGTGGCGGCTGATGAGAGCCAAGAAGGCCGCGTTCCGGTGGATGGTTTACGATCCCAAATCGTGGGACGCCGGCTTCCTCACGGGCGGCAACACGATTCGGACCGCCCGGTGGAACGCGACCGTGACCTTCTTCCAGACCGAGTTCACGGACGC
>JAIOPV010000007.1 GCA_021413735.1 Planctomycetota bacterium
GACCTGGGCGAAGTTCTTTTTGACCAGTCAAGGCAGGACTGTGATGTCATCGAACCGTCCGTGGCTCTCAGTGACGAAAGTCGAAACCAATTCAACACTTCAGACAGTTTACAATATCGAGTAATTGTGGGTAATAGATAGTGCTGAAGCCGAGTGTGACGCAGCCTTAATCGCCCGCAACAGTGCCCGCTCGGAGCAGTGGCAGCTTCAGGGCCAGCTTCTGCTTGCTGTCGTCGGCCCCGAGTGGAAGTTTCGACCGAAGTGGCGGACGACCGAGGCTGTGGCTCTGGCTGCCCACTGCTACCAGAACCGCGACTGGTCGGTGATGCCCATTCTCGCCGACGCTCTCGAAGAGGCTGGCTGCTCTGAGCCGGTGCTGCTTGCCGACCTCCGCAGCCCCAAGTCGCAGTGGTGCCGTGGCTGTCGGATACTGGATGAGCTACTCCAGAAGCGGTAGCCGCAGCCGTGGCTGGCAGGTGTGTGGGGAAGAGGTTAGTCTTGGGTGCAGCAACCGGCGGCTACCGAAGCAGAAGAAGAAGCTGTGGCTGCTTGCTGCCCAGCGGCTTCCGGTAGTAGAAGCTGCTCCAGCAGCCGACAGCCGCAGTGCCGGCCTCGGCTTCGGGAGCGGCTGCGTTTCGACAAGTGGGCTCTTCCCCACACCCCCGCCAGAAGTAGCGGTGGCTTCAGCTTCGGGAGCAGCAGCGGCTTGCTGAGGCTGCTGCGGGAGCGGCTGCGGCGAACAGAAGGAGCTTGCGGTGACTGAAGCTGAGTGGCTGGCGGCGACAGACACGGCTCCGATGCTGGAGTTCCTGCGGCCGACCGCCAGCGAGCGGAAGTTGCGGCTGTTCGCTTGTGCCTGTTGCCGGCTGAAATGGGTTTTGTTCACCGATGAGGCAAGTCGGGCAGCGGTCGCTGTTGCTGAAAAGTATGCGGATGGTAATGCCACCCGTCACGAGTTGAAGAAGGTTCGGCGAGCAGCGTGGGACAGTTGGCGGTTCCCGAAGCCACTGGCCGCTTGGCACGCCGCCGACCTCCGGGCGTGGGAAGGTGCGTGTGCTGCGGCTGAGTCAATCGCTCCTCGAATGGGATCAGACCGGGATGAGGAGGGGATGAAGGTGGAATGCAGCATCCTCCGCCGTATCATCGGCAACCCCTTCCGCCCCGTCAGCTTCTCACGGGAGTGGCTGACGCCTACGGTGACGGCCCTGGCTGCGGAAGCTTACGCCAGCCGTGACTTCAGCAGTTTGCCGATACTGGCGGATGCACTTGAAGACGCGGGCTGTCAGCAGCAGGAACTACTTGAGCACTGCCGACAGCCGGGAGAGCACGTTCGCGGCTGCTGGGTCTGTGATCTGGTGCTGGGCAAAGCATGATGCTCGTGTGCAGGAGGCAAACGGTGACCGAACAACAATGGACCACGGCGACCGACCTCGACCCGCTGTTGAAGTGGCTGCAGAGCAGCAAGCGCCACCGGCCGACCATTCGCAAGCTGCAACTCCTGGCGAATGCCTTCACCGACCGAATCGCTGACCTGTTCACCGACCCGCTCGCGGTGGAGATTCGGCAATACATGGACCAACTCGGCGAGACCGCAGCCGTGAGCAACGCGATCTGGAGGGAGTGGGAAGCACTCCGAGATCGACTCGATGCGAGTGACCATGAATACGGTCACATTCTGTGCTGGGCGGTCTATCCGTCGGCACCGGAGGGCAAGAACTTCTACGCGAAGCCGGAAACGTGCGTGCGGAGCGTCGCGGGGTATGTTCGCCGCGTCCTCGGCGAGACGGAGCGCGTGAATCAGACCCACCTCCTACGTGACATCTTCGGCAACCCTTATCGCCCCGTGGCTTTCGCTGCCGAGTGGCAAACGTCCACCCGATGCCGATTCTTGCGGACGCCCTTCAGGACGCCGGGTGTGAAGAAGAAGCCGTTCTCAGCCACTGTCGCAGCGAACAGCCCCACTGTCGAGGCTGCTGGGTAGTTGACGGCGTTCTCGGCAAAAGCTGAAGCTGAAGCGGCGGTGGTCGGAGAAGCAGCTTCAGCCGAAGCAGCAGCAACAGAAGTGGCTGCTGCTTCGGCAGAGGAAGCCGCTGGAGCTGTGGCTTCCGCTGCCGTGGCTGCGAGCCGCTTGCAGGCCACCAAGTCGGGTGGTAGCTTGCGGTCAGCCGCGGAGTTGCAGCGTGTGAGCAGGCGGTGGCTATTTACCGGTTGGGCAGTGGAGGAAAACGCAGATGGCTTGTCTCGGTGTCCACTATGCGATCACCGCTGACGCGGCGGAGCGGCTAACCCGTGATTGGCCATCGAACAGTGACGATGCCATCTCTCGGCTTGAAGATCTCGACAGACAGTACGACGCCCTGCATGACGAGGGGTGGGTGGCGAGCACCGAGCACGCATGGGATGGCATCCACCGGAGCTTGACCGACGGGAAGTTGGAACTCGGCACCACCCCGCGCCACCTCTGCATCCTCGGGGCAACCGAACGCCTCTGGGTCAGACGCGAGGATGGGCTACTGGAGTACATGGTCAACCTCCTCGAACCAGGTGACGTGCGGCGGGTTGCCGACGCCATCCGGGGAGTCGAGTTGGCCGAACTACTGGGAGGGTACGGGGAGATCGACCCGAAGTCCTTCTACGCGCTGAACATGTCGGCAGAGGACTTCGAGTACACATGGGACAACTTCGAGGCTTTGCGGAGGTTCTTTGAGAGGGCCGCCGACGCGGGGCGATGGGTCGTGTTCAAGGTCGATCAGTAAGCGGTCTGAACCGCTCTCGCAGCCAACTGACCTGAACAAAGGCGAAGATCCTGGGTCTGCCTGAAGTCCACAGCCAGCCAAAGCAGCAGCCCCAGAAGCGGCTGGAGTTGCAGCTTCAACTGCTGCTGTAACCGAAGCAGCGGCTTCCGCTGTTGTTGGAGCAGCGGCTTCGACTACTGCTGGAACTTCCACTAGCTGTTCCGTGGGGATCGACTCCATTGGGGTGCTGCGGCTTGAGGTTCAGACGGAGAGGGATTTCGACAAGGGGCCGATCCCCACGAACAGGCCAGCAGGAACTCCGACAGCGTCTTCAGAAGCAGATGCAGGCAGAAGCAGCTACCGCAGCAGAAGCGGTTTCGAGTGCGGCGCAGGGAGCAGCCGCTAACAGAAGTAGAAGTTCCGAGCGGGTGCGGCTCGGGCTTCAGAAGCAGAAGGGGAATTGCAGTGGCGATTAACTCGATTTTCGGTGCGGCGATCAAATCTACGGGGCTGGAGTTCGTGGCGGATGTGAAGTCGATGGAATACGCCTTCTTTTCGGAGGTGAAGCCGTCGAAGCAGGAAGCGGCCAGAGTGGAACGGCTACTAGAAGTGGCTTCTCCATACCTGACGATTGAGGAGGCCGCCGCCTACACGAAGCTGAAGACGGGGACGCTGCACAACGCAGTCTACCGAGGGCGGCTGAAGAAGCAGCCGGGGTCACGGAAGTCGCTGTTCACCAGAGCAGACCTGGACAAGCTCCTCGCGACAAAGCCGAAGTCCCGTCGTTGATTCCCAAGTGTCCACTGGATAGTATGCAATAGTCCGGTGGTCAACAAGGGGTAACAGCAATGGGACGCAAAGCGGCTTACACGGTGAAAGTTGCTGACGGGCAGGAGGTCGGCTTCGGCCTTCTCGTCCGTGCCGGTGACGTCTACTCCGTCCAGTTCCGCGACGGAGACGGCGGCAAGTTCCTCCTCCGCAGCACCGGCGAGACTGCCAGACCGCGAGCGATTACCAAAGCGGAGCAGATCATCCGCGACCACTACGCCCCACCGGAGACTGTGACCAGAACAGCCGGCTGGGATGTCGTGGTCGCTGAACTCCGGAAGCACCTCGAAGCAGACGGGGCTAGGGTCGCGACCGTAAAGGACTACATCGACACTCTGAACCAGATCAAGAAGGTGGCCGCTACTCCTGCTGCCATCAACACCAGACTCGCACAGCGATGGTGCAACAGCTACCTCACCGGCACCTTCTCGCGACAGAAAGGAGAAGGGGCCAAAGCGTACAGCCGCAGCCCGCGAACTCTGCACGCCCGAGTGCGGAAGTTGAAGGCGATCTGGAGCAAGTATCTCGTGAAGCGGCTGCGAGTCGCCGAAGCGAATCCGTGGGAGGCGGTCGATCTGCCGAAGCTGGATCAGCAGCCCGTTCGCACCCTCAGCAGCGAGCAGGTGAACAAGTTCTTCGAGTGGCTGGAGAAGCGGTGGCAGGGGTGGGAACTGCCCTCCCTCTTCTTTGAAGTGAAAGCCGTGACCGGCTGCCGTCTCGGTGATCTCGCGGCTTTGCGGACTGCGGACCTCGCGACCGTCAACGGGAAGCACGTCGCCACTTTCGCTCCGACTACGACGAAGGCAAGGAAGTCGCGGGTTGCAGTGCTGCCGGCCGACCTGTTCAAGAAGCTGACTGCCCTCGCTGGTCGCACCTTCCTCTGGGAGAGCTACGCCAGCGACATCGGCCAGTACCTGAAGTTGCGGGGAGTTCCAACTCACCGAATCAATCCGGAGTTCGATCCGGAGCGGCTGGTGTGGTGGGCAAAAGACGAGGTGGACGACTTCAACAAATCGAGACCCGAGCAGCCGAAGATTCAGTCGCACGACTTCCGGAAGCGGTTCGTTACAGAAGCCCACAAAGCGGGAACGGATGTCGATACGGCAGCCGCAGCCGCTGGAATGTCGCCTGCTACTGCACGCGGCTATTACCTCGCACTGGATCAGCAGACAGCCTCCGAGGGAGTTTCCGCTGCCATCGGCGAGACTCTGCGACCGAAGAAGCCAAGCGCATAGAAAACGGTCGCGGACGCATAGAAAGCCGAAGCCCGGAGTCGCCGCTGAAGCTGCTCCGGCTTTTGCGTTTGTATGCGGCTGTCGAAGCCTCTCAGAGAATTCTATGCGGAATAGTATGCGTTTTGGCTGCGGCGGCGGGAGTTGCGAAAATGAAAAAGCCCTAGAACCACTTGGATTCTAGGGCTATTCTTCAGCGAGGACGACGGGACTCGAACCCGCAACCACCGGATCGACAGTCCGGTACTCTAACCAATTGAGCTACGTCCCCAAAATGCAGCGATTCCTTTGCTTCCAAACGATGATCTTCGCTCCTCAGATCATTTGAGATTCGCCGCGAAAAAACCAATTTCAGTCAAACGCTGAGTCGTTCCAACCATCAACTACAACGTCATACCACTCAGCGGCGAATCTCATTCACCGCACAGGGGAGATTCTAACGCCCACAGCGTCACCGGCAAGGTCACAAAAAATAGCAAGTCCAATCCGAAGCGAAACAGGTCGTGCAACCGGTCAATAGCATGCGACTCAAGGTCACGCTGCCGAGCCGTCACGCGACAGGCACCGGCGTTGGAGGATCGCTCCCAATCTTCTCGTCCTCCTCTTCCGGCAACTCGTGGTGAGCCTTCATCCGAAGGAATACATAAAGGCCAACAAGACCAATCCCCCACTCGACAACTCGCATCGTCAACCGACCAACCACGCCGGTCGCCTCCGGTCGGCCCAACAGAGTGTACAGGTAACCGAAGATGAACTCGCCACCACCCAGTCCACCTGGTGCCGGGAAGAACGCCTGCGCGATATACCCAATCGGCGCAATCACGAAGTGTTCCGACAGCGAAGCCGGATCAATCGCCGGGAACACCCGCACCGCAAGGTGAAACATCAGCACGAATCCCAGGTGAACCACCGCTGTCATCGCGATCGTGGCGTAAATCACGCGAGGACGTTGCCGGTATGTCCAGACCGCGAACCACAACTCCGCAAGCGTGTTCCCAAGTTTTGGGACAATCTTCAACCGATTGGCGAACCGGTCGGCTCGTGTTTGCGGAAGGAAGCCCATCACGATCCATCCGAGTACCGCACCGATGGTGATTCCGGAACAGGCTACGACGATCTTCTGCATGTAGGCGTTCTCGGAGATCCGCGTGTCGCCTGCGAGCCAGAAGCCGCCACCGAACACAGCCGAGAACCAAATCAGACCGAACAAGCCGACGAAGCGGTCGGCTGCAACCGTGGCCACAGCAGACGCACGGCGTCCGGGTGAGTCCTTGGCAATGATGACGGCCTTGACGAGATCACCACCGACTGAGCCGGGGAGGAAGGCGTTGTAGAACGCCCCGACCAGTCCGAGGCGGAATGCGTTTTCGATTGTGAACGGGATATCGAGCGCGCGAACGAGGACGTACCATCGCACGAACTGGATGCTGACGCAGACGACGGCGAGGATTGCCAGACCGAGGAACGCGGCCAGATCGGGCGTTTGTTCGATGAGTCCGCTGATGCCGGGGGACGTACCTTTGGGGTCCCAGTTGGCGCGAAGGATGTAGGCGAGGAGACCGAACCCGATCCCGTATTTGGCCAATCCAATGATCCACGCGCGAGCGTGCTTCTTCACTTCGTTGTCCCCGTTGGCGTGGTCGATCGTCGCATTGTGGGGAATAGGCGAGATTCCGTCTAGCCGAACTCGCACGGCGACCCATTCGGCAAGGCGTGTGATTCCGGAAGTAACTGGATTGATTCCGGAGAGGGAGAATTATTCCCCGAAGTTCATGAGGTTGTCGCTGAACGCCGCAAGTGTTTTGTTGCTGGTGAGATGCGTTCCGGAAACAAGTCGCCCCAAATGCTCTGAAGGTATTTCTTCCGGTCTTGTGTGTGTCATTCCGGACTTCAAAACGTTTCCGGAAGAGGGGTGTGTCTGTCGTCCGGAACCGATGAGAATGCCTGAATCTGAGGCGAATGGGGTTGCGAAAACGTGATCTGTTAGGGCGACGGGTTGACACTCTGGGGGGCGGTCGTTAGTTTACTTCCTACCGAGGGGGTGTAGCTCAGTTGGTAGAGCGCTTGAATGGCATTCAAGAGGTCAGGAGTTCAACTCTCCTCACCTCCACTCGACAAACCCCAAGGAATCCTTGGGGTTTGTGCATTTCTGGGGCTTACGTCAACCCTGCGTGATCTTCTTGTACGGCTCGCCTTCGTTGAGCGTGGGACGCTCGGGTCGGCCCTTGTACTTGTAGACGAGACCCATGTGGTCGAGGCCCATCAGGTGGAGCACTGTCGCGTGCAGATCGTGAACGTGCAACCGCTCCTCCACCGCTCGTAGCCCAACCTCGTCAGTCGTTCCGATAGTGCGACCACCTTTCACGCCACCGCCAGCCATCCACATCGTAAAACCCGTTGGGTTGTGATCGCGGCCGTCGCCCTTCTCGCTCATCGGCGTGCGGCCGAACTCGCCACCCCAATACACGAGCGTGCTATCGAGGAGTCCGCAACGTTTCAGGTCTTTGAGCAGCGCCGCGACTGGCTGATCCATTGATCGGCACAGCCCGCCATGGTTCGCTTCGAGCTTGCTGTGGGCGTCCCACTTGCTGCCGGCTCCGTGGTAAATCTGCACGAACCGCACGCCGCGTTCGACCATTCGCCGAGCCAGCAAACAGAGCCGCCCCATCGTCGCGGTCTCTTTGCCTTCGAGGCCGTAGAGCTTCTTCGTCTCGTCGGTTTCCTTCGACAGATCGACCGCTTCGGGTGCCTGAGCCTGCATGCGAAACGCGAGTTCGTAGCTGCTCATGCGAGCGTCGAGTTCGGTCTGATCGGGGTTCTTCTCGGCGAACTTCGAGTTGATCTGCTTCAGCAGATCGAGCTTGCCGCGCTGTTGCGCGTCAGTCACGCCTTCGGGGGTGTTCAGGTTCGGGATCGGCTCGTTGCCACCCTGGATACGAATGCCCTGATACACAGCCGGCATGAAGCCAGCACTCCAGTTCCGTGGACCGTTCACGACCTGAGCCTGGCTGTCTTGCATGACGACGAACGCCGGCAAGTTCGCGTTCTCCGTGCCGAGTCCGTAGGTGGCCCAACTGCCGAGCGATGGCCGCCCGCCGAGAATGGAGCCGGTGTTCATCTGGCAAACGCCGGCCGAGTGATTGATGCCGTCGGCGACGCATGAGCGAATGACCGCGAGTTCATCGACCATCTCGGCCGTGTGCGGCAACAACTCGCTGACCCACAGGCCCGACTTGCCGTGCTGCTTCCACTTTCGCGGAGCCGCGAGCAGCGGTGCCTTCGCTTCGCCCATCGACGTGATGACCTTGCCGAAACTATCTGGCAGCGGCTTCCCGGCAAGTTTGTCGAGTGCAGGCTTCGGGTCGAAGGTGTCGATGTGACTTGGGCCACCTTCCATGAACAGGAAGATGCACGCCTTCGCGGTCGGCGTGTGATGCGGCTTTCGCGGCGTGAGCGGACTCGCCGGTTCCCCGCGTGACTCCCCGGCGAGAAGCGAGTTGAGCGCAAGGGCACCGAACCCACTGCCAGCGGAAGCGAGCCAGTCGCGGCGAGACTGAAAGGACATGTCGCAGCTCCACCGTATTTGGCGAGCCACGGGGTTTATCCCCGTGGGTGTTTGGAGAAGTACAGACCACGGGGATAAACCCCGTGGCTCGCAAGCCAATCACTCGACGTACAGGAATTCGCTGGCGTTCAGCAGCACATGGCACAGATCGACCCACGCGGCCTTGTTCACGTCGCGTGTGCCCTTCCCGACGATGGCTACCGGGCGGATGTCGTAGCCGTGACCCGAACCATCCTTGAAGACGTTCGGCTTCGCCTCGAATTGCCAGTAACCGACGGTGTGTTTGTTCGTGCCCTCGCGAGTGAACAGCAATTGATCGACGCCCAGCGCTGCACTCGAAACGCGGATATCGTCGAGCAAGCCATCGAAGCCGTTTTCGCCCTTGAGGCCACGGCTGCCGATGGTCATGGGCAGTTTGTTCTCGACGTTGCCGACGATGGAGTGTTTCACCTTTGCGGTGAGCAGTGGTTCGTCGTCGTTGGACAAATCCTTCAGGTGGAACACAACTTGCCCCGGTTCCTTGTCTTTGGCAAGCGTGATGGAAGCCGCGAGGTAGTAAGGCTTGTTCAATGCGACGTGCTGATCGGAGAAGATCGCTTCTTCGCCGAAGGTGTCGTCGGTCTTCTTGCCGAAGAGTTGCAGCACCACCGTCTGCGGCTTGCGACGCGATTTCTTGCCGGTGACTCCGAACAGCCAACCGGCGTGTTTCGCGTCGCCATCCCACTTCGCGGCGACAGTGCGAACCGCAGCGGTGTCCGCGACCGACTGCGGATAGATGAACGCCTCAATGGTGAAGTCGGCCTTCGGGAACAGTTCCGCGTGCGGCACCTCGAAGCCCGGATGCGAGCCGAGTTTCACTTCAGCGGCTTGTCCGTCGCGATAGGGAATCTTGCCACCGACGAACTCGGCAGCAGCGGAACCAGAACGCTTCGGGTCGATTCGCTTCGCCTGCTCCGCGAGGAAGGTCTTCGCAACCGATGCCTCTTCCGCAGTTGGCGCCCGGCCGAACACAAGCTGATACGCGCGCTCGACGCGCTTGGCCTCATCGGGTTCATCCTTCGCCAACCGATCCGCGAGCGCCCGTGACCGCAACAGCAGCGTCTGGCTGTTGAACAGCAGCAGCGATTGAACCGGCGTTGTCGTTGTGTCGCGGGAGGAAGCGCTGTTGAACCAGTACGGTGCGTCGAACACATCGAGCAGCGAATCGCGGCTGTTCCGCATGATGCGAGTGTAGACCGTTCGCCGGGATTCCGTGGCTGGCGTACCCTGCCCGCCGGTTCGCAGATCGAGTTCACCGGTCACTGCGAACAGTGAGTCGCGAATCTGCTCCGCGTCAAGCCGACGCACACCACCACGCCACAGCAGCTTGTTCTCGGGATCGGTGAGGCGGCCCGCTTTCGGATCGGAATGTGTGGCGTCTCGACGGTACGCCGCGCTCGTGATGATCAAGCGGTGAATATGCTTCAGCGACCACGGCTGCGCTTTCTGCGAAGGAGTCACGAATTCGCTCGTGAGCCAGTCGAGCAGTTCGGGGTGCGTCGGCGGATCACCGAGGCGGCCGAAGTCGCTGGCGTTCGCGGCAAGTCCCCGGCCAAAGTGCTGTTGCCAGAGTCGGTTGACCATCACCCGACCCGCCAGCGGGTTCGCGGGGTCTGTCAGCCACTTCGCGAGCGCCGACCGCCGACCGCTCGAATTCGGCAACGGCTTGATTGCGGCGGGTTTCTCTTCCAGCAGCGTGAGGAAGCCGGGTTCGATCTCGGCGTCGCCTTTCTTGGGGATCGTCACTGGAGCCGCGTGAACACCCGCGTCGGTTGCTGCGAACGCGATCGGCAGCGGTGGCGGTTTCATCGCGTCAAACACATTCAGCTCGCGGCGAATCGCAAGGGCACGCTCCTTGTCGGTTCCCTTCAGCGAGCGTTCGATGCGGTCGAATTCGTAGTAGACCTGCCGATACGCGAGTTCCGCCAATTGATGCTCGAACGTGCTGCGTTCCGCGACCGGCTTGCGAATCATCGCCTGGATGTCCGGCGGGAACTTCGTGATCGAAGACTCCGCCGCTTGCTTCCGATATGGGGCTTCGATCTTCGCCAACTCGGCGCGAAGATCGGCGGTCTTCGCTTCCCACGCTGCGAGCTTCTTGGCGTGTGCGGCTTGTTCTTCCTCGGTCGCGGCAATCAGGTCCTGTCGTGGGAGCAGTCCGGAGAAGAACGCCCGCAAACGAAAATAATCCTTCTGCAAGATCGGGTCGAACTTGTGATCGTGACAGCGGGCACACTGCATTCCCATGCCGAGGAACACGTCGCCGGTGGTGTCGGTGACATCATCAAGGATGAGGTTCCACTGCGTGCGGACGTCACGCTGGTTGTACTCGTACACCCAGTGCCGCAAGTAGCCGGTTGCAATGAGCGAATCGGGGTCGCCGGGGAAGAGCTCGTCGCCTGCGAGTTGTTCCTGCGTGAAGCGGTCGTAGGGCTTGTCGGCATTGAACGAGCGAATCACGTAATCGCGGTATCGCCAGGCGTTCGGGCGGTAGTCGTCGATGCGGTAACCATCGCTGTCGGCGTAGCGCACGAGATCCAGCCACAACCTCGCGGAACGCTCGCCGAAACGCGGCGATGCCAGCAACCGATCCACGAGCCGTTCATAAGCATCCGCAGCTTTGTCAGCGACGAACGTCTCGACTTCCTCGGGGCTTGGCGGCAAGCCGGTCAGGTCGAGTGTCACACGGCGAATCAGCACGCGGCGCTCCGCTTCCGGCGCTGGCGTCAGCTTGTTCTGATCGAGCTTCGCGAGGATGAACCGGTCGATCTCGTTGCGGATCGCGGCTTGCGGATTGGATAGCTCTGGCACCGCGGGCCGTTTCACGGGCACGAACGCCCACCACTTGCGGTCTTCGTCGGTGATCTTGCCGGGCACACGCCGCGAGGTTGTCTTGCCCGCGTTCGGCCACGGGGCACCCATCTTCACCCACTTCGTCAGCGTGTCGATGTCGCCGTCACTGAGCTTCTCCTTCGGAGGCATCTTGAGGTCGTCGTTCTTGTAGCGAACCGCCTCGATCAGCTTGCTTTTCTCGGGATCGCCCGGCACGACAGCCGCGCCCGAATCACCGCCTTGCAGAAGTGCCGCGAGTGAATCGACAACGAGGCCGCCCTTGTTCTTCTTCTGAGCTTCGCTGTGGCAACTGTAGCATTTGTCTGTCAGCAGCGGTCGGACTTGCTTCTCAAAGAACTCGGCCTGCTCCTTCGTCGGCTCCGCTGCGGATACGCGAGGAACCATGGCAACGAAAGCCACCAAGGCGATGAACATCGAGTTGCGCATGGCAAATTCCAGGCGTTGGTCAACAGGCGGACGACTCTTCTGAACTGATTTGGATATCGTAGCAATCATCCGCTCACTGCGCAGCGGACAATCCTGAAACATGAGGCCCAACATGCTCTCTCGACCAACTGCGATACTCCTCGGCGTGCTGGTGTTCACTCCGAGCCTGCGAGCCGAAGACAAGCCGAAAGACAAACCCGAAGCCGCGAAGCCCACGTCACGCACTGACCGCAAGATCGAAGGCTGGACCGTTCGCGTCGATGACCGACTTCTCGCAGAACCGAACATCGAGTTGGGCACGAAGGCTCTGCGGTTCCTCGAAGGCAAACTCAGCGACATCAAGGTTGTGGTGCCGGAAGATAAGGTGAAGAAACTGCAAACCGTCGTCATCGTGCTCGATCTCACGCACGGCGACCTGCGACCGATGCAATACCACCCCAGCGCCGGCTGGCTCAAAGACAACGGCTACTCGCCCGATCTCGCGAAGTGCGTGCATCTGCCGCGAGCCGCCGACCTCGCCACGAAACGGAACATCCGCGAACAACCGTGGGTGATCCTGCACGAGTTGGCTCACGCCTACCACGATCAGGTGCTTGGCTTCGAGGAGCCGCGAATCAAGGAAGCCTACGAGAAGTACAAGAAGAGCGGCCACGGCGACAAGACGCTGCTGTTCAACGGTAACCGCGTGAAGCACTACGCTCTCACCAACCACAAGGAATTCTTCGCCGAGATGACCGAATCGTACTTCGGCAGCAACGACTTCTTCCCGTTCAACCGAGGCGAACTCAAAGAGTCCGAACCGGAGATTTACGAACTCATGATGAACGTCTGGGACTCGAAGCCCGAAAAGGCGAAGCCTTGACTCACGAGGATGGTATCACGAAGTGCGCAAACGGTTCCGGGCGACACGCACACCCCTCTTCCGGAACCATCATTTCAGCCCCGGAACCATTCGATTCGTCCGGAAGAAATACCATCAGAACATTCACCACGAACGGCTTCCGAGTTGCATCTTAAACATGGTGAATGAGTTGCGGCATTCGTTGATAAAGCTGATGAACTTACAGCATCATTGACCCATCTCCGGAACCATTCCGAATCGAAGAGCGGTTTCCGGAACCATTCCTGGCGGTGCGGGTTTGTCAGATGGCTGGCTCGATTGCCCCACATCTTTCGGTCGATTCGTTGGATTGGTTGCCAGACGGGGTAAAGTGGTAGCATCATCCCATCTTGGCGGAGTTCGCCTGTGGTCATCCCGAAAACCAACTGCCCCAAGTGTAATGTCCGGTTCTCGTCGCCCAAGGGGTTCACGGTTGGTCAGGCGATCAAGTGCCCAAAGTGCGGAACCAACTTCGCGGTTGCATCGTCGGTCGCGACTGTCCCGCAACACGCCACTCCGACCCGACGTGCCGCGGCAACCGTCGGAACGCCTCCGCAACGCAAAACACCCGCGCCAGCGCCCGCCCAACCTGCGCTGCTCTCACTCGACGACGATGAACCAACCCCCGCGAAGCGTTCGCCGATCCGCTTCATACTTCTCGGTGTGGTTTTCGTGCTGATCGCCGCTGCTGGCTTTTTTGTCATGACGAAGGACTCCCACGACCCCAAACAAACCGCCTCGGACGACCATTCAACGGATCCTCACGGAACAAACGATCACGACCAGGGAGAGAAACCGCCTCACGTCGAACCGCCGAAGCCTGCGCCGCCAATCATCGGACCGTTTCCGCGTCGGTTGCTGTTCATCCACATCAGCAAGTACATGACGCTGAATCCGCTGACCAACGCACCGGCTGGCGCGCCCGATCGAAGTAAAGCCGCGGCGCAAGCAATGGCTCTCCACTGGAAGGTGCCCGCGGACAAATCCAACAACCAGCTCTATCTCCTCTCGGATGCGGTGCCACCGCCGGAAGGGCGTCTCATGGTGAAGGACGTGGTGCGCGACGCCTACGAGAAGTTCTTCGAGTCGAGTCGTGGTCAGGATCGCATCGTGGTCTACTTCGGAGGGCACGCCGTCGAGATCGGCGGCAAGGCCTACCTCGCGACAATCGAGAGCGACTTCGACGACGTGAGTTCGCTGCTTCCACTCGCCGATTTCTACGACAAACTCAAAGCGTGCAAGGCGACGGAAAAGGTTGTGATCTGGGATGTGTGTCGCTTTAACCCGCAGCGCGGCCGACCACGCCCAGGCAGCGAACCGATGTCGCCGGGGCTCGTGCGAATGCTCACAACCGCGCCGCCCGATGTCGAAGTCGTCACGACCTGTCAGTCGGGGGAAAACGCGCTGGAATCATCAGAGCCTGGACGCGCCGGGAGCCTCTTTCTTGAAGCATTCGAGGCGTCGCCAAGCGCAAAGCCTCCGGTTCAAACCGAACCGATTGCTGTCTCCGAACTCTCCGGGGCGATTGGCAAGCGGGTCACCGAGATGGCGAAAGCCGCCTCATCCGGAACGCAGACGGTCAAGGTGACGGGCAAGCCGAAGAGCAAGCCCACCGCCTTCGATGCGAACGAATCGACTCCCAAGCGATTCGAGTTCATCAACCCGCCCAAGAGCGATCCGAGTGCCGAGATCAAGGCTCTCATTCGCGAGTTTGGTGTTCCGCCGATCAAGGTCGATAACGCGGAACTCAATCTCGCCGAGTTCCCGTATCGAGCCGATGCCCTGAAAGACTACAAGGAGGATGTGAAGATTGAGGACATCCTGAAGAACAAGGACAAGTACAAGTTCCGCGTGGCGGTGATCGAGGCGTTCGACGAAATCCGGAACCTGTGGAAGTCGTCGGGCAAGAATGCGAGCCTTCAGATTCGCGAAACACTTCCGGCACCGATCACGGTGGCCTTGAAGAAGCAGATCAAGAATGAGCAGAACGTGTGGGCGTTCGCGATTGCTCGACTGGAAACGGTCAACGACAAACTCGATGCCTTGGGGAAAGAGCGGAACGCACAGCCGAAGCGCTGGCAAGCACATTACGACTACGCGAGAGCGATCATCAAGGCTCGGCTCGCCTACATGAATGAGTGCGACCTGATGCTTGGGAACGTGCTAACGGAAACGCTGCCGGAACTGAACGCGAAGCTCGGTCAAACCAGCTACAAACTCGTCTCAACCGAGACGGCGAAGATGAAGAGCAAGAAAGAAGTGAAGCAACTCGCGGCGGAAGCGATGGACATCTTCGAGAAGCTGATTGCGGAGCGGAAGGGAACGCCGTGGGCGATTCAGGCAGATCGGGACATGTCGTTTGCGTTGGGCCTGGCGTGGCAGCCGAACTCCACGAAGTGACCTGAGGCCGATGCCGGAACCCAGGCCGTGGGATAGTCGATTAGCCACCGGCCCCGGAACCCAGGCCGTTGGCCTGGGTTCTTGGGCTGCTTCTCACGCTTTGGCCTGAGAAGTGCATAGCCATGTCTCGTTCAGGTCGTCCCTCTTAATATCGAGACAAAACCATGTTGCACTACGCCGTAGTTTTTCTGATTATCGCTTTGCTCGCCGCAGCCGCGGGATTCGGTGGAATCGCAGGCGAAGCCGCTGGCATTGCCCAAGTTCTGTTCTTCATCTTCATTGTGCTGTTCGTGCTCTCCCTGATCTTCGGTAAGCGAGGCACGACAACGGTCTAGTTTGGAAGAGTCCACGCAGTTGAACTCCCCGTTATGTGTCGCGACGATGCCCATTGTTGGCGGCATCAGGACACACAATGGGGAGTTCGGCGTTTCGCGAACTGCTGACTTGACGTTGCACGCTCACGCCATTTCACGTTCTAATCCTGCTCATCGTGCCGCTGGACGCGGCCCGCTCCGCACGCAGGATGCCAGCCATGTCCGATTCCGCACAGCAGAGTTCCCCGCTTCAGGCACAGCCACGCAGCGTTTTCTCACGAATCTTTGGACTTCTGCTGCCCAGCGATAAGAACCAATCCGACACGAAACCCCGACGGCGTGGGCCTCGCGTCGTTGCCGGCTTGTTCGTGGTACTACTGCTTGGTGTGTGGTTCGCTCCATCCATCATCGCGAAGACCACGCTGCGAAACCGAATCGCTCGCGGTGCCACCGCCGACCTCAACGGCACCCTCGACATCGGAAATGCCTCGCTCGGTTGGTTCTCGAACGTTGAACTGCGTGATATCACGCTGACCGATCCGCAAGGCCGCGTTGTCGCACGCATCGCGAAAGTGACCACGAGCCGCACGCTGTTCTCGTTGGCCCGCGATCACTCCGACCTCGGCGAAATCTCGATCGACCACCCGGCTATCGAGATCGTGTGCGAGAAGAACACGACTAACCTCGAAGCCGTGCTCCAGAAGCTGCTCGCCGACAGCGGCGTGACGCCCGGACCAACTCGCACACCCATCAAGCTGAAAATCACCGACGGAACGCTGACGCTGCGAGACACCGACACCAGCCGCTTCAGCGAGTTCCGCGACCTTGCCGCGACCATAAGCATTCCGGCAGCGCGTTCTGAACCGCTCACCGCAACGCTGACCGCAAACGCTCCGAACCCCGTCGCAGCCGACGTGTCGATTGGCGACGTTGGCCGAATCAAGTTCGCCGCGAACAGCTTCGCCATGGAATCGCTCTCGCCGCTGCTGCGTCGCATTGATCCGACTTTGTCAGTCGCCGGCACGCTCACCACCGACATCACCGCGACGTGGGGCCAGGATGCCGCAAGCATCGACGGCACTCTTGGCGTGAAGAATCTCGCGGTCGCCGGTGCCAGTCTGAATGGCGACACAGTTCGTCTTGCCTCTGTCGAGTTGCCGATTCACGCGACGCTGGCGGGTCGCACCATCACCATTCAGCGAGCCGAACTCACCACCGACATCGGCACCGCAAGCGTTGTCGGCACCTTCGACCCCGCATCATTCGACAAACTCCTCGACCGTCCGGGGATCAAGGTTGCCGCAAACGTGGACATGGCGAAGCTCGCGGCGGTGCTGCCGAAGTTGCTTCAGATTCGCGAAGGCACCGAAGTTCGCGAAGGCAAGTTGATCGTGGATGTGGCGAGCGCCGCTGGCCCCGATGGCACCGCGTGGAGCGGGAATATCAATGCATCCGCACTGAAGGCAACCCGCGACGGGAACGATGTTCACTGGGAAGAACCGCTGTCGATCGAGTTCGCTGGCCGCGTGAAAACCGGGCAGTTGCCGACGTTTGACAAGCTCATCTGCAAGTCGGACTTCATCGCGATCAATGCGAAAGTATCGCCCGATTCGGTGCGTGCGGCCGCGAACGTGTACCTGGATCGCCTCGCGGTCCGTCTGTCAGAATTCGTGGACCTTCGCGGCATCACGCTTGACGGGCAAGCTTCGGCGGCTGTCGTTGCGATTCGCCAGCCAACCAGTGATTTCAAGGTCGATGCCACGGTTGAGTTGAAGCAGTTCGCGTGCGTGGGGAAGAGCGGGAAGGGGCTTCGCGAGCCTGCGTTGAAGCTGCAACTCACGGCCGCAGGCAAGGCACCGCCCGACAAGCCGGTAGCGGTTTTCACCGCGTTGATCGTGGGCACGGCAGGCGCGGATGAGGTCGATCTGGAGCTTCACGACCCGATCGCGGATGTGAAGCAACTTAGCAGTGGAACGTTCGACGCTCGCGTGACCGGCAACCTCGGGCGCTGGAAACGGCGAATCGCTCCGGCGGTTCCGGTTCTCGAAGATTACGTGATGGACGGCAGGGCCGAGGCTCGCGGCACGATTCGCTTCGCTCCGAACGCCGTTCACATCGACCAACTCACGCTCGCGGTCGAGAACGTCAAGTTCGTCGGGGCCGGTCTCGACATTGACGAACCGAGCATGAACGCCGTCGCCGACCTGACCATCGACAGCACCACCAACGTCACGACGTTTGACAAGTTCAATATCACGTCGAACCCGCTGACGGTGACAAAGGGGATACTCGTCATCGAGACGCCAAAGGGCGGGCAGACGGTCGTGAAGGGCGGCGGGCCCGCGGTCTCGAATCTGAATCGCCTCGGGAAGTCCGTCGGCATGTATCTCGATGCGCACGGGCCAAGTGCGATGTTCGGCAAAGGTACAGGACCGGTTCACTTCAACTACTCCGGCGACGTGACAACCTTCATCGGGCACCTCGACATCGTGAACTTCGTGTTGGGGCTGCGAACCGATCCCGCGTGGACTGACCCCACGATGCGTCTCGAAGTGAACGGCTCATACACGCGATCGACGGACATGGTGTCATTCAATGCGGCGAAGATCGAACGGCCTGGCCTCGTGCTCGCCGCGGCCGGCACCATCGGCAAGTTCGAGACGACGACCGACACGAACCTCGCGGGCACGCTGACCTACGACATGGTGAAGCTCACGCCGAAGTTCCGCGAACTGTTCGGTCCGAACTTCACGGCAACGGGACAGGGCAGCAAGCCGATCAGCTTCGTCGGAAGTCTGACGCCGCCGATCAAACCCGGAACCAAGATTGCGCCGTCGCCGCTCGCGAATGCCATGGGTGAGTTCGGCATCGGCTGGGATTCCGTGCTGACGCACGGCTTCACGATGGGGCCGGGCGCATTCCAGGTGAAGCTCGCGAATGGCATCGCCGATGTCTCGCCGATCACGGGCACGTTCGGCGGTGGGAAGATTGCGCTTCACCCAACGTTGAGGCTCGCTCCTCCTCCGGGCGAGATGACGTTCGCCAGAGGCTTCATCGTGGATAACGCGAAGCTCACGCCTGCGGTGCTTGCGGGTGCGTTGGGGCATGCGATTCCCGTGGCTTCCAATTCCAGCACAGCGGAAGGCGAAATCTCTGTGAAGCTCGACGAGAATCACATTCCGCTTGCGGATCCGCGACAGGCGACGATCAAGGGAACGCTCGTGATTCACAAGGCGACCATGACTGCGAGCCCCTTCGTGACCGAGGTCGCGAAGTTGCTCGGCGCTGCCAACGGAACGATGACACTCGCGAACGAGCAGTCGGTGCCCGTGCGGATCGAACGCGGGCGGGTCTATCACGAGAACCTGAACATCAAAGTCGGCGGCTACATCGTGAAGACGACGGGTTCGGTCGGCTTCGACAATACGCTCGATATGGTGGCTGATGTTCCCATCCCGGGGGGCTTGCCGGGGTTCAAGAACGCGCCTGGACTGGCGAAGGCGCTGACCGGCAAGCGGGTGCAGATTCCGATCAAGGGCACGCTTGAGAAGCCGATGCTGGACCCGAAGTTCTTCCAGAATGCGATCGCGAAGGTGGCTCAGGACGCGGCGAAGGATCTCGGCACGGCCGCGATGAACAAGGAATTCGAGAAGCTGTTTCCGGGGATGACGGTGCCTGGAACGACCAACGCCGGTGGGCTGTTCCAACTGTTCCAGCGGAAATGAGTGAGTGGGAGAGCGCTACGCCGCAAGTGGCTGCAGTTTTCAGCTGCTTGCGGCGTAGCGCTCTCCAACGATCAATGTCCGACTTTCGCGATCGTCGGGTCGTGGCTGGCACGGTACAGGTTGAACGTGATGTGCGCCTGCCCGTGGTGGTGGGCCTCGTGCCAGATCAGCACCTGAAACCATTCCCCATACGGCCACATCGCCGCGTCGTTCGGTTTCTTCGCCAAATCCGCTTCCGACAGTGACCGCAAGTGCGCGAGCAGATCGTTCCGCCGATCCGTCATGTACTTGATGATCTCGGCAATCGGCGGAATGTCGTCGTCAGGAGTGCTGCCGCCAGCGA
>JAIOPV010000114.1 GCA_021413735.1 Planctomycetota bacterium
GAACCACCTCAAACACGTCGAGATGCGGAACATGGTGTGTCACGATCTCGAAGAGTTACACGAGCAGTTCCACTTGGCCATCGGTCGCACGCGACGGAAGCCTCATCTGGTGCAAGCCTGCTTCGCCCAAGCAGGTTTGGAAATTGCCAGTCCTTAACATCCTTTGCGCACCGCTCAGTAGGTTGGGGTGGAACGTGAGTCCGCATTCGCCGAAACAGCGGAAGTTGGACATCTCCAGGCGATCGAGTCGAAGATCCATGTGATTACATCACCGATTGACACCGGCTAAGCAGTTCGGCGATGTTGTAAATGATAGCCGCCGCGCCCCAGTCCGGTTCCTTCTGGAACGGGTTCCGCAGGTAGAACGGGCCTTCGACAGAATCATCGGGGTTCACGAACACGATAGCGAGTACGAATTTGTCGCCCTGATTGAACGCATACAGGATTTCGTTGCGAGTGACGGTTATCGTGGTCGCACCTTTCACGCGGCCTTTCACTTCAATGTGCCGCGGATCGGTGACCACTCCGTTGACGCTCGGCGGATATGACGACACATCCCAACCGCACTTCTCGGCAGACACATCGACGACACGGTTTCCGAGCTTCTGCTCTGCGGCAATGACGGTCTTCATCGCGAGGTCTTCGATCCGCTTGCGAGCAGCAGCGTCGGCGGCAGTCAGAGCCGGTCCATCACCGCGAAGTTGACGCAGCAACCCAGCAGGCACGACCAGCGCTCCGCCGAGGACGACCGGCGTACCGTTCTGCACATGCCGCATCGCTTGCAGTTCCTTCTTGCGACCTTCCAGACGGCTTTGCAGGTCGTCGAGCGTCCGCTTGGCGTTGTCGAGATTCAACCGATCGCCCTTTCCTGCCGCCAAATCGTCTTTGAGCTTCATCCAACGGTCGGACCAGAAGTCGATCTCCTTGGTAAGCCGGTCGTGAACGGCGGTAAGCGTCTTATCAACATGTTCGGTGCGACGATCGGCAACTTCCTTGAAGTGCTCGGGAACGAGCGTAGAAGCAGCGAGAGCAACGGCACGCTGCTCCTGGTCGGTGCGAATCCACGGAGCGTCGAGCAACTCGCGGAAAGGGTGATCGGGGCGAGTCACCTTCGCCAGCCCATCGACTTCCCACCCAGGCAGCGGTTCGAGGTCGAGGTGCGGTGCCCAGCCAGCGAACGCCGTGGAGCCGTCCGGGTTCACGCGAATGAACTGCATCCGCTTCGAGAGTGAGGAGCCATCCCCGGACTTCACCTCGTGCGTGAGCAGGAACAGGAGCCACGGCGTCGTGCCTTCGTCGGCCGGATCGAGAAGCACCGTTCCCTGACGCAGCAGGTTCGCATTCTGTTCGAGAAGCATATCCGAGACGGCGAGCATCAACGGGTGCCCGGGGTGCATGAGAACGGCACGCGCGAGGCCGGGCTTCTCGGTGGGCTGAACCGCGTCTTTGCTGAAAGCGATGCGGTCGTAGCGTCGAAGGATCGGTTCTTGTTCGCGACGGTTCCGACCAGTGAGCCGACGGTCACGTTCGCGAATGGCTGCGGGCACGTTGGTGATCTCGTAACGCTCCGCTTCTCGCTTGTGGATCGTGCCGCCGAGTTTATCGAACGCCTTGAGGAAGAACGCACGCACGAAATAGGGCTGCAACCGCCGAGCTTCGGCCCGCTCCATTTCCTCTCGAACCCGGAAGAGTCGGTCAGCACTCATCGTTTCTTGTGCGAGTGCGTTGCGGTTGAGCAGGTTCTTCAGGTGATCGTGGTCGAAGGCGTGGTCGATGCGGGTAGTGAGGCGGGCACGGACTTCAGGCTGGTCGCCGTAGCGGACAGCTTGCATCAGTAGTTCCTTTAGGCTGACACCGTCGAACACGTCGCCGAGTATGTCGAAGACGCGACCCTTGAGGACGTCACTCTCGACCCGCAGCTTCTCCAGCAAACGGTGATAAACATCGCCCTCGCGTGTTTCCTTGGCGACCAGGTTCCAAAGGTGACACACTTCGGTTTGGTTGATTCGGTGGATGCGGCCGAACCGCTGTTCAAGGCGGTTGGGGTTCCACGGCAGGTCGTAGTTCACCATTAAGTGCGAACATTGCAAGTTCACACCTTCACCAGCGGCGTCGGTGGCGATGAGCACCCGCACATCCGGTTCGGAGCGGAACATGGCTTGAATCTTGCGGCGTTCGTCGCGGTGCGTGCCGCCGTGAATCACGACGATGGCTTCGGATTTGCCGAGGACACCAGCGATCCTGCCGTGCAGGTAGTTGAGCGTGTCGCGGTGTTCCGAGAAGATGATCAGCTTGCGTTGCTTGCCGGAGGCATCACGCATCTCGGGGTTGTTCTGGAGGAGTTTCGACAACTCGTCCCACTTGCGATCCTGCTTGGAGGCGACGACCTGCTTGGCCTGTGTTTCGAGTGCCAGGAGGAGGGCGATCTCGGCTTCGAGTTCGGTGATGGTCTTCGCTGCCGTGGCCTGATCGACGAGCGTCTCTTCGAGTGTCTCCTGCTCCTCGGCATTCAGGTCGTCGTCGTCGGGGGCCGGTACGAGCGTCTCCGCGAGAACCGACTTCCCGCGCCCGCCCTGTTTCGCCTCGCGGAGCCGCTCGGAGAGCCGTTCCTTGCGTCGTCTGAGCGACTGGTAGATCGCCTCCGGGCTCGACGCGAGCCGCCGCTGGAGCGTCGTGAGCGCGAAGCCGACCGAACCCTTGCGGGCACCAGCAAGCTCATCGGCCTTGACCATTTCGGTCTTGACGTAGTTTGTGACGGCCTCGTACAGCGCCGCTTCCGCATCGGAGAGTTTGTAGTTGGCGGTGTACGCCTTGCGTTCCGGGAACAGCGGCGTGCCGTCGAATTTGACGAGTTCTTCTTTCACCATTCGTCGCATCAGGTCGGTAACATCGACCTTGTGAACCTTGTCGCGGAACTTGCCGTAAAACCGATCCGAGTCGAGCAATGAAAGAAAGAGCTGAAAGTCCTCATCCTTGCCGTTGTGCGGGGTGGCGGTCATCAGCAGCAGGTGCCGTGTGTCCCTCCCGATCCTCTCGGCGAAACGAAAGCGGGCGGTTTTTTCGAGCTTGCTGCCGAAGAAGTGGGCGGCGAGCTTGTGGGCTTCGTCGAACACGACAAGATCCCACCCAGCGGCGCAGAGTTTGCTCTGAAGTGGCCCCGGCATCTTCCCGTTCGCGCTTTCTTCCTCATCCCTCGATATCTGGTCGAGACGGACGATGATCTGGTGGTGGTCGTCGAACGGGTTGCCGCTCGGTGAGGATTCGACCAGGGCAGACGAATAGATCCGGAACTCCAGGCCGAATTTCTCGAAGAGTTCGTCCCGCCACTGCTCGACAAGGCTTCCGGGAGCGACGATCAGAATTCGTCGTGCGTCGGCCCGCATGACGAGTTCGCGGATGTACAGCCCCGCCATGATCGTCTTGCCAGCACCGGGGTCGTCGGCCAGTACGTATCGGAGCGGCTGCCGGGGGAGCATCGACTCGTAGACAGCGGTGATCTGGTGCGGCAGGGGCTCGACGTTCGAGGTGTGAACGGCCATCATCGGGTCGAACAGGAACGCGAGGTCGATCCGCTTCGCTTCGCATGTGAGTTGGAAGGCGGCGGGGTCACCGTCGAACGACCACGGCCGCTCAGTCGTGGCAAGGGAGATGCTGGGCTCGTCCGCAGTGTTGAGCAACCGCTCTTTCACGCCGCCATCGGGGGTCTTGTAGAAGACCTGCACCGCGCCCTCGCCGATTGGCACGACGGCAGCGAGGGTAACGATCAGGCTCGGCTCGATGCCGACGAGTGCCTGGCCAGACTTCAATTCGGCAAGCTTGAGCATGTTCAACCCTTACCCGCAGCCTGTCGTGCCTCGGGTTCACACTGGTCCGTGTGGCTTGTTCTACTTGTACCGCTTCTGCGCCGGCTTCTCGACAATTCCGAGTAACGCTTCCTCATCCCGTCGCCGGAAGAGCCGCTCCACGTTGGCAAGGTTATGGTGCATCGGAATCCTTCCCGCCTCGATGCCGGCCCGGAGTGTGTACTGCGACACACCGAGGATTGTGGCGGCCTCGGACGTCTCGCGGACACGCTCAGTTTTGTTATCGTTCACATACCAACAATGAGTGGAGGAAGGTGGGGAGAGTCTACCAGAGTCTGCAATCGGAGCATAGCGCCGGAGGTGAGACATCGCGCGACGAACCCCGCCTGGGGCGAGTTGGAATCGTGGAATGTCGTGGTGAGGAGTAACCGAGTGAAAAGTGATGAACAGGAATGCGGACCGACGAAAGACAGCACTCGGCGGAGTGTGTCGCTCGTCTGGACGCCAAGCCGGTTGAGGAGGACGCAACGAACCAGATGTAATGACATGGAATGCGCCAGCCGAACTCGGAAACGTTCGCGTTCCGTGTTCACCTTCTTCCTCAAGGAAACAGAAGGCGAGCAAGACACTGAAGGAGCAGTCGAGGAACTCACGAGAATCAGTGCCGATCAAGGTCTGTTGCTGAGGTGCCCCGATAAGTTGCCGGTGGCAAATTATCGGGATATCCTTTGGTATTCAGAGGTCACTCCTAGTGTCGTCGGCAGCAAAAGCTGCACTGAATTCGGGATGCCTGCTATGCTGAAACGATCCTCGGTTTTGGCGTATGAGGTGCCTGTGTATGCGTGGACGCAGACCCGAGGGGTTGACTCTCTCCACCACCGCCACCCAT
>JAIOPV010000053.1 GCA_021413735.1 Planctomycetota bacterium
CGTCGCCATTCTCGCCAGTTGCTGGAGGAAACTTCTGGGGTCTCCATGCACCATTGTACACGTCCAAAAGTTTAACATTCTTTGCGCGCCTCTCAGTAGTGTTTGGGACATGGCTCCCACGAAAAGGAGTCGCCGATATCGTGGCTGCGTTCACCACACTCGCCGCGAGACGGACGGAGCTAAAACTCGTGATGATGGGTACCGGATTCCCGGCGGAAGTGGTGTTGGGGTCGTTCCCCGAACAACTCCGCAAGCGGGTCGAGTTCGTGGGGCCAGGGACCGAGGCGGAACTGGCGGAGCAGATGCTGCGATGCACGGTGTATCTGATCCCGAGTCTTTTTGAGGGAACGCCCCAGACCCTCCTTGAGACGATGGCGACCGGAATGCCGGCTGTCGGAACTGCTACCTGCGGAATGAAGGACGTGATCCGAGACGAGGTGAATGGGTTACTCATTCCGCTGCGAGACCCACTGGCGTTGGTTTCTGCAACGGAGCGATTGCTCGCCAACCATGACCTTCGGGAGCGGCTGGGCCAACAGGCCCACGAGGATGTCGCCGCGAATTACACCTGGGACTGTGCAGCCGAACCGTTGCGGGCGGTATATCGTCGACTCGTAGTCGAGAGGTTTCGGACACCATGAGCGTGTTCAAGCACTTTCTCAAGTGGCAACTTGGGTTGGCCCAGGCGCAGACCCAAACGACCGTTGCCGAGCGTGATTGCCTCGCAGTTCACGCGGCAGGTCGAAATGTGTTGGCCGAGATCGGAGTCTGGCATGGAGTGACAACATGCCGTCTCCGGGCAGTGATGGCCGCAACGGGGGTGTTGTATGCCGTTGACCCATACCCTGTGGGCAGACTCGGGGTCAGTTTCCAGAGACGAATCGCCGCCTCCGAAGTTGGCCGAGTCCAGAACGGTCGAGTCGAGTGGGTGCGGAAGACCGGTGCAGCCGCTGCTCGTGCCTTGTCAGCCCAACTCGCCGGGAAGTTGGAGTTCATCTTCATAGACGGGGACCACAGCTACAACGGGTTACGAGAGGACTGGGAAGGGTGGGCGGGGTTGGTGGCTCCCGCCGGATTGGTCGCCTTACACGACAGTCGCTCGACTCCAACCCGGCCGATCGAAGCCGCCGGTAGTGTGAGATACACTCAAGAAGTGATCCTCAAGGATCTCCGATTCACGGAGATCGCCGTGGTGGACTCACTAACTGTCCTTCAGCTACCTGGCGAATCGTAATGCGACTCTTGGTCGCAAACCACAACATTCACGCATTGGGTGGGGCCGAGGCAAGCTTGCGGGCAGTGCTGCCGCTCTTGCGTGACAGAGGGTTTGACCTCGGCGTGATGACATTCCTTGCCGGAGACCCAGGCACGAAGGGATTCATCCCGGCTGACGTCGAACATCTATCCGCAGTCGGATTGTCGTCGAGCGAACTTGTCGCCACAGTGGAGGCTTGGCGACCGGATGTCGTTTACTCGCACGGCGTGGGGATCGTGGAGCATGAGGCGGTGCTCGCGAAGCATTTTTCGACTGTCTATTACGCCCACAACTACGGCGGAACTTGCATGAGCGGAACGAAGTGCCACGCTTTCCCCGCAGTCCAACCGTGTTCCCGTCCACTCAGTCCAGATTGCATGGCCTTGTACCTTCCTCGGCGGTGTGGCGGTCTGAACCCGTTCACCGCTCTGAGAGCGTATCACCGGGAACGACGCCGACAACAGACGTTCGTGACTCATCGCGGCGTGTTGGTCGCCAGTCGACACATGGCAGTCGAACTGGTCCGTAATGGTGTTCCGAACGAGCGTGTTCATCTGGCTCCTCTATTCCCCGCAGGCATCGTTCCAGATCCGTCTTCACCCTCTTCAAGACCCCAGACCGGCCGGGTACTCTTTCTCGGTCGATTGACTGCCCTGAAGGGGTGGTCGCACCTGGTGGATGCTCTCCCCCGGGCCGCTACCCAACTCGGTCGACCCCTCATGCTCGTCGCAGTTGGAGAGGGACCGGACCGAGACAAGTTTGAAGCGGCCGTCCGACGGAAAGCAATTCCGACCAAGTTCATGGGGTGGACCGACCTTCATCGTCGTAACGCGGAGATGCGAGCAGCCGACGTGATCGTCGTGCCGAGCACATGGCCGGAACCATTCGGACTCATTGGAATCGAGGCTGGCTGTGTCGGCACTCCGGCTGTGGCCTACGCGGTTGGTGGAATCCCCGACTGGCTCGTCTCTGGTGTGTCTGGTGAGTTGGCTCCCGGTGAACGACCCAACCCAAGTGAACTCGCGGATGCAATCGTCCGTGCACTGGCCGACCCTGAGCATCACCAGCATCTCCGTGTTGGTGCCTGGGAGACAGCTTGCCGGTTCACTCCAGAAGCACATCTTGCTCGGCTCATTCCGATCCTTGAAGCGGCTGCCCAGTCTTGATCCGCTGGGCAATCCTGACTGGGGAATATCCTCCTCAAGCCGGTGGAGTCAGTGACTACACCGCGTTAATCGCACGGCGACTCACTGCTGAAGGAGATACGGTCCACGTCTTTGCTCCAGCGACTACATCCGGTGCCGAACTCGCCGATCCAGGCGTGACCGTTCATCGCTTACCGGGCCAGTTCGGTCCACGATCACTCACCATCCTGGACCGACTCCTCTCAACGCGGCCGCTTCCCGATCGCATACTTGTCCAATACGTACCACATGCGTTCGGGTTCAAGGCGATGAATCTGCTGTTCGCGGTGTGGATCGCGTCCCGTGCTCGGCGTCTCGCTCCCGTGTGGGTGATGTTCCACGAGGTCGCGTTTCCCTTTTCGTGGCGACCGCTGAAACATGTGGCTCTCGGTGCCACGACTCATGTCATGGCTCGACTGCTGGCCGGTGCCGCTGATCGCGTATTCGTGAGTGTTCCAGCATGGGGACAGATGCTGAAGTGGATTTGCTCCGGTGGGCGCGGTCCAGAGTGGTTGCCTGTTCCATGCACGCTGGAGACGGATCCGGCGCCGGAGGCGGTTGGTGCAGTCCGGAGCCAGGTCGCTCGCGTTGGAATGCCGCTCGTGGGACACTTTGGCACCTTTGGCTGTCTCGTGGCTGACCTGCTTGTGCCGGCGCTTCTGGAGTTGCTCCGGCTCGCACCGAACACGCGGATTTTGCTCGTGGGTCGGGGCTCTGTAGAGTTCGCTACACGATTCAAGGCCACCCACCCGGAGTGGACGACAAGGGTGGAAGCGACGGGTGGATTACCGGCTCAGACTGTCTCGGCACATCTGCAGGCATGCGATGTGTTGATTCAACCATTTCCCGATGGAGTGAGTTCACGCCGAACCAGTGCAATGGCAGGGTTGGCGAACGGAGTGCCGGTTGTGACCAACCTGGGGTTCCTGAGTGAGCCGTTGTGGGCGTGTCACGCTGTGGTCGCAGCCCCGACTCCCGATCCCATTGCGATCGCGAAACTGGGTGCAGCATTGCTTGCCGACCCAGTTGCACGAACCGACCTTGGACGACGTGCGGTCGCCCTCTACCGAAACACTTTCGCGGTGGAACATACCATCGCGAAGTTACGAGAAGCTCAGTGACCCGCCCGCGTCGTCTGCTCACCGTCGGCCATTCTTATACGGTCGGCCTTAACCGACGACTCGCCGACGAGATGGCCCGGCAAGGGGCTGGTCGATGGGAGGTGACTGCCGTCGCCCCGGCGTTCGTTCACGGCGACCTCCGACCCATCCGCTTGGAACCGATATCTGGCGAAACCTGCCAACTCGTTCCGGTCACGGCGTACTGCTCTCGTCGCCCGCACATCATGTTCTACGGTCGTGCTCTCCGAAGTTTGCTTCGAGAGCGCTGGGACATGATCCACTGTTGGGAGGAGCCCTTCATTCTCGCGGGTGGGCAGGTGTCCCACTGGGCTCGCGGGCAACGACTCGTTTATTACACCTTCCAAAACATCGCCAAACGATATCCTCCGCCCTTCAGTTGGATCGAGCGGGACGCGATGAGTCGGGCGTCGGGTTGGATCGCCGCGGGTCACACAGTTCTTACCGCAATCGGCGACCAGCGAGGGTACGCGGATAAGCCTCACAGGATGATTACTCTCGGGGTGGACACGGCAATTTTCCGGCCGGACCTGGACTCAGGTATGGACGTTCGGCAGGCACTCGGTTGGTCCGACCCGGGGCCACCGGTGGTGGGCTACCTCGGCAGGTTCGTGCTCGAGAAAGGCCTCCGGCGCCTGATCGCGGCTCTCGACGGAATGCCGAGTCCCTGGCGGGCTCTGTTTGTGGGGGGTGGACCATTGGAGGGGGAACTGAGAAGTTGGGCCGCTCGGCTTTCTGGTGACCGGGTTCGGGTGGTTACCGGTGTGCCTCACGAGGCAGTTCCACGATATCTCAACGCGATGGATGTCCTTGCCGCCCCGAGTCAAACGACACCACGCTGGAAGGAGCAACTGGGGCGCATGTTGATCGAAGGGATGGCCTGTGGAGTTCCGGTTGTCGGATCAGAGTCCGGGGAAATCCCGTTCGTAATTGGAGACGGCGGGTTGGTGTTACCGGAAGCCGACCAAGGGAGCTGGGCACTCGGTCTGTGCGACCTCCTGGAAAACCCGTCACGACGCAAAGAAATGAGCGAGGCCGGTCGCATGCGGGTTCAGACCGAGTTCGCGTGGCCAGTGATCGCCCAACGGCACTTGGAGTTTTTCGACCGTGTCATCCATACCACTCGCTGATCACACACACCAGTCTCGCAAGGTATTTAACCGAGACCTGGTATTCGTGGTGATCGCAGCAGTTGTGGTTAGTGGGCAGTTGGCTTTTGGACTTCCGCCGATCGCGGGGCCTCATCAGGACTTCTGCATTTTTCACGCTGGAGTCGGGCTCGCGTGGAATTTCACCTCCCCATACGATCTCGGACTGGTCGAGACGACAGTATCGCAGCGGCTTGGAATCGAAGGCGGCTTCCCGTGTGGTTTCTTCCTGCCGCCCCTATCGTTCGTAGTCCTCGCTCCGTTCGCAATCCTGCCGTGGCCGATCGCAGAGATCGCTTGGGTCGCGACGTTGCTGCTTGGAGCGTTGGCGTCTGGCTCACTCGCGTGGACTTTTGGACGACAGGGGCCACAGCGTGGTTGGGGAGTCATCGTTGCAACTGTCTTGCTGTGCCCATTGGTGCAACGATCCATCTCGCTTGGCCAAAGTGGACTCTTCATCTGCGCGTGCGTGGCGTTGGGTCAGTGGGCGTTCGAGCGTCGTCGTCCGCTGCTGGGATCCCTCTTGTGGGGATTGACGGGACTGAAGCCACAACTTGCCCTCCCACTGCTCGTCGCAGCCGGATTCGTTGGCGGCTGGCGCCGATCGGCAGGCATTGGAGCGGTCATCGCTCTCCTTTGGACTTTCGGGACGATGCTGATCGGGGAGCCTCTTGGAGTGACCGTCCGATACGCAGAGTTCTTGCGAGAGTCGCACAAAACCGTGGGATTCAATCGGATCACGAATGATCAAATCGTGAGTTGGAATCGTCTCGTCGTTGCGGTTGGCGGTCCAGCTATCGAACTCGGGTCCGTGGGTGTCGTGGTGGGAGTGTGTGCCGCTCTGGGGTTCATCTGGTGGCTCAGAATACATCGACAGCCTCAGCCACCGGAGTCTTGGACCCTCGCAGTGTGCGTTGCATGGGGCCTCTTCACAGCCGGTCCGCTCGGTTACGACCTTGTCCTCCTTACCCTGATGGCCCCATATTTGTTTCGGTTACACGATCGTGGCTATGACATTGACCTCGTTGTTCTGCTGGGCGCAATCGCTGTCATTTCCATTCCGAGGGAACTCTTCTTGCGACTCGGTAACGCGACAAACTCGCCCGATCTGCTGCCATTCATCCTGTCCTACCGCTCGGTTGCACTCAGCACGATTGCTGTCTATTTGCTTCTCCAGAAACCTCGGGCGTGAGCTATCCGCACCGACTTGCCGTGGTCCGTGATTATCGCGCCGAAGGGTGGCCCAGTATGGATCTGTGCGCGGATCAACTCCTCGCCAACCTTCCGGATGGCATCACCAGAGTCGATATCGCCCCCGAGTTTCGCCAGTTCTGTAGCCACTTTCCATTCCCTCGGCGGTTGAGCTTCAACGCTGACAGGCTCGTCAATCGCCACATCCTGCTGCCGCGTGTCGTGCGTCGCGCGGCTCGCAACGCCGACTACGTTCACATCGTCGATCACAGTTACGCACACCTCGTCAGAGCGGTACCGCCTGGTCACGCTGGCGTGTACTGTCATGATCTCGACGCCTTCCGGTCAATCCTCGAACCTGAGCAGGATCCACGCCCGTGGTGGTTCCGTCGCCTTGCCCACAGAACCCTTGATGGTTTGAAGCGGGCCGCCATCGTTTTCCACAGTACCGCCGAGGTTGGGCGTCGGTTGGCGACGGGAATCGTGAACCCCGAACGGCTTGTCTACGCCCCCTATGGCGTTGCAACGGAATTCACGTCGCAAGCCACCGCGCCAGTCGAACTCCCTGTTTCAATCCACTCCCCGTTCCTCCTCCATGTCGGTAGCAACATCCCGCGGAAACGACTCGACGTGCTTCTCGACGTGTTCGCGGAAGTCCGTCGCCATGCGGCCAGCCTCCGCCTTGTGCAAGTGGGCGGACCGTGGCCGCCACACCTTGCGGAACAGATCAATCGTCTCGGGATCGGCGAAGCTGTGACCCAAGTGCGGAACCTGACCCGCGAACAACTCGCTGAACTGTACCGCCGAACGGCAGTGGTTCTGGTACCAAGCGAGGCCGAGGGGTTCGGGTTGCCCGTCATCGAGGCGTTGGCGTGTGGAGCAGTGGTCATCGCCTCTGATATCTCGACTCTTCGAGAAGCTGGCGGGGCAGTGGTGGACTACTGCGCGGTCGCAGACGTTGCCGGGTGGGTGGAGGCCGCGACGCGGGTTGTGAATGGATCACCATCAACTCGCGATCGGGCTGCACGTCTTGCCCACGCGGCCCGGTTCTCCTGGCGAGAACACGCTCGCATCATCGGAGAAAGTTATCTCCGACTCGCGAGCCAACGGTAGTGAGAATCCTGTTCCTGAACCCGATCGGGAGCATCGGCGGCGCCGAACGAGTGCTGCTGACTGCCGTCGCCGGAGTGAAACGAGAATGTCCCTCAGCCGTCGTTCGAGTCGTCGCACTGTCCGATGGTCCACTGCTGGCGATGGCCCGAGAACTCGGCGCGGAGACAGAGATCGCGCCGCTGCCGAATGGTTTCGGGGAACTTGGTGATAGCCGAAGTCCAGGCAATCGAAGGATGCTACTGGCTCGATCACTCACTCGTCTTCCCGCGTTGTGGCCGTTCATTGGTCGGTTGCGTGCCAGGATCGCGAGGTTCAAGCCCGATCTGGTTCACTCGAATGGGATCAAGACACATCTGCTGTCCCCGTTCGCCGTGTCGCGCGCCGTGCCCGTGATCTGGCATGTGCACGATTTCTACGGGTTGCGACCCCTGGCCGGTTGGTTGCTCCGACGATCACGATCTCGCGTGCAAGTGGCTGTAGCAATCTCGAATGCCGTCGCAGTTGATGCGAAGGCCGTGCTCCCGGGCATACCGGTGGAAGTTGTGCCGAACGCCGTCGATCTGACAAGGTTTCTACCCGGACCCGGAGATGGTGACGAACTCGATCGTCAGGCTGGATTACCGCCCGCTCCACCGGGAACGGTGCGGGTTGGACTCATCGCCACCTATGCTCGATGGAAAGGGCACCTTACGGTCCTCGACGCCGCCGCACGACTGGCGACTGAGTCGCCAGCATTGCCGATCCGGTGGTACATCGTCGGTGGTCCCATCTACCAAACCGCCGCTCAATTCACCCTGGCAGAGTTGCGAGACGCTGCAACCGCACGAGGGCTTGCTGGTCGAGTTGGGTTTGTCCCGTTCACGGCGGACCCCGTCTCGACATATGGTTCCCTCGATGTGGTACTGCATGCTTCCACATTACCCGAACCGTTTGGACTCACCGTGGCTGAGGGAATGGCGTGTGGTCGGGCAGTGATCGTCAGTGCGGCGGGCGGTGCCGCGGAATTGTTCACCGAGGATGTTGATGCTGTTGCCTTCACCTCCGGTCATGTCGACCAGCTCGTAAGCGTGGTTCGGCGGTTGGTCGAAAACTCCGGGTTGCGTGCCCGTCTCGGCGAAGCCGCCCGACGCACCGCAGAGACCCGATTCGATGCACACCATTATGGGCAGCGGTTGTGTCAGGTTTACCGTTCCGTGCTGGGCAGCCACTGAGCAGGAACAATTCCCAACATCACCTCTTGAACGATCCACTTCCGAACTGTCGTTCCTCGATGAATGATCGGACCAGTGCCCGAACTGAAGCAACCAGAACCTGATCCTGTTCGCGCTGATCCATCCTTCTTCCATTCGCTCATCTTGTAACGCGACCAGTCACCCGAACAGATCGAGTACGGGTTTCCCGGCGCTTGCGGGTTTCGTGAAGCCATCGGCGCTCAGGCGAGTGTCCGGAGCCACGCCCAACGCATGGAACACCGTCGCGCCGAAGTCCTCCGGGCGAACCGGGTCATCCTTCACATATCCCGCCGTCTTGTCCGAAGCACCGTACACCAAGCCGCCACGGACGCCGCAACCCGCGACGATCGCCGAATAACACGAAGGCCAGTGATCGCGACCCAAGTTGCCGATCTTCGGAGAACGGCCAAACTCGCCGACCATCACGACGAGCGTTGTTTCCAGCAATCCACGATCTTCGAGATCGGTTAGCAACGTCGAGACCGCTTCATCCACTCGCGGCAACGCCCAGCCAAGCCCGAAGGAGCCGGTGCCGAAGATGCTGCCGATGTACGGGGCCGCACCCGGTCCGTGCATGTCCCACGTTTGCACGTTCACGAACTTCTCGCCCGGTGGGTTGCCGCACCACGCGGTCACGCTCACAAGGCGTGTTCCGGCTTCGATCATCCGACGGGCGAGCAGCAGGTTTTGCCCGAGCGGATGCCGGCCGTAGCGTTCACGAACCTTGCCCGGTTCGCGGTCCAACTCGAACGCCGCTCGCGTCTCGGAACCAGTGAGCAGATCGACAGCACGTTCGCGGTAAGTCTGGAAATCGCTGCTGTTGCTCGGCGTGCGACCGACCGCTTCGAAGCGGTTGAGGAGTTGCTGACGATCGAGGAGTCGGGTCGAGGGCACGTCGACAGGTGGGTCGAAGGTCTTGACGCGGAAGCTCGGAGCGGACGGGTTATCGAGATCGGTGCCGATGCGCAGCGGGCTGTATTGCGGACCGAGGAAGCCGCCGGTGAGGTATCGCGGTTGCACATCTCCCGCGAGATTCTGAATCCACACATACGGCGGCACATTTCCCGCCGGGGGGCACAGCCGCGCCACTACCGATCCGAAGTACGGCGTATTCTCCACCGGTTGTGAGTGCCCCGTCATGGCGACGTGCATACCGCCATCGTGCCCAGGGTTGGTGTGCGTCATCGAACGGATGATGGCATACCGATCGGCGATGCGGGCGAGGCGCGGCAGGTGTTCGCAGATGCGTGTGCCCGGAACGCTGGTCGCGATCGGTTTGAACGGCCCGCGAAGTTCCAGTGGGGCATCGGGCTTCATATCGAAGCTGTCGATTTGACTGCCGCCGCCATATTGCACGATGAAGATGCACGATTTTGGGCGTGCGGTTTTCCGGTTGTCGGTCGCAGCGTGGAGCAACCGCGGCAACCCGAGTCCGATGGCACTGATACCGCCGAGTTGAAGCAACTGCCGACGGTTGACGGCGGTTTGGGGGAAGGATTGGTTCATGAAGTGTCTCACTCCGGCGGGTTTCACGAGTGAGCATACCATAGCGCGAGATATTGGAACAACAATTCGTTGTTGAGCCGCCCGGCCGTTCGAGTTTAACGATTGTGCCAGTTCGATGGATTCTCCGCATTGTTGCGGTTGGTTGAGATAATCTCACTTCTCGAATTAATCAGCCTGAAGTCAGCCTCGATCATTCCAGGTTCGCTTGCCGATAGCGAAAGAGAGGGTGTTTGTTCGGGTTCCAACGCGGAAAGGATTCCAATGCAACTCAGAATCGCTCTGGTGTGTACAGCACTGGCGTTCACCGCTCAGGGTGGGTTTGCTGCCGACGAACCGACGTTGCCGCCAACCGTTCCCGAAGTCGCACCCCCGGACAATCCTGGGATTGCGGCAGTTCTCGCTGGGCGTGGTCACAAGGTCGGAGATGGCTTCTACGCCAGCCACGAATTCCTTCTGTGGCAGATCAAGTCGAGCCCCGTGACTGCACCTCTGCTCACGACGGCGTCCTTTGCTGATCCGCTTCCGGGGGCGATTGGTCAGGCTGGCACGCGGGTGCTTCTGGGTGCGAACACGATCAATACCACGATTCAACCCGGTGTCAGGCTCATGTTCGGCTACCGAACTGAGTTGGGTGTGAGTGTCGAAGCCACCTACATCTACAGCGAAACCAGCACCAACCAAACCGTCGCGACAACGGGACTTCCTGGCTCGCCGAATCTCGCGGTGCCGATTTTCGATGTGTCTGGCGTGTCGGGATTGAACGGCGTTCCGGGGCAGTCGGTGTTCGTCCTGCCGGGTCCGTTTGGGACGAACCCAGCGTTTCGCGGCGTGTTCCAGTTGGGGTTCTCGAACCAGCTCCAGGGCGGCGAAATCAACGCGACCACGCGCTTCGGCGACTGGGGCAGTCTGCGTGTTGATGGTCTCGCGGGCTTCCGCTGGCTGCAACTTCACGAGAACCTGACCTTCACGGCCTCGACGATTGGCTTGCCCGGCAGTTCGGTTGCGGGGGCGTTCGTGAACACCTGGGATTCATTCAAGACGCGGAACGACTTCTTCGGCGGGCAGATCGGATTGCGTTCAACGTATGAGGTGGGTCGCTGGTCGCTGGCAGGCTCGGCGAAGATCGCAATTGGTGGCGTCCTGCAATCCGCGACCATCAACGGCTCATCGGAGACGAGTAACGGAAATCTGTTCTTGCTGACGAAGGGCACGGCGGGGCAACTTCTGCCGAGCGGTGTGTTCGCACAAGCCAGCAACATCGGGTCGCATTCTCGCGAGGCACTGTCCTATCTTCCCGAGGCGACTGTGAATCTCGGCTACCAGTTGACGAACCACTTCAAAGTGTTCGTCGGGTACAATTTCCTGTATCTGGGGAACGTCGTTCACCCAGGCGACGTGATCGACCCGAACATCAACGTGACGCGAACGGGACTCGCAGCAGCATCGCGAGCCACGGTCGGAACGGGAACCGGACCGATCCCATTTGGAAGTCCGGCTGCGGCTCCGGCAGCCAGCGGACCGTTAGCCCCGAACTTCAAGTTCAACTCGTCGGACGTCTGGGTGCAGGGCATCAACTTCGGCTTGGCGGCCCGATACTGATCGCATCAACCGTGAACCGCCCAGACGGTCCAGAGCGTGAAGCCGAAGGCGAACCGCAGCCCCGTCTGGGCGATCACCCACCACAAGGACGACGTCAGTGTCGTCTGCATTTCGGTTAGCGATTTCTTCACTTCGTTGTCCACCATCTGCTGCGGGTTGACGATGCCGAGCGTCACGACTCGCACGAGCGGGCCACGCCAGCCGAGCCATGTTTCCGCCTGATCGAAGTACTTCACCGTTTCGTTGTGATCGAAACGACCAACGCGAATGATGAAGTACAAATCGACGCACAGCATCGGAATCATCGGAACCAGGATGATGGGTACAAGCCACCATTCCTGATGCAACTGCGGGCCAGTGAGTACAGCTTTCGGGAAGAGCAATCGCGAGCAGATGAGCTGCACGAACGTCACGAACGCGGCGAGGATTGCCGGCCTGAAGAACGACCAGTTCAGAATGAGGCTCTTGTGTTCGCTGAGGCGCGAGATGAGCTTCGGCCAACGGCCCTGCACAGCGATACCAATGCGAATGGCGTTCCAGTACACATCCCAGCGCCGCAAGAAGCTAATCAGGAACATCAGCGTGACGTAGAAGTCGAAAATGCGGATCAGATTGACCGGCGGCGTTTCGGGAGGCATTGCGGTGTACCTGAGGCTGGCTATCCAAATCGTATCGGTTTTCCGGGTCGGCAACTTGATTCCAGTGCCACATCGGTTACCTTCGGCGATCTCTCTCCCATCGGAAACCGCGATGACCCGCGTCCTCCGTTATCTTGCTCTCGCACTCTGCCCGATCGCTTTTGGGTGCGGCCGGCCTTCCGACGAAATCACGATTGTCGTCATTCCGAAGGGGATGACGCACGAACACTGGCAATCGGTGCGTCGCGGTGCGGAACGATGCGCGGCCGATCTGCTCGCGGAAGAGGGGATTCGCGTTCGCATCATTTTCGATGGTCCGCTCCGTGAACGCGACGCGATGGAACAAATTCGCATCATGGATCGCCGGGTGGCCACGGGGGCAAGGGGAATCGTTCTCGCTCCGCAGCACAGCCAGACGATGACCGCCTGTGTGAAGCGCACCGATGAGGCTGGTGTGCCAGTTGTGCTCATCGACTCGGGGCTGGTGGATACCGACCACATCGTGAAGTACGTCGCGACCGACAACTACAACGGCGGCTGCCTCGCGGCTCATCATCTGCTGCAGGTTCTTCGCGAACAGGGCAAGACCAAGCCGCGACTCGTGCTGTTTCGCTACGCGGTCGGATCACAAAGCACGGAGCAACGCGAGAAAGGCTTCGAGGACACGGTGAACAAGGAATGCCCGGATGTTGTTTGGGTTTCGACCGACAAGTATGCAGGCTCGACGCGAGATTCCGCGATGCGAGAAGCGGGGCCGCTCATTCACCAGTTCGGCGACAAAATGGATGCGATCTTCGCTCCGAATGAGTCGTCCGCGTCGGGAACAATCGACGTGCTGCGTTCGCAAGGTATGAACAAGAAAATCCTGGTGATGGCATTCGACGCGAGTAAGCCGCTGCTGCACTCGATTCGCGAAGGCGACGCGGTTGGGAGCATTCTGCAAGACCCGTACCGCATGGGGTATCTCTCGACGTGGTGTTGCGTGCGATACATCCTCGGCGAAGACGTCAACGCCAACCGCACCGACATGGATCTCAGCACCGGCGAAACGGTCGTCACGAGTGCGAATGTCGATGACGAGAAGACGCTCGGGCTGTTCGACCCAGCAGTGCAAGCGAGGCGCATCATTGAGAAACCACGCTTCCCGAAGAGGGCGACGAAATGATGAAACCTAACCCCCCAACCCCCTTCCCTAAGAAGGAAAGGGGAGCCAAAAAAAGCGATGAGTCTTCTGATCGTTCCTCAAGTTTCCCACCAGCCGGATTTAGCCCCTCTCCCCTTGGGGGAGGGGTTGGGGAGGGGTTCTTCGCACAACCCCGACCAAGCCACATTGTCCGGGGACAGCGAATAGAAGAAGCGAAAATCCGACGCGCGAAGGAACTCCGGCGTGACATGACTCCCGCCGAGCGATTACTTTGGCAACGATTGCGGAGGAATCAACTCGGCGGGTTTCACTTCCGTCGCCAACAAGTGATCGCGGGTTTCATCGCAGACTTCAATTGTCATGAGGTCGGGGTGGTTGTCGAAGTTGACGGTCAGATTCACGACTCACAGGCGGAGTACGACACACAACGGTCTCTCATCTTCCAGCAGTTCGGGGTCGTCGTAATTCGGGTGTCGAACGAGGATATCTTCCAACGAGTCGATGCGGTTCTCCGACTGATTGAAATCGAATGCCAACACCGCTCTGAAGCACTCACGCCAACTGATAATCAGCAGTCTTCAACTCCTCTCAAACCAGCGGAGAGGAAATGACTGCTCGCCTTCGCATGACTGGCGTTCACAAAAGCTACGGCCCGACGGCTGCGCTTCGAGGCGTCGAACTCGAACTGCTCACGGGCGAGGTTCATGCACTCGTCGGAGAGAATGGCGCCGGCAAATCGACGCTCATGAAGATCCTCAGCGGGGCAGAGCAACCGGACGCGGGAACCCTGACTCTCGACGGCACTCCATACCAACCCACAGGCCCGCAAGCGGCACGACGGCACGGCGTCGTGATGGTGTATCAGGAACTCGCGGTGTGCTCCGATCTGAGTGTCGAAGCGAACGTGCTGCTCGGTCAGGAGTCAGCGAGCTTCGGAGTGCTGAGTCAAACCGCTGATCGCGAACGTGTGCGGAAGGCTCTCGCCGAGTTGGGGCACACCGAGATTGATCCGCATGCGTCGGTCTCGACGCTGAACCCCGCTGGCCGGCAGGTCGTGGAAATCGCGCGTGCTTTGCTGACCGACGTGAAGTTGCTGGTTCTTGATGAACCGACGAGCGCTCTCACACAGGAAGACGCGAAACGGCTGTTCGATCTTGTGCGACGGCTCAAGGCTCGCGGCGTGACGGTCGTGTACATCAGTCACTTCCTCGAAGAGATTGAAGCGGTCGCGGATCGCTTCACAGTGCTCCGAGACGGTCAAGTTGTGGGTGGGGGCAAGGTCGGCGAGGTGACACGCGAGAAGATCATCGAGATGATGGTTGGCCGATCGGTCGCGGAGCAGTATCCGCACATGCCGCACGACATCCGGGAACCGGTCCTCGAACTCACGGAGTTGTGCGGCGATCCGTTGCCGGCTGGTGTGAGTTTCGCTCTGCGACGAGGCGAGATTCTCGGCATCGCTGGCATCGTTGGCTCTGGTCGCACGGAGCTTCTCAGAGCGATCTATGGCCTTGATCCGGTGCGAAGTGGAAACGTCAAGATCGGCACCGTGACGAACTCGGGAACGCCCGCAATGCGGATTTCGCAAGGCGTGGGGATGCTGAGCGAAGACCGCAAAAACGAAGGCTTGGCGCTGGAAATGTCGATCGCCGATAACGTCACGCTGAGTCGGCTCGGCACGGGCTTCCTGTCTCGTTCGCGGCTCGCTCATGCGGTCACGGGCGTCTTGAATCAACTGGGCGTGAAGTGCCGCGACCAGTCACAGGCTGTGGGCGAACTCAGCGGCGGGAATCAGCAGAAGGTCGCGCTTGGTCGGCTATTCCATCAAGGTGCGGACATCTTGCTGCTCGACGAACC
>JAIOPV010000038.1 GCA_021413735.1 Planctomycetota bacterium
GGCTTGGGGAGTGCGTTGATGCGTTCCATTCGCTTGATGGCCTCCGCGTAAGCCGCCGCGCCCTGCGACGCAATGTAGTTGATCTCGCCGTCGCCGGAGTTGATCTTCCGGAGGTCGAGAACGACAGCGTGCCCTTCCGCGACGATGTCGGTGAGGCTCTTGTTGTTGCGGAAATCGGCCATGCTGGGCTTCAACTCTTGCCCGACGTGAGTGGCCAGTGTTCGATACTCCGGCCAAACCGACTTCGTCTCCACCTGGCTTGGTGAGGCGTTGCCTGACTGGCCGGGCTGGCTGGGAGGGGCGGTGACGGAAGCGGGCGGTCCGGGTGGTGCGGGTGGCACATCTGCCCCACCGCTGCAACCAGACGCGAATACCGAGGCCAAGGCCATCACCAGGACGAAATGACTACGGTTCACGATGAGCCTCCGGATGTCGAACTTCGCCGCCTGCAACAAGTCGAGCAAAGCCGTCAACGTTGGACGATGCAGCCATTCAGGTAGATGGCATTACCCTGAAAGAGGTGTAACTCGCTGCTCAGTTGGCCGCGAACCTTGACCGACTCCCCGACTTTGAGCGAGGCAAGAGCCTGCTTGTGCTCGGCGGAGAATTGACAGGCCACGACAGCGGCGGCGTAGTCCTTCACGACCACCTGGATCGCGTAGTGCTCGGCCCTCTTGTCCAACTTCTCTTGAACCGTGATGCCCTTGATCGTGCCTTGCACGTCGTAGACTCGCCCGATTGGAAGTCGGCTGTCCTTTTGATTCTTGGCTTGAAACAGCTCGTTCAACTCCTTGGCTGTAAGTTCCTTCACGGCTTCCGGAGGAGCCGTTTCAACACTGCGTTGTGCGTTGCTGGGGTGTTGCCCGCCACAGCCCCAACCACACGCCAATGCCGAGGCCAGGGCCACCACCAGGACGGACGGAATGCAGTTCACGACCAGCCTCCAAGCAGAGGGATTACTTCTTCGGATCCTCGCCGGCCCCCAACCCCTTCTTGACGCCTTTGATGATGCCGCTGGTTCCCGCACTGCTCATCTCCTCAACCGCCTTTGACGCCTGTTTGGTGAGCGACGTCTCCCCGTGGGATTTCTTGCGGGTCACGACAACGTCGTCGGTATTTTTGGGTAACTGATCCGGGCCGCTGGAACGAAGTTCGAGAACGTAGTTGAAGGTGGTTTTCTCGACACGCCAGGTAAGCGGTTGGCCGTAAGCGTCAACGGCACTCGTCGTGAATTCCGGACCGCCGTCCCACCGATCCGCTTCCGTGTTCAGGACCGACAGGGTTCGTTCCTTTTGTTCCAAACGTTCTCTCGCTTCCCGCAGTTCTCTCTCGCTGGGGCCGCAGCCACACGCGAATACCGAAGCCACGGCCATCACCAAGACGATCGGAATGCGGTCCACGATGAGCCTCCAGGTGTCGGACTCCGCCGCTCCACGCAAAAGCACCCGTGCGCAGCTCCGGCCGCGACTTCATGTCAGGGTGAAGTGAGGGTTAAACCGACAATCATGTAAATATCTATGACAAGTATACTTGGTAGACCGGGCGTGTGAACTCGATTTTGCTGAATCTTTTCAGCGGAATCGAATGCCCGAACCACTGCCGGTTTTGTTCGGTCGCGTGATCCGCCAGCGGCGGGAAGCGATTGCGATGTCGCAGGAAACGCTTGGCGCGCAGACGGAACTGTCGCGAAACTACATCGGGATGATCGAACGCGGAGAAACGAACCCCACCCTACTGGTGCTGAAATCCCTCTCGGTCGCTCTTCAGACCAGTATGTCCGCGTTGATGAGTGACCTCGAAGCTGCCCTCGATCCACCCGCTGCCTCGTGATGTAGAGCGTTCAGCCTGTCGCGGAACCGTCAGTCATGATGGTTGATGGCTGGGCTGCGTCGCAGGCGTTCGGCTCGTTGAGCGTCCCGCACCCACTCGCACTTGAATTTGGTTCCAAGAAAACCGTCTGGAACTCACTTTCCCTGGATTGGGAGCTCTGATTTTCCCGATGTAAGCGATGACCCGATACTCGGGAATTGTTTTCTCGATGAATTTGTTCAAGGCTGGAATCGCGACTCTCTCTGCTACGGTCTGTCTGACCGTATGCGGGTGCGTCGCGTCTCCCGGTCAAGCGTTTCGGAGTGGCTTCACTCAAATCGAGCGGATTCCGATCCAGCCAAGAAAATACAAGCGATTTCGACACAGCCTCCCGTGATCTCGGCCGCTCATCGGGAAATCGCACCGACTGCTCCACCACCTCGGTTAGCAGTGCCCGTTCACGCCAACCATCCATTCGGCGGCGTGACTGCACACTGCACTGAATGCCGAAGTTGTCGTTCGGATTGTGCTGGAACGCAACCCAACACTCGACCAGATGCGTGCCACGGCTGCTGCCGTTGCCGCCCGTTTCCCACAGCTTCCATCGCTTGACGATCCCAACCTCGTGTTTACCTGATTACCAGCACTGAACTTTTCGTTCACGATAGCAATATTGAGCAGGAAGGTTGCCATCGTGAACGAGCCGCGATCCAACCAATATTCTGCGAATTGTCCAGGCGTTGAGTTTTTCGTGATGGGAGGGTGCCGATTGTTCCGATTTAGCCGAAAACACCGGCCCATCGGAGCCCGAGTCAATGACTGCATCCCATGTCAGGCTCGTGACACTCGCCACGGTGGTGTGCCTGACCGCATGCGGGTGTGCCGGATGGACCGGCAGGCCTGGGTCGCCCAGTGTGGCTCAGGTGCCCGGCGCACGCTCGGTCCAACAGGCCCATGCGGCGGAGCCCACGCCCCGCTCCACCGTGGTTCCTGCCGGGCACCGTGAGGCGTCGTCTGCCGTTCAGACATCTCCAGCAGTCGCTGCTCTGGCGCCCAATCCTCTCGAAGGTCACCCCACCCTCAGTGCGGATGACGTCGTTCGGGTGGTTTTCGAACGAAACCCGACCCTCGACCAAATGCGAGCCACAGCGGCGGCGGTGGTGGCCCGGTATCCGCAGGTCACCTCGCTCGACGATCCCAACTTCGCCTTCACGACTGCGCCGGGGTCGATCGGGTCGCCGAACGTCGATTACGCTGCTCGGGTCGAGGTCAGCCAAAAATTCTTGTACCCCGGCAAGCGGGGTCTCAAGGGGGCTGTCGTGCGAGCTGAGGCGTTCGCGGCCGGTGCAGATATCGATGAGGCTCGCCTAGAACTCATGGAAGCCGCGGCGTCGGCACTCGCGGACTACTACCTGGCAACTAAGGCCCAGGATGTCGTGGTCGAGAATCGCGATCTGCTCAAGGAGCTCCGCCAGGCCGCGGAGTCCCGATACAAGGTCGGCCAGGGACCACAGCAGGACATGCTCCAGGCCGACGTCGAGATCGCCCGACTGGAGGAGAGGTCGGTGTCGCTGAGGCGGGCGAAGTTGGTGGCAGTGGCCCGGCTCAACACACTCATGCACTTGCCCCCCGATAGTCCGCTCCCACCGCCTGCGGACGTCAAGGCCGGGAATCCACTTCCAGACGTCAACGCCATGCGAGAGCGAGCCGTCGCCAGCCGTCCGGAGTTGCGGGCCGCTGCTGCACGAGTTGCCGCTGAGGAAGCTGCTCTCGCCCTAGCGATCAAGGAATATTATCCCGACATCGAGGTCATGGGGGCATACGACGGCTTCTGGCAAGGTGCCGGCGGCCGTCCACTTCAGTGGCAACTCGGTGCCCGGGTGAATCTACCGGTACGGTACACGCGACGTGGCGGAGCGGCAGACGAAGCGCGGGCGAAGGTTGCCCAGCGACGGGCAGAACTCTCCCGCAACATCGACCGAGTCAACTTTGAGGTGCAGGAGGCGTTCGAGCAGTTGCGGGAGAGCGAGGAGGTGGTTCGCCTTTATGAAGAGCGGATCCTGAAAGCCGCCGATGCAAACGTGAAGGAAGCTCAAGCGGGGTATGCCGCCACGAAGATCCCGTTCTTGAACCTGGTCGAGGCCCAACGCAACCGGGTCATGCTCAAGGACCGGTACTTCGAGGCGATGGCTGAGACGGTCCGCCGCCGAGCAGCGATTGTAAAGGCCATCGGCGGCTCCGACCAACTCACACCGGGGGGCCAGCCGCTCCCTTCTCCTCGCTTGATGTCGGAGCCACGACCTCCGACCCCGTAGGTGTTAGGTTGCGGCGGAGTTTCCACTCCATGACCAGGCAGTACAGGCACGGGGCGGTCAGGAACGTGATGAGTTGTACCGCCATTCCGCCAACGCTGGGGATCGCCATCGGCTGCATCACATCCGAACCACGTCCGTAGGTCAGGAACAACGGCATTAGGCCGACCACCGTGGTCGCGGTGCTCATCAGGAGCGGGCGAATGCGGGAAATCGTTCCCTCGACCACCAACACCTGGAGCGCCGCAACGTCCGTTGGCTTCTCCTCGGCGTTACGGTCTTCCAGGTGGCTGAGGATCACCACGCTCGCGTCGTCAGCCACGCCGAACAGTGCGATGAACCCAACCCAGACAGCCACGCTCAGATTCGACCCGAACCAAAAAAGCATAACGAACCCCCCCGACGCACTGACCATGATGCCGAAGAATACAACCAGCGCCAGCCACCACTTTCCCAGCCCGAGGCCGAGCATGATGAACATGGTCAACAGAACCAAGGGCACGACAATCGAGAGTCGCTCCATTGCACGCTGCTGATTCTCGAACTGCCCGGCCCACTTCCAGTAGTAACCCGGCGGGAGGACGAGTGTCGCCTCCTCGTGCCGACCAGCCGCGACCAAATCGTCGCTCTTCCGCTTCTCCTCTTGCAGCAGCCGTTCAGCATCCTCCACCACGCCGACTTCATCGCGGTCGCGGGTGTTCATCGTGACGTAGCCCACGAGTAACCCGCTCTCGCTCTTCAGTTCTTGAGGGCCGATGACGTAACGGATCTTCGCCACCTGGCCGATCGGAACGTGGCTGCCCGTCGAAGTGGGCACGAGCACACGTTCGAGGTCGTCGAACCGCTCCCGAAGTTCACGCGGGTAGCGAACGCGGATTGGGTAGCGTTCCCGACCCTCAACCGAGGTCGTGAGGTTTTCCCCGCCGATGGCGATCTCAATGACGTCCTGCACGTCCCGGACGTTCACGCCGTAACGGGCGATCGCCACGCGGTCGATCTCGTATCGGATATAGGGCTTCCCGACGATCCGGTCGGCGACCACGTCCGTCGCGCCGGGCACCCGCCTGAGGATCTTCTCGATCTGGAGGCCAACTTGCTCGATCTGTTTGGGGTCGGAGCCGAACACCTTCACACCCATCATCGCCCGGAATCCGCTCTGGAGCATTACGATCCGGGTCTGGATCGGCTGCAACCACGTCGGCAACACCCCGGGGACGGCTGTCTTCGCCTGGAGTTCGGCGAGGATTTCCTTCTTCGTGATCCGCCGCTTGCCACCCTTGCCGTCATCCACCTTTCGCCACTCGGACTCCGGTTTCAGCAGGATGATCGTCTCGATCATGCTGATCGGGGCTGGGTCCAGTGCCGATTCCGCCCGACCGATCTTACCAACCACGCTGGCCACCTCTGGCACTTCGCGAATGGCAACGTTTTGCCGGGCGATCACCTCCTGAGCCTGTGTCAGTGACGCCGACGGGAGTAACGACGGCATGGACAGAATCGACCCTTCGTCAAGTGGTGGCATGAACTCCCGACCGATTCCAGGGAACGTTCGTCGCAGGCGTTCCCAGGCGGGCGACCCCGCAGGGTCGAGACCGATCATTCGGAGGCCACCCTGAACGGGTGACGCGACGCGCGCGAACCCGAGCCAGATGGTCATCCCAAGGACGATGAGCGAGACAGGAAGACTCAGGAACACGAGCTTGTGGTTCACCACGAACCGGAGAAGTGGTCGGAAGACGGCGGTGATCGCCCGCCCGACCGGGTTTTCCTCCAAGCTGGTGATGCGTTCCCGTCCAATCCGATAAACCGTCGCAGCGATCATCAGGCCCACACCAATTGCGGTTGGCCATCCGCTCCACTGCCGACCTGCCCCGAAATTTGAGTCCAGCACAAAGTATGTCACCCCCATCGACGCAGCCCCGGCCGCCAGCCCAACGAAGAGCGACCGACGACGAGACCACCGGGACTCCGTCAGCAAGTAGTAACAGAGGACCGGAACCAGCGTGAGGGCCAGGATGATGGACGCAGATATGGCGAACGTCTTGGTATACGCGAGCGGCTTGAAGAGCTTCCCCTCGGCCCCCATCAGCGCGAATACCGGGATGAACGCGACGAGGGTGTTCGATACTGCGGTCACCATTGGCCGGCCGACCTCGACGGCGGCCTCGTAAATCACCTCCCGTCGGGGTCGGAGCGGCTCAGCCGCCAGCCGACGGTAGATGTTCTCGGTCATCAGAATACCCATGTCGCTCACATCACCGATGGCGATGGCGATCCCGGCCAGCGACATGATGTTGCTGTCCACCCCCAGGAGGTACATGACGACGAAACTCATTGCGACGGACAGCGGCAGAGTCGGGAGGATAGTCAACGAACTACGGACGTGCAGCAGAAAGATCAGAACCACGATGGCGACCGCGATTCCCTCCTCGGTCAGAGCCTCTGTGAGTGTGGCAATCGTCTCGTTGACGATCACCGTCCGGTCGTAGAACGAGGTGACCTTCACCGGCACCTGTCGGCCATCCGTCAGCGTCACTCTCAAGCCCGGTTCAATCTCCGCGATCTTCGCCTTCACACGCTCGATCACACGCAGCGGGTTCTCACCGTATCGCATAACCACCGCCCCGCCGACCGCCTCGCGACCCGCGTTGTCGAGGGCACCTCGACGGAACTCCGGTCCGAGCGTCACCGTTGCCACATTCTTGACGAAGATCGGTGTCCCGCCTTCCTGGCGGATAACAACGTTCTCCACATCCTGCACGTTTTTGACGAAACCGACGCCGCGGATGAAGAACTCGAAGCCGTTGTTCTCGACGGCCTTCGCTCCGACGTCGATGTTGCTTTTGCGGATGGCCTCGTACACCTCCGGCAAGCCGACTCGATGGGCGTGGAGTTTGTTCGGGTCCACGTCCACCTGATACTGCTTGACGTGCCCGCCGATGCTCGCGACCTCGGAGACGCCTTCGACCGACTGGAGTTGGTAGCGGACGTACCAGTCCTGAAGGGATCGGAGTTGAGCGAGGTCGGCCCCGTTGGCGTCCAGCGTGTACCAGAATACCTGGCCCAACGCCGTGGCGTCCGGGCCGAGTGCGGGTGTCACCCCCGCAGGGAGTTTCGCCGCCACGCCGCTCATCCGCTCCAGAACTCGGGACCGCGCCCAGTAGTAGTCGGCGTCGTCACGGAAAACGACGAAGACCATCGAGAATCCGAAACCCGACATGGACCGGATCGTCTTTACCCCGGGCGTGCCCTGAAGGCTGACGGTAAGCGGGTAGGTAACCTGGTTCTCGATGTCCTCGGGGGATCGGCCTGGCCAGTCGGCAAAGACGATGACTTGCTTCTCCCCGATGTCGGGGACGGCATCGACGGGCGTCTCATTGAGGCAGTAGGACCCGGCCACGACCGACACGACGGCGATCAGGAGGACAAGGAAGCGGTTGTCCAAACACCAACCAATAACCGCTGCGACCATGACCTTCTCCTATCGACCGTGGGCCGACTCAAACCCGAAGTTTAGACGCTTGATGCTGGTGGTAGTGCGTCGAACCGTTCAGCACACGCTCGCGAGCAGAACCAAAAGCGGTTACCGTTCCGAACCCGCTCGGCGGGGGCAGCACGGGGCAATAGCCGCATTCCGCAGATGGGATCGTTGACCACTGACTCGGCAGCTACGGCAGGGTCCGGGGATGGGTGGGGCGTGGCATAGAGTCGCAGCAACTCCGCAACGAGTCGGTCCGGATCGTCATCGTAGACGACTCGCGCCCCAGTATCCTTGGCGCATGCGGCGAGGATGTCGGCGACCATGGCGCTGATCCCGCCCATTCCAGTGAGAACTCCAATGAGTTTTCCTTCGTCGTACGCGATTGCCAGTTCGCCGAGTGTGCCACTCCGGCCACCGACGATCACCACAATGTCTGAAGTGCGGATGTTGATGACTTCACGGCCCATCAACCCACTACCGGTGTACACCAGCACGTCGTGGAAGGCGGTCGGCGAGGCGTACTTGCCGATGTGTTCTTCCAGGCCCATCGCCGGCGAAATGCCGATCACAAGCCCGCCCGCGTGTTTCGCTCCGCACGACGCAGCGAGTGGAAAACCTGAACAGGCTCCAGTGACGAGGACACAACCTCGGCTCGCGACGGCACTGCCAAGGACGTGGGCCTTCTCCATGTGATCGGCGAGGACGATATCGGACGCACCACCCATCACACCGACCTTGATCGCCATCCCGGCTGGGCCGACCGGTGTTGTCGGGGCGGGTGAGTTCGGGTTCATGTTCACCTCGCGGTAGAGCCGTTGGCCGATCAGTGTTTGTGGCCCGCGCCCGGCGGCTGGACCTGGGGTGTTGCAGGTTGAGGCGCGCCGTGGCCGGCGTGCAGGTTCGTGGGGCCCTGACCCTCGGGAAACAGCAGGCTCGGCATTCCTTCGATCTGCCGTTGGCTGTCGAGCAGGAATCCACCCCGCACGACAACTCGGTCGCCGGGCTTCAACCCACTCCGGACCGGATAATACGAGGTCGGGCGGCCGGCATCGTCCTTCCCCTCGGCCAACGGGCCGAGCACGAGTTCGACCAGTTCGTAGGCACCATCTGGTCGCTTCCGGTACGCGATTGTCCGGCGACCGGTGTTCAGTACCGCGGTGGCCCGCACGGCGAGTACCTGACCGGGTGGAGGCTTGTCTACTTCGGGTGGGGGTGCGGGGTGGTCGTGACCGTGGTGCGCGTGATCGTCCTTCGCGGCGGGTCGGGCGGGCCTAAGGTCGGGAACCTTTTCCAGAACCATCTCGCACACCGAGCACTTACCGGGCGTATCCCGAATCACTTCCGGGTGCATTGGGCAGATGTACTTCCCCTCAAGTCCGGTCGGCTCCGGACTTCCGTCAGATCGTAGCCGTGCCCGGATCGAGGCTGATGCGTACATCGCCGGCTTCAACTTTCGCTCAGGATTTTTCAGGTTCACCCGGACGCGGACCGTGCGGGTTTTGTCGTCGAGAAATGGGTCGATGAACACAACCGTGCCGCGGAACGCCTCGCCAGCGTACGCCTCCAGAGTCACGTCCACCCCTTGGCCGTACCGGATCCAGGCGAGGTCGTACTCGTATACGTCCAGGTAGAGCCAGATCGGGTCGAGGTCGGCGATCCGGTAGAGTTGATCGCCCTCCTTGACATACTGGCCGGGACGGACGGTCTTCTCGATGACTGTTCCGCCGATTGGGGCGAACACGGTCAGGTGGGTTTTGAGTTGTCGGGATTTTTCCATCTCAGCGATCTGCTCTGGTAAGACGCCGAGGAGACGGAGTTTTGTGCGTGACGCTTCCAAGTTCGCTTCGGCGAACGTCTTGTCCCCGGTTGTCTTCGCGAGCATCTCCACTGCCCTGATCAACTCGGACTGGGTCAGGTAGAGGTCGGGGGAGTAGATGTCCACGAGGTGATCGTTGGGCTTCACCTGAATGCCGGTGAACTCGGCGTAAACCCGGTCCACTCGGCCGGCGACTCGGGCGGCGATGTAAGCGACGCGACCCTCGTTGTAGTCGAGTTTCCCGGCCGTCCGGATCTCCTTCGACAGTTCCCGGTAGCCAATCGCCTCGGTTTCAACCCCGCCGGTCTGTTCGATCCGCGCTCGCTCGGAACCCAATCGCTCAACCGGAACGAGATCCATCCCACAGATCGGGCATTTCCCCGGCCCAGGGAGTCGGACCTGCGGGTGCATCGAGCAGGTCCACTCGCCCTGCGGAGCGATCTCGATACTCTCATTGCGGGGCCAGAAGGCGACAGCCGCGATCACTCCGACTGCGACGAAGGTCGGAACTACAATCGCCAGAGCTTTGCGAATCACGGGCATACAGCAACTCCCGGGCGTGTTGCAAGGCAAACCCTGATCTCGCCAGCGAGGCAGCGAGTCGAAGGCACCTGGGTTTTTTGTCGGCTCGGAATCGCACGATGGGGAGAGACAATCTACCCCAGCGAGCCAGTGTCGTGCGACAACACGACAATACCCCCGTACAGGGTCAATCTCCATAGAGCAGAGTCGTTCAAAACGGATACCGCCCGACGATGCATGTGCGTCGTCGGGCGGCTCTCCATTCCCTCGTAACCTGGGAAGTGGTTACTTCTTGTCCATTTCCTTCGGCTTGCCAGCCTTCAGTGCCTCGACAGTCTTGAGGGTCTTAGCCGCGTCCTTCAAGGCTGCCGCCTTGCACGCCTCGCAGCACAGGAAGACATCCTTACCACCGACCGACACCTTGGTCGGGGTGCCCATCGACCCCAGTTTGATCGAATCCTGAACAGCACAGTATTTCTGGGCTTCCGCCGTTTTCTTGTCGGCAGCGTCCAACTTGGCGATGTTGTCCGCGATCTTCTTGGTCATCTCTGGCGTCTCAGTCAGGTAGAGTTGAACACAATGAAGCTCACCAGCCTTCAGCGGAAAGGTGTGGGCCTGGCTGACCCACTTACCGTCTTCGCCCCAACGGACTCGAACAGTAAAGTAGTAGGTCGAGCCACGCTCCAGCGATTGAACGCCTAACTCATACGCCGGCTTGCTGGCATCGGAGATCACTTGCACATCCCCGATCCACATCTCCGCACCTGGCACCAAGTGGGCCATGATGTACGCTGGTTCGCCCGCAGCAGCAGCCCGTGTGTACGGGAACTTGAGCGGCGTCAGCGCGACCGCGTCGGGCGTCCGGGCTTCCATCGGCACGATCTGGAGTTGTGACCGTTGTGGGTAGACCCACTCGGCGTTTGCGTGCGGTCGCGGAGTGGTGCTGGCGTTCGGGCCGTTCAGACCAACCATGTCGCCCCAAGTGATTCGCCCCCGTGCGGGTGGGCCTTGCGACAAGACACTTCCAGCCAACACCAACGAAACTCCCGCGATGGCCGCGACCATGGACAAGGAACGTACTGGAACGTTGATCTTCATCTGTAACCTCCGGATGTGTGATGGGTTTGAGTCGAAATCATGCTCTGTTGAAATCCTAACCAGTGGCAGCGAGGAGCACTCGCCATGCCAAGCTGCGGAGAGACATCTTTTTCTTCGCAGCCCGACCTGAATCCCTTGAAAATCGTTGGGTTTCGGATTGAAGCGCCACCCAATTGATTCAGGCGGAGCGGCTACAACCGGGAGCGTGTGACAGTTCCGCACAGCACTGGTTCGTTTCCGGTATCGGGTGAGTCGCGAAAAGAACCAACCGCCTGTCAGTTTTGGGCGGGTGGGCGATTCGTGACACAGCCGGGGTTGGTCGATTCACGAATCGCACCCCGGCCGACATGACAGTTGGTCCCTCACGAGCCGCGCTTCACTTGGTCGTGACCTTGCTGGGCTTGATCGACTTCTTGCCGTCCTTTTCGGTCACTACGCCTGTGACGGTGACGCCCTCAACCTTGTCGCCGCCGCAGACGCCCTCGTGGTACGGCTCACCGTTCCCCTTGTCATCCAGGAAGTAGTTCACCAACTTGTCCCCGTCCTTCACCTGGAGGACGTTGCTGCACTTGGCCGTTGCCTTCAGGTTGCACTTCCCGCACACCAGCGTGCCGGTCAGTTTCACTTCCTTTGCCGGTTCGTCGGCTGCAACAGGAGCAGCCGTGGACGTTGGATTCACCACCACACCGTGTTGGTGAACGGCCATTGCGGCCGGACCGGCAACTGCGGTTCCTACCTTGCAGCACGGTGCCGTCGGCGAAGCGATGGTCACCGGTGCCAGTTGGTACGTCGGCTGGGCGACCACCGTGCGACTCCCGACCGGCGAACCGGGACGGGCACAGCTTTTACACTGGGCCAGTGCAGTCCCGGACCATGCGACCGACGCGACGGCCGCCAACGCGAATGCAAAACTCTTCATCAGGCAAACTCCTCACGGACTCGTCGTTACCGGAGGCGGCACCGTGCCGTCGCCGGTAACGGCGTGCTTCAAGACCCCGTTCGGCTCGGCCTCGACAGAGGCGGGCGTTGGTGGGGTGTTTTCGGATTCGGAGGTGGCGGAACTCGCCTCGACGCGCTGGTGGTTGAGCATTCCGGCGGCCTGGAGCTTGAGCCACCGCGCCCGGCGGACCCAGAAGAACCGCACGGGGAGAAAGAGGTCCACGACCTCGTCCGAGATCAGCAGGCCACCGAGTACCGGCAGAGCCATCGGGGCCAGCACCTCGGCACCTACACCGGTGGCGAAGACCATCGGGAAGATAGCGATGATCGCGACCCCCTCGGTCAGCAACTTCGGCCGCAGTCGGTGAACAGCCCCCTCGACAACCGCCTCACGCAGTTCGTCCAGCGAGCGAATGTTCTCCAGGCCGCCACGTTTGTCGATGGCCTCGCGGAGGTAGACCAGCATGATGATGCCGGTCTCGGTTGCCATCCCGAAACAGGCGATGAAGCCGACCCACACCGCGACACTAAAGTCGAGCGGCGGCGAGTCCCACCCGTTCAAGATCTTCGGAAACAAGAACAAGAAGAACGCGCCGCCCGCGAGTGCTTCGGGGACGGCGAGCATCATCAGGGCGGCGTCCGCCAAGTCGCGGTACGTCAAGTACAGGACCAGGAAGATGACCAGGATCACGGCCGGGAACACCCACCGCAGCGTGCGTGCCGCACGCTCCTGGTGCTCGAACTCCCCTGCCCACTCGACGTGAACGCCCTCCGGGAGCTTGATCTTCTGGGCGACGACCCGCTTGGCCTCCTCGACGAAGCCGACCGCGTCGCGGCCCCGCACGTTGAGCGTGACGTAATTCAGGAGCCGCCCGTTCTCCGCCTTGACCACGGCCGGGCCTTCGACGATCCGCACGTCGGCCACGGCGGTCAGCGGGACCAGTCGCTTGCCCTTCGCCGTGTGTTCGAGGACGTTGGAGTGCGACTCAGGCCGGAATGTCGGGTCGCCGGTCATCGCCTCCCCGCGTCGGGGTTCGGCCATCATGCGGGCGGGGATCAGGAGCCGCTTCACGGCGTCTTCGTCGTCGCGGTAGGCTCGTGCGTACCGCACGCGGACGGGGAACCGTTCCCGATCTTCAACGGTGTAGGTCACCACCCGACCGCCGAGCGCCGTTTCTATCTCCGTCTGCACGTCTTCGACCGACACGCCGAAGCGGCCGGCCTTCACCCGGTCGATGGTGACTTCGAGGTAGCCCTTGCCCATGACCGGGGCCGCCACCACGTCCCGCGAGCCGGGGACGGGCTTAACCGCCGCCTCGATTTCCTGGCACACGCGGGTGATCGTCACGAGGTCGGGGCCGAACACCTTGATGCCGATGTCCGTCCGCACGCCAGTTGAGAGCATCTCGATGCGGTTCACAATCGGCTGCGTGAAGATGTTGCTCCATCCGGGGACTTGCAAGACGCGCCCAAACTCGTCGTCCACGAGGTCGCCTTTCGGACCGCCCGTCCGCTGACGGAACACGACGATATCCCGGAACGGCTTTTCCAGTTCCGCCCGCAGTTCGCCGAACGCCGGGAATGCCGCCGGGTCGTGTGGCCGGCCGAGTTGCGTGTTTACCGCCTGCGTCGTGAACCGCTCAGCCTCCGCACCGAGGGGGCCGCCAGCAAGGAGATTGCGGGATTGGGCGGCCTTGACGGATTCTTCCAGGGCGAACCAAGTGAACGCCTCTGTTCCCCGGTCGAACAACTCCCAGTTGATGGCCTTCACCCGCTCCCGCCAGAGCCTTGCCCGCTCGTTCTCCACCGCTGCCAGGGTTGCGGTGGCCAGGGTTGGCGGCTCTCTTCCGAACGCCCCACGGACACCGCCCCATGCCTTACCCAGCCGCGATTCGTGGCGGTCGAGCGCGGCCGCCGGATCGGTCAACCCCCGACTTGCGAGAGCATCGACGGTTCGCTTCTGGACACGGGCAACCACCTCCTCGGCCGGACTCAGGGCCAACCGTCGTGCGTCCTCGGACGAGCCAGTCGCAATCGAATCCACGAATGCCGCTTCGTCAGCAATCTCGCCGATGTGGCCGCCGGAGCGGGCGTTCCGAACGGCTTCGCCGACAACAAATCGGGCCAGAGCGGGTCCGAGTTCGCGCTCGAACTCCTGATACCGCCGCAGGGCCAGTTCCCGCATCACCTCGTCAAACCGTTCGAGTGCCTTCTGTGCCGCGTCGTTCACGAGTGAGTCCCGGTTCTCCTCACTGACTCCGATTGACCCGCGTGCCTCCAGGGCCGCGAGAACCCGGCGGGCCTGTTTCTCGGCGTCCGCGTAGCGGATGACCCGCCTCGGCCAGAACTCGCGGGGCCGGAAGTTGACGAACGTCTCCACCATGTCGAGCGGGGCCGGGTCGGTCGCCGTCTCGGCACGACCGGCCTTGCCCACGACGCCTTCGACCTCTGGGAAGCCACGGATCAGCGCGTCACGGGCCTTCAAGTCGTCGGCGGCCTGGGTGACGCCGATCCGGGGCACGGTGACCGGCATGTCGAGCGTTGTCCCCTCGTCGAGCATGGGCATGAACGACACGCCGATCTTCGGAAACTGCCACGCGGCCAGAGCGAGCAACGTCAGGGTGGACAGCGACGCGACCTGCCAGACAAGTCCCCGCGTGAAGATCACCGTCAACGCGGTGACAAGCGCGAATGTGACGAGGAACATGACTCGCCATGCGTGTTCCGCCGCCCCCATCCCGACCACAGCTTGCAGCGGGAACAGACCGGCCGCGAGGATCAGCAGGGCCGCGAACGACCACATCACGAGGTTGAACCGATCAAGAGCGAACGTCAGCATCGGTCGGTACACCCGCGCGAAACTGCGAACGATCCAGTTCTCTTCCTCGCCCCGCAGACGGCCCCGGATGAACGTCGGGATAAGCGCCGGGACCACGGTTACCGAAATCAGTGCCGTGCCCAAAAGCGCAAGGCTCTTCGTGAACGCGAGTGGATGGAACAGTTTCCCCTCGCGACCCGACAGCATGAACACCGGCACGAACGACAGGAGCATGATGAGGACGGAGAAGAAGATCGGCCGGCCCACGGTGCGAAGGGCTGGGATCACGATTTCTCGTGTGTCGCCGGTGACTCTCGCGTTGCCGAACTTGTCCTTGAGGTGGTGCGTGGCGTTCTCCACCATCACGATGGCTTGGTCCACCAACACCCCGACCGAGATCGTGATCCCCGCAAGGGACATGATGTTGGCCTGCACATCAACCACTCCGAACTTTCGGAGCAGCCAGATCGTGCCGAACGAGAACAGGACCGAGAGCGGCAGGGTGATGCAGATCACGAAGGCACTGCGGACGTGAGACAGGATCAGGATGATGGCGATGGCAGCGATCACCATCTCGTGCCACATCACTTCCGCGAGCGTGCCGACGGCACCGTGGATCAACCGCGTGCGGTCATAGGCCGGCACGATTTGCACCCCGTCGGGCAAGCCTGCTTGCAGTTCGCGGATTTTGTCTTTCACCCGCTCGGTGACGCGGAGCGGATTTTCGCCGTGCCGCATCAGCACGACACCGCCGACCACCTCGTTGCCGTCCTTCTCGAAAACCCCACGGCGGAATCCCGGTCCGAGTTGAACGGTCGCGACGGTTTTCACGTACACCGGAACGCCGCCCACTTCTTTGACGACGGTGTCTTCGATGTCCTTGCGGCCACGCAGCCACCCGATGCCCCGCACGATGTACTCGGCGTTATTCTTCTGAATCACGCCACCAGCAGCCGGGAGGTTCGAGCGGCTCACCGCGTCGAAGAGTTCGCCGACCGTGACTCCGTAAGCCCTCAAGTCCTCAGGCCGCACGTCCACCTGATACTCGACTGGCATCCCCCCAACCGGGGCCACCTCGGCCACCCCGGCGGCCGCGTTCAGTTGCGGGGCGATGTAAAACTTGTTGAGTGCCCACAGCCGGGGCGGGTCGATGGGGTGAGACTTTGACGGCTCGACGGTGTACCAGAAGATTTGGCCGAGTGCCGTCGCATCGGGGGCGAGGTACGGCGTGACGCCCCTGGGCAGGAACGTTCCGGCCTCGGCCAACCGCTCGCTGACCCGCTGCCGGGCGAAGTACAGGTCGATGCGATCCTCGAAGACGATGGTAATCATCGAGAAGTTGAACTCGCTCGACGACCGCACCGCCTTCACGCCCGCGAGTCCCTGGAGGCGGCGGGACAACGGATAACTGACCTGATCCTCGACTTCGCGTGGGCTGCGGCCGGGCCAGTCGGTGAAGACGATCACTTGGTTCTCGCCCAGGTCCGGGACGGCGTCCACGGGCGTGTCGAGCATCGCATAGACGCCGAACACCGCCAGGGCCGCAGCCACGACGAGAACGAGAAACCGGTTCCGCACCGACCCCTCGATGATGCGTTCGATCATGGCTTGCCCCCCGCCGGCAGGATCGGGGGCAGCTTTTTGAACCCTTCGGCCTTCTGGCTCGTTCCCTTGGGGTTGGCGTTGGCGGCATCCTCGCACGCCGGGCAGCAGAGGTACACGACCTTCCCGTCAAGGGTCAACTTCGGTGGCTTGCCCATCGACCCAATCGGTTTCTCCTGGATCGGGCAGTACCGCTGGGCCTCAGCAGCCTTCGCGTCCTCGGGACCGAGTTTGCCCAGATTCGCCCTGATCTTTTCGATCTTCTCCGGGGTGAGGACGGGGACTGGCGGGTTTGCGACGCCCTGCGGGGTAACAGCGGGGCGAGTCCGCTTCAGTTCCTCGACCTTGGTGAACATCTCGGTCGGGTTGGCCTCGGCCTCTGCCCGGCACGTCGGGCAACAAACGAAGAGGGTTCGGTTCGCGAGCGTGAGTTTGACGGGCACGCCCATGAGTCCCAGACGATCCCGCTGCACGGGGCACCATTCCTGTGCCTCGGCCAGTTTCCGGTCGGTGGCGGGAAGTTGAGCGAATGCGGCTGCGACCTTCGCGTCCCGGTCTTCAGGAGTCGTGGGCCGAACGGCCACGGCCCCCGGTTTCGAGCCGCTGCCGCCAATGTAGATCGAGCCGAGCGCCGGGTTCAGCCGAGTCTCGGCGTCGATCAGGAACGAGCCGGCGGTCACGATCCGATCACCTTCCGCTAACCCGGAGAGGACTGGGAAGAAGACGGCACCCTCGGCCGTGTGGAGTTTCGCTCCGAGTTCGACCGCAATCCCGTCGAACGTGTTCGGAAGCGACTGGCGGTAGACAACCTTCCGGGCACCGGTGTCGATCACCGCAGCCTCTGGAACACACAAGACCTTCCCGTCTCGGCTTTGCAGCCTCGCCCCGGCTGCTGTCTTCGCAAGCAATTCAGGCGTGAGCCGGAGGGTAACCGAGGCCGTCATTCCAGGTCTGAGTTCGTGCCGCTTGTTCGGCACGTCGAACCGAACAGTGAGCGTGCGTGTCTCGGTATCGACGTGCGGGAACAGGAATGACAGCGGGCCGCTGAACGTCCTTCCGGGGAAGGCGCGTGTGGTGGCAGTCGCAGTCAGTTCAAAGTCGGGTCGGCCCGTCTTCGGGTCGTGCCCCCCAATGGGCAAGAAGGCGAGGTCGTCCTCGTAGAGTTGGGCCTGAACCCAGACCGACGAGAGGTCGGCGACCTCGAACAGGGAACTGCCTTCATCGACGTACTGGCCCTCCCGAACGGACTTCTTCAGGACGTGCCCGTCGATGGGCGAGCGGATCGTGAGCCGCACGACCGGTTGGCCGGCCTTGACGATGTCTTCCACCTGCTTGTCGTCAATGCCCCACAGCTTCAGTCGATCCCGTGCGATGGCCTCAAGGCCGGTGTTGTTCGCTTGCCGGGCGTCGAGCAGGTTCTGAACCGTAACCACGAGGTCGGGGCTGTACAACTCCGCCAGCGGGTCGTTGAAGTGAACCATCTGCCCGGTCTGGTTCACAAAGAGCTTGTCGATCCGGCCCTTCACGCGGGCTGAGACCGACTTCAGCTTCCGCTCGTCGAACTCCACGGTGGCCACGGTCGTGATGTCGCGGGTGAGCGACTGGTACTCGACGGGCGTCGTGTTCACCCCGGCGAGGGCCACACGGTAGGGGGAGAGTTGCACCCGTGCTACGACTCCGGCCGGGAGTGCTTCGTCGGTCTGCTCGCCCTTCTTCCGCTTTGACAGCGGCATGAAGCAGATTGGGCACTTGTCCTTGTTCGTGTCCCGCACGACGGTCGGGTGCATCGGGCAGAAGTATTCGTGGTCGCGGTCGCCCGCGTCGGGCCCGGTCGCGGGCCGCGTGTACTTCTCGTAGCGGGCGACGAGGTCGTCCCACTTCACGATCAGCACGCCGATGGCCCCAAGAATGAACAGAAACCGAAGCCGGGCAAGCGGCACCAAAACGGCGAGTCGGAATGCCCGGGAGAGGCGGCTTGGCACAACGGCGGGGTTGGCGGCACCTGGGGGTGTCGATGCGGACACAGTCGGCCCTCTCGGACAAGGCGTGGAAGCGGACGATAGATAGTTTGGTGAGAAATGGTGCAAGGGAGCGCAGGCACACACTCAAGGACTGCCGCACTCACGGGCGCGCGAGGGGACTAACAGGTCAGACGGGAGAGGGAAATGACGAGATCGGTCGGCGTGCCGGGAATGGAGTCGAAGAGGGTCCGCGACGGAGCCGATGGCGTCGGGAGGAACACCGGCGGAACGGGTGACCCAACGTCGGCGAAGTCGGTGGCGTCCGAAGCCAAAGTGATTGGGGCTGACTGCGTGGGCGGAATTTCAGAAACCCCGCAGTCGCAACCCGCCGCCCCACAATCCTGATTGTTGCCCCCGCTTTGCTTGGAGGCTGACTTCTGGGTTTCAGATTGTCTCGGTGGGGCTTCGCAGCAACAGCCAGGACTTTCGGCGTGGCGGTTTGCCGCACAGCACGGCCGGTTGCAGCACGGCTTCGCGGCCGGCACGGCCGACACTTGGGGGGTGGTTGGTGGCTCGTTTGGGAGTGGGGAATTCTGTCGAGTGGATGGAGAACAGGCACAGACCCGAACGGGTGCAATCACGCCAATCGTGGTTGAGACCACGAGCAACAGGCAGACAAACAGTCGCCTTCCCGGACGGATGAGCATGAGAAAAGTATACCCACGGTGGACGATTTCGCAAACACAATCCCCGACCCAAGAACTTCCCTGACCGTTGGTTGAGTCATCAAATTGGTAGCTCAACGAACGGTGGTGGGGACCTCAAACCAACCGAGAACCTGTCGAAAAACACGAAAAAGTTGATTTTTCTCCTCCAGAGGTCGATACTGCATGTGGAGGCGGCATGTCCCTGTTCACCGGCACACTTCTGAAGTTTCTTGCGATGTTGGTGGCGGTAATGACCGTCACCATCAGTCAGCCGGTTATTGGGTGCGTCTGCCCAGACGGGCGAGTGAAATTCTTCTGCTCTGGTCCACCATCCCTGCGGTGCTGTTGCCCGGTTCCCGTCTCAACCTCCGCTGCGGTAACCGGCTGCGACAGGGAGTCGGGCCACTCCAGTTCATGCTGTCATCGTCGTCACCTGGACACGTCCCCGTCAGCAAAGCACACCTGTGCGGAGGCGAAACCCTCTTGCTGCCATCGGACAGTTCTTCTTGATGGTGCGGCATTTACTGCCAAAGTTTTTGGCGATGGAGAAGACACGGATGGCGCGGCAGAATCGCTTGCTGAGTGGCCGTTAGCTTACCCAATTCTTCGTTCGCCATCCGCGTCGCTTGCCAAACGGCCGACCGTCGTCCCGCTTCCACCTCCTGATCTGATAATCACGCACTGCCATTTCACTTGTTGACTCACGATTGCGTTGCACGCAGCCTTGATTCCCCGCCCACCAAAACGGGCGAACCAGCAGCCACACGTAATTCTGGTCAACAACTTTTACACTCCGGCGGATAGCGCCTCGGATTCAGGCTCACTTTGGGTCTGAATGAACCGGTGCCAAAGCCGAAGTTCTTGGAGTGCATTCCCATGTTCAATCGCATGAAACTGTCGTTCGTTGCCGTCGCGGCATTCTCCCTGGTCGCTGGCACCACCGGCACCGCCTCTGCGGACCCCGGGAAAGGTTTGCGATGGAGTGACTTCGCCTGGGGGCCAAGTTCTCGAACCCAACCCACGCGGTCCACACCGTACTACTCGGCTGGGAACTACCGGTATTCGCCGAATACCCTCACGATGGTGCCGGCTACCCAAGGTGTGGTCACCACACCATCGACGACGACAGCCACACCAACGATTTCAATCCGGGGCAGTGACGGTGTGGTTCGGGTGTTCCCGGTCACCGGTGGGGTCGTGCAACAAATCCCGACGCAGAGTACGATCACCGTTCGGGATGCCGATGGAGTGACCCGTACTTACCCCGTCGTGACAGGGAGTTCGACGGGAGGTTCGTCCGTTGTGATCCCGCCCGTTGTCGTTCCTTGCCCCCGTCGATGACACCGTTCGGTTGGTCGTGTTCAATTGACCAGGGTGGAACGTCGAGTTCACCTTGCGGCGGTTCATTTACTGGTTGTGAACTCGATCCGAACGATGGTCTTCCCGTCGGCCGCGAGGACGACGCGAGCAACCGCAGCAGTCGGCGGGATGTTCTTGTAGTCAGCGCGAAGACCGTTCAAGAAAACCTCGGTCTCACCGGACAACTCGGCCTGGGCGGGTGGTGGGACCGGGGCAGTCGCGGTCGGCAGCGATTTCACAACCAGCCGCAATTCGTTCGGGAAGGCGACGGGTTGTGGCCTTGCGAGACTCGCACTGGCAAGGGAGCTAACGTTCAATAGGGCAACCGTGGCCCAGAAGTGACGGGTCATTTGCGGCAACTCGGTGGGTGAGGCTTGCGAGAAGGATTGTGTTGAAGGCAAGAGTCGTACCACCCGACCACTCGCCTGAATTATCATCCCTAAGTCGGCGTTGGGTCAGGGTTACGGTTTCAGATTCTCGGCTCGTAATTGCAGTCGGTCGGTGCCGTACATCTGGGCACCGACGCCCAAAGAGGTGGCAGGCATCTTGATGTGCCTCAGGTGACAAAGTGAAATCGCCTTCCATTTCCTTGATGCCGTTCGTATAGTCGAAGTCGGGCTGAGTTGTGCCGTTGGGAACGGTTGTTGAGTGACTGGCAACTTCCAACGCTCTGTTTGAGACTCGCTCCAAATAAATGGGATGCCCTCGGAATACGGAGTAATTCAGGTCGTGACTCGCAGAATCCTTTCCCTGGTGCTGTTGTTGACGCAGGCCGCGACGACGTTCGCCGGCCCCGCGTTCACGCTTTGCGTCAGTCCGAAAGGTCACACCTGTATCGACGCCCCGTGGACCGTCTGCGACTGTTGCCAGGACGACGGCGTCCCCGATCATCAAGGCGGCCCGACTCGCGGCGTGGCTGATGACAACAAGAAGGTGTGCGAATCTGAGAAACGGTGTTCGTGCCGCTGCGGCCACGACTCCACGCTTCCCACCGCGATCACCCAAGATCGCCCCGCTGATCCCGATTCCGTGATCTCGCACGGTCAGCCGTGCCGGTGCAAGCACATCCCCTTGATCGTTGCCCAGGACGGCCAGCAGCCAACGGTCGAACGCACCTCGGTTGACGACCGGCACTCTTTCGACCACCTCATGTCTGCACCCGTGGCCTCGCCCTTCGGCGGGTTCTCGCCCATGCGGCACGCCGTCGCCCTCCTGCCACAGCCGCCCCCGTCCGGCCATTTGCACGTCATCTCCTGCACCGTCCTCCGCTGCTAACCCACTTCTCGACTCGTCGGGCGTGATCTCTTCACGTTCCCGACCCCCAGGTTCGTTCATTTTGTTCCCCACTGGCATCCCTCCCAAGGGCATGCTCGCGTTTCCCCCCGCATGGAGAGAAGAGTCATGTCGGACACCGTTTTGGAACGTTTGCCGCAAGAAGCGACGGCCCCGCCGTCACCAACCAATCCACCTCGCCGGTCGGTGGCCTGGAAGATCGCCGCCGCCCTCCTCGCCGGCATCCCCGCCGTCATCACCTTCGGCGTGCTGGGCGGGGTCGCGTACTGGGGCTACCAGCACGACTGGACCCTCCCGAAGTACTCGGCCCTGAACGGCGAGGCTACGAAGGGCAAGGAGGACTGGTGTGCCGAACACGGCGTCCCCGAGTCCGTCTGCGTGGAGTGCGACACCGACCTGATGCACAAGCCCGAGCCGGTCGGCTGGTGCAAGCAGTTCGGCGTCCACGAATGCCCGCTGTGCCACCCCGAAGTCGCCCAGACCGCGACCCCGCCGGTCCCCGCCAAGGCCGACTTCGCCAGGGCCGAGCGGGCGGTGGCGTTCACCGACCGGCCCGAGAACAACCGCAAGTGCCAGATGCACCGGCGGCGGATTCAGTTCGTCTCCAAGGAAGCCGCCGACAAGGTGGGGATTGAGGTGGAGCCGGTGTGGACGGCCCCGGTCACCGAGTCCGTCGCCGGGAACGGCGAGGCCGGCTACGACCAGACCCGCATCGCCCGGTTGTCGGCGCGGCTGCCCGGCAGCGTCTGGAAGGTTTTCAAGCAACAGGGTGACCCGGTCAAGGCCGGCGACCTGCTGGCCCTGATCGACGCCGCCGACGTGGGCAAGGCGAAGGCCGAGTTGCTCCAGGCGTTCGCTTCGCTCCAGTTGAAGACACAGAGTTTCGCGAGCATCACCAGTTCTGGCGGGGCGGTCGCCGAGGCCCGCGTCCGCGAGGCTGAGATTCGGCTCGACGCCGCCCGCCAGAGTCTCGTCAACCTTGGGCTGCCACTGGGGGGCGACCTCCAAAAACTCACACCGGCCCAACTGGAGGCCAATGTGCGGTTCCTTGGTCTGTCTGCGGAATTAGTCAAGTCGCTCGATGCCAACAGGGCGTCCACCAACCTGCTCCCATTGGTCGCTCCGATGGAAGGCGTGATCGTGTCGCGGGACGTGGTGGCCGGCGAGGTCGTGGATAGCACCAAGTTGCTGTTCACGGTGGCCGATGCCCGGCGGATGTGGGTGACCCTCGACCTGCGGCTGGAAGATGCCAAACTCGTCGCACTCGGCCAGGAGGTCCGGTTCCGACCGGACGGCGGGACCGAAGCCAGCGGCAAGATCACCTGGGTCAGCACCGAGGCCGACCCGAAGACCCGCACCGTCAAGCTGCGGGCGTCCGTCGAGAACCCCGCGGGCCGGCTCCGGGCCAACACGTTCGGGGCCGGTCAGGTCGTTTTGCGGGAGGAGAAGGAGGCCGTCGTGGTGCCCACCGAGGCCGTCCAGTGGGAAGGCTGCTGCCACGTCGTGTTCGTGCGGGACAAGGACTACCTGAAGGATGGCAGCCCGAAGGTGTTCCATGTCCGCACTGTGCGGGTCGGGGCGAAGGACGGCAAGAACACCGAGATCATCGCGGGCGTCGTGCCGGGTGAACTGGTCGTGACCAAGGGCAGCACCGCCCTGCGGGCCGAATTGCTCAAGGGCAACCTCGGGGAGGGCTGCACATGCGGCAAGTGACCGACGCGGCCCGACACTCCCTCCACAAGGAGGTGCCGCCGTGCTGACCTGGATTATCGACTTCTCGCTGCGGAACCGGATGCTCGTCATCCTGGCCGCGCTGGCGTTCGCCGCCTTCGGCGTCCTGTCGATGCGGCGACTCGACGTGGACGCCTTCCCCGACACGACCCCGGTGCAGGTGCAGATCAACACCATCGTCCCGGCCCTCGGCCCGGAGGAGGTGGAGACGCAGATCACCTTCCCGATCGAGCAGGCGCTCTCGGGGCTGCCGAAGATCCAGACGCTCCGGTCGATCTCGAAGTTCGGCCTGTCGCAGGTGGTGGTCACCTTCGAGGAGGGGACCGACATCTACTTCGCGCGGACCGTGGTGAACGAGCGGTTGGGGACCGCCCAACTGCCGGCCGGCGTCGAGCGGCCGAAGATGGGGCCGGTCTCCACCGGCCTCGGGGAAGTGTTCCACTACGTCGTCACGGGCCAGGGCGACGACGTGACCAGCCTCCGCACCGTCCACGACTGGGTCGTGAGGCCCAAGATGCGGACGGTCCCCGGCACCGCCGAGGTCAACACCTGGGGCGGGTACGACAAGCAGTACCAGGTCCGCATCGACCTGGCCCGGCTCCACAAGTACGGGTTGACGTTCGAGGAGGTGACGGAAGCCGTCCAGAAGAACAACCGCAACGTCGGCGGTGGCAGCGTCAGTCAGGGTGGCAACATGCTGCTCGTCCACGGCATCGGGCGGACGGCCAACGTCGAGCAGATCGGGAACATCGTCGTCACCGCCCAGGACGGCGTCCCGGTGCGGGTGAAGGACGTGGCCGACGTAGAGGTCGGGTACGAAGTCCGACGGGGGGCGGTCACCCTCGACGGCAAGGGCGAGGTCGTCCTCGGCCTCGGGTTCCTGACGATGGGCGAAAACACGCACGAAGTGACGTGGGGGATGAAGCGGAAGCTGGACGAGGTGAAGGCGTCACTGCCGCCGAACGTGACCGTTACCCCGGTGTACGACCGGACGGAGCTGGTCGACCACGTCATCCACACCGTCCGCAACAACCTGTTCGAGGGCGGGCTGTTCGTCGTCGCCGTCCTGTTCGCCTTCCTCGGCAACCTGCGGGCGGCGGGCATCGTCGCGCTCGCCATTCCCCTGTCGATGCTGTTCGCGTTCAGCGGGATGCTCCAGTGGGGGGTCGCCGCCAGTCTGCTGTCCCTCGGGGCCATCGACTTCGGCATGGTGGTGGATTCGAGCGTCGTCATGGTCGAGAACTGTATCCGCCACCTGAGCCACGGCGAGGCCGAGAAGAAGGGCAAACTCGCCGTCATCCGCGACGCCGCCCTAGAGGTCCGCAAGCCGACGCTGTTCGGCGAACTCATCATCATGATCGTCTACCTGCCGATCCTGACCCTGGAGGGGACCGAGGGCAAGCTGTTCCGCCCGATGGCCCTCACCGTCATCTTCGCCCTGGTCGGGTCGATGATCCTGTCGATGACGCTGATGCCGGTCCTGGCCAGCATCTTCCTGCCGAAGAAGGTCGCCGAGCGGGAGCCGCTGCTGATGCGGCTGGCCCTCGCACTCTACCGCCCGGTTATGCACTTCTCGATGCACCACAAGCTGGCGGTGGTTGGGTTTGCCCTCACGGTCCTCCTGGTCGCGTTCGGCATGATCGCCCCGCGGCTCGGGTCGGAGTTTATCCCCCGGCTGTCGGAGGGGGCCATCTGCATCAACGTCGTGCGGCTCGCCGGGACCGACCTGGAGGAGTCCGTCCGGGCGAACACGAAAATGGAGAAGGCGATCCTCGCCGCGTTCCCCGACGAAGTGGAACACGTCTGGAGCCGGGCCGGCACGGCCGAGGTCGCCACCGACCCGATGGGCGTGGAGTTGACCGACGTGTTCATCACCCTCAAGCCCCGGCAGAAGTGGACGAAGGCGGGCACCCAGGCCGAGTTGACGGAGCTGATCGAGAAGGCGGTGCGGGACATGCCCGGCCAGCGGAACGCCATGACCCAGCCCATCGAAATGCGTCTCAATGAAATGATTTCGGGTGTGCGATCAGACGTGGGCGTGAAGATTTACGGCGACGACTTCGACGTGCTGGTGGCGAAGGCCAGGGAAGTCGAGGCGGTGCTGAAGTCGGTTCAAGGGAATGCAGACATCAACGTCGAGCAGGTGACCGGTCAGCCGGTCTTGCAGGTCAAGATCAAGCAGGACGAGATCGCCCGCCACGGGGTGCCGGCCCAGGCCGTCCTCGATCTGGTCGAGTCCATCGGTGCGAAGCCGCTCGGCGAGGTGGTCGAAGGGCAGGTGCGGTTCCCGCTGGCGGTGCGGTTGCCGGACCGGGACCGGGCCAGCCCGGAAGCCATTGGCAACATGCTCGTCACCACCCCGAGCGGGGGCCGCATCCCGCTCTCCCGGCTCGCCGACGTGCAGGTGGTCGAGGGGCCGTCCACGATCCAGCGGGAGTGGGGCCAGCGGCGGATCACCGTCACCTGCAACGTGCGGGGCCGCGACCTCGGCAGCTTCGTGGCCGAGGCCCGGCGGAAAACAGCCGAGCGGGTGCAACTCCCCGCCGGACGGTATTCGATCACATGGGGCGGGCAGTTCGAGCAACTGGAGCGTGCCAGCCTGCGGCTGATGATCGTCGTGCCGGTGGCGTTCATCTTGATCTTCGGCCTGCTCTACGCCACCTACGGGAATCTGCTGGACGCATTCCGGGTGTTCACGGGCATCCCGTTCGCCTGGGTCGGCGGCATCTTCGCCCTGTACCTGCGGGACATGCCATTCTCGATCTCGGCGGGCATCGGGTTCATCGCGCTGTCGGGCGTGGCAGTCCTTGATGACATGATCCTCGTCTCCTACGTCCGCCAACTCAGGGACCGGGGGCTGGCCCTGACCGACGCAATCCAGCAGGCGGCCCTCACCCGGCTCCGGCCGGTGCTGATGACGACGCTGGTGGCCTGCCTGGGGTTCGTGCCGATGGCGGTCAGCACCGGCATGGGGGCCGAGGTGCAGCGGCCCCTGGCAACGGTCGTGATCGGCGGCGTGATCGGGGCGATGGTGATGTCGCTGCTGGTACTTCGAGTGCTGTACCAGGCGTTCGAGGCGTTCCGGGGCAAAGTGGCCCCGGTGGCGGGGGCGGCGACTCATCGTGAGGAGCCGGCGCCGGTGTGACGGTTCGGTGTGATCCCAAACGAGAGGAGACTTCGATGAAGACGACGACGTTGCGCGCGGCGCTGTTTGCCGCCCTGTTCCCGGCCTTGGGGCTGCTCACCCTCCCCGGGTGCGGCCCGAAGGACAAGGCGGAGGGGTCGAAGGACGCCCCCGTGGTGGCCGAGAAGAAGAAGGACGGCGAGAAGAAGGAGGCAGCCGACGGCTGGTGGTGCAAGGAACACGGCGTGTCCGAACACGACTGCGCCCAGTGCGATGCCAAGGTGGCCGCCGAGTACAAGAAGAAGGGCGACTGGTGCAAGGAACACGAACGGCCCGAGTCGCAGTGCTTCATCTGCAACCCGAAGCGGTACGAGAAGTTCGCCGCCGCGTACAAGGCCAAGTACGGCAAGGAACCGCCGGCCCTGCCGCCCGAAGCCAAGGGAGAGAAGAAGTAGTCTGCCGCCAGAACGCCGAGCGTGAGTGGAGGGACACGGGTCCGAACCCGGCCCCTTCATCCCGCCTTTCAACTGGAGAAACATCGTGAAGTTGCCGATCCCACGGCGTCCAGGTTCGCGGCGAGTCGCCCTGGTTGTGATTGGGCTGTTGCTCCCGATGCAGGGCGGATGCCTGTGCGGGTGCGGAGTGGCGTCGGCCCGTGAAGGCCAAGCGAGGGTGGTCGCCCCGGCCTGCCGGGAGGTTTCGAGACGCCCCATGACACCACCGTCCACGACGCTACCGTCAGAAGCTTCGGGCGAGGAGAAATAGTCAACCGCTCCCACTGCTCGGAAAGAGCGGCGGGGACGGTCTGGAGCAACACCGAGCGACACCAGGGAAATGTGTCGAACCTTTTGGAAGTTTGCAAGGAGTCAGAGATGCGGATTAAGAACCGATTGGAAGTGGTCGCGGCAGTGGCAGTGCTGGTCTTCGGCGGCTTGCTGCAAGCCGCCGACCCGGTGCCGACCAAGCTGACCGTTCCCGGCCTGGACTGCATGAACTGTGCGAAGAAGGCCGGCGACAAACTGTACGCGGTGCCGGGCGTGGCCGACGTGAAGGTGGACATCAAGGCGAAGCTGCTGATCGTGACGCCCAAGCAGGGGTCCGCGATGTCGCCCCGGTCGCTGTGGGAGGCCGTCGATAAGGCCGGCTACGAGCCGTCGAAGCTCGAAGGGCCGGACGGGAACTTTACCGCAAAGCCGAAGAGTTGAACCGGCGGCGCTGGGCCACGGCAGGCACCGAATTGCAGCGGTGCCTGCCCGCTTTCTCTCGACTCGAACGTGATTCCTACCGCCCTGCACACGAAGGCGCCGACCATGAACCGCTGGAAAGAGATCGCCAAGTTCTTGTGCGGAGCTGAGGCGTTTCATGCCTTCGTCCACGCCGCGTTCTGGTATTCAGGCACCACTTTGACGGTGTTCGGGATCATTACGGAGACGCCAACGACACATATGTGGGGGGCGATCGCGAACGCGGCGATTGCCTTGATCCTCGGCGTTTACGCATGGCGTTCACGCAGGTCCGCCGCCTGACGACGGCCCAGATACTCGGCGACGGATCGCCAGACCGAACTCGCAGGACGCGGAGGCAAGTGACATGACGAAGACCTACATGGTACTGCTGGTCGGGGCGTCCCTCGCCGGGCTGGTCGGGTGTGCGGCGACACGCCAGATCCGGTCGCGGCCTCTGCGGCTGCCTCACGACCCACCCCCACACACGCCGTCGTCCAGGCCGGGTATCGGCAAACCCCGGCGGGGAAGTCAGGCGGGGAGTTGCCCACCCCCAGACCGCTCAAGGGGACGGCGGACGCCGCGGGGCCATCTCCCTTGCCACCGTTGGGGCTGCCGCAACTGACAGCCCCGACGCTCGAACGGAACCCCCGGCTCTCCCAGGTCGGGTGGGCGGTCGAGACGGCCCGCGGGCGGGCAGTCCAGGCCGGGCTGTACCCGAACCCGACCCTGAGCGTGACCGGCGACGAACTCGGCGACCATACGGGGCCGGGCGGCATCTGGACTGCCCCGCACTTCCAGCAGGAGATCGTGACCGGGAACAAGCTCGGCCTCAGCAAGGCCGCCGCCCTGAAGGAGGTCGATCAGGCCACTCTCCGGGTGATGACCGAGCGATACCGCGTCTTCACCGACGTGCGGCAGAGCTACTACGAGGTGCTCATCCTTCAGCGGCGGGCCGACATCTTGGGGCAACTCATCGCCCTGGCCGAGCAGTCCGTCGAGAACGCCAACAAACTGCTCAAGGCGAAGGAGGGGAGCGAACTCGACGTGGTGCAACTGGAGGTCGATCTGGAACGCTACCGGGCCGAACTCGACGCCACGACGAAGGCGTTGCCCGCCGCGTTCCGCCGGCTGGCCGCAAGCGTCGGCGTGGACGACCTTCCTTACAGCAGTCTCACAGGCGACCTCGACCTGCCGCTGCCGGCCTACGACCTGGAGCGGGTCCGGGCCTACGTCCTGGGCATCCACCCGGAACTGCGGTCGGCCCAAGTCGGCGTCGAACGAGCGCAACTTGTGCTGAAGCGGGCCACGGTCGAGCCGATTCCGAACGTGACGTGCACCGTCAGGGGGCGGCCCGACGCCGCCGCAGTTGCGGGGGGAAATGGGAGGGGGTGACATGGGACGGGTCGGACTCGTGTACGGGTTGGCGGTGGCGGCCACGGCGCCGGCGGTCGCGCTGCGGCTGACCGGGTACGGGCTGCCGCCGCCGGCCGCCGCCCTCCTGTTCGGCCTCGGGGTGCTCGGGGCCGGGTTCCTCCTGTCCTGGGCGGCCGAGGCGACCGAGGCCCACATCACCCCTGGGCTGACCCTCGCCCTGCTGACGGTGCTGCCCAGTACGCGGTGGACATCTACTACACCTACCAGGCCGGCCGGAACCCGGGGTCGAAGTACGTCCAGTACGCCGCCGCCAACATGACCGGGGCCAACCGCCTCCTGATCGGGCTGGCCTGGCCGCTGGTCGTCCTGCTCGGCTGGCTCCGGACGCGGCGGCGGGTGGTGCCGCTGCCGTGGGCCAACTCCCCTGAGGTGGCGTTCCTGGGCGTGGCCACCCACATGCTCGTCGCCCTGGGGGCGGCCCTGTTCGTCCTCGTCCCCGCCCTGGACGGGTTGCCGCTCTCCGACCTGTCCCGGGTGATCCAAGGGGTCGCCACCGGGGTCGGGTTCCTGGGGGCCGGGGTCATCCTCAAGCCGGACGGCCTCGGCCGGCTGGCGTCGGCCGTCGTGGGCACCGTCTTGGTCGTCGCAATCCTGGCAGCCGTCGGCTACGGCGGCACGCGGCTGTCCGGACGCATTCGAGAGCAACCATAACGGGCGAGCCGTGGATGCGTCGCTTTGCGAGCAACGTAGACGACCAAGCCGGTGACGGCCGGATCATCTGTTCAAAAGGGCGGTTACACAGACATGAACGTCACGGCCAACTGCGCGGATAAGGACTTTCCAACGGGACACGAGGGAGCGTCGATGTCGCCAGTGGTCGAGGTGCTTTATGACATGTGGTATCTGGCCATCCCGGGCCGCCGGCTCCACCAGGGGCAGACGGTCGGGGTGAAGCTGCTCGGGCGGCCTATCCTGGTCGGCCGGGCCGCCGACGGCTCGGTGTTCGCCCTAAGCGACCTCTGCCCGCACCGCGGCATCCCCCTCAGCTTCGGCCGGTTCGACGGCCGGGAGGTCGAGTGCTGCTACCACGGCTGGCGGTTCGACTGCGGTGGGGTGTGTACGCACATCCCGTCGCTCCTCCCGACCCAAACCTTTGAACTCGGAAGGATTCGCGTCACTTCGTTCCCCTGCCGCGAGGTGCAAGGGAACGTGTGGGTCTACGTCCCGGCGGACGACGCGAGCCCTGCCGCCGTCCTGCCGGAGATCCCCCGGGCACCCGAGGTGGACGAGTGCCACCTCCGCCTGGTCGAGCGGTGCGTGTACCCGTGCTCGGCCGACCAAGCGGTCGTCAGCCTAATGGACCCCGCCCACGGCCCGTTCGTCCACGCCTCGTGGTGGTGGCGGTCCCGCGGGTCGATGCACGAGAAGGCGAAGGCGTTCGCCCCTTCCCACCTGGGGTTCACAATGGTCCGCCACCGGCCGTCGGCGAACTCCCGGGCCTATCGGCTGCTCGGGTCGGAGGTGTCCACCGAAATCCGGTTCGAGCTGCCGGGCACCCGGATCGAGCACATCCGGTTCGGCAGGCACCACTTGTGCGGGGTGACTACGGTCACCCCGCGGACCGCCACGGAGGTGGAAGTGCATCAACTCTTCTACTGGACCGTCCCCGGCTTGGTCCTCCTACGCCCACTGCTCCGCCGGTTCGTCCGCACCTTCCTCCGGCAAGACCGGGACGTGCTGGACAAGCAGCGGCAGGGGCTCAACGACGACCCGCAGCTTATGCTGATCAACGACGCCGACCGGCCGGCCCGTTGGTACTACCAGCTCAAAAAAGAACTGCATGCATCACGGGCGGAGGGGCGGCCGTTCCGCAACCCGGTGCCGCACGTCACGCTCGGCTGGCGGACATGACGCCCGCCGGACCGCGGGACGGGCCTACCGTTCTCCAGGATGCGCGAATGTTTGACCTCTACGAACCAGCCGAGGCGGCCATGATACACACGCGGGCGACTCCTCCGACTCCTCCCGGGGGACGGATGGTATTGACCGTCCGGGCCGCGCTCCTACTGGCCGGGGCCGCACTGGCTGGGGTATTCGCCGCTGCGTTTTGGGTGAACCCGTACAACGCGGACGGCACCCCGCGGGCGAGGGCGACGCACACCCAGCTCGGACTCGCCCCGTGTCAGTTCCTTTCCGCCACCGGGAGGCCTTGCGCGTCTTGTGGGATGACGACCAGTTTCTCCCTCCTCGTCCGGGGGGACGTGGCCGGGTCGCTGCGGGCGAATTGGGCCGGCACGGTGATAGCGGTGTTGTGGGCGGTTGCATTGCCCTGGGCGGTGCTGAGTGCCGCACGCGGCCGGCTGCTATTTGTCCCGCTCGGAAGGGGAGAGGTCGCGTTGACGGCTTGCGTGGGGGTGGTGCTCGCCGTAATGCTCGGCCGCTGGGCGTTGATTCTCGCCGGCGGCGAGTGAAAAAGTACTGACATTGGCTGATTACGAAAGGGGGCGGTGATGGATGCGGGGTGGAGCTTAGTGTTGGACGACTTCGGCGACATCCCCACGGTCGCCGAGGGTGTCCGGATGGCCGTCCGGCTGGCGATCGCGGCCGCCCTCGGCGGGCTGGTCGGGTGGGAGCGGGCGCGGGCGGGGAAGGAGGCGGGGATCCGCACGCACATGCTCGTCGCCCTCGGCTCCGCCTTCTTCGTCCTCGTCCCGGTCCTGGATGGTATGGCGCACGCGGACGTGTCGCGGGTGATCCAGGGGATCGCGACCGGGATCGGGTTCCTGGGGGCCGGCGTCATCCTCAAGCCGGACGGCCCGGACGGGCGGATCAAGGGGTTGACGACGGCGACGGGCCTCTGGCTGACGGCCGCCCTCGGCGTCGCCGTCGGCCTCGGCCGGCTGACCTCGGCCGTGATCGGTGCCCTCATGATCGTCGGCATCCTCACCGTCGTTGGTTCCGTCGAAAGGCGACATCGCCGGTGACCGCCGGCCACGGTCATCTTGATCTCGAAGATGCGGCACACCGCCTTCGGCAGGGCAATGAGTGACACGCCATTGTCACTGACATTACGACGCTGTCGGAACCCCCTTACCCTTTGTGTGAATGGGTAAGTGCCAATACATCCCGTACACTTTTGTGCCAATACATCCCGTACAGCAGAAGGGCTACAACAACCCCTCAAGTGATCCCAATGGAGGAAATCTTATGAGCAAGCAAAGAGTCAAGCCGAGCGTCGCCGGGCCATGGTAGCAGCCGTCCGGCGTGGTCAGTCGCTGCGTGCGGTAGCCGGGAAGTTCGACGTGGGGGTGACGACTGTCGCCCACTGGGTCAAGCGAGCCAAAGCCCAGCGTCTGGATCGGGTGGACTGGTCGGACCGCTCCCGTGCCCCGCACAAGACCCGACGCACCGAGGCCACCGTGGAGGATCTGGTTTTGCAGACCCGCAGTCAGTTGGGCCTCGGAGACCTGGGAGCGATTGGTGCCGAAGCCATCCACCAAGCTTTCGTGGACCAGAAGGTTACCAAGATCCCTTCGGTGCGGACCATCAACCGCATTCTTGGTCGCCGTGGGGTTCTGGACAGCAAAACGAGAACACGCCGCCCACCTCCACCCACGGGCTGGTATTTGCCCAAGGTCGCCACTGCCAAGGCTGAGTTGGACAGCATCGACATTGTCGAGGGACTCGTGATCAAGGACGGCCCCCAAGTCGAGGTGCTCAACGGCGTATCCTTGCACGGTGGCCGAGTCGTCTCCTGGCCGGTCGCCTCCCCGGTCACCGCCGAAATGACTGTGCAGTCGTTGGTCTCGCACTGGCGGGAAGTCAGGCTGCCCGGCTACGCCCAGTTCGACAACGACATGATCTTCCACGGCACACATCGTTACCCCGACGCATTGGGACGAGTCCTCCGCTTGTGCCTCAGCTTGGGCGTCGTCCCGGTCTTGGTGCCCCCGCGTGAGACCGGCTTCCAAGCCATGATCGAGAGCTACAACGGCTGGTGGCAAGCCAAGGTCTGGTCCCGCTTCCAGCACAAAGACCTGGAGGAGTTGCAAGGACACTCTCGGAAGTACGTCGCAGCCGTACTCAAGCAGAGGGCCGCGAGAATCGAGGCCGCCCCGGATCGCCGCCCGTTCCCGAGCAAGTGGAAACTCGACCTGAAGAAACGGCCAAAGGGCCTCCTGGTCTATCTGCGTCGAAGCAATCCCAAGAGCGAGGTCGTCTTGTTGGGAAAGACGTGGCCACTGGGCTTGGTCTGGCCCAGCCGCTTGGTCCGGTGTGAAGTCGATCTGGACAAGGACAAGATCCGTTTCTTCACCCTCCGACGCAAGGAACCGACCAGTCAGCCTCAGATCCTGGAAGTGAATTATCGGCTGCCCAACCGTGGCTTCCAGGATTGATTGTCCTGTTCGGGATGTATTGGCACTTGTCACGCGACGCCCAGTTTTCTGTACGGGATGTATTGGCACTTACCCTGTGAATCAAGGAGTCGCATGGGAGATCGCCCTGACGCCCGTTGCCTACCCCCTCCCCGCAACGCATCTCCACGTCAACAGCAACATCCACCTGGACATCCTGTTCGCTTAGACCTTAAACAAGCGAATCGCCTCTGATCTCGCTGGGACTTCTGTGCCCAGAACCGTGCGAACGTGATCGCAGGACGGTGCCATCGGTGGCCCGTCTGTTGTCCATGTGACTCTCGTTGTTCACGCTCACCTCCTTTCTGCGAACTCGCTCTCGGTGTCCTCACGGATCGGGACTTCCAGATCCCGACTTCAGCTTCGTGGTTCTCACTGACGCAGCAGCGACACCAGACGAAAGAACGTCAGCAGGTGCGGGTTCCAGCCAAGCACACGCAGCACCAGACGACGACCTGTTTGGATCACCTCGCACGGGATCGTCACGAACGCACTCACGAATGCCTTGAACTCCAATCGCAGCACACGACGTTTCTCCTCGCGGTGGTCTTCCTCCCAGCGACCCGGTGACACCGGCAGCATCAACGCCCACCACGCCTTCAAGTTCCACGCCAGTGCCGTCATCACCATCCACGCCCCGTTACTCTCCAACGTGTTCACCGGAGCTTGCAACGCACCAACACCATCATGCAACTGGGCCAGCAAGTTGTAGGGTAGGCGGCTGGCGAGGTTCCGGTGTCCCGGACCTTTCCCATCCGCCCCCCTCCGAACCGGACTGGATACTTTTCGCATCATCCGGCTCTCCAGCCACTCATTCCGCCCCGCGTCGCAATGGCCTACCGGCGTGGATGTTGTCATGGCAGATGCGACAGAGGACCATCGTCTTCCGTCGCCGGGATGCCATGAGTCGCACCCAATCCGGGGGCGTGCGGCGCTTTCGGATGATGCCAAGGATCGTTTCGGCGTTACGCATCTCGCGCACCTCCCGTCCCGTGACATCGAGTGACCTGTCTCCCTTCACCATGTGCCGGGCTTTCCCCGGCGCGGATTACTACGGAGACTCCGTGGCCGTGGGGCTCGCGCCCGGTAGGCCATCCCATGCTTTGAAAGCGTCCGGTGAATAGACGTGGGTAGCCGTTGAGTTCGGGCGTCGCCTCGAAGTGTGAGTTCAGTGGCTGGCGGGGAGGTGTTGTTTGGCCCAGACATCCGGCAGCAGATCGGTCACGTCGGCCGGTTTCGCAGCCAGTTGCGTCAGCACGTCGGTGAGGTACAACCAGGGATTCAACTCGTGACGCTTGGCACTGGCACACACGCTCATCAGCACCGCCGCACTCCCAAGACCACCGTCGCCCCCCACGTGCAACCAGTTGCGGCGTCCGACAGCCAGCGGTCGCAAGGCGCGTTCGACAACATTATTGTCGATCGCGAACCTCGAATCGACGAGATAGCGGCCCAGCGTCGGCCACTGGTTCCGAGCATACGACACGGCCTCACCGAACGAACTCTTCGGCTGCATGGTCCGTTGTTCGACGTCCAGCCATTCACCGAACTTCTTGAGAACCGGACCGGCCCGCGTTTGCCTCAGTGACACCACGCTGTCACTCGTGAGTTTCTTCTCAACGATTTCCTTCTCCACGGCGTAGAGCGTGCGGATGTACGCCAGTGCCTCGCTCGCCTTCGCCGGGTTGTTCTTCTGGGCTTCCACGAACTTCCGCCGCACGTGAGCCCAGCAACCCAGATGTCTCGCCCCGGAGCCGTGAATGCAGTTGTAACCCGCGTAGCCATCGGCTTGCACGAACCCCGAGTACCCTTTCAAGAACGCAGTCGGGTGCTCCTCGCCGCGACCGGCCGTGAAGTCGAACACCGTGTACGGATGGGCCGCGTCCCCGAGGTAGAGCCAGGCATACGCCGTCCGCCGGGGTTGCAGGAGTTTGACCGGACTCTCGTCGGCATGAATAACGAACGAGCCCTTGAGGCGCGCGATCATGGCCCGGTAGACCGGTTCCAACACGGTCGCGCACGCGGCCACGAGATCGCACAAGCGGGTGCGGGACACCGGCCAGCCCTGCCTCGCGAAGATTGACTCCTGGCGGTAGAGCGGCAAGTGGTCGATGCACTTCGACACGATCACCTGGGCGAGCAATCCGGCACCGACCCCCGACCTCGGCACCGGTTCGGGGGGGAAGGCCGGTGCCGCGATCTGCGGATCAAGGGTCGCCTGCTCGCAGTTTCGGCAGGCGTAAGTTTGCTGAGCGAGCTCTCGAACGAATATCGACGACGGCGTGTAATCGAGGCGCTCGCGAATCGTCTCGCCGATGCGAACACGCACCCCGGTACAACACGGACAGACCTTCTCGGCATCGCACAGGTCGATCTCTTCCCGCTGGCGAGGCAGCTTCGCCGAGTTCGGTTTGCGGCCGTGCCCTTTCCGCTTGGGCACCAACACTTCGGGTTCGGCAATCACCGCAGCGCTGGACGGGGTGACGGGTTCGTCGGAAGGATTGTCGAAGAGAGTGGGGCCTTCGACCCGCTCGCTCTTGCGGCCGAAGGTCATCTTCACGAGCTTGGCGATGTGGTCCTGCTGTTTCTCGATCGTGCCGCGAAGTTGACCGACGAGCGCGAGGACTTCCTGGAGTTGGGCTTTGAGTTGCGTGTTGTCAGCGAGCAGGTGGGCGACCTGCTCGCGGAGGGTGATGACTTCGTCTTGCGGTGGCAACGCCATGCCATTGAAGACGCGCGACGCGGCGAGAACGATCACGGAATCGGTCGAGAATCACGAGGATTTTTGGAAGCGGGTTCGCGTGCGTGTCTGGGCCAGTTCGATGCCGCCGAGAATCATGGCCAGTTGCGTGGTCGTGATGGACAGTTCCTTGGTTGCGGCGGTGGGGAAGGCGAACGTCCCCTTCTCCAATCGTCGGAGGTAGAGGGCGAAGCCGTCGCCCATGAAGCCAAGGATCTTGAGCTTGTCGCCACGACGGTTCTTGAAGACGAAGATGTCGCCGGAAGCGGGGTCGCGTCCGAGGACGGTGCGGACGACTCCAGCGAGTCCGTCGATCCCCTTGCGTCCGTCCTGGGAATCGACGGCAACGTAGATGGTGCCCGTGGTGCCGATGTTCAGCATGGCGCGGCTCCCAGTGCGATAACCAAGCGGGCGAGTTGCTGGGCATCGGCAGACAGCGGCACGCGGAGTTGAAGACCCGATGGAAGGACGACCTCGACGACGCAATCGGGGATCACACGGACGGGCACGAATGACGGTGAGGACTTCGGCTCGGCCAGGGTTGGTGGTGGAGTTACGGAGGTGTGATCGAGCTGGTCGATGATGCTGCGCCAGCGGTGGAATCCGGACTTGTTGAGGTTGCGAGAGCGGCAGAATGCCGTCACGGAGAGACCGGAACTTTGCCAATCGGCGATGATCGTTCGCCAGCGTTCGAGGCGATGAGGGGCATGCACGGCCATCGGGGTCTCCTGCGAGTGAGGAAACCCACAGATTACCTCGCCCCACAAGACGACCATTCACCGGACGCTAACCATGCTTTGCCGTGAGGGCACGTCCGAGCGAAGGTTAGGTGCTCCGTTCGTTCCGTGGGCGGGCTCGTCGCCCGTCACCCCGACCGCCGGGGTTCCAATCGCCCAAGAGAACGGCGGCTGGAGCGGTCGGCACCGTCATCGAGTGCCATGCCGGTGGGACTGCACTTGGTCCGGTGGAACTGGAGTTCAAGCAGTGTAGCTTTCACCATACTTCGCAAGCCTTGCGGCGCGTGGGTCCGGGCACTTCGACGCCCACCGCCGCTTCACCAACAGGCTCTGTTCCCCGCTCGTCTTTCGACGGCGAGTAAGTTGGTCGGCTTAGACACCTCCTCCCGAGTGTTCTGCTGACTGAGTCAGCGATGCCTTCACCGTTGTCATGGCGCACCTCCTGGTTGCAACGATCGTTCGCCTCAAACACGATCTCCGCTGCCGTCGCTTTCCGATCGTTGGTGATGTAAAAGAAGTGACGCACCTCCGGGAAGAGTACCTGCTCTCC